>CAMKEI010000005.1 GCA_946411525.1 uncultured Clostridia bacterium | reverse complement strand
GAACCGGAACCCGAACCGGAACCCGAACCGGAACCCGAACCGGAACCCGAACCGGAACCGACAGAAGCACCGGAGATGCCTGTCGGCGAACTGATCAACCGGTTCGGCGTGACGAACAGCAAAGTCAATTACCGGAACGCGCCGAGCAAGAAAGCCGACCGCTACGGCGAGCTGTCGAGGGGCACGCATATCTATCTGATTTATACGGAACCGGACAGCGCGGGCAATAACTGGACGCTGGTTGAAGCCGACGGCCATACCGGATATGTGATGAGCGAGTATGTCGACCTGCTGACGCCTGAAGACAGCGACGCTTGGGTTGCCCTCCAGCAGCTGTCTACGCACATCTACACA
Organism: uncultured Clostridia bacterium; assembly: GCA_946411525.1. Taxonomy (GTDB): domain Bacteria; phylum Bacillota; class Clostridia; order Christensenellales; family Aristaeellaceae; genus Aristaeella. Next base: position 80,069 of record CAMKEI010000005.1, on the reverse strand, counting down.
ATAGAGGAAATCAGACCGACCGCGGAACCGGAACCTGAACCTGAACCTGAACCGGAACCTGAACCGGAACCTGAACCGGAACCTGAACCGGAACCCGAACCTGAACCGGAACCTGAACCCGAATCGGAACCCGAACCGGAACCCGAACCGGAACCCGAACCGGAACCGACGGAAGCGCCGGAGATGCCTGTCGGCGAACTGATCAACCGGTACGGTGTAACGAACAGCAAAGTCAATTACCGGAATGCGCCGAGCAAGAAAGCCGACCGCTACGGCGAGCTGTCGAGGGGCACGCATATCTATCTGATTTATACGGAACCGGACAGCGCGGGCGATAACTGGACGCTTGTTGAATCTGACGGCCATACCGGCTATGTGATGAGCGAGTTTGTCGACGTGCTGACGCCTGAGGACAGCGACGCATGGGCCGCCCTCCAGCAGCTGTCTCCGCACATTTATACAATGGAGGAAATCAGACCGGCCGCGGAACCCGAACCTGAACCGGAACCGGAACCTGAACCGGAACCGGAACCGGAACCTGAACCAGAACCGGAATCCGAACCTTATCTGGAGCCGCAGCCTGAAGCCGGATCCGATCTGCCGCCTTATCTGGAGCCGCAGCCTGAACCGGAAGACAAAGAGGAAGAGACATCAGCGCCTGAACCGACGGAAAAACCTGTGATTACGGAAGGCGAGATGATCAACCGTTACGGCCTGACCAACGCCGGGAAGCTTGGCTTCCGTGAAACGCCGGACAAGGACGGAAAGATTATCACCAGGCTGGACAAAAATATGCATGTATACCTTCTCCGCGCAGATCTGAACAACGCCGGAGAGAGTTGGTCATATGTGGAAGTGAACGGACGGCGCGGATACATCAAGACCGAATACCTCGATCTGCTGACCGCCCAGGACAGCGACGCCTGGAACAAGGCGCAGGCTTCGCCGGTTCCGCTCTATACGGAAGAGGAAGTATTCCCCACAGAAAAGCCAACGGAAGAACCTACGCCGACGGAAGAACCTACACCGACGGAAGAACCTACACCGACGGAAGCAATCACGCCTACACTCACACCTACGGATGAACCGGCGCCTACCGACACCCCCACGCCGAAGCCGACAAAAACGCCCAAACCGACAGCTACTCCCGCTCCTGAAATCCCGGTCGGCGAGATGATCAACCGCTACGGCAAAACCAACAACAATGTCAATTTCCGTACGGAAGCCAGCACAAATTCAAAGAGCAGGGGCAACCTGAAAAAGAACACATCGGTTTATCTGATTTATACGCTGCAAAACGAGCTTGACGAGACCTGGACATACGCGATGGTAAACGGCAAAACCGGGTACATCATGACGAACTACCTTGATCTGCTGACAGAGGAAGACAGCGCCAAAGTGGAAGCGAAGGCCTCTCCTGTTCCGGCGTTCACGCTGGAAGATATTTTCCCGACGGAAGTGCCGACGGAGGTGGTGACGTTCGAAGTAACGGACGAACCGTCCGCTCCGCCGACGCCCACGCCTACCGAGGAACCGACCGCGACTCCGACCGAGGAACCGACGGCAACCCCGACTGAAGAACCGATCGCGACTCCGACTGAAGAGCCGACAGCCACCCCGACCGCCGAACCGGAAGAGGAACCGGAAGAAGGCGCTCTGATTGTAACCCCGATTCCCGAATCGGGTGAGGAAACTGAGGAAGAACCGGAAGAGGAACCCGTGGAGGAACCGGAAGAAGGCGCTTTGATTGTAACGCCTGTACCGGCCCCGACTGAGGAACCCTACCAGCGGATCGGATACGCCATCACTATCGGCGACGGCGTGCCGGTACGCCAGTGGCCGACAGCAGCCAGCTCCATTATGGATGAACTGTCTGTCAACAAGATTGTGTACGTGACCGGCCAGGTGTATGTGGACGGCATCGCATGGTCTGTGGCCGAATATGACGACAAATGGGGATACGTCCGGGCTGACCTGCTCCGGATGATTTCAGACAGCGAGATGCAGGCATACGCCGCAATGATCCAGGAAGCTTCGAAGCCGTCTCCCGACACGACTGTGGTTCCGTACACCTATGACGCGGACCAGATGAGCTGTTACGGCTATGTAACGACGGACGCGGTGAACTTCCGCGCCGAAGCCGGCGCGAGTTCCAGACGGATCCGGCTGATGAAGAAGTACGCCCTGTTCATTGTCTACGGAACCGTACAGGCGGATGGCGAGACATGGTACAAGGTCTCCTGGAACAATCAGGAAGGTTATCTGAACGGAAAATACTTCAAGCAGATGACTGTCGGTGAGGCAGAGGAATTCCTGGCTTCCCCGAAGTATCTGGAAGGCATTGAGAATAACCGGGACCAGACCCAGACCGGTACTTCCTCCTCTCCTGTGACGACAGGAAGTCCGACAGGCGTCGTATCCGCCGAAGACCAGAAGGTCAGCGAGTGGGTCAATCCCGCAACGGGGTCCACCGTTGAATACGAACCCTTCGATCCCTTTGCCACACCGGCTCCGCTGCCTGAAAATGAACTGGAGAAGAATGAATTCGTCAATTCGCTGATTTCCCAGCTTGAGTCCGGGGCGCTGAAAGCGGAAGACCTGCAGACCGAACTGGAGAAATTCTACAAGGACGCCGCCGATCCGGAGGGATCCGTGAGCGCTGCCATGGCCTATATCGAAGAAAAAACGGACCTGAAGACTGCGGAACCGACTGAGGAACCCGCTGAGCAGGCGACCGAGGAAGCGCCTGAGTACCCGCAGGAGAAGAGCTCAGGCGGAGCGGCAGGATGGATTATCGCGCTTGTACTGCTTGCCGCTGCCGGCGGAGGCGGATATTACTGGTATATCCGGAAACAGCAGAAACGCGAAGCCGCACAGCGTATGGCGAAACAGAAGGTAGCCAGGCAGCAGAAGACTATGGCAGGGAAAGAGGGTGCGGCAAAGCCTTCCGACGCCGTCTCCGCACAGAACGCAGCCAGGGTCAGAACCGGCAGCTATACCGGAAGTACGGGAAAACCGAAAGCGATGCCGTCGGTGCCTTCCGGCGAAAAGAACGCCCGGACATACAGAACCGGTTCCGGGAATCCTTACGGCCGCTACTCCGCATCTGATACGGAAGGGGACGCGACCTATACCGCAAGCTTCAAACCTAACGCCGGAAAGGAAGACAAACTCCGGGAAGAAAAGAAATCTGACGACAGCGGATCTGAAACGTAATTCCGGTGCGCTGCACCGGCCGGATTCCTGACAAAACGGAGGAGACCGTTCGGAACACGGTCTCCTCTTTGCATATTGGCTGCTCCATGATATAATAAATTTCTATTCGAAACAGTAAAGGAGTGCAGAAAGATGACAGACAAAAAGAAGGCCATGGCCAGGGTCCTGGCGCTGGTGATCGCAGGCGTGATGGCTTTGTCCGTGGTCCTTGCGGTAATTCTGAAATAAACCGCGAATCCATTTTGGGGGAAGGGAGGGCTGACCGTGAAGGGCGGAAACAAACCGGCCCGGCGGAGGCTTTCTGCCGGTACAGTGTTTATGCTTATCCTGATAATCGCGGTACTGGGCGGATCCGCGGCTGTTCTGGGCAGGCTCTCCTCCGGCGCTTCGATTGACCTGAGCAGGCTGAATATGAATGTGCTGGATCTCAGGAACGACGTGTCACCCGATACGGAAGAAGATCCGCCGGCAAAGAAACAGGACGCGGAAAAGCGTCCGGTTCAGCAATCTGTCATTGAATCTGCGGCGGATCAGCCGGTCTGGCCGGTTGCCGAACCGGAGTTTTCGCTGACGTTCGGCGGCAGCATTTCCCTGACCGGAGAGGTGCGCAAGAACAGCCGGAGCACGGACGCCAAAGTGGCGGATTACGCTGACGTGATGATGCTGCTGGCGCCGCAGATCCGCAGTGATGTGAACGGCGTTTTCTTTGAAAACATCCTCAGTGACAGGAACAAAACCGCAGACAATATAGCGCCGGCGCAGGCTGCCGTACTGATACGGGAGGCGGGATTCAATGTCGCTGCCTGCGGTTTTTCCCAGGCATACTCCTGTGGCAGGGACGGAATAGAATCCACGCTGATGACGCTGGACAGACAGGAAATCAGCACGCTGGGGATCCGTTATGCGGACGATCCGGGCATTCCGGAAATCAGGACGGTCAACGGCATAAAGACCGCTTTTCTGCAGTACACATCCACAGTGTCCGCAAAAACCCGCAAGACGATGGTCAGGGACGAAACGGACGGCATGGTGCCGGAAGCGGATCCGGACCAGATCACGCAGGACGTCGGCCTGGCGAGGCAGTACGGCGCGGAAGCCGTTGTTGTCCTTCTCAGCTGGGGAAAGACAGGAAGCAATACGCCGGACAAGGCGCAGCGGGAACTTGCCGGAAAAACAGCTGAAGCAGGTGCGGATCTGATTATCGGCTGCGGCAGCCATGTTCCGCAGGCAGCAGAGTACCTCCCCGGAAAGAACGGACGGACCGTGCTGTGCGTGTGGAGCCTCGGGACGCTGCTGAGCGGAGACAGAGGCAATATCAGACGCATGTCGGGCTACCTGCTTCATGTGACGGTACGCAGGGACGGCCAGGGAGGAGTACAGATTCTCAATCCTGAATATACGCCCGTCTATACCTGGAAATACAAGCAGGACGGCCGGTTTTACTACCGCTGTATCGCCGCCGGAGGCGGAGCGCCTGACGGCATGGACAGCGATCAGCGCAAAACCATGACGAAAGCAGCGGAAACCGTTGGCACCATCCTGAACGGCAGTCCTCTGCGTGAACGGGGGAAGGCAGATGCTCCGTAACGCGCTGCGGGAGGAACTGGCGGCCGTGCTGACGCCGCCGGCAGGCGGAAGGCCCCCGGCCATCCGCCGCAGTCCGCGGGAAGAATGGCTGTACATGACTGATCTTCCGGTGCTGTATGGCGGAACCGTCCCGAATACGCTGCTGACCGCCCTGACTGGCCTGGGATGGGAATACAGGCAGGAAGATGACCGGCTTCAGTTGAGGAAACCTGCTCCGGAACCGCCGGAGCACTGGTACGCCGGACCTTTCGGTCCGGAAGCGGGCTGCTGCCTGAGCCTGCTGGACAGGCATCCGCAACGGGACGTCGAGGATTCCGGCGCGGCGCAGCGTACGCTGATCAAGGCCGGCGAAGAAGGCGAAAAGGCGTATGAGGAGACCTGCGCGGCCCTTCATAAAGACTGGGCGCGGCGCCTCAGAGAAGGAAAATCCCTGCCGGCTCTCAGCCGGCGGTATTTCAGAATATGAAAGGAAACATGGGGACATGCTGATCAAACATATCGGACACGCTGAATTCCTTGTTGAGACAGAAAGCGGCGTGCGGATTGTGACCGATCCGTATGACGCGGGCTGCGGTTACCCGGTGAAGAAAGTAACGGCGGACGTCGCGCTGGTTTCCCATCATCATCATGACCATGACGCCGTGGAAAACCTGAAGGGAAATCCCCGGATTATCGACAGCGCCGGAAACTATACGCCGGAGAACGGCGTGAAGATCACAGCGCTGCGTGGCTTCCACGATGAAGAAAGAGGCGGAAAGCGGGGAGAGACGCTGCTCTTCCTGATTGAAACGGAAGGGCTGCGGATCGTCCATCTGGGAGACCTGGGCTGCGCGCTGGACTCGGAACAGGCTGAAATGCTCAACGCGCCTGACATTCTGATGATCCCTGTCGGCGGATTCTATACCATAGATACCGGAAAGGCGCGGGAAACGGCCGAACAGCTTCATGCACGGATCATCCTGCCGATGCACTACAGAACGGAATACAATAAGGACTGGCCGATTTCAGATCCGGAAGGGTTCCTGTCGCTGTATGATTCCGAACAGATCTGCAGGGACGCGGAGGCCCTCCGGGTGACGGCAGAAGATATGGAATGTCAGCCGAAGATCGTTTTATTCCATGTATAGCAGATCGTGAAGCACAGATAAACGGACACCGCTGAAGCGGTGTCCGTTCTTTGATTAAAGGCTGTCTCTCCGTTTCTGCGGGATAAAGACCCGGCGGAGGAAGTAACGCAGTTTTGCCGGCCGGCTGAGCTCGCCTTTCAGCAGAATGGAGGTGTCACGGACCAGGCCGATGTCCGTCTCATTCACTTCGGCCCGTGAGTAACGGATCAGCGAAACGCATTCGCCGACCGGCCCCATGGCGACGCTGAACATTGCGTTCCGGTCCACTCTGCGGCCAAAGGCCATCGGGGATTCGCTCGGGGAACGGGTCAGGTTTTCCGCATACAACAGATCCGTGATCTCCTGAGCCCAGACATCAAATTCAGCCAGACTGTTTTTCACACGGCGCGCGCGGAAGGCGGGAGAAGTGAACACAATCCGCAGCAGGGCGGCAAGCAGGAGAATCAGGAGCAGCAGCCAGAGCCAGGGGAAAGATCCGGACGCGCCGGAATTTTCTGACGGGGCTGTTTCCTGATCCGACGGCGGTGATGACGGCGCGTCTTCATCATGATCCGGCGGAGGGGACGCTGCTTCCGGCTCCTGTTCAGGTGACGGTTCCTCCTCAGGCGCCGGCTCCTGCCCGGGTTCCAGCGTCGGTTCCGCGGCGGATTCCGAAGACGCGTCCGGACCCGGCTCTCTTTCCTTTTCCTCCGGCGTCTCCGGGGATGACGACGGTTCCGGTTCGGGAGAAGGCGAGGGGGTTGGCGCGGGATCCGGTGAAGAATCCGGCACGGATCCGATCCTGCTTTGACTGCCGTCTCTCGGCGTGGCGTCAAAGGTCAGCCAGCCGAAACCTTTAAAGTAGACTTCGGTCCAGGCGTGCGCGGACATACCGGTTACGGTTGCAACGCCGTTTTCATACGGCTCGGCCAGATATCCTTCCACATATCTGGCGGGAAGGCCGGCCATCCGGCACAGCACGGTCATGGCGGAAGCAAAATAGGTGCAGTACCCTTCGTGCGTGTCCAGCAGGAAGTGGGTGACAAAGTCAAGATTGGCAGGCTGCGGCTCCACGTCCAGGGTGTAACGGAAGTTCCGGATCAGCCAGGACTGGATCGCCATCGCCTGTTCATAAGGCGCGGAGGCGACGGAAACCGTTTCCCGGGCAAGCTCATATACAGGATTTTCCAGATGGCCGGGAAGGGCGGTATACATTTCCGCGATGCGGCTGTATTTGCTGTCTTCCATTGTGGAACAGACTTCAATCAGGGTGGAGAGCCCGGGATCGCCGGCCAGGAAAAGCGGCGCGGATACACTGTAAGTATCGCCGGTCCTGAGATTGCGGGTAATAAACAGCTCGGAGGAACTGGAGAAGTAGGGAACCAGTTCCCCGCCCGGAATCAGTTCACGAACCCGCTGCGGCACAAAGAGCGTGGACGCACTGTCACTGAGCATCCGGACGGATACGGTCACCGGATCACACAGGGAGTTCCGGATTGTCAGGGATGGGAGGTCCTCGTCGAAAAGAGCGGCGCGTTCCGATGCCAGCCGGGAAGACTGTCGCAGATAGCGCCTTCCGCCGGTGGTGTTGCGCCAGCTGCGGCCGGTGTACTCGTTCAGGACAACGCCCCGGAGATACACGGTCCGCGGCGCCGAAACCTGCATGACAGGCGTGTCATCAGGGTCGGGCTTTCCGCCGAGCTGATCCTGTCCTTCAGGATAATACCCCTCGGAAGACAGGGAGAACACGTCACGCGGTTCCGTAAAGAAAAGACGGTCGAGAACTGCCTGACGAAACTCGTCGGCCTTTTCCCGGAGCGGACCGGAATCCACGCCGCCGGTGGTCAGCAGGAAGGCGCCTGCAACAAGCAGCGCGGCAACGGGCACCAGCGGAAGCAGCGGTGTTTCAGGGAAACGTTCTGTCATCAGCATCAGCAGCAGGGCAGCCAGAGCCGGCAGGAACCAGGGAACGACTTCCGAGGAACCGGACAAATAGATCAGCAGGATCATTCCGAAACAGAGCAGAGCAGCCGGCAGAACAGAGGCGCCGCGCAGGCAGACGAAACAGCTGATCAGCGAGATCAGCACGGTGAACAAGACGACCGCGGAGGAAGCGACCAGCGGCAGGGCCGTCCTGACGCCGGTAAACCGCAGAGCAACAGCCAGCACCACGTCCGAAACGATGATCAGCCCGTTCATCGCCAGCAGCCAGACCGCCAGTGCGGTCAGGCAAAGAACGGCGGAGACGACGGCCGTAATCCGGTTGGAACAGGTCAGTTCAAACAGCAGGATGACGCTCGCGGACCAGAGGATAAGACGGGGGAACAGAAAGGAAGGCTCCAGGATGCCCAGAAAGGGCAGCAGCAGCCCGGCCGCCATCAGCATGGACAGCAGAGCGTGCGTCAGACGGACGCGCAAAGCTTCGTTCAACGCAGGCAGCCTCCTTTCTTTTCAACAGGATCACGAACTGATGTTCAGGACAGTTCCGGTGTGACGTAGGATACTTCGATACCGGACTGTTTCAGGCGGGCGATCAGCGGGAGGACGTTTTCATCCTCCGGCGCGAATGTGACCAGATACAAACGGATATTCGGGCCGGCCCGGTGCATCCGGATCATAATGTCAACCATGGGGATGTTCAGCCGCGCAGCCACGATGACGACGCAGCCGACTTTCCGCAGCCGGCGGCTTTCTATGGAAAGCACGCGCTCAAACCGATCGGTCTCGGAAAAATCCACCCGGGAAAGGTAATCGAGCGCGATAGGCAGTCCCATGCGCTTGTCCACATCCACCGGATGCGCACCAAGCAGCGGCAGGCGGATCTGATGGTCTGTGGCAGCCTGGGCGGTCAGGACGGACGCAGCCGTTTCCAGCAGCGCGTCCCGGAGATCGGACTCGGCCTGCGGATGTCCCCAGGAAGGCGGGCGGGAACAATCCATGAGGATCAGCACGTCCTGCAGGATCGGTTCGTCGAATTTGCGCACCATCAGCTCTCCTTTACGCACGGAAAGCTTCCAGTGTATTTTTTTCATCGCGTCGCCCTGCTGATAGGAACGGACGTCGGAAGGAGCGCTCAGGTCTTCCGTCGCGCGGGCCATCAGTTCACTTCCGGGATCGCCCGGGGCAAGCGTCAGCGGATCCACGTCGAAGGTCCGGGGAAGGACGAGTAGCTCAAAGAAGGTCCGGTCCAGCGGCACCCGCTTCCGGACCAGACCGAGCAGATCTTCCACGGTACAGGCGTGAAGACCGACAGAAAAGACGCCCACATGGAGAGCGTGCACAGGCAGCCTGAGACTCTGGAGCCGACGCGGCATATTTTTCAGACGGATTTCCCGGTCCCTGTTTCCAGCCGGACCGGAAAGCTCCAGCAGCAGCGGCGCGACCGGAATCAGGCCGCGGTGCCGGATCCGGAGCGAAAGCGTCGCGTCATCTCCCCGCCGGACTGTTTCCGCGGACAGTTCCCCGTACGCCTCCAGCGTGGAAGCTGCCCAGAGCACCGAGATCACGGCGCCGGCAAGGATCAGGACAATCAGGACGGAAAGCAGCAAAAAAAGCTGACTGCCGGTACACAGCGCCACCGTCAGCAGCATCAGAAAAACAGCGAGGGGAAACGTCAGCTTCAGCTTCATAATCTCACGGGAACAGATGTATTCTGCAGAATGGTCAGCAGGAACTGTTCAGCCGGAACGCCTTTCATCTTGGCCTCCGGAGAGAGAATCATCCGGTGCGCCATGACGGGAAGGAACATATGCTGCACATCCTCAGGCAGGACAAAATCACGGTCATCAAGCATGGCGCAGGCCTGCGCCCCGCGGATCAGGGCAATGGCGGCCCGGGTCGAAGCGCCCAGGGAAAACGCCGGATCATTCCGGGTGGCGGCCGCCAGAGAAGCGACATAGTTACGCACTTCCGGGGAACAGTATACCGTGGTGACCTGTTCCTGCATTGCCAGGACGTCCTGGGCGGAACAGATCGGCTCGACGGTGGTCATGGGAACCACGGATCCGCTGTAACGGTCCAGCACGTCCATTTCCTGCTCAATGGTGGGATAACCGATGGAGATCCGCAGGAAGAAACGGTCAACCTGCGCCTCCGGCAGGGGGTAGGTTCCGACAAACTCTCCCGGGTTCTGGGTTGCCAGGACAATGAAGGGCTGCGGAACCGGATGGGTTACGCCGTCCACGGTCACCTGGTGCTCTTCCATCACCTCAAGAAGGGCTGACTGGGTTTTCGGACTGGTCCGGTTGATTTCATCGGCAAGTACGATCTGCGCCATGACAGATCCCTCTTTGTATTCCATCTCCCCGGTTTTGAAATTCACCAGCGTGAAACCGGTCACGTCGGAAGGCATCAGGTCGGGGGTGAACTGGATCCTGCGGAAGGAACAGTCCAGGGACCTAGCAAGGGCACTGGCCAGCGTGGTTTTCCCCACGCCCGGGACGTCTTCAATCAGCACATGGCCTTTGCAGAGCAGGGCGATCAGCGCGTATTCGATTGCCTCCTCCTTTCCGACAACGGCTTTGCTGATGTTCTGCTGCAGGGCGAGGATCATTCTGCCGGGATTGATCATAATTCCTCCTGAATAATTCATAATTCGGAATTCACAATTCAGAATTAAGAGAGTCTGTGAAGGATGATACGAGGTACGGCGCTTCATTCCGAAGAACACGATGATTATACCTTTAATTGATGAAAACCGCAAGGTGTGGTATGATGCGGACAAAACAACCACGGGATGCGGTATAGGAACAGTATACCCGCATGTCTGCAGGGAAGGAGCGGAAGTCATGATCAGAGGACTCGGACTGGATCTTTGCGAAATCGCCAGGATGGAGAAACAGCTTGCGGACGATCGGTTCCTGAATCGGTATTTCAGCAAAGCCGAGATTGCCTATATCCGGTCGAAGGGAAAGGGAGCTGCCCAGACGATGGCCGGGATCTTTGCGGCGAAAGAGGCCTTTTCTAAGGCCCTGGGAACCGGAATCACCTTTGACCTGAAGGACGTCAGCGTCGTTCATGACGAGGCAGGTATGCCGGCGTACGAACTGTCCGGAAAGGCGGAGGAGATGGGACGGGGGAACCGCTTCATCCTGTCCGTGACCCATGACGGCGGGACCGCCGCGGCAGTCTGTATCAGGGAGGACAGTTAATTAACGGAAAGCCGTTGGTTTTCCTTCCTAATGTTTCCAATTCGACTTGTCAAAAAAGACGAAAAAAACTATAATTAATATGCGGTTTTCCGCACGCGGCTAAAGAGTTTGAACTGACCGGATCAACTGAAAGAAAGGCGGCAGCAATATGACGATTCGCGAAAACTATGAACAGTGGCTCAAGGATTTTGCAGGCGACGCGGAAACAGTCCGCGAGCTGGAAGCGATCCGCGATGACGAAAAGGAACTTGAAGACCGTTTTTACACCGAACTGAGCTTCGGCACCGCCGGGATGCGCGGCGTGCTCGGAGCGGGAATGAACCGGATGAACAAATACAACGTCCGGAGGGCCACCAAGGGCCTTGCCGGATACCTGCTCGAAAAACTGGAAGAAGCAAAGCGCGGCGTCGTCATCGCGTACGACAGCCGCCGCTGCAGTCCCGAATTCGCGAAGGATACAGCCCTGACCCTCTGCGCGGAAGGCGTTCCCGCTTTCCTGTTTGACGCGCTGCGGCCGGTACCGGTGCTCAGCTATGCGGTCCGTCATCTGCACGCGATCGCGGGCGTTGTCATTACGGCCAGCCATAATCCGCCGCAGTACAACGGCTATAAAGTTTACGGAGAGGACGGCGCCCAGGTCGGACCGGAAGCCGCCGAAGGCATTACCCGCGTGATCCGGGCCACCAAATATACCGACTGCGTGCTGATGGACGAACAGGAAGCCCTTGACAAGGGTTTGCTGAAAATCATCGGCAACAAGGAAGTGGACGACGACTATATTGCTCAGATCAAGACGCTGAGCATCAATCCGGATCTGCTCCGTACGGAAGGATCCAAACTGAATATCGTATACACGCCCCTGCACGGCAGCGGCAATGTGCCTGTTCGCCGCCTGCTGAAGGAAATCGGACTGACCAACGTCGCGGTTGTTAAGGAACAGGAAATGCCCGATCCCAACTTCAGCACGATCAAGGTGCCGAATCCGGAAGACCCCGGCGCATACGAGATGGCTTTCAGCCTGGCCGCAAAAGTTGGCGCGAACGTCATTTTCGCGACGGATCCGGACTGCGACAGGCTGGGTGTGGCCGTCAAGGACGGGCAGGGAGAATGGCATCTTCTCACCGGCAACGATATCGGCTGCGTCCTGCTGCATTACATTCTGTCCAGCAGGAAAAAAGCCGGAAACCTCCCGAAGGACGGCGCGGCCGTGAAGAGCATCGTTTCCACCAGCCTGGCGAACCGGATCTGCGAGAGCTTCGGCATATCGATCTTTGAGACCCTGACCGGTTTCAAGTTTATCGGTGAGAAGATCCAGCAGTTCATGGACAAGGGAGACCATACGTTCCTGTTCGGCTTTGAAGAAAGCTACGGTTTCCTTTCCAGCACCTTTGTACGCGACAAGGACGGCGTGAATGCGAGCCTGCTGGTCAGTGAAGTCGCCTGCGCCTGCATGGCGGAAGGAATCACCTTCTATGACAGGATGCAGCAGATCTTCCGTGAATACGGCTACTACATTGAGAACGTGGTTTCCACGACGCTGCCCGGCAAGGACGGCCTGACCCGGATGAAGGAGATCATGAGCGGACTTCGTTCCCAGCCGCCGAAAGAGATCGCCGGCCTGAAGGTTACAGCTGTCCGCGACTATCTCAGCGGCATCCGCACCGAGAACGGCAGGGAAGAGCCGACGGGCCTGCCGAAGTCCGACGTGCTGTACTTTGAGCTGGAGGGAGGCTGTTGGGTCTGCGTCCGGCCTTCCGGCACAGAGCCCAAGATCAAGCTCTATGTCAACACCAACGCTGCCGAAAAGGACGACGCCGAGAAACTCAACGCCGCCCTGTGTGAAGCCAGCAAGGCTCTGATGAGCTGATTCGCTAACCATCATAAATAAATCAAATTCCTGCGCCGGAGCCGGGAGGACACGGCGCAGGAATTTATAAGGGGAGATACGGGATCATGTTCGGAAGAATGATGAACAACTACTACTACGGAAAGAGCGGGAAAGGCGATTTCCGGAAAGAAGATCTGCCGCAGAACAGGCGGGAGCTTTTCCGCGATACGCTCAAGACGAGACTGAGCGCGCTTTGTCGGATCAATCTTCTGTATATGTTGATTTTTCTGCCGATGATGATCGTGCTTATGATTAACTTCACCAATCTGCTTTCCGTCGCGTCCAACCTGATGATTATTGAGGAAAAGGATTACGCCGGCTACGTCGAAACACTTACGGAAGCTGACGAGGAAGTCAGGCTGACAGAAGACGAGTACAACAAGCTGAAAAGCTCCGGGATTACGTATAACGACTACCTGGACAGCGCGCTGCTCCACGTGCTGATCTGGATGATCCCGTGTATGGCGATTACCGGTCCGTTTACCGCCGGACTGAGCTATGTGACGCGAAACTGGGCACGGGATGAACACGCGTTTATCTGGTCGGATTTCAAGGACGCGGTCAAAGCCAACTGGAAGCAGGCGCTGGTGCTGTCCTCGATTACCTCCTTTATGCCGCTGATCGCCTATCTGGGCTGGACGTTTTACGGTCAGATGGCGGCGCAGACCCCTTTCATGTTTGTTCCCCAGGTGCTGGTTGTGCTGATCGCGATCATCTGGGCAATCAGCATTACCTATATGCATCCGCTTGCGATCACATACGACCTGAAGATAAAGGACGTCATCCGAAACGGCCTGCTGCTGGGCGTTGCCCGGCTGCCGATGAGCGTGGCGGTCCGCCTGCTGCATTGCGTACCTGTCGTCGTGGGCGGGCTCCTGGCCTGGTTCTGGAACCCGATGTACGGCATGCTGCTCCTCTTTTCCTGGTATGTGCTGATCGGATTCAGCCTCAGCCGGTTTATCACCGCCAGCTATACCAACGCCGTGTTTGACCGTTTCATCAATCCCCGGATTGAAGGCGCGAAAGTCAATCAGGGACTGCACAGGAGCGAAGACGACGAAGATGACGAGGAAGCGGAAGGGGAATCGGATATCTGACCATGTATCAGGGATTTGCTGAGATCTACGACGAACTGATGAACGACGTCGATTATGAAAGCTGGGCGGATTATTATTCCCGCCTGCTTTCGATTTACGGGATCAGGAGCGGCAAAATCTGCGAATGCGCCTGCGGAACCGGCAGTCTCACGCTGCCGCTTCAGAAGCGCGGTTTTCAGATGACGGGCGTCGATTTGAGCCGGGAAATGCTCTGGCAGGCAGCACAGAAGGCGCGGAAACACGGCATGGCCATTCCTTTTGTCCAGCAGGACATGAAAGCCCTGAACCTGCACAAGCCTGTGGACGGCGTGCTGGCGACTTGCGACGGCGTCAATTATCTGCTGACGGAAGAGGACCTGATGAGTTTTTTCCGCGCGGCGAAGCGTTCGCTCCTGCCGGGCGGCGCGCTGATCTTTGACGTTTCGACACCGTACAAGCTGAAGAATATCCTGTGTTCGGGATTGATGTGCGAGGACAGGGAAGACGTGACCTATCTGTGGCAGAACAGCTGGCATGAACGGTCGCAGACGGTCAGCCTGGATCTGTGCTTTTTTATCAGGGAGGAAGACGGCAGATACCGCCGGATGGAAGAACACCAGCGGCAGCGGGCGTGGGACGCGGACACCCTGAAGGGAATCCTCTGGAAAGCCGGCTTCCGTGCTGTATGCATTTATTCCGAAAAGACGCTGAACGCGCCGCGGGAGAACGATCAGAGATGGCATATCGCGGCCACAAATCCGGTAAGGTAACCAATTATTCTGGAATCTCAAGAGGAACAGTCATATGGCAAATACAGACGAGATGCTGCAGATCGATCTGTGCGGCGGGCAGGCGCGGGTGATGCTCTGCGATACCACACAGACGGTACAGCGCTGCGCGGATATCCACGGAGCGACCCCTGTCTGCACGGCGGCCCTGGGCCGGCTGATGACCGGGACAGCCATGCTGGGTATCATGATGAAGGGCGAAGATGAATCCGTGACCGTGACGGTCAAGGGAGACGGTCCCATGGGATCGCTGGTCGCGATCGCCGATCACGGGAAGGTCCGCGCCTGCGCCGACAATCCGAAAGTCGAGCTTCCGCTTCGTGCGGACGGAAAACTGGACGTAGGCGGCGCGGTAGGGCGCCATGGACGGATGAGTGTGATCAAGGACCTGGCGCTTAGCAAGAACTATATCGGACAGTGTGAACTGGTCAGCGGCGAAATCGCCATGGACTTCGCCCAGTATTTTACGGTATCGGAACAGCAGCCCTCGCTGGTGGCGCTGGGTGTACTGGTCAGCGGCGGCGCTGTGCTGAAAGCCGGCGGCCTGCTGATCCAGCCGCTGCCGGGCTGCCCGGATGAGATCATCGATCAGCTTGAACTGAGGAGTCCCATGTTTGCCGATATCAGCCGGGAAATGACATTCGCGCCGATCGAACAGCTGTGCAGGGACTGGTTCCGCGGCATGGAGCCGAAGATCCTGGAACGGACGCCCGTTTCCTATACCTGCACCTGCAGCAGGGACCGGATGGAGAAAGCGCTGATTTCCATAGGCGCGAAAGACCTGCAGTCCCTGATTGAAGAGGATCAGGGTGCGGAGCTGGTCTGCCATTTCTGCCACCGTAAATACTTCTTTACCACGGAGCAACTGCAGTCCATGATGTCGGAGGCACAGAGAAAATGAAGATGCCAGTCGTAAATTTTGATGAGCATTTCGCGGAATTCATGTCTGAATGGATGAAAACCCGCCAGGATCAGTACGCTGATTTTGACGAGATGGAAGAGGATATGCCGCGGATCTATATGGCGTTCGTGAATACGAGAGCGAAATGGCTGGGCAATGTGACGCCGGGCGCCTATTTCACGCAGTTTGAGGACCCGAAGGTTCTGGTGGACTGGCTCGCGCAGTACTGTGACGAAGGCGTTCCGGTTCCGGACCTGCTGTGTGAGCAGATTACCGCCGTCGGCCGTCCCTGCGAAAAGCGTCTGCTCGAACTGCTGAAGGACGGGGACGCACCGGAGGAAGCCCGGATGATCGCCGTAAATCTGCTGAGGGAAATGGAGAGCACGCTGCCCAAAATGCTGTATATCCAGTGGCAGCTGAACAGGGAAGGCAAGGATGAACTGAAGGACAACGCACTGGAAGGACTTACGGAAATGGGCGAGTGCGTGGTTCAGCCAATCCTGCAGGAACTGCCCCGGGCCAACGCGGAAGGCGAGGAAGCACTGCTGGAAGTGCTTTCCCATTTTCCCGGCAACGAGCAGATCTTTAAACTGGCCGTCAGGCTTTTCCGGGAAAGAAAGGAACGCCGGGCGCTTTTCGCGGGTTACCTGGCCAGGCTCGGAGACGACCGCGCACTCCCTGATCTGATCAGCGCAGCGCAGGAGGAAAAACTGCCGTACCTGACGTTTATTGAAATTCGGAACGCGATTGAGACGCTGGGCGGGATCTGCCCGGAAAGGACCTATGAGGACGATCCGGAGTATGAAGCGCTCAGGGACCTGGATCTGACCTGAAAAACGGGTCAAAATAATCTGAAAGGAGGCTGCCGGCTATGCTGTGTCCCAAATGCGGATATTATACGGACAGGGAAGAGACTGTCTGTCCCGAATGCAGAGAAATTGTGAACACGAACGCCGGTGAGCCCGCGGGAGGCGCCGAATCCATCCGTCAGGGGAAAAGAGCCAGGCAGGCAATTCGTGACGCTGCCGCAAAGCAGACCACGGAAGCCCGAAGGAAACGCCGCAGCGGCGCAAGCCATGCTACAGTCGAGATGCCCCTGATCAGGGACGACCGGGAAGAGGAATTTGCATCCTTTACCGTTTCGGAGCAGGAAACATCCGGAGATGGCGAGGAACCGGCTTTTGAACGGCGCCGCCGGTCCGTATACGACGAAGACGCCGCGCTGGAGGAGCAGGCCCGGGCATATACGGAATGGATCGAGAAGGGCGGCCGGCAGCGCCTGAAGATGGTCAACTGGATGAAGATCACACTGATTACCGTATCGGTGCTGATTCTGGCCCTGATCGGCGGATGGCTTTTCCTGGAGAATACTGACGAGGGTCAGAAACTGATGGCGCGGCTTGGCCGGAAAGCCACTTCATCCGCGCTCTGGTCCGTAGGCGAGGAACTGATGAATACAGGCGACATGGAAGGCGCCATCGTCAATTTTGAAAAGGCAAAAAAACAGGATGAAGCCGAAGAACACGAGGATGTGGACGGTCTGCTGATGCTTGCCAGCGCGTATGAGGCTGTCGGCAAAACGGACGAGGCGGCCGCGCTTTATGAACGAATCTATACCAATACGCCTTCCCGCACGGAGGCATACGTCAATCATATCCGGATCCTGCGCAGCAGCGGAAAAACGGGCGATCTGGCCAAGGCCGGGGAACTGATGAAACTCGCGTATGAGAAAACGGGAGAGGCCAGCTTCCAGACGCAGCGCCGGGATCTTCTTCCCGCACCGCCGGAAGTGGACCTGACAGCCGGCTACTACGAGGCGAAAAAATATATCGCGATCACATCCTATCAGGGCTACGAAGTTTACTGGACGTTTGACGAGGACGCCGAGCTGCCCAGCGGAGGCACCCTCTGGACGGAACGCGTATTCCTGGACGAGGGGATCTGGAACCTGCGCGCGGTCGCCGTGAACGGCGAACTGGTTTCGGACGAACTGAGGGGCACCTATAAGATTATTATGCCATCGCCCCAGACACCCCAGTGCAACCTCGCGCCTGGCACGTACAAGACCAGGCAGAAGATCCGTCTTAAACCGGGGCAGGACAACCTGAACGACGACGATATCGTGATTTACTATACAGTGGACGGATCCACACCGGATGCGGACTGCCCGATCTATACCGGTGAACCCATTCAGCTGCCCAGCGGTCATACCGTGACCATCAAGGCATTTGCGGTAAACAAATACAACAAGGTATCCAACATGCTGGAACGCAGTTTCAAGATCGAAGCAAAGCCTTATCCGCTGACTGCCTGGGAGATCACGGAGACGATCGGCGGGTTTGAACTGAATAAAACCACTATGCTTGATTTCCAGTCTTCATATGGTGAAGGAACGCTGACGGAGATGGAACAGAGCGGGGATTTTGAGACAGAATGCAGGAAGTATGAATACCCCTGGGGTTACGCTGTCATGAACCTGTCCAGGAAAAACTGGGTATTGGTGGAATTGTATTTCAGAGACGGGACGTTCAAAGCACCGCGGGGAACCGGAATCGGTGACCCGATGGATTTTGTCGTCGGAAAGTTCAAGGATCTCGGACAGGTGAAGAGCGCCAGCGGAAACCGGAGACTGTATACACTTAACAGCGGAAACGACGGAAGAATCTATCTGCAGGAGGACAAAAAGACCTATATTGTCAGGTACAGAATCCGCAGCGACGGGCACTGGTACCAGCTGGATTACAATATTGATCCGGACGGGAACGTTGCATCCGTAGACTGGCAGTATATCCCGTAACATGAACGGTTTCCGGCGGGAAAACAGGCGTATCGGATAATCCTGAATGGACAGAAGAACAAATCAGGCGCGGGATGATTCCCGCGCCTGATTTTTCATGAGAACAGTGTACAACCCATCGCCTTGAACTCCCTGATCTTTTCCCGGAGCACTTCCTCTGTCAGCTCAAAATGATCCGCCAGGCAGGGAACGCAGAAAAACGTATCCGTTCCCCGGTTGATCATTTTCCGCGTCATCGCGACGTCATCCTTCCCGAGGGGAGCGCCGCACCGGGCGCAGCGAACTGTCTCAGTCACAGGCGGGCACCATCCTGCAAAGATACAGTTTCATGTCATGCCCCGCGACTGTCGGGTTGAAGTAGTCGGATTTCCTGCCGGTCAGTTCGCCGGTAAAAGCGTCGCGCAGTTCCAGCGCGAACCCTGACGATACCGGCAGGCCGAGATCCACTAGTTCGCAGTGCATGAGGGTCTCTGCTTCGGACATATTGATGAAAGCCAGAGCAAACTCGCCGCCTGAAAGATGACGGAACAGCGTGAAGGAAGTGTCCGGAAGCTCGCGCCAGGGCATTTCGCCTTCCTTCGGATCCGGGTTGGACGTAAAGACAGAGCCTCTCCTGATCAGGAAAGGCGGACGGCATTCCTCGTCCTGGTCAATCCGGAGCAGATTCCTGTTCTGCATCAGGGCGGTATATTCGGGCCTCAGGGTGCGCAGATCAGCACCCAGCATCAGCGGAACACCGCACAGGCACCAGAGGGCGAACTGCATGCGGTATTCCTCATAGCTGCAGACTTTCCCAAAGCCAACGTTGCCCTTTC
Organism: uncultured Clostridia bacterium; assembly: GCA_946411525.1. Taxonomy (GTDB): domain Bacteria; phylum Bacillota; class Clostridia; order Christensenellales; family Aristaeellaceae; genus Aristaeella. The sequence goes on along the minus strand of CAMKEI010000005.1, from coordinate 60,745 downwards.
CGCACATGCCGACGGTCAACATGTCCATGTCATTGAAACAGGCGGTGCCGCTCATGCACAGGTTCTCCAGCTGGGACTTGAAAATTTCGGTAAAGGAAACATAATTGTCCATTATGTCGCCGGTGGAGCGATACATATGGGCGCCGACGCCCCGCATCCATTTCCACGGATCATACCGTCCCCAGTTACAGGCGGAGAACAGAATCTCACGGCCGGACGCTTTCAGCGCCATGGACATGGTCTGATAGCGGTTGCGGCAGTTGCCGGATTCCGGGAAATTACAGAAATCATATTTCAGGAAGTCCACGCCCCAGGATGCAAAAGTATTCGCGTCGACAAACTCATGATCATAGCTGGAAGGGTAGGAGGCGCAGGTCATTACTCCGGCGCAGGAATACATTCCGAATTTCAGGCCTTTTGAATGGACGTAATCCGCCAACGCTTTCATGCCGTAAGGGAATTTTTCCGGATCCGGCACCAGCAGCCCGTCCTGATCGCGGTCCCGCAGAGACCAGCAGTCGTCGATCACCAGGTACTCATAACCGGCTTCAAGCCAGCCATTGTCAACCATGTAATCCGCCATTTCACGGATCAGGGAATCGCTGATATGCTCTCCGAAGGTGTTCCAGGAATTCCATCCGAGCGGGGGACGAGATGCCAGCATAGGGATACCTCCTTGTTTTTATGTTCATGATTCATCCTGCGAACCGCGGGATCAGAAAGGCGGATCAATGGAAAACTCACGCCCGTCGAGGGCAGGAAGACGACCGCCGGTATCCAGTTTCAGGGAGACGGCGCAGAGCTTCAGCGCGCGCACTTTCTCCCGGCGATTGAACTCACGATCGCCGTAAAGATCATCCCCAAGCACAGGATGACCGAGAGCGGCGAGATGAGCCCTGATCTGATGCGTGCGGCCTGTGATCAGATGAACGCGCAGACGGGAAACCGGTCCGCTTTCCAGCGTTTCATATCCGGTTTCGATCGGCTTCGCGTCAGGTTCCGGACGATCAGTAATGCGGACGACCGCTCTGCGGGCGTCCTTAACCAGCCAGGCGCGGCATACGGCGAACGGAGGCTTCATGATCCCGCGGACCAGGCAGACGTAATATTTTTCAAGCTGTCGCCTACGAAACACATCCTGAAGGATATCCAGCGCCTGCTGATTCTTCGCGAACAGGCAGAGCCCGCAGGTACGATTGTCCAGACGGTGACACGCTGCCGGAGGGAAGGCATCCGGATCCCTCTGCGCGACGTACGCGGCGCACAGAGCCGTCAGGGAAACGCCGCCGCGCACGTCAGGCTGTACGCTGATGCCTGCCCGTTTGTTGACGAGCAGTACATCCTCATCCTCATAGACGACTGAAAGCGCCGGCGCGGTATCAGCGCCTGCACCGTACACATCGGGAATGTAGATTTTCAGGGTCTGGCCAGCCTGCACAGCCTGGCTGCGGGAGACCCGAATTCCGTCCAGCTTGACGTCCCGGGCATCGAAGATTCTGCGAATTACGCTCTCCGGCAAATCCGGCAGAAGCTCCCGTACGCAGTCGGCAACGCGCTTTCCCGCGGTTTCCGGAGGAATAACGGTTTCTTTCAGCGCCATATCACTGCACCCGGGAAGTACTCAAACTCAGCCAGCGTGGGATACGGTCGCTCAGTTCCTTCAGAGCGGAACGCATTTCCGGCGTCGGCTGACAGATCAGCAGGGAGGAGAGCACTTCCAGCATATCGTTCCAGGGGACTTCCTGCTTGGCCAGGATGATCAGATCCTCGACTGCGTCCTCCGGGGTGATCTCCGGCCTGGTGACGTCTATCAGCAGACTGAGCATCCGTTCATACAGCGGGGATTCCAGATCACTGATGCTGTCAGAGGCCTTGCTGAGCGCCTCCGGATTCATTTCGGTATTGGTGATTCCCATCATCCTTTCCGGATCGGCAAGACCCGGGTGGATCAGAAGCAGGTTTCCGCCGCGGTCATAGACATAGTCATAGCCGGCAAGCAGGAAACGGTCGATCAGGTTCGGATGGCCATCGGCGCAGGTACCTTTCAGCAGCGACGCAAGATGGCGGGCGGGACCTGCCGATCTAGCAGCGCCGAGCAGGTAGAGGGTGTTCTCAATCGTGTCGTGGACCTGCTCGACAATATTCCGGACAGCCTTATGGCTGTCACCCGCGAGCAGCAGGAGCGCGGAGGCGCACAACTGGTGGGGCAGGATGAGGACGGTGTTTTCCCCGGAACCTTCCACACGGCACCAGAGGCGGCGGACCAGCGCGCGCGCCGGGATCAGTTCATTCCAGTCGGTCAGGAGCGTATGGCCGCCGAAAAGCACTGCGCGGACAAGCAGATCATGCTCTTCCACAGAAAGCAAAGCGCATTCCTGAACAAAAGTATGCAGTACGCGGTTGCGCAGTTGTTCCACCGTATGAAGGGCCGGACGGAGCGCACGGCCGGAGGCTTTACTGTCCTCCCCGGCCAGGAAAGAAAGCTCGTACAGCTTTTCGGCGTCCACATTGCTGCATTCCGGCTCAAAAAGACAACGGGAAGGAAGGCCTGCGAGATCTTTCTCACAGGCCTCCAGCTGATCTGCCCGCATGACGCTCATGGTCTTGTCAGCCCAGTGGAGGGGGCGGGTGTCACGTTGTCTCAGCATTTTAAGAATTCCTTTTCCTATTGATCCGATCCCGATACGCCGCCGAAACAATGCAGAAAGCAATTGACAGGGCACCTCTTCCGATCGGGATGAACCGGGGGAGATTACAGTTTTACGATCCAGCCGAATTTATCTTCAAGACGGCCGTACTGGATACCGGTCAGGGTATCGTACAGACTCTGGGCGACTTTTCCGATGCCGCCGTCGCCGATCGTGATCTTCTCGTCTTCCATGGCCAGCGTTCCGACGGGACTGATGACCGCGGCAGTGCCGGTTCCGAAAGCTTCGGTCAGTTTGCCGGATTTTGCGTCGGCAAAAATCTCATTGATATCCAGACGAGTCTCTTCCGTTTCGTAACCCATGGTGCGGGCAAGCTTCAGCACGCTGTCACGCGTGATGCCGGGCAGGATGGAGCCGTTCAGCATCGGGGTGACGATCTTATTGCCATAGGCGAACATCATGTTCATGGAGCCGACTTCCTCAACGTATTTCTGCTCCACACCGTCAAGCCAGAGCACCTGTGAGAAGCCTTTTTCCTCCGCAACCGAGCCGGCAAGAATGGAGGCGGCATAGTTTCCCGCGCACTTGGTGAAGCCGACGCCGCCGCGGACCGCACGGACATATTTATCCTCGACGTAGATGCTGACGGGTTTCAGGCCTTCCTTGTAGTAGGCGCCTACGGGGCTGAGGATGATGAAAAACAGATACTTTTTTGATGCGTGCACGCCAAGGCCGACATCCATGGAAATCATGGTCGGACGGATATACAGGGAGGTGCCGTCGCGATGCGGAACCCAGGCTTCCTCAATCTTAATCAGCTGTTTGAGACCCTCCAGGGCGGATTCCTCATCCAGCGCCGGCATGCCCATGCGCTCCGCGCTGCGGCTCATCCGGGCCAGGTTGTCCTGCGGCCGGAAGAGCTGAAGCCCGCCGTCGGAGCGACGGTAGCACTTGGAGCCCTCAAAAATGGCCTGACCGTAATGGAGGACCATTGCAGCGGGATCCATTGCGAAATCGCCGTAGGGGACGATACGGGCGTTGTGCCAGCCGACGCCCTGCTCATAATCCATCAGGAACATATGGTCGGTAAAAATCCGGCCGAAGCCAAGGGCGGACTCATCCGCGGGCTTCTGTTTGAGATTCTGTGAAAGGGTGACTTTGATATCCAGCATGACGGTTCCCTCTTTCCCGATTAAATGATTGGAATTATTATACGTCCGTTCAGGCGGAAATGCACGGATTTTTTCTGTATTCTTCCCGTTTGTCACAATTCGTCCAGTATGTCCTCCAGCGGGATCGGGAAGATGAACAGATCCGTTCCTTCCGGCACTACCTCCAGAACGTCTCCGGGCTGGATATAGAAAACCGGGTCGCCGTTTTCATCCAGATAAAAGCTTTCTTCGGGAAAAAAAACATGTGACAGATCCTCTTCCGTCAAGCTGCCGTAGTCGAGGCCCGCCTCGTTTTCCTCAATCATGTCCCAGACCATCTCACGGATCAGATTATCCGCCTTTTCAGTCTGGTAATCCTGCTTCCATTCCTCGGTTTCATCAGGGTCGAGGATACCGAGCAGCTTCGGAAGCGAATAGGATTTCCCGTCCGCCCCGTGCTTTCGCGAAAAAACATTGCCCGTCCATGAGACACGGGATAAATCGGGATTGCGCTTTTCAGTCCGGAGCAGGACGGAAAAAAACTCGTCGTTATTGCAGGTGACGGTATACGTGATCACCGTCGAGTCGTCTTCTCCCTCAAAGGAACCCTGAGCCATCTCAATATAGAATTCCTGTTCGTACATCAGATAGGAATAAAACTCATTGATATTAGCGGCGCCTTCTGCTTCCTCATCCACATGAGGATAGCGGTAGCTGTACGTAAAAGCCCCAACGCCGGGGTCGCTTTCATCATACAGCTCAGAAATTTCCTGGGCATAATCCTCCAGGAGCTCCAGCGGATCCGCCAGCGCGGAAACCGTAAACAGGGCCATTACCAACAGGATGAGAAAGATTCTTTTCATGGGATGGTACTCCTAACAATAATATATCCGGTGACAGTACAGCGCCGCTTCGGGAAAACAAAAGGCGGCCGAGGCTCAGCTTTATTTGAGGTAAGTATACCGCGCGTTCAGCCATGGCATGCTGTTATAGGAGGAGGCGGCATCGGCGAAAATCCGGTAATACTTGCCCACTTCCCAGTGGATTTTGGTGAAGTTTTCGACCAGGACCGGCTGAGTTTTTCCGTCTTCGCTGGTGTTGATCACCACACGCTGCGGCTTGTCGGAAACGGAGTACTGCACAACGCCCTTGACCTCATAGATCTGGTGCTTCGCGATCCGCACCTGCAGATTGCTCAGCAGCTCGCTGTATCCGTCTGCGTTCAGCCGCCAGGCTTTCGTGGTATATTTATCCGGCGGCGGCAGGTAATAAACCTCATAGTTGACGACAGAAGGCTTTTTATCTCCGTAGGAAGCCCTGATGGTAATGGTGTTGTAGCCAATGTTGTCGCCGAAGATTGCGTTGAAAGAGAATTTTCCAGTGGAATCCAGATCGGTGATGTTCAGGTCAGAATGCGGCGTAAGGACTTCCACATAGGCACCCGGCAGCGTGGTGGCTGTTACTTTCATATAATCCTGGTCCGTACTGCCGAAGGTACCGACAGCCAGATCCAGCGGAATCTCCTGAGGCTCGCGGTAGAGGACAACGGTGATGGTGTTCTCGCGGCAGTACTGGGACCGGACCACGATCTTATACGGATTGTCTCCGATGGGCTGAACAGTAACGTTCTTCGTCATCTCACCTGTTTCGGAGTTGATCGTGTCGCTGCAGTCCTCATCATTGACCAGGACCCGGGAACCGGGCCGCACAACGATCCGGATGGCCGACATAGTGGTTGAAACCGTCGTGCGGAGCGCTTCGGGAGATTCCAGCGTGATCGGGCTGAGCGGAATCGTAATCTGGTAAGTCACCAGATCCAACGGCGTCTGTTTGCCCGAAGCAGTTTTCAGGAAAGGCGACAGGGTCACTTCCATGGTCTCTTCCAGAGAACCTTCCAGATTGTCGTACCATGTATGGTCCGCCACTTCGATCGACGCGAATCCGTCCACAACCACATAGCTGGCGTGCAGTTCCCGGATATATATGGTCGTTCCATCCTCGCCGGGGATCAGGATCGTGTGGGCAGGCAGGTCGTCCATCAGGGTGGCCGTTACGATGGCGTTCTGATTGACGGCGGGCTGGCTGCCGCGTGAAAAATAATTATACGCGAAATATCCGCCGGCACCGACCGCCGCTATCAGGATCAGGGCGAGCAGAAACTTCAGAAAACGGTGTTTATGCTCGGGCGGGGGAACAATCTGCCTGCCCAGCGGGCCGGCAAGATGCCAGGATCCGGTTCCCTGTGTATAGGTGCCGGAAGGCGCCGGATCGTAAGTCCTGCTCTCTGCGAAAGCGCCGTTTTCATTCATGAAACGGACGCGGTGCCAGATCTCGGATTCTTCCCGGCGGGCCCGGTCGCTTCGGGGGGCGGGCTGTACACGAACTGCCGTAGCGGGAACGTCATCGTGCCTGGCTCTGCGGGAACGGGCAGCAGCTGCGGGTTCCTCCGTTACGACCACTTCGGAAGCGGAACGGCTCCGCGCCTTTCCGCTCATGCTGCTCTGACGCGCTTCGCCTTCACGTTTGCGCTTTTTCAGGTCCTGCATTTCTCCGGCCAGCTCGTCACGGGCGTCCGGGGTATTATCCATCTGGCCGAATTCATCCGCGCGCAGATAAGCGGTGGAAGGTCCGCTGTCCTTCAGCGTATCCTTCCACTGGAGCCGGGAAGCTTCATCAATATTCAGCGGCGCACCGCATTTTGTGCAATGAGGCATGGACGCGCGGTTCCACTGACCGCATTCCGGACATTTCATCGCATGCTCCTATCCATCAGAAGTCATCGTCGTCTTCATCATCAGCCACAAGGAAACTGTTCTGCAGATAGTCCTCCATTGCTTCGCGGCAATAAGGCCAGTTGATTTCCTGCGTGGCCATGCCGGCATAATGATGGGAACGGACCGCGCCATCAATCGGGATCCGCAGTTCCTCGATCGTGCATTCCCGCAGGGAGAAAGCATATTCAGCCGCCTGGAGCATATCCGCAACATTCATATTGGTTTTATTGTTATTCTCAAGGATGTTGTTAGCCAGAGCCTGCGCATCCTCCCAGGTCATGGACCGGCACTTGTCCGCCAGAAGGCTCAGGACTTTGCGCGCGCGGGCAGTCCGCATAAAATCACCGCCGCCGCCGAATTTGCGGATACGCATATAGAGTACTGCGGAGCATCCCCCGGTCCGCTTGACAACCTTGGACGGGTCATTTTTCTGATTCTTCTCAGTGGTTTTGTTCTTTTCCTCGGCCCAGGCTGTTGTTTTAAAGGTGTAGAGGCCGGCCGGATGGTGTCCGCCGGACTGAATATCATGACCATTCGGGTCGGTAACGGTTCCCTGAAGGACCGTGTATCTCAGCGCGCTGATCTCGGCGTCTGTCAGCTCAATCTGTACGCCGCCCATATAGTCGACGATGTTGGCGATCTGCTTAAAGGTGAACAGGATATATTTCTCAACCCGGACGCCCAGATGCTGGCTGATAATCTGACAGAGCGTCTCAGGACCGTAGTCGTTGTAGACCCGGTTGATCCGTCCGTATTTGTCCCCGTCGGATTCTTCCAGATTCGTTTTTTTGATCAACGCGTCCCGGATAATCGATGTAAGCATAATCCGGTGGGCCCTGGTATCCAGAGTGACCAGCACGATACCGTCCGTATTGCCGTACATATCCTTCCGGCTGCCGTTTGCATAGGTAGGAACCTTTATGCCGTCCGGGCGGGCGTCCCTGGCCCACTGGTCGATACAGAGCAGCAGATAATGATGCTGTCCCTCGACAACCGGCGGCAGCTCGTCATAGGGAATGACGTCAATCGACAGCGGCGAGTTTTCATTCATGACCTGTTTGGCCCATTCCTCGGGCGAAAGCGTGACCGACGGTTCCGACTGAGCAGCCTCTTCTGCGAAAACAGGTGAAAGGGGCAGCAGCAAAAGCGCGAGGATCAGGACAAAGAGTTTTCGCATGAATGCAACACTCCTTCGAAGATTACTGAAGATACAACTATCATTATACTATAGATAGAAAAAAGAAGGAAGAGGAAATTCGCAAATTCGACAAGAAGATGAAACAATTCTGAAAAGAAAAGCAAAAAATATTTTCTTTTTACCGAGGCAGATGTTATAATCAAGAGCCGGAGAAAACCGGACGATTAACAGAAAGAACTGAATGATTCATGGAATATGACGTGCTGATTATCGGTGCGGGTCCCGGAGGGATCTTTACCGCCTATGAACTGACGGAGAAGGCGGGAAAACCGCTGAGAACTGCCGTGTTTGAACTGGGCCGGACCCTGGATAAAAGAAAATGCCCCATCGACGGGAAAAAGATTAAATCCTGCGTCCGCTGCAAAACCTGCTCTATCATGAGCGGTTTCGGAGGTGCAGGCGCTTTTTCCGACGGGAAATACAACATTACCAACGACTTCGGCGGCAGTCTGCATGAACACGTCGGCAAAGCCCGCGCGCTCGAGCTGATGCGGTACGTGGACGCGATCAACCTCAAATACGGCGGCGAAGGGACGAAACTGTATTCCACCGCCGATACGTCTATCCGGAAGATCTGCCTGCAGAACGGACTGCATCTGCTGGACGCACAGGTGCGCCATCTGGGAACCGACATCAACTATGTCGTGCTGGAGAATCTTTACAAAGAGCTGAAGGAAAAAGTCGATTTCTACTTCGAGACCGCCGTAACATCTGTTTCCCGCGAGGGAGAGACATACCGAGTGTCCTTGGAGGACGGCAGAAGCTTTACCGCGCCGAAATGCGTGATTTCCGTCGGAAGAAGCGGCAGCAAGTGGATGGAAGGGATCTGCCGGGAAATGGGTATTCCCACAAAAAGCAACCGCGTCGACATCGGCGTGCGTGTGGAACTGCCCGCGCAGGTATTCAGCCATCTTACGGACGAGCTTTATGAGAGCAAGATCGTCTACAGGACAGAGAAATTTGAGGATCTTGTCCGGACCTTCTGCATGAATCCGTACGGGGCGGTGGTCAGTGAAAACACGAACGGCATCGTAACGGTGAACGGCCACAGCTATGAGGATCCCTCAAAGCACACGGAGAACACGAATTTCGCCCTGCTGGTGAGCAAGCATTTCTCGGAGCCTTTCAAGGACTCGAACGGATACGGCGAATCCATCGCCCGGCTGAGCAACATGCTCGGGGGAGGCGTGATCGTGCAGCGCTTCGGCGATCTGGTCCGGGGTCGCAGGAGCACTCCCTCACGGATTGCGGACTCGTTTGTCACACCGACGCTGGCCGCGACTCCGGGGGACCTGAGCCTGGTAATCCCCAAGCGGATCCTCGACGGGATCATCGAGATGATCTATGCGCTGGACAAGATCGCGCCAGGGACGGCGAACGACGATACGCTTCTCTACGGTGTGGAGGTCAAGTTCTACAATATGGAGGCGGAACTGGATGAAAACCTCGAAACCGCATATCCCGGCCTGTTTATTATCGGAGACGGCAGCGGCGTGACACACAGCCTGTCTCACGCGAGTGCAAGCGGCGTGCATGTGGCGAGAATAATCCTGGGAAACAACTGAACGGGAGCGTGAACCGATGAAACAGGGATCATCCGACTATAAACTGCTGACCGGACTGTTTTTCAGGCTGCTTCCTTTCCAGGTGCTGCTGATTGTGATCAACGCCGTCAACGGGATTGTGGACAGCCTGTATGCCAGCAATGTAATTGGAAAGACCGCGATGAGCGCCATCGGACTGTTCGGTCCGCTCAATCACTTTCTGTATGCGGCGAGCATCATGTTTGTCAGCGGCTCCCAGATCCTCTACGGCCGGTACCTGGCCAGGAACCGTGAGCAGATCCACGGTCTGTTTACCGTCAACCTGCTGATTTCCGCCGGGCTGTCGCTGCTGACGTCCGTCATTCTGGTCACCGGCGTTCTGACAAACGCGACCTGTATCCTGGTTTCCCAGGAGCCTGATCTGAAGATGCTGAATCAGTATATCCTCGGACAGGCGATCGGAATCCCAGCGCTGGTGATCGGCCAGCAGCTGTTTGCGTTTCTTTCGCTGGAAAACCAGACAAGGCGCACGATGATTGCCAGTATCGCCTGTTTTGCTGTGAACGCCGTTCTGGATCATCTGTTTGTGGTGACCTTTTCCATGGGTACTTTCGGACTCGGACTCAGCACATCCATCGCTTCGTGGACTTTTCTGGCGGTTCTGTCGGTATGGTATCTGACGGGAAGATCCGAGTGGAAGTTTTCGTTTCGGAAATGCCGGTGGAAAGACGCTCCGCAGATTGTCCGCCTTGGATATCCCGGCGCGCTTTCCCGCTTCGTGGAAATGTTCCGCTGCCTGATCGTGAACGGGCTGGTGCTGAAATATGTCGGCAGCGTCGGCCTTTCCGCTTTCGCCGCGTCAAACTCGCTGCTGGCTGTGATCTGGGCGGTTCCCTTCGGAATGGTCGCCGTTTCGCGGATGCTCTTCAGTATCAGCATCGGGGAGGAAGACCGCAGATCCCTGATTGACACGCTGAAAATCGCGATGACGAAGGGCATGATGGTGATGTGCGTGATTGTAGCGCTCCTGATCCTCCTGGCGGAGCCGCTGACGCAGCTGTTTTACCGGGATCAGACCGATCCGGTGTATATGATGACAGTCATGGGATTCCGGATCCTGCCACTGTGCATGCCTCCGGCCATGCTCAGCCTGCATTTTGCCGGCTATACGCAGACAATTGAAAAGAAAGCCATGTCAATCATCCTGCCGGTGATCGACGGCATGGTCGGCGTGGTGCTGTTCAGTTTTCTGCTGATTCCGCTGATGAAGATGAACGGCCTGTATGTTTCCAACGTGCTGAACGGAGTGCTGTGCGCGGCTGTGATTGTGACCGGCGCCTGGCTTTCGCTGAAGCGCTGCCCGCGGACGCTGGAGGACCTGATGGCGATTCCGGAGGACTTCGGGGCCACAGAGGAGAAGCGTATCGACATTACCGTCAGAAACATGGAAGAAGTCGTCAGCGTATCCCGGCAGGTCATGGACTTCTGCGGAAAGCGGGGCATCGACAGCCGCAGGACGTACCTGGCAGGCCTCTGCCTTGAAGAGATGGCGGGAAACGTGATTGCCCACGGCTTTACAAAAGACCAGAAGAAACATTCCGTAGATATCCGCGTGGTCCACAGCGGAAATGAGATCATCCTCCGGATCCGGGACAACTGCAGGGCTTTCAACCCCACCGAATACGCCGCGACCATGGAGATGGACGACCTGGGCAGAAACGTCGGGATTCACCTGGTTCTGAAAATGGCCAGCCGGATCAGCTATCAGAATCTGCTCGGAATGAACGTGCTGACGATGCGGATCTGATTACCGTACCGGGCCGGCGGGTTCCCGAATATTGGATATTTTTTCGCTGAACGGCAGCGTATCAGGCAGGCGGCAGCACTGCGCCCACAGGCGCCAGGCGGCCAGATCAGCAGGATGCGCCGCCGTTTTCCATTCCGTGAAGGAAGAAATAACAGGGAAGGATGAATCCTTCCACAGGGCGGTCATTTCAGGATTTGACCGGAGTCCCAGCAGCAACGCGCTTTCCGGAAGGGGAGCGCTTTTCAGAAGGCTTTCCGTCAGGCCAAGCAGCGCACAGGCGCACAGGCGGCTGATCCGCGCCGCCGGGTAACGCTTCCCGGTGAGGGCGGATATCAGTTCGCGGCGGGTACGCGCGGCGGCAGCAGCGGTACGCAGGGCGTTTTCCATTCCTTCGGAAAGATCGGGGAGGAGACGGCAGTCTTCTTCGCTCATGGCCCGGAGTTCGGAGAGAAGGAGGCTGTCGAGAATCCGTTCATCCGGGATACGGCCCTCCAGAAACCGGCGGCGCAGTATTGAGGCAGTACAATCCGGAACAGCTGTGTCCGCTGCGGCATAATTGCCTGAAAGAAGCGCTTCCCGCAGCGCCGAGGCGGAAGGGGAAGCCGGATTGACGGCGGCGTCGTGATAGCTGCCTGAGCGGTGAATCACCATAGGATGAAGGGGCGCGCCCAGACGACGGCAAGCCCGGAGGTAACAGACGGCAAGGATATTGTTGGGCGCGTCCAGCAGTCCTGCCGCCTCCGGAAGGACGGCGGAGAGCGCGGAGGATACCGCGGCAGGCCAGCCTTTGCCGCTGCCAAGGTGTTCCTTCAGGATGGCATCAAAGGCTGCAGGCGGTTCTTCCAGGAGAAGCGCCGCACGGCTGAGCAGGGTGAGATCCGCTGTTTCGGCTCCGAAAGCGAGATGGGTAACGCCGAGCCGGGACAGCAGTGCAACGGCTCCGAGGGCGTAATGCTCAGCGTCACGGAGTGTCCAGCACACCGGCAGACAGAAGACCGCATCCGCGCCTGCGGCCAGCGCACAGCGCGCCCGGTCAGCAGGCGAAAGGAGCGACAGTCCGCCCCGCTGCTTGACACAGGGGGACAGCACGACGTAAGTCAGATCCGGGCAGGTCTGTTTTTTTGCTTCTGTAAGATGATACAGGTGTCCGTTATGAAAAGGATCGTATTCAGCGATGATACCGAGGATCTTCACGGCGGACACCTCCTTCAGCCGGTCCCGGACCGGGTGTCCATGCGGCCGGATGGCGGGCCCGGGAGCCTATGATTCCTGTTGAGTTTAGCATTTTAGGTCTTCCTTTTCAAGCGAAACGGGAGTATAATATTATTTGGTTCTCAAATAAAAAAAGGAGCAAGATCAATATGAAGATTCTGGTTGTGAATGCAGGTTCATCCTCCCTGAAGTACCAGCTGATCGACATGGACGGTGAGAAGGAGCTGGCCAAGGGTCTGGTCGAGCGGATCGGCATTGAGGGCAGCAGGCTCAAGCACAGCGCAGGCGACAAAAAGACGGAGATCTCCCAGGAGATTCCGGATCATGAAGCTGCCGCCCAGCTGATGCTCAAGATCCTCCAGGATCCGGAGTTCGGCGTAATCAAAAGCACTGACGAGATCGGCGCTGTGGGGCACCGGGTGCTGCACGGCGGCAGCGCGTTCACGGCTTCCGTCATTGTCAACGACGCGGCCAAGCAGGCGATCCGCGATTGTTTCCCGCTGGGGCCGCTTCACAATCCTGCAAACCTGATGGGTATTGAAGCCTGTGAAAAAGTCATGAAGGGAACACCTCAGGTTGCGGTGTTCGATACTGCCTTCCATCAGACCATGCCCCCGAAGGCATATATGTACGGCGTACCGAAGATGTACGAGGAAAAGCTGCACGTCCGCCGCTACGGCTTCCATGGCACCAGCCACCGGTATGTCAGCCGCCGGGTATGCGAGTTCCTGGGGATCAGCCCCAAAGGAAAGAAAATCATCATCTGCCATCTGGGCAACGGCTCCAGCCTGAGCGCGGTCATGGACGGCAAGTGCCAGGATACTTCCATGGGCCTGACGCCTCTGGAGGGCCTGCTGATGGGCACCCGCTGTGGCAGCTGCGATCCCGCCGTGGTGCAGTTTATCGCCAACAATCCCCTGAATGATGACGGAACGCCTGTGGGCCATCCGGTCAGCGTGGACGAGGTGCTGACTATGATGAACAAGAAGAGCGGACTGCTGGGCATCAGCGGCAAGAGCAGTGACTGCCGGGATATTGACGAACTGGCAGCAAATGGGGATCCGAACGCCAGACTGGCGCAGGAGATGCTGATTTACGGCATCAAGAAGTATATCGGTTCCTACGCGGCGGCCCTTGGCGGTGTGGATATCATCGTCTTTACTGCTGGCATCGGTGAGAACAACGCCGATCTGCGCGCGAAGGTGATTGAAGGCCTTGAATTCTTGGGCGCGAAGATCGACCCGGAAAAGAACAGGACCCGCAAGGAAGCAGTGATCTCCGCGGATGACAGCAAGGTCACCGTATGTGTGATTCCCACGAATGAGGAGATCATGATTGCCCGCGATACGCTCGATCTGGTCACAACCGGCAAGGTCCGGGACGAGTGAAAACGGCGCAAATCTTTTGTTGACAAACGATTTGCATCGAACTATAATATCAACCGGTCACTTTTGAGGTGAGGACATGAAACTTGACGTATCGGATGCTTTAGCCCATCCCGGTCAGGAGTACCTTTTCTCAGGTCTGCAGGCCATTGCGGATCAGGAGATCAGCGGCGATACCGTCCGGATAGACGATTGTGCCGTTGAGGGCGGGTTCCTGTCGGATGAAGAGGGAAACATTTCGGTCAAGGGCAAGCTCAGGACCGTTGCCCATGCTCCCTGCGCCAACTGCCTGGAGGACGCACAGGCCGAAGTCGAAAACGAGTTCGACGAAGTGTTCCGCCGGAACGGCGATATGGAGGATGATGAGATCTTTGCCTACCAAGGGCACGAGGTCTTCCTGGACAAGCTGGTTATGTCATACGCCGTCATGGCTCTGCCGATCCGCTTTCTCTGCAGAGAGGATTGTCCGGGCTTTGAATACAGGGACCCGGAAGCAGCCCCTTCCGAACCGGGGATCCAATACCCCTTCGCGGGACTGCAGCAATTGCTTGAAAAGAATGAGGAGGTGTGACTCATGGCTCTTCCGAAAGGGAAAATCTCGAAGGCTCGCAAGCACAGCCGCCGCGCCAACTGGAAGCTGACCCTGCCGGGAATCGGCAAGTGCCCCCAGTGCGGACAGATGAAGCTGTCCCATCGCGTGTGCAAGAATTGCGGTTATTATAACGGCGTCCAGGTCGTCGTCAACAAGGACGAAGAGAAGAACGCCTGATTGTCGACTGCTTTTTTGGCCAGGATGTAAAGAATTGCAGCTCCGCCCTTCAGGGTCGGAGCTGTTTCTGTATTAACGGAGGGATCACCATGGAGAAGAAAATGACCGGCGCCGATATGGCGACCCGATTCAACCCGCAGGAGATTGAAGCGGACCTGTACAAAGCCTGGGAGGAATCCGGCGCGTTTACCGCGCACCGGGTGGAAGGGAAGAAGCCCTTCACCATCGTTATGCCGCCGCCCAACATCACGGGCCAGCTGCATATGGGTCATGCCATGGACTGTGTTCTGCAGGACGCGCCGATCCGCTATCACCGGATGAAGGGGGATCCCACCCTGTGGCTGCCCGGAACCGACCACGCGGCGATTGCCACGGAGGTCAGGATCGTGAACGAGATGCGCAAGGAAGGCCTGACCAAGGAGAGCATCGGCCGGGAAGCTTTCCTGGAGCGTGCCTGGAACTGGAAGAAGGAATACGGCGGACGGATTGTACACCAGCAGCGGAAGATGGGCATCAGCTGCGACTGGACGCGGGAACGGTTCACGATGGACGAGGGCTGCAGCCGCGCCGTGCGGGAAGTGTTCGTGCGCCTTTATGAAAAAGGATTGATCTACCGCGGAAACCGGATGGTCAACTGGTGTCCCGCCTGCCAGAGCGCCATCAGCGACGCTGAAGTGGTTTACAAGGACGTGGCCAGCCACCTGTGGCATATCCGCTATCCCGGCACCGACGGCAGCAAAGGCGTTGTGGTGGCCACCACCCGTCCGGAAACCATGCTGGGCGATACCGGCGTGGCCGTGAATCCCGCGGACGAGCGCTATACGGACCTGGTGGGTAAGAAGGTGATTCTGCCCATTATGAACAGAGAAATCCCCGTGGTCGCGGACGACTATGTGGAGATGGAATTCGGCACCGGCGCGGTGAAGATGACGCCCGCCCACGACCCGAACGACTTCGAGGTGGCCCAGAGGCACAACCTGGAGATCATCACCGTGACCAATGACGACGGCACCATGAATGAGAACGCCGGCCGCTACGCCGGCATGGATCCGATGGAATGCCGCAGGGCTGTGGTGGAGGAGCTGGAGAAGCTCGGCCTGCTGGTGAAGATCGAAGATTACAGCCATAACGTGGGCTTCTGCTACCGCCATGGCGATACCCCTGTGGAGCCCCGGCTGAGCGAACAGTGGTTCGTGAAGATGAAGACCCTGGCGGAACCGGCCATCGCCGCGGTGAGGGAGGGCCGGACGAAGTTCGTGCCCGAACGGTTCAGCAAGATGTACTACAACTGGATGGAGAATATCCGCGACTGGTGCATCAGCCGCCAGCTGTGGTGGGGCCACCGGATTCCCGTGTGGTACTGCGATGACTGCGGCGAGATGACCGTGAGCCGTGAAGATCCGGCCGCGTGTCCGAAGTGCGGCGGCAAGCTGCGGCAGGACGAGGATGTGCTGGACACCTGGTTCTCCTCTGCCCTGTGGCCTTTCTCCACGCTGGGCTGGCCGGACAATACCGAGGATCTGAAATATTTTTATCCCACCAATATGCTGGTGACCGGTTATGATATCATCACCTTCTGGGTGTCCCGGATGATGGTTTCCGGCATTGAACAGATGGGCATCCCGCCTTTTGACACGGTGCTGATCCACGGCCTGGTGCGGGATGAACTGGGACGGAAGATGTCCAAGTCACTGGGTAACGGCGTGGATCCACTGGAAGTGGTGGAGGAATACGGCGCCGATGCGCTGCGCTTCAGCCTGGTGATGGGCGTGAGCCCCGGAAACGACACCCGCTACTCGAAGGACAAGGTGGAAGCCGCCCGCAACTTCGCAAATAAGGTGTGGAACGCCAGCCGTTTCGTGCTGATGAATGTGAACGAGCGGAAAGCCTTTGACCCGGCGAAGCTGGAAACTGCCGACAAGTGGATCCTGACCCGACTGCAGGACGCAGTGAAGGATATCTCCGCGCATATGGAGGACGGCGATTTCGGCTTGGCCGCCACGAAGATCTATGACTTCGCCTGGAGCGAGTTCTGCGACTGGTATATCGAGCTGAGCAAATCCCGCCTGCTGGGCGAGGACGGCGAGAGCAAGGAGACCGTGAAGGCGGTGCTGCTCTTCGTGCTGGAGAACCTGCTCAAGCTCCTGCATCCCTTCATGCCTTTCCTGACGGAACAGGTGTACAAATACCTGCCGGGCAGCGAAGGCTTTCTGATGCTCCAGTCCTGGCCGGAAGACCGTACGGACTACGTCTTCGCCGAGGATGAGCAGAAAATGCAGGGCGTGATGGAGATCATCCGCACGATCCGGAACCTGCGCAGCGAGATGAACGTGGCGCCCTCCAAGCGGACCCACCTTATGATGCTGCCGACGGAAGGCTGGGCGGAAACCCTGCGGGAAGGCGAGGGTTACTTCAAGAAACTGGCCGGCGCGGAGCAGGTGCAGCTGATCGAGAACCGGGAAGACGTGACCGGCAAGAACGTGTCCGCGGTGGTGGCGGCCGGCGAGCTGTTCATCCCCCTGGGAGACCTGGTGGACTTTGAGAAAGAAACCGCCCGGCTGACCAAAGAGCTGGAGAACCTGAAGAAGGAAATCGCCCGCTCAAACGGCATGCTGAACAATCAGGGTTTCCTGGCCAAGGCGCCAGCCCAGCTGGTGCAGCAGGAGAAGGACAAGCTGGAAGCCGCGAAAGCCAAAGCGGCCGCATTGGAAAACCGAATTGCGGAACTGAAGGAGAATCTGTAAATTCGACCACCGGGACAGGCAAAAAGCAGGGGCTGCGGGATTCCGCGGCCCCGCTTGGGACTGAAGGAGAAATCGGATGACAATGGAATTCCGGCATGAACCGGTGCTGCTGCAGGAAGTGCTGCAGTGGATGAATGTCAGGGAAAACGGCATATACTGCGACGGGACCCTGGGCGGGGGCGGACACAGCGAGGCGATCATGAAAGCTTCCGGCGGAACAGCGCGGCTGTACGGAATCGACCGGGACGAGCACGCCGTCCGCGCAGCTTCGGAACGGCTGAAGGACTATCCCGGGTTTACAGCGATCCGCGGAAACTTTCACGACGCGAAGAAACTGCTGGAGGAAGCCGGCGCCGGCCCGCTGGACGGCGTACTGCTTGACCTGGGCGTATCCAGCCCACAGCTTGATCATGCGGAACGGGGGTTTAGCTATCATGAGAACGCACCGCTTGATATGCGTATGGATCAGAGCGGGGGCATGACGGCCGCAGATCTCCTGAATACAGCGGATGAAAGGGAACTGACCGAAATCATCCGGGATTTCGGAGAAGAAAAATGGGCGGCGAGAATCGCACGTATGATCTGCGAGCACCGGGCTGAAAAACCCTTTGAAACGACCTTTGACCTGGTTCGCGCGGTGGATGCGGCCATTCCGAAGGCGGTGCGCCGGAAAGAGGACGGTCATCCGGCCCGGCGGACGTTTCAGGCGGTGCGCATCGCGGTAAACGACGAACTGAATCCGCTTGAGCAGGCCCTGAAGGACCTGACGGACTGCCTGAAGCCTGGCGGCCGGATCTGCGTGATTACGTTTCATTCGCTGGAGGACCGGATTGTGAAACGCTGTTTCAGAACACTCGAAAACCCATGCATCTGCCCGCCGAAGGCACCGGTCTGTACCTGCGGACGGAAGCCTGTGCTAAAGGTGCTCGCCGGCGGCGCAGTCGCGCCGACCGCGGAAGAGATATCAGGGAACCCTCGTTCCCGCAGCGCCAAACTGCGGGCGGCGGAGAAGAGAAAGACGGAGGCGTAATTGTGGCGATCCTGTATGTCGTGGCTACACCGATCGGCAATCTGCAGGACCTTTCCCCCCGGGGAGCTGATACCCTTCGGAACGCCGATCTGATTATCGCGGAAGATACCCGGGTGACGATGAAACTGTGCCAGGTATTCGGCCTGAAAGCACCACTGATCAGCTGCCACCGCCACAGCGAGGGCGGTAAGGCGCCAGGGCTTGCGCGAAAAATACTGGAAGAGGACCTGACTGCCGCGCTGGTGACGGACGCAGGGACGCCCTGCATTTCAGATCCGGGCAGCGAAGTGGTCCGCGAATGCGCGGACGCCGGCATCCCGGTGATCCCGATCCCCGGATGCTGCGCAGGCATTACCGCCGTTTCCATCAGCGGATACGACGCCAGGGAGTTCGCTTTCTACGGGTTCCTGCCGCGTGAGAAGAAGGATATCCGCGCGAAACTGGAGGAAATTGCCCGAGGCGCAAAGGTGGCGGTACTTCATGAGTCACCTTTCCGGATCATCGAACTGACTGAAGTGATCGCGCAGACGCTTCCCGGCGTGAAAATGACAGTCTGCTGCGATTTGACGAAACTGCATGAAAAAACACTCCGTGGAAATCCCGATGAGGTTTTGCGCGCGCTGAAGGCGGATGAGAAAACGAAAAAAGGGGAGTACTGCGTCGTGCTCGATCTCCACGCGGTAACCCTGCCTGAACAGGAAACGGAGGCCGCTGAATGGCCGGTCGAGGCGAAACTCATCGAGGAGATGAAACAGGGGAAGTCCCTGCGGGAAGCCCAGGAGACGCTGATTGCCGGCGGAGAAAAAAAGAACGCGGTCAAGCAGGCCGCGCTTACGCTGAAAAAACTGTTTTGAATACCTCAGGAGGCAAAATCAGGGGGCACTGTCCGACAGTGCCCCCTTTGATTAGGATACCGTTACTGATTGAACCGCCAGAGCAGGTCGGCCAGATCGCCGCGCGGAACAGCCGCGTCCGGGGTATCAGTCGTCAGGACATCCTGGCCGGTGGCGTTTTTCAGGAATCTGCACATATAATCCTCATGCAGTTCAGCAGTGAGATCCTCGCTGCTGCTGACCAGGCCGTACTGGGCAAACATGTCTCTGGCGGCCTCGGGATCGCTGCTTCCCAGACCGAACAGTACATTCATTGAGCCAAGGAAGTCTCCCAGGGTGGCGGGATCGTCCGGTGCGAAAAGGCCTTCGCCTTTCAGGGACATATATCCGTTGTCCAGGACAAAGCGGATGGCGGTATAGTGTTCATGGTCTTCGGCCACGTCGGTCATTTCGGCAGGGGCCTGGATTTCGGTGTTGAAGGGGTTCATGATCACGTCGTACAGAGCAGCGTTTTCCTGCAGGGTACCGATGCCGCCGACCGTGCCGCGGGCGCCCTTTTCAGCCAGGAGCGCGAAGACGGAGGAAGAAGCTCTGACGGATTCAGGCGTCACACTCTTGTAGGCGCGCATTTTCCGCAGCGTTTCATCCGCAGGGATGCCGTGGAGAATATTTACCAGTTTATCGACGGCGCCGGACAGTTCACCGGCCGGCTTGGCCAGGCCGGAATATGCCTGGAGGATATAGCCGTCCAGCGTTTCCTGAGAGGAATCAAATTCGGCGAGCTTCTGGGAAATGGAGTCATATACATCGAAGGTCGCCTGGACATTCGGGTCTCTGTAGGAGATCAGATACATGCCGATATCGTCATCCATTCCGCACCACGCGCCGTAGGCGCCCAGCTGATCCCGCAGAACAGGAATCAGCAGCTGATCCTGGATCAGCGTTCCGATGACGTTCAGGGAATAGTCCGGATCGGTGCCCATCTGCTTAAAGGTGGCAACGTTCAGATTGAACTGGATGTTTCCGTCAACAGCAACAGCTTCCCTCATCCGAGGTTCCGGCAGATTGTAAACCGGGTATTCGCGCGCTTCGGCAGGCAGGTTCGCAAAGAAAGCATCCGCCAGAGGGGTGTTCAGCGCGATGGAAGCTTCGTTTCCGGCGAAAGTCATGACTGCGCCGGTCCGGTTGGCCAGGAAGGACTGAACGCCCTGCAGGCGCGCCACGACAGCCTGCGGATCGGCCGCGATCTGCTGTTCCAGTTTATCCAGGAAGGAGTAATAGGCGGTGTAGTTCAGATAATCATAATACCTGAACCGGGGATCCGTAATGCCTTCCATCCGGGCCCAGAGCGCTGTATACGGATCGGCGTTGATCTGATTGCGTACATAGGATTTCTGGGCGGCGATCTTGTCGGAAAGCTTCTGGATATCGGTGAACTGAGTCCGGAAGAGGATTTCGCTGATCAGATCATAGCCGGCAGACAGGTCCTCATCCAGCGCAATCCATTCCGCTACCAGCATGACGCGGACGTCATCCCTCTCAGGCGAATCGAAAGTGTCCACGCCGATGGTCCGGCCCATCAGATACCGTTCCGTGAGAACAGCCAGTTCCTCGCTGGTATGGGCGTCTGTGTCCAGCTGACCCATCAGGCGGGTAAAGAGACGCAGATAATGGATGTCTTCCTGCGGCAGGGCGCGGGCGTCCAGATACAGGCTGACTTTTCCGACGCCGTCCACGCCAGCGACGGCGTTCATACGGCGCACTCCGTCCTCGCCGGTCTCGTCCGTCACCTGGTATTCGCGGATTTCTTCGGGAAGATCCGCCACGGACACGGCTGTCAGGGAAGCGATCATCTCAGTATTGTCTTCTTCAGCCGATTCGGCGTTGGTGGCGTCAATGACCGCCTGCTTTTCCTCGTCGATCATGCCGGCTTTGACGGCTGCCAGCTTTTCCGCCAGCGCGGCGTCCTGCTTTTCCTTCCCACCGGGGACGGGATAGGTGGTCGTCAGCGTATAGAGGGCCGGATCGGTCAGCCAGGCGCTGATCGCACCGGTCAGCTTGCCTTTTTCGTTTTCATCCTTGATTCCGGCGATATCAGCCATCTGCTCGGCGTAGTCAAAGGGATTTCCGGTAACCGCATAGTAGTAGGCGGTGGAATACAGAACGCTTTCTACGGGATCTCCGTTCTCCATTGCCAGCTTGTTGGTCAGCTGCTGGGAGGCAAGGATGGAATCCAGCTGAACGGGATCGAAGCCGTCCTGTACAACCTGCTTCAGGGAGTCGTTCACAACGGTGCGGAATGTCTCGGCGTCCGAATCGTTCACGTTGTCCGCAGAAAAGACGATCGCATCGTCAGGAGCGGCGACTTCCCGGCCGCAGGAGAAGCTTCCGGCGGGGAAGGCTTTTTTCAGGTTCTGCATCAGCAGGGAACTGTCAGAGTTCAGCAGTGTGCAGGCATGATCGACAGCGCGCTGCATCGCCTTGTTCTCCCTGAGCCCGGGACAGAGAACATAGTAATAGACGGAAGACTGGTTCGCCGTATCGGTTCCTTCGGCCACGCCGTAGGGAACGCTGACAGTAACAGGTTCCGTGATGCGGGTATAGCCGCTGTCAGTGAAGGAAAATTCCTGCTTTTCATAATTGCTGAACGCCTCATCCAGCAGCTTCAGGAAAGCGGTGTAGTTATCGAAGGAACCGTACAGGAAGGCGATGCAGTTGGACGGATGATAGTATTTATTGTGGTAGTCTTTCAGCGCTTCCCAGGTCATGTCCGGAATAAACTCCGGATTGCCGCCGTAATCGAAGGTCAGCGCAGCGCCGGGGAAGGTGATCCCGTTGGCGTTACTCAGTGCGGCGCGCTGCAGATCCATGGCGCCGGTCATTTCGCTGTAGACGGTCCCGTTGAGCGTCAGAGGGCTGTCCGCGTCCGTCATTTCATAACGCCAGGCTTCGGTCCGGTAGATATCCTCGCGTTCCATGATGATCGGATGCAGACAGCAATCGGTGTAGAAATCCGCCAGACGGAGCAGCTGCTTCTCGGACAGGGAAGCGATCGGATAGCTGGTCATGGCGTCGGTGGTATAGGCGTTCATGTAGGTGTTGTAGGTCTGATAGTTCAGATTAAACCACAGACCTGTGCTGGGATACTTTTCCGAGCCTGAAAGCGTCGCGTGCTCGAATACGTGCGGTAGGCCGGTATTGTCAACCGGACGGGTCGGAAAGGTCAGCTGGAAGGCGCGGTTGGTATCCTCGTTGGCAATGTAGAGGAGTTTCGCGCCGGTTTTCTGATGCTCAAAGAGCACAAGCTGGGCACCGATCATGTCGAAGGCCCGGATTTCTTTTACTTCAAAGCCCCTGACAACGTCTCCGACTTCAACCGGCCAGAGCTTTTTCAGGTTGATGTCATAATCATAGGATTCCAACGGCGGAGCGATCTGCTCAACCAGATCCTGCAGTTCTGCCTCAGTCATATGATCGTAGGCAAGCAGCTTTTTCTGCTGTTCAACGGTTTCGGTCAGCCCGGCGATCTGTTCTTCCTTGCTTTTCTGATCCGCGGAAAGCGCTTCGATCTGTCCTGCCTTATCTGCAATATCAGCGTTCAGCGTTTCGATCTGACCGGCTTTGTCGGCCACGTCGGCGTTCAGTGTCTCAATCTGATCGGCCTTATCGGCCACGTCAGCGCTGAGCATTTCGATCTGACCGGCCTTGTCGGCCACGTCAGCGCTGAGCGTTTCGATCTGGCCGGATTTGTCGGCCACGTCGGTGCTGAGTGTTTCGATCTGACCGGCCTTGTCGGCCACGTCGGCGTTGAGCGTCTCGATCTGGCCGGCCTTGTCGGCCACGTCGGCGTTGAGCGTCTCGATCTGACCGGCTTTGTCAGCCACGTCGGCGTTCAGCGAGGTGATCTGAGCGGTCTTGTCCGCATTGTTTGTCACGAACAGGACGCCCAGCACAACAGCTGCCACCGCAAGAATGGCAATAATGGGTAGCGCAACGTTTTTCTTCATTTTTGTCCCCTCCGGATCTGATGTTGTAATTTTTTATATTTTAATACGTAGAGCATAAATATTCAAGGCTATACGCACAAAAAACCATCCCTGCCTGCTGGCAGGGACGGTGAAAGACGGTGTCAGTCATGATGCTCTGCTTTGCTTTCCCAGTGAACAAGAAAGGAAATCGCGGCGCGCATGAGGAGAATGGCACAGGTCATGCCGATCGAGGTCCAGTCCCGGTCGCTGATAGTCTTCAGCACCTCGCTGACCAGCAGGAAGCTAAGTCCGGTGGTGATTCCGTCCGTGATGGACGCCCGGCAGAGCTTTGAGTTTCCCCGGATCAGGCGGATTACGGCAAAGACGCAGCGGTAAAGAATCAGTGCGGCGCCGATGATTTCCATAATCAGGATGCTGTAATGAATCACAAGATCAAAAACAGATTCCGCAGTTTCCAGCACGGCAATCACCTCCGCAGGTCTACGTTTTTATGAATTATAACCTGTTCCGGGCGGAGACGCAAGCTCACACGTTCCAGATTTCCTTTGCGTACTGACGAATGGTGCGGTCGGAGGAGAACTTTCCGGCGCAGGCGACATTCATCAGGCATTTCCGTGCGAAGGAGGTCTCATCGGCTTTCGCGTCGCGGATGGCCCGGAGCTTTGTTTCATAGTAGGATTCAAAATCCTTCATCACATAGTAGTGATCCGGCTTGTGCCAGGACGCGCCTTTCAGAATCGCGTCATGCAGTTCCTGCAGGCGGCCGTCGTCATCCGGGAAGGTGCCGTCGGTCAGGGTATCCAGCGCGCGGCGCAGCAAGGCGTTTTCATGATAGATCTTCACAGGGTCATAGGTGTTTCTGATTTTCTCCAGTTCCTCCACCGTGGCACCGAAGATATAGTTGTTTTCCAGTCCGGCTTCCTCGACAATCTCGACGTTGGCGCCGTCAAAGGTGCCCAGCGTAACCGCACCGTTCAGCATCAGCTTCATGTTGCCCGTGCCGGAGGCTTCGGTGCCGGCGGGTGAGATCTGCTCGGAGATATCCGCTGCGGGGATGATCTTTTCCGCCCAGGAGCAGTTGTAGTTCCTGACAAAGACGACTTTCAGGCGATCCTTTGTTTCAGGATCATTATTCACCCTGTCGGCAATCATGTTGATCAGGTGAATGACTGCCTTGGCACGGTCGTACCCGGGCGCGGCTTTCGCGCCGAAGATGAAGGCAACCGGCGGCAGATCCTCCAGCAGACCGCGCTTCAGCTGGTCATAGATGGCCAGGATGCTCAGCGCGTTCATGAACTGGCGCTTATACTCATGCAGCCGTTTGATCTGTACGTCGAAGACCATATCCGGATCAAGGATGATGCCTTCGCGTTTCAGGATCTCCGCGCAAAGCTGCTTTTTCTTGATTTTCTTCACCGTACGGAATTTTCCGCACAGCGGTTTGCCGATCTTCGGAACGAGCAGTTTCAGCCTGTCCAGGTCCGTTTCGAAACCCGGTCCGATCTGATCCGTAATCAGTTCGCACAGTTCAGGGTTGCACAGACCCAGCCAGCGCCGCTGGGTGATGCCGTTTGTCTTGTTCTGGAAACGTTCCGGATAAAGCCGGTACCAGTCGGCGAACACATCGTTTTTCAGGATCTCGCTGTGCAGGGCGGCCACGCCGTTGATTGCGTGTGTGGCGTAAACGGCCAGTTCCGCCATATGGACACGGCCGTCCAGGATGATACACAGGGACGGCGTGATCTCTTTCCCGGCTTTCTTCATTTCCCTGCGGAAACGGGCGTCGATCTTCCGAATGACGGACACGATCTGAGGACAGACGGAGGAAAGCAGGGACAGATCCCATTTTTCCAGCGCTTCCTGCATGACGGTGTGGTTCGTATAGGCGAAAGTATCCCGCGCGATCTGGAACGCGTCCTCGAACGGTACGCCGTCTTCACCGAGCAGGCGGATCAGTTCGGGAATCGCCATGGTGGGATGAGTATCGTTCAGTTGGGCGGCCACTTCTCCGGCGAAGAAGGAATAGTCATTCCCGTGACGCCTTCGGTAAGCGCGGAGAATATCCTGCATCGTGGCAGACACAAGTACATACTGCTGTTTCACGCGCAGCTGCCTGCCTTCTTTTCTGGTGTCATTGGGATAGAGGAATTTCGTGATATCCTCAGCCTGATTCTTGTTTGCGGCGGCTTTGGCGTAATCCTGGCTGTTGAAAACGGCGAAATCAACCTCGCGCAGACTTTCCGTCTGCCACAGACGCAGCGTACCGATGTTTTTTGCCCCAAAGCCTACAATGGGCATATCATACGGCACGGCCAGCACGTCGCCGGTCTTCATGGAAACGACGACAGCCTCGTCGAGCCGGCGAATGGACCAGGGATCACCGTACTTTGACCAGTCGTCAGGCATTTCCACCTGGCGGCCGTCCACAAAATCCTGTTTGAACAGGCCGTATCGGAAACGGAGACCGTAACCGGTCAGCGGCACATTGCATGTGACGGCGCTGTCCAGGAAACAGGCGGCCAGACGGCCAAGACCGCCGTTGCCGAAAGCGTCGTCCTCAACGTCTTCCATTACAGCGATATCCACGCCCTTCTCTTTCAGAAGCGCTTTCACCTCTTCCAGCAAACCCATGCAGTAAAGGTTGTTGTAAACAAGCCGTCCGACAAGGAATTCCATGGACAGGTAGGCGGCCTGACGGCGAGGGAAGCGCGCGGCTTCCTTCCTGGTCCACAGAGGCGCAAGCGCTTCCATGGCAGCGCCGGAAACAGCGTTGTGCAGTTCCTGTGCGGAAGCGCCTGTCAGACTTTTGTGGTATTCGGTCATCAGGCGCTGTTCCGCGCCTCTGATCAGCTGTTTTGCATTCATCATCGTTATTAACCCCGTTCTGTTTCTCTGTTCAGTCTGTAATACTTCATGGAAAGCTCCAGCGAAAGCTGGTCGGGCTTCATGCGCCAGAGCCAGTTGCCTCCGGTGCTTCCCGGATAATTCATCCGGGCGTAACTTCCGAGGCCGAGCACGTCCTGCAGGGGAATGATCACGGTGTCGCAGGGACTTTTGAACAGGGCCCGGATAAAGGCTTCGGGGGCTTCGGCCGCGCCGGAGAAGCCCAGGGTCTTTTCAGCGAAGGCAAGCGCCTTCGGGTCGGCCTTTTCCGCCCATCCCAGCGTTGTGTCGTTGTCATGGGTGCCGGTATACGCTACGGTGTTCTTCTCATAGTGACCGATGAAATGAGGATTTGATTCGTCTGAGTCAAACCCGAATGTCAGCACCTTCATGCCGGGATATCCGCACCACTGCAGCAGCTTCTGCACGCGATTATTCACACAGCCAAGATCTTCCGCGACGATCCGGATATCCGGCACTTCCTGCTCCAGCCTGCGGAAGAGCGATTTCCCCGGGCCGACGATCCATTTGCCCTTCCGGGCATTCGGCATGCCGTTTTTTACAGAATAATAATTGGCGAAGCCGATGAAGTGATCAATCCGAATCATATCGAACAGCTGGGCCATGCCCTTCATCCGTTCCACCCACCAGTCGAATTTCCGGCAGAAACGAAGATAAGTCCACCGGTACAGCGGATTGCCCCAGAGCTGCCCGTCCTCGCAGAAGTAATCCGGTGGAACGCCTGCCACATGGGTCGGTATGAGGTCCCGGTCCAGCTGGAAGATGTCAGGATGTGTCCATGTATCCGCAGAATCTTCCGCCACGTAGATCGGCATGTCACCGAAGAGCAGGAGAGACTTTTCGTTGCAGTATTTTTTCAGATCGAACCACTGGCGACGGAAAAGATACTGGCAGAAGATATGATAGTCAATTTCCTTTCCGAGCTCCTGCTGCCAGTGGGTGACCGCTTCCGGCTTCCGGAACCGGATGTCCCGGTCCGGCCATTTTGTCCACATGACACCGCCAAAATGCTGCTTGAGGGCTGTAAAAAGCGCAAAGTCGTTCACCCAGGGATTGCTCCGGACAAACTCGCCGATCTGCCCGGAGAGAGTCTCCCGTGACTGCGCGTAACAGCGGCGCAGAAGCATTTCCTTGTTTGTACGGACGGATTCATAGTCCACTTTTTCCGGATCGGCAGGCTGAAACTCCTCCTCGTCACGATAGTTCAGCAGGCCCTCCTCCCGCAGCCTGGCACACGAGATCAGCAAGGGGTTACCGGCAAAGACTGAAGAGGACTGGTAAGGACTTTCCCCGTAACCGGTCGGTCCGACAGGCAGCACCTGCCAGATCCGCATACCGGCCGCCTGCAGGAAATCGGCGAAAGCATACGCTTCCGGACCGAGGGATCCGATCCCGCCGGAAGAAGGCAGGGAGGAAATGTGCAATAATATCCCGCTGGTGCGCATAGTATCATACTTCCTTTCTGTTATACGCGATGGCACGGTGCTACGGATTCTCTCCTGCGGAAGGAGGCTTCCACCAGAATATGCCTGGGTGCAGCTCCTTTTTCCATCATATCCAGGAGCAGGTTGACGCTGCGGCGAGCAATCTCATCCACAGGCTGCTCCACGGTCGTGAGCCGGGGGAGCGTAAAGCGGCCGATGTCCACGCCGTCGAAACCGACGATGCTGACGTCCCCGGGGACATCTTTGCCCAGATCCTTCAGGGCGCGGATCGCGCCGACCGCAACCGTGTCGCTCATGGCGAACAGCGCGGTCGCACCCGGACGCTCGGAGAAGAAGGTCCGGGCCACATTATATCCGGCTTCAAACGAGAACCGGGTCTCCCTGAACATCGAACGGTCATAGGAAAGCCCGCGGTCGGCGAAGGCATCGCAGAATCCCTGGAAACGCATGGCTAGCGAATCTCCCGCAACGGGATTGGAACCAAAAACAGCAATGTTCCGATGACCGCAGTCAAGCAGTTCCTCTGCCACCAGACGCCCCATATTCCTGTCATCCACCGCTACGGAAGAGGCACGTGAAAGGGAAGCGGATTCTGCGTTTACCGTAGTGAACACCATGGGGAGATCCAGGCTGCGGATTGCCTCAACGCGTTCATCGATCAGGCTGCCGACGAAAATCAGTCCCTTGACATGATTCTGCCTGGTCATACGCAGGGCGGTGCTGAATTCATCCGCCCGTTCGTCGATATATTCCGTAATGAAAGTATCCGGCACATTGTCAGCCCGCTCCAGGATCGCTTCGGCCAGAGAACTGAGGAAAGGGTTGGAGCGGCCGCGGATCACCACGCCGATCACTTCGTTTCCCTGTTTCAGGCCACGGGCGTTGGTATTGCCAACAAAATGGCAGTCCCGGATAATCTGCTCAACCTTTTCCCGGGTGGCGCTGTTAACATCCGGGCGGTGATTCAGCACACGGCTGACGGTGGTTACGGAAACGCCGGCCATGGCGGCTATGTCTTTGATTGTATAGATTTTCATCATGGATACCCCTTTCGTATTCCTTCCTCTGGCGCGTTCCGGAAACGATAACGGTAACGTTTTCAGCCAAACTTTATCACAACAGGAAGCATCCGTCAATCCCTTTGCCGTTATTTCAGGCAATTATCCTGTCTGAAGAAGGCATCCTGCACGGAACGGACCGAGGCTGTCCATCGGGCATGGACGCCGTGAAACTGAATCACCCCGGACAGCAGGCTGTCCGGGGTGTACATATGATTCAGTTTACTGAATAATCATCCGTCCGCAGGTTTCACATTCCACCAGCGCGCCGCCCCTGATTTTCGACAGGATCGCTGAAGGCAGGGAAGTATTGCAGCCGGAGCACTGGCCGTAAGCGAGGCGGGCTACGGGAGGAGAGATATGCTTTTTTATGGTTTCATACTCCTCCAGCAGTTTGGGATCAACCTGATCCAGAAGTTCCTTTGCTTTGGCGCGCTGCGCTTCCAGCTCGCCCTTTTTGCTTCTGGACTCCTCCTCATACTCGGACTTGAGCTGATCGAAAGCCTTTTTGGCGTTTGCCGCTTCGAGGCGGACACTGCGGGAAAGCTTTTCGTTCGTTTCTGTTTCCTTTACAATGCGGCTGATTTCGACCTCATACTGGCGGATGGTGTCGCGGCAGCGGCTGACTTCGGAGAGCAGCGCCTTGATCTCCTCCGCGGTCTGCGGGGGATTGGCCTCAAAACGTTTCTGCAGGGTCTCGATCTGCTCGCGGGAACGGGCGATCGCCTGGGCAATGATGTCCTTACGGTCGACCATGGCGCCCACGTCTTCCTCGATCTGCTTATACTGCTTCTGACGATCAAGGATAAAATCACGGGCCTTTTCCAGTTTCTGCCTGGTGGGCGAGCGCTTGATTGCCGTGGCAATAGCGTCCGCCTTCATATCTTCCTGCTGGTAAGCCCACAGCGCTTCGAACTTTTCCATAAAGGAGCCTCCTTCTGACAGGATCACCGCCTGCCGCGGTTACCGGGGAAAGGAATAGGCGGATTTTTCCGACACATAAATCCGCACATTACATTCTACCTGATCGAGGATCTTTTGTAAAGCGGAAGCAAGCGCGCGGATACCGGGCTCCTCGGTCGCAAAGTGACCGCATTCCAGTCCGACAATCCCGCTGTCCGCGAGGGCAAGGCCGATGTGATGTTTGATTTCACCGCTGACGAAGGCGTCGCATTCCGCCCCGGCGGCACTGCTCCATTCGGAACTGCCGCCGCCGCTGCACAGCCCGACTTTCCGGATGACCGCGTCTTCGGGACCCATCAGGCGGACTTCTGTGCAAAGGCGTTTCTTCAGATCATCCGCGTATTCTTTCGCGGTGCGGGGCTGAGGCAGCAGGCCACAGCGGAAAAAACCTTCGCCGCCGGTTTCCGTCAGGCCGCAGCATTCTGCCAGGACGTCGTTGATGCCGCCGGGTGCCTGGTCAAGGTTTGTGTGAGCGGCAATCAGGCTGATATTTTCCCGGGTCAGGCGGCGGATGAGCCGGCTTTCATATTCCGCGTCGGTCAGCGTGTGAACCGGCGTGAACATCAGGGGATGATGGGTCACGATCAGCTGCGCACCGAGGGAGACCGCTTCGCTGATGACCTGTTCCGTGACGTCCAGCGCAAACAGGACGGCGGTAACCTCCTGCACGGAGGATCCGACCAGCAAACCGGAATTGTCGCCTTCGGCCTGCGACGTGAAAGGCGCGATCCGGTCAACCATTTCATACAGATCCTGAACGGTCATGGGGATTCCTTCCTTTCATAATGTAGTCGCCATAGCATTCGATATCCTCCCGAACCTGCTCAATCAGCGCCCTGTCCGGCATTTCAGCACTGATCAGCCCGAGAAGACTGTTTTCAAGTACTTCCTTACGGCGCTTCAGATAGGGGATTAACTGATCCGAGCGGGAGTCAAACAGCGGGCCGCCCAGGCGAATCTCCCGCGGAGTTACGGGTTTTGAACCAGGCCTGGCGCGCAGTACGAGATAATACCGGCCGGCGCAGATACAGGGTTCTTCACGGTCGGTATGATAGCCGATCTGACAAATGGTTTCCCGGATCAGGGGAAGGTCGGTGTGCGCGGAAAGGACCAGCGAGGCGCCGCGAAGCTTTTCCATGCCAGAGAGCAGAATATCCCGGATTGTACGCCCGCCCATCCCGGTAACAGAGATTACGCCGCAGGTTTCGTTCAGCGGCGCGAAGCCGTTTCCCAAACGCAGGCATACCCGGTCCGAAAGGCCGAACCGGATCATCTCATCCCGTGCTTTGCGCAGAGCGTCCGGGCTCAGGTCCGTCAGAATCATATGCTGACACCGGCCGCGCTGCAGGAGCGCGGCCGGTAAATGTGCGTGGTCTGTTCCGATGTCCGCCGCCAGCGCGCACGGGTCATAGAGATCGTAGGCGAGCGACAGGCGGGCATCCAGCCGGATCATGTGTGACATTGCTCAGTCCAGATAATCGCGCAGTTTTTTGCTGCGTGAGGGATGACGGAGTTTCCGCAGGGCTTTCGCCTCGATCTGACGGATGCGCTCCCGGGTAACGTTGAATTCCTTGCCGACTTCTTCCAGCGTCCGCTGATGTCCGTCGTCCAGGCCGAAGCGCAGGCGAAGGACTTTCTCCTCACGGGGAGTCAGCGTGTCCAGCACATCCATCAGCTGTTCCTTCATCAGGGCAAAGGAAGCGGCCTCGGCAGGGGCGGGAGCGTCTTCGTCGGGAATGAAATCACCCAGATGACTGTCCTCTTCTTCTCCGATCGGGGTTTCCAGAGAGACAGGTTCCTGTGCGATCTTGATGATTTCCCGGACTTTTGATTCGGAAATGCCCATCTCCCTGGCAATCTCCTCGGGGGTGGGTTCCCGGCCGTATTCCTGAAGCAGCTGACGGGAAATGCGGATCAGCTTGTTGATGGTTTCCACCATATGTACCGGGATACGGATCGTACGCGCCTGATCCGCAATAGCCCGGGTGATGGCCTGGCGGATCCACCAGGTGGCATAGGTGGAGAACTTGAAACCTTTGCGGTAGTCGAACTTTTCGACGGCTTTGATCAGCCCGAGATTGCCTTCCTGAATCAGATCAAGGAAGAGCATGCCGCGGCCCACATAGCGTTTGGCGATGGATACTACCAGGCGCAGGTTGGCTTCGGCCAGTTTCTGCTTGGCGCTCTCATCCCCGGCCTCGAGCTGCTTTGCAATTTCGATTTCCTCTTCCGCAGTCAACAGCGGAACCTTGCCGATCTCCTTGAGATACATACGCACCGGATCGTCGATGCTGATGCCTTCCGGGACGGTCAGGTCGATCGGAGTGTCCCCCTCGATCCGGGCAACTTCAGCCGCCTGGTCCGCCGCCTGTTCGTCCGTCAGGGTAACCTGACGGTCCGCGCTGTCGTTGACAACGGATACACCGTAGGCTTCAAGCGTTTCAAGCACATGGTCCAGCTGGTCGGCGTCCAGTTCCATGCCGGAAACGCGGTCCATGATCTCTTTATAGGTAATCGTGCCCTTGGATTTGCCGTATTCATACAGCTCGTCCATGCGGTTCTGCCTGGAATCGGGTGACAGCGACAATGGAATCCTCTCCTTCTGATGCGGCGCAAGCCGGTCGGTCCCGGAAGGGCAATCCTTTCGGGAACGGTGGTTCATTTCAGCTTTTTCAGCTTATCAGAGATCTCCCGGGCTTCCTGAAGGAGTGAATCAAGCTGCTCTCCTGAAGCGGAAGCGATCTCCTGTGACAGTTCTTCGTATTGCCTTTCAAGCTTTGTCCTGCGGATGCGGATAAGGCAGTCGTTCGCCATGGTAATCATTTCGTCCGTGCTGCCGGCCGTCGGGGTCAGCAACAGGCGCGTATAGCGGGAACGGGCGGCATCGTCCGGAGCGAGATCCGGAAGGGACGCGGGAGAAGCTCCGGCTGCCAGTTCCCTATATAATGATTTCAACTCGTCATCGTCAAAATCCTTTTCCTCGATCATATCTTTCGGGATATGACCTGAAGCAAAGAGGCAGAGAAGCAGTTCCTGCGCTTTCAGGTCACCCCCGGAAGTCGTTCCGGAAGCTTCCGGACGGGCAGTCCGGATCCGCGAGGCAGGATTCCGGGAAGCGGCTGCCGGTTTAGGTACGGAAAGCTTCATCTGCTCCGCGAGCGTTTCCCTTGAAAAGCCCGTTTCCAGCGAAAGCCGGTCCAGGAGCAGATCCCGTTCCAGCGGATCCGCTGTGGAGACGATTTCGGCAGCGCCGCGGGCATAGGCCAGCCTCCCATCCTGTGCGGAGAGATCAAACTGTTCTTTCAGGCGGCGCAGACGGTAAGCAGCCGGTGATATGGCGGGCAGGCTGCGGAAACCTTCGACCCCATCCCTTCGGATAAACTCATCCGGATCGAGTCCATCCGGAAAATCCAACACCCTGGCAGGGACATTCTCCTGTTCCAGGATTTCAAGCCCTCTGAGAATGGCGTGCTGCCCGGCAGAATCGCCGTCATAGCCGAGAAAAACCTGTGGAGCGAAACGTTTCAGCAGACGGGCCTGTTCAGCGGTCAGCGCGGTACCGAGGGTTGCACAGACACCTTCCACACCGAACTGGGTCAGGCTGACAACGTCCATATAGCCTTCCACAAGAATAACGCGGTCCAGATGGCGCTGCCGCCGGAGAAGATTGGCGGCGAAAACGCCTTTGCGTTTGTTGAATACCGGTGTGTCGGCCGTGTTCAGATACTTGGGTTCCCGCTTCTCCAGCGTGCGCCCGCCGAAGGCCAGTACATTGCCGTATGAGTCGATAATCGGAAACATTGCCCGGCTGCGGAACATATCGTAGTAACGGTCCCTGCCGTTATCCGCCTTTTTCCGGACCGTGAGCCCGGCAAGGGCCAGTTCGTCCAGCGTAAAACCCTTTTCCATCAGACGGTCGCTCAGCATGCTCCATTCGTCGGGCGAGGCGCCCAGGCCGAACTTCCGGATCACCCCATCGTTCAGCCCACGTCTTCGCAGATAGGCGAGGGAAGCAGCGCCGGCAGGCGTAAACAGCGTTTCATGATAAAACCGGGCGGCTTCCCTGTTGGCAGCCAGGAGGCGTTCCCGCTGGGTGCGGCGGCGCTCATAGCCCTCGTCCTTCTCCATCTCCGGAAGGGCCATATGCGCCCGTTCCGCCAGCTGAGTGACGGCTTCACTGAAGGAACAGTGTTCCATTTCCATATAAAAATGGAATACGTTGCCGCCGGCTTTGCAGCCGAAACAGTAATAGAGCTGGTGTTCTCCGTCCACGGAAAACGAAGGGGTTTTTTCGCCGTGAAACGGACAAAGCCCCCAGTATTTCCGGCCTTTTTTGTTCAGCGCCACATAGCCGGAAACGATCTGAACGATATCAGAACGGCTCCGGAGCTCGTCCAGCCAGGAGGCGGGGTAGCGTGAAGACATGAGCGGAGATCACCTTTCCTTTGGACAGGGAATATGTAAAAGGAAACTAAAACGCAGGGAAAGCCGACGGAACAAACAACTCCTGGAACTTGCGGGTGGCGTACCGGTCGGTCATACAGGAGAGGAAATCGCATACGCTGCGTTCCGTTCCGTCGCGATAGCCAATCATGACGAACTCCTCAGGCATTTCACCGGGATGCTCGCAGTAATACTCAAACAGGTGGCGCAGCACATAGTCGCAGCGGGCCTCCTCCGGATCACGCCAGCCGTCCCAATAGACGCGGTCGAACATGAATTCCCGCAGGCCGTTCATCGCGGTTTCAACCGGTTCGCTCATGGACAGGTGAGGCTGATCCTCACTGCATGACACGATGTCCGTAATCATGGTATTGATCCGTTCACGGTGGCTGTGGCCGAGAATATTCAGGCAGTCCTCCGGAAGCTCAAACGGCTTGAGAATGCCGGCGCGCAGCGCGTCGTCAAGATCATGGTTCAGATAGGCGATCCTGTCCGCCCGCCGGACGCATTCCGCCTCAGCGGTGGCCGGTTTGGTTCTGCCGGAATGGGAGAGGATGCCCTGCCGGACCTCTTTCGTCAGGTTCAACCCTTCGCCGTGGTTTTCCAGGAGCTCGACCACACGGAGACTCTGCTCGTTATGCCGGAAACCCTCGGGAAGCAGGTCGTTCAGTGTGCGCTCCCCGATATGCCCGTAGGGAGTGTGTCCCAGATCGTGTCCCAGGGCGATGGCCTCGGTCAGGTCCTCGTTCAGGCAGAGGGAACGGGCGAGCGTCCGGGCAACCTGAGACACCTCGAGCGTATGGGTCAGCCTGGTACGGTAGTGGTCGCCCTCCGGAGAAAGAAACACCTGCGTTTTGAACTTGAGCCGGCGGAAGGACTTGCAATGAATAATGCGGTCCCGGTCGCGCTGATACTCAGTCCGAAGGTCGCAGGGAGTCACAGGCCGGTCACGTCCGGCGGTCTCGGCGGAACGGGAAGCCCACGGCGCAAGCAAGGCCTTTTCCTGCTGCTCCTGTCTTTCGCGGATCGTCACATCAAAGCCCCCTTTCGGCCCCGGACAGAATCCTTTTCAACACAAAGATATAATACAACATAAACCGCGTAATTCCTGCCTTGACAAGGAATTTGAAACCGCTACAATGAATCTGCATGAAAAACTGAAAGAAAGGCTTCTTCAGGGAGTTGGTTGACGCTGCATGATGATTGAAGCGAATCAGAAGCTGTACGGTTATACTGTAAAAACAGTCCGGGAAAGCGAAGAACTGCACGGAAAGACGGTGCTGCTGGAGCACGACCGGACCGGCGCATGCGTCTTCTGGGTGGATAACGACGCGGAAAACATGGTCTTTTCTGTGACTTTCCGGACGCTGCCGGAAGACAGTACCGGCGTGTTCCACATTCTGGAGCACAGCGTGCTGTGCGGCAGCGAAAAGTATCCGGTGAAGGAACCCTTTGTTGAACTGCTCAAAAGCAGCATGAACACCTTTCTGAACGCGCTTACTTTTCAGGATATGACCATGTATCCGGTCGCCAGCCGGAATCCACGGGACCTGCTGAACCTGACAGGCGTCTATCTTGACGCCGTGTTTGCACCGAAAGTGCTTACGGACCGCCGGATCTTCTGCCAGGAAGGATGGCATATCAACCGGGACGGAAGCGGGGAACCGGTCTACAAAGGCGTGGTTTTCAATGAAATGAAAGGCGCCATGAGCGATACAGACACGCTGATCGACCGTCGTATCATGCAGCAAATGTTTCCGGACACCTGCTACGGTTTCAACAGCGGCGGCGATCCAGAGGAAATACCGGAACTGACCTATGAACGTTTCTGCGAACAGTACCGGCGGTGCTACCATCCGAGCAACGCGCTGATTTATCTGGACGGAGCTGTACCGATGGAGGAGATGCTGCCCCTG
The DNA here is from genome assembly GCA_946411525.1 of uncultured Clostridia bacterium. Taxonomy (GTDB): domain Bacteria; phylum Bacillota; class Clostridia; order Christensenellales; family Aristaeellaceae; genus Aristaeella. The sequence goes on along the minus strand of CAMKEI010000005.1, from coordinate 24,932 downwards.
ATCGCGTCCTACCTGGACCGTTATGAGCGGCGGACAGACCTGCCGGAATATGAATATCAGAAGCCTGTCGCTTCCGAGGATACCATCCGATATGAGCTCGGACAGGAGGAACCGGACGAAAACCGGGGACATCTGACCCTTGCCCGGATTACGGGAACCTGGAAGGACCGGACGGACAACATGGCCCGCGGGATCATCTGCGATGTGCTTACGGGGGGCAACGAAGCGATTCTGAAGCGAGCCGCACTGGAACGCGGACTGGCAGAGGATTTCTCCGCCTCCGTGGACGATACGACCCTTCAGAGCTGGGTCACCTTTCACGCGGACAACGTAACGGACGGCAGGGAGGCTGAACTGGCGGACCTGCTGCGGGAAACCGGAGAAACGATCCGGCGGGAAGGCCTGGACCGACACATGGTGGAAGCCTCCCTGAACCGGGCGATCTATATGCTTCGCGAAGAGGACGAGCCCCAGGGTATAGAGCGGTGCATCCGCTGCGTCGGAAACTGGATTTACGGCGCCGATCCCACCGATTCTCTGGAAACTGCCGGCATCGTGCGTGAGCTGAAGGAGTACCTGGAAAACGGACGGTTCGACGAACTGGCTGCGGACATGCTCCTGAATCGCGAGGGTCTGGTGATCCTGCATACGCTGCCTTCCAGAACGGTCGGCGAAGAAAAGCGCCGTCGGGAAGCGGAACGTCTTCGGAAGATCACCGGCACATGGACGGACGTGGAAAAGGAAGAGAATGACCGGCTGATCGAAGAGATCTGGGCATGGCAGAACAAACCGGACAGTCCGGAAAGCCTGAAGACCCTGCCGAAGCTGACCCGGGAAGATGCGGATGTGGAATCGGAGTGGGTAGATACGGACATGCAGGACTGCGGAGGCGTTCCGCTGATGACGCACCGGCTGAACTGCAACGGCGTAGTTTATCTGCGCGCCTATTTCTCGCTGACGGATTACAACCTGGAGGAACTGACAAGGCTGTCGCAGCTGGTTGGCCTGCTGGGTCACCTGCCCACCGCGGAACATGACGCCCTGACGCTGCAGCAGGAGATCAAGCGCTGGACCGGATCCGTCGGATTTACAATTATCACGCGGGCGGAACAGGGACAGGACGAGACCTGTACGCCCTATCTGACCGCGTTTGTCAGCGCGCTGGAGGAGAATGCGGAAAAAGCCTGGGCGCTGCTGGCGGAAATCCTGACATCCACGCGCTTTGAGGATGAGGAGAGGATGACGGAGATGTTCCGCCAGAACGAGATGGACGCCCGTCAGCGGATTCTCGGCGCCGGCCATATGATCGGCGTCAAAAACGTGCTGAGCCATTTCTGCGCGGAGAACGCGGTGAAGAATGCCCTGGACGGCGACGCAGCCGTGGCGTACGTCCATCAGCTGGCGCGGGAGCCGAAGAAGGAGATGCCGGAACTTCACCGCCTGTCGGAACGCCTGATGCACGGAACTTTCTGCCGCAGCAGGCTGACTCTGAGCATTACATCCGCCGGCGGGCCGCTGCCGGAGCGGCTGGCGGAGGCTTTTCCGGATGGAACGCCGGTTCCGGAGAACCGGGCGTACTGGGTCGACACGCCGACTGCTGCCGGATTCCGGATTCCGGCCCAGATCGGATTCGCTGCGCGCGGATTCCGCCTGAGCAGGCTCGGAACGGAGTTTGAAGGAAGCATGTGGCTGGCGATGTCCATCCTGACCCTGGAATATCTCTGGAACCGCGTCCGCGTACAGGGAGGCGCGTACGGCGCCGGGATACAGGTCGACCGGAGCGGCAATCTCTTTTCCTATTCCTTCCGTGATCCGACACCCGCAAAGACCCTCGATGCAGACACTGGCGCAGCGGATTATCTGAGGAGGTTCGCGGAACAGGGAGAAGCGCTGGATCAGTATATCATCTCAGCGCTGAACTCGCTCAATCCGCTGCTGAGCCCGCGGGATAAAGGAGCCCTGGCGGACAGGCGGCACATGAACGGCTATACCCGCGCTGAGGCGGAACGGATCCGCAGACAGATCCTGTATGCGGCGCCGGAGGACCTGGAGCGATGCGCAGGCTGGCTGGAAGTCTTCAGCCGGGAAGGCGCCGTATGCGTGGTGGCGCATCATGACGCGCTGAAGGACTGCGAAGGGCTGACGGTCAGGGATCTGTAAAAGGAGGCATCAGGGATGGACAGGCAGCAGGCCAACGAGGAAAGCAGGCGGAAGAATCCGGGCAGCCGTTCCCTGCGCTGCATCTGGTACTGCGGACGGATCAACGAGGAGATCCGCAAGGCCGTGAAACTCGGGGAAAAATGCGTAAAGATTGCTTTTCCGCCGAAGCATTATGTTGTTCAGCACAGGGAACTGTTCAAAGAACTGTACTTCAACCAGGGCTACGACGTGAGTTTTGAACCGAACTTCAAGCATATCCAGCCCAGCGAATGGTATTTCACCCTGGACTGGGAAGATGAGCCGCAGTCCGGATCTCCGTATTGACATGCGGACTTACACGTGATAATATGTGCGCAGATCAGATGTAACATATCATCGCGCCGGAAGGCGTGTTATTTGTTGTATATTCCGCTGCGTGTCATCGCGGCGAAATAAATAAAAGGAGGTTCATTTCCATGAAAAAACTGTTTGCTGTATTAGTGGCAGTATCGATGCTGCTCGGGCTGATGTCCTTCTCCGCCGCGGAGAGCGAAATTGACGCCGAGCTGATCGCCGCCGCCAAGGAAGAAGGGGAACTGGTTGTTTACGGCTCCTGTGAGGAAGAGTATCTTCAGGCAGCCTGTGACGGCTTTGAAAACCTCTATGGCATCAAAGTGACCCATCAGCGCCTGAGCACCGGTGAAGTGCAGGCGAAGATTGAAGAGGAAAACGGCAATCCCAGCGCTGACGTATGGTTCGGCGGCACGACCGACCCCTACAACATCTGCGCGAAGGAAGGCCTGCTTGAGACCTACGAAGCGAAGAACGCCGCCCACCTGCTGGGCGCTGCCTATCGCGACAAGGACGGAGCCTGGTACGGCATCTATAAGGGCATCCTGGGCTTCATGGTAAACACCGAGGAACTTGAACGGATGAACCTGGAAACGCCCGCCGACTGGCAGGATCTGCTCAAACCCGAGTACAAGGGGCTGATCTGGCTTTCCAACTACAACACCGCCGGTACAGCCAAGCTGGTTATCAACACCATGATCCAGAAGTACGGCCATGACGAAGGAATCCAGTACCTGGTCGACCTCGACAAAAACATCCAGGTTTATACCAAGTCCGGTTCCGGCCCCTCCAAAAATGTAGGCACCGGCGAGTGCGTGATCGGCATCGGCTTCCTGCATGACGGTATTTATCAGATCGTGGATAACGGCTATGACAATATCGGCCTGGTTATTCCGTCCACCGGCACCAGCTATGAAATCGGCGCGACTGCCATCTTCAAGGGTGCGAAGCATATTAATGCCGCAAAACTGTGGATCGAATATGCTCTTTCTCCGGATTGCGTCAACCAGGCAGATGAATACGGCAGCTATCAGTTCCTGGTACTGGATAACGCCGAGCAGCCGGAACAGGCCGCAAAATTCGGCCTTGATCCCGAAAACGTGATGGATTACGATTTCGAAGACGCGAAAGAGAACACCACCAAGTACATCGGCGAAGTGATGGAAGCGCTGGGCTCCGCCGCGGACGATCGTTTCAAGACTGAATAACAGCCGGCAGGCATTCAATCATTCAATCCCGGGGGACGGTGACCTCATCGTCCCCCGTTCTCTGTTTCATTTCAGAAAGGAGGGCACGCCGTGGCCAGAGCTCAAAGCGCCTCACTGGACCGCAAAAAACTGTTTGCTGATCCGGTCATGGTCACAACCATCGTGGTACTCATCGCGTTCCTGACCCTGTTTATTCTCTATCCGCTGGCGATCCTGCTGGTTGACAGCATCTATTCGCCGGAGGGCGGACTGACACTCCGTTTTTTCCAGGAGAGCTTTTCGAAGTATACTTTCATTCGCGCGATTACCAATACGCTGAAGGTCGGTTTCCTGGTCGGCATCCTGTCCGCGCTTGTTGGCCTTCTGTTCGCGTATGTGGAGGTTTATGTAAAGGTGCGGACGAGGTTCATGAGCGGCCTGTTCAAGGTAGTTTCCATGCTGCCGGTCGTCTCTCCTCCGTTCGTGCTTTCCCTGTCGATGATTATGCTATTCGGCAAGGCCGGCATTATCACCCGGCATATGCTGGGTATCTATGACAATAATGTTTACGGTTTCTGGGGAATCGCCATCGTCCAGACGATGACATTCTTCCCGGTCTGCTACATGATGTTCCGCGGCCTGCTGAAGAATATTGACCCGTCGATGGAGGAAGCGGCCAGGGATATGGGTGCCAGCCGCTTCAAGGTCTTTACCTCTGTTACGCTGCCGCTGCTGCTTCCCGGAATCGGAAACGCCTTCCTGGTCACATTCATAGAATCCATTGCGGACTTTGCCAACCCGATGATCATCGGTGGAAGCTATGACACCCTGGCAACCACCATTTACCTGCAGATTACCGGCGCTTATGATAAAAACGGCGCCTGCGCCATGGCGGTCGTGCTGCTCGGTATCACGATGATCATGTTCCTTGTTCAGAAATTCTATCTTGAGCGGAAGACCGCCGCCACACTGACCGGAAAAGCATCCCGCGCGAGGATGCTGATTGAGGACAAGAGCGTTACGGTTCCGCTGACCGTTTTCTGCTCGGCCATTGCGCTCTTTGTGGTTCTGATGTACGTATGCGTACCCTTCGGCGCGCTGTTCCGTACATGGGGCCGCGATTTTACGCTTACGACCCGCTGGTTCGAACAGGTGTTCACACGATATAAGGGCTTCAAAGCGTTCCAGGATTCTTTCCTGCTGTCGCTTATTGCCGCGCCGATTACCGCGCTGCTCTCCATGATCATCTCGTACCTGGTCGTGAAGCGCAAATTCAAGACGAAAGGCTTTATCGAAGTAGTCTCCATGCTGGCCATGGCGGTGCCCGGAACCGTTCTTGGTATCGGGTACATCCGGGGTTTTGCCGGCGGCGTGTTCCATTCCGGTTTCTTGCAGGGGATTTACGGTACCGGCGTAATCCTGGTAATCGTCTTTGTCGTCCGTTCGCTGCCGACCGGTACGCGTTCCGGTATCTCAGCCCTTCGGCAGATTGACAAATCGATCGAGGAAAGCGCTTACGATATGGGTGCCGGAAGCCTGAAGGTTTTCACCTCCGTAACCTTGCCGCTGATCAAGGATTCCTTCCTGTCCGGCCTGGTCACCGCTTTTGTCCGTTCCATCACGGCCATTTCGGCGATCATCCTGCTGGTGACTCCCAGTTATCTGCTGATTACCGTACAGATCAACGAATTCGCGGAAAAAGGATCGTACGGTATCGCATGTGCCTTCGCGACGATCCTGATTATTATCACTTACGGATCGGTCCTGCTGATGAACTTTATTATCAAACACTTCGGCACCAGCCGTAAAGTCAAGGAGGTTGAATAAACATGAGTGGAACGCAGGCAAAGGAACCCAAGGGCGTTCGCCTGGATCATATCAGTAAGATCTACAAGAATCCGAAAACAGGCCAGGACTTTTACGCAGTCCATGACGTGGAACTGGATATCGAGCCCGGCAGTTTCGTGACGCTTCTCGGTCCTTCCGGATGCGGCAAGACGACAACGCTGCGAATGATTGCGGGATTTGAGAGCCCGGACGAAGGAGAAATATATCTCGGCGGTGAACCGATCAACGAACTGACCCCGAACAAACGTGACACCGCGATGGTCTTCCAGAGCTACGCCCTTTTCCCGCATTACAACGTGTTCGATAACGTAGCTTACGGACTGAAACTGCGCGGAATGTCTAAAACTGTGATCAAGGAGAAGGTCACCAATATCCTGAAACTCGTTGAACTGTCGGACATGGAACAGCGGATGACCAACCAGCTTTCCGGCGGGCAGCAGCAGCGCGTGGCGCTGGCCCGCGCGCTGGTAGTGGAGCCCGGCGTTCTGCTGTTCGACGAGCCGCTGAGCAACCTGGACGCGAAACTGCGCGTGCAGATGCGCACGGAAATCCGACGGATTCAGCAGACCCTCGGGATTACGGCGATCTACGTGACCCATGACCAGAGCGAGGCTATGGCGATTTCCGACAATATTATCCTGATGAAGGGCGGCGTGATCGCCCAGATGGGTTCGCCGACAGAAATCTATTATCATCCGAACAGTGAGTTCGTGGCTGATTTCATCGGCGAATGCAACTTCCTTCCCTGTACGGTCACCGGAAGGGAAGGCGAGGATGTCGTCGCGGAGGTTTACGGTCGTCCGGTCAAAGTGCGATCTGAAAACGACAGGACAGGCGGAGGCAAGGAGATCGTCCTCCGTCCAGAGGCCATTGAGATTGCAGATCAGGGACAGCTTCCCTGCAAGGTGGAGCTGAGCTGCTTTATGGGCTCCTATCAGAATTATCACGTCAGGGTGGGCGACACGCTGATCAAGATTGCGGACAACTGCCCCATCGGAAAGAAAACCTTCCAGGTCGGGGACGACGCGTTTATCTCATTCCGCAGCGAATGCGCGCATCTGCTTGAAACCTGATTCCGCCGGCACGGCAGGAAACTGTCCGCCGGACCATCAATACCGGCACAGGGTGAATCCCGTCCGGAAGACGGCGTTCACCGATGCGTCAGGGACATGAAGAAAGCACGGGCATGGATTGATTGCCCGTGCTTTTCTTCCGCCGTGAGACGGTCATTCAAGCGTGAAAGTCATGCGGACGGGATTGTGGTCTGAACAGATGAAACTGAAATCCAGCGTCTCGACAGCGTCCGGCGTTACGTTGGCCGATACGATATAGCCGTCGATCAGATAGAACTGGAAACCATCCTTCTCTTCACCGGCCCAGGGCCTGTCCAGGGAACGGCAGGTGGGGGACGTGGAATCCATCAACAGCCTGAAATCGCTGCCGAACGCGTCGGTATTAATCTCGCCGGGCTGCCATGTCCCTTCATAAAGCGGCCAGGCACTCTGGTCAACGTTGGAGAAGCGCTGATTGAAGTCTCCGCCGGCGATGACCCAGTTGCCTTTTCCAAATTCCTCCTGCATCAGGGAGACCAGCTGACGGGTCTGCTTTTCCTTGCCTTCGCCGCTGTCATAGGCTTCCAGATGCAGATTGATCAGTACCAGTTCATGATCGGAGCCTTTCACCGGGAAGCGGCTGACAAGCAGGCACCGCTTCAGGTTCATCAGCCGGACGGGCCATGTGAAGGGAACCGGCAGGGAGATCCGCTCCGCTGTCCGCGGCTGCGCGGCGCTGAGAGTGTACAGGCCTCCTTCCACATGTCCGATCGGCGGGACGGGGTAAGGCACATACAGGGCGTTGAAATTATAGGCGAATGCTTCGGACGCGCCTGGCAGCGCCTCGCGAAGCACGGTGCGCTCATCGATTCCGTAGCTGCGGGAGGAATTGATGTCCACTTCCTGCAGGAGGATCAGATCCGGTGAGAGCGCTGAGAGTTTGTCACGGATTCCGGCCAGGTTGCTGCTGACACGTTCCCTGTCCGCAGTATAGACTGAGGAGCCGCCGTCCATGAAGAAGTCGGCGTTATCGCCCAGCGCACCGTATCCGCAGTTCCAACTGACGATGGTCAGCGATTTTCCTGTCTCCAGAACGGCTTCGGTTTCATGGTCCTCAATGACTGCTTCCATATCAGCCGGCCGGTATTCCGCGATTGTGAACACGCCCAGCGCAGCGGCGACCAGCAGGATCAGTGCCAGCAGGACACATCCGAGGATTTTCAGGATTCTTTTAAAAACTTTCATCTCTGTACGCCTCCGGTTTTGCGGTCAGATCTCTTCGATATGGTATACATAATCCAGGGATTTCAGGGCTTCGATGATTTCCGCGTGGGTTTTATATTTCTTCAGAATCTCGCTGGAAACAGAGATGGAGACCGTATAGACCGAAAGGCCACTGCCCACATAAGCCGGATTCTGCTCGATCTCATCGATTTTCAGACCCAGTCGCCGGATGACAGTGACGAAGTCCTGCAGGCAGACGCTGCTGGTCAGCTCCAGGTGCACGTCAAAATGGTTGGAGCGGTTATTGAAGGCAATCTCCAGCGGCGGGAACCAGAACAGGATGCACAGCAGCGCCGCGTAGGAGACCAGTGCGGCGGTGTAGAACCCCAGGCCGAGCGCTATTCCGATCAACACGGATACCCACAGGCCGACGGCAGTGGTCAATCCTTTGATCTGGTTCCTGGAAGTATAGAACATGGAGTGAACCGCGATGATCGCCGCGCCGATGATCACGCAGGCGGACAGGATGAAGATCCCGCTCTTTCCGGACGCGGCGTAGATACAGCAGTCCTGGATCGCCGCGACCGTGCCGGTTACAAAGGCCAGCATAAAGGTGCGCAGGCCTGCGGAATGCCGCTTGTTGGAACGTTCCCAGCCGATAACCGCGCCAAGAAGAAGGGAAAGGAAGATCCGCAGCAAGATAGTGACGGCAATGACTTCAGAAGCCCAGGGGCCGAGCAGATCGGCGATGGGATCCCGGCCAACGGTAAAGGACGAAATCAGTTCCATGAAAACACCTCCGGGAATCAAGATTCTTTGTTATGCGCGGGACAGCAGGTGGGAAGCCGGACGGCGGAACTTCAGAATGGACCGCTGCGGATGCCGGGACGGCGGGACCGGAAATTACGGGCCTGCGTCTGTTCCCGGTAATATTCTTCGGCGGCTTCGGTGAACGCTCGCTCATTCTCGTTCTCCGTGTGTGCGGGCAGTTCATCCTGTATCTTTTTGATCCGCTCGATGAGCAGTTCCAGCTCCGATTTCTTTTCTCCGGTCTCGGTGACTTCCGGTACGGGAGCCATCTCTTCCAGTTCGTTCGAATAGGAACCGGAAAGCCACAGGGACAATTTTGCGGTGCCCGGGCCGATCAGTTCGTACAGGACGCTCGAAGAGAGGATGATTGTTTCAAGCGCGTGCCCTGTTTCCCCTCCGAGCGCGCGGGCACCCAGCGCGGCGAGGCCGATGGCGACGCCCGCCTGCGGAATCAGGGCCAGGCCCAGATAGTTCCGGACTTTCGGCGTTTTGCCCGCCAGGCTGCAGCCAAGCCACGCGCCGGCGTACTTACCGAGAATGCGGACGAGGAAATAGACGATGCCGATCACCAGCAGAGGAACGGCTCCGATGCTGCCTGTGTTGCCCAGCAGGGAACCGAGATCAAAGGACACGCCGCTGCGGAAGAAAAAAAGCAGCAGGATCGGAGGGCTGAAGTAGTTCAGCTGGCGGAACATCCGGTCGTCCTCCGTGGTGTTGATATAGACCATGCCCATCGCCATGCAGCCCAGCAGGGGCGAAACGTCGATGACCGCACAGATGCCGCAGTAGGAGAACAGCACTGCGATAGCGATAATGAGCCGGTTGTCGGTGGAACGTTTTGAGCCGATCAGCGCTTTGAGGAGAAGACCGAAGCCGCACCCAAGCAGCAGCAGGATCAGATTTTTTCCGACAGGAATCAATACGGAAGAAAGACGGAAACCGATGCTGGAAAAGACCGCTGTGGCGATGGAGATCGCGACGGAATACAGTACAAGGCCGACTACGTCGTCCAGCGCGACAACCTGGAGCAGGGTTTCGACAAAATCTCCCTTCGCGCCTGTCTGGCGGATGGTCATGATCGTCGAAGCCGGCGCGGTGGCGGTCGCCAGAGCACCGAGTACGACGGAAAACGCGAAGCTGAGCCCAAGCGCCAGATGACAGACCAGGAAGACCAGGACCGCGGCGCCGCAGGATTCCAGCACAGTAATCGTGATGACTTTTCCGCCGTTTTTCTTCAGCGCTGAAATGCGGAAGAACTCACCGGTGCTGAAGGCGATGAAGGCCAGGGCAATATCGGGCAGGAAAGAGGTGCCTTTCACCACGGTCTGCGGAATCAGGTTCAGGACAAACGGTCCGCAGAGGATGCCTCCGACGATATAGGCCGTCACGTTGGGCAGGCGGAGCTTTTTCGTGACCCGGGTCATCAGGAAGCCTGCGGCCAGCATCAGCGCGATGGAAATGATCGTAACCGGTACAGCGGAACCGCTGTCGCTCAGCCAGTTCATCCAGACGGGCAAAGGATCACCTCCAGATCAGTGTACATGTTCAGGGGGAAACGGGACGGTCAGTCGTATATGATACGGCCTCTGTCATCCGGAACGCCGCTGAGGCGATGGAAGAAAGTGTTGATCACATCGCACCATTCGCCGGCATTGTATAGCTGCAGCTTCATCCTGGCGCGGATCACGGTTGCGTCCGGTTCGGGGAAGGGGATGGCCGCCAGTTCCCGGGCAAGGTCCCGGGTTTCCTCCAGCCCCTCAAAATGATCGTCGTAGATGCGCTGAATGAGCGTCCGGCCGTCCTTCATCCGGAAGGAATAGGGCAGGCGGTGGAAGAACAGCAGGAACAGATCCGGACAGACGGCGGGATCCCCGTATTTTGTCCGGAACGACTCCGGATACTGATCCAGGTAGCCGGTGCCGGCGTGGGTCCTGTCGATGCCGACGGCGTTTCTGTCCGCTTTATGATAAGTGCCCCACAGATCGTATTCATAGCCGGAAGGGTTCGGACCGTAGTGGCTGTGCGGCGTGACCATCCAGCCAATACCCAGCGGCGCGGTGTATTTTTCATAGATCCTCCGGGAAGAGAGCAACAGGCCGGCCAGCGTCTGCTCCTGCTCCGGAGCGAATCGGTAGGTCAGCCGGATCCATCTGGTGACGGCTTCTTTCGCGTCCGTTTCCGGATCCCAGGCCATCAGGCCGTAGGTGTACAGATTGACCGCAGCCAGCGGATGACCGGTATAGTTTTCGTCATCTCCGAGATTGGAAACCGCCGCGATGGACATGATGCTGTCCGCAGGCAGTTCGTCAAACAGTTCCTTCCACATCGGGATCATCGTGTACAGATCGATCTGGTGGCCGGTATATTCCTGCGCAAGCTGTATTTCCATAGCAAGGTTTGTATGTTTCATTCCGAGCAGCAAGGGACTCAGCGGTTCCCTTACCTGGAAATCGAAGGGGCCGTGCTTGACCTGGAGGATCACGTTCCCGGCAAAAGTTCCGTCCAGGCACGCGTAGTGATCCCAGGCGGCCTTCGGACGGTCTGTTCTCGTGTCGCGCCAATCCTGGCGGCAGTTGTACACGAAGCAGCGCCAGACGACATATCCGCCGAAAGGCTTCAGGGCTTCAGCAAGCATGTTCGCGCCGTCCGCATGGTTCCGGCCGTAGGAGAATGGCCCGGGACGTCCCTCACTGTCCGCCTTGACAAGAAAACCGGCAAGATCCGGGATCGCTGCGTATACGCGTGCAGCTGTTTCCTTCCACCAGGCGCGGACGGCAGGATCCAGCGGATCGGCGGAAGAGACGCCATGGCGCATGGGCTGCGAGAAGTCTATACTGAGCATCAGGCGGACACCGAAAGGGCGGAACAGATCCGCCAGGGCCGCGAGGCCGGGCAAAAAGTCTTCGAGGAGACGCTGGGCGGGATCATGCACGTTGACGTTGTTGACGCACAGGACGTTGAGGCCGGCGGAAGCCATAGCCCGGCCCAGCGTCCGCATCCTGTCCGGATCATAGGAGATCCGGCCGTCCCGGAAAAACAGGCTCCGGCCGGCATAGCCCCGCTCAATGCTTCCGTCCATATTGTCCCAGCAGTTGATCATCCGAAGCGCGTATTTCGGCGCGGACGACAGGGAGCCGAGGAACTCTTCTCCGCAAACGAGCCCGGTAATCAGCCGGTAGGAGGCATAGAGCAGGCCGGTTTGTCCGCCGGTAAGGAGAAAAGAACCGTCCAAGCGCGGCTCGACGCGCCAGGCGTCTCCCATGGCTGAATTCTCGTTAAATTCGGCGCGAATTCCGGCATTGTTCAGTTCGTAACGGGCGAGGTCAGCGGGGCCGGTCAGATCCGCGGGAACGGACGGGACCAGACGGTTCAGCCAGAGGTTCATGGAGAACTCCTTTCAGATAAACATATACAGCATCCGCGTCAACCGGGCCTCAGGCCGAACGGGAAACGCGATTCCGGCGATCTTTCATTGATCCCGAAACCATGTCGCAGATGGATGCCTTCATCATTTATAATCAATTTATTATACTACCAAACATGCTGTTTGAACAGCTTTTTCAGCGTTCATAAAGGGAACAGCTGACCGGGACACCGAATCAGGACAGAACAGTCCCGCGATACGACACTGTTTGTGTTTTTTCGTTGTTCGGGTTTTCCGGAAGAATTGACATGCCAAAAAACAAGGTTGTATACTTTTCCGCAAGAGACAAGGGCGTCTTCGGGCATTCTGCTCGGAGACGCTTTTCAGTTCAACCGGAAGAAAGGCGGAAAAGTATATGAAGAAAAGCACCGGAATGGCCGGCGTTCTGCTGGGAAGCCTTGCATGGACGGTGACGGCTGCCGCTGAGGAAACCGGCGGTTTCCTGAAGGGCGTCGAAAACGTGAATAATGCGGTGAACGGCGTTGTCTGGGGAGTTCCCGCCCTTGCGCTGCTGGCTTTTGTCGGCATCCTGATGACCGTGCTCACCAAGGTTTTCCAGGTGTCTCATTTCGGCCACTGGATGAAGAAGACCATCGGCGCGGTTTTCCGTGACAAACAGGTCACGTCCCATACGAAGGACAGAAGCATTTCCCAGTTCCAGAGCCTATGCACGGCGCTGGCCGCGACCGTCGGCACCGGTAACATTGTCGGCGTATCCGGCGCCATCCTGATGGGCGGACCGGGCGCTGTGTTCTGGATGTGGGTCATGGCTTTCCTGGGCATGATGACCAACTATTCGGAGAACGTACTGGGTATTTTCTACCGCCGCAAGAACTCAAAGGGTGAGTGGTCAGGCGGCGCGATGTACTACCTGCGCGACGGACTCGGCGCAAAGAAAGGCTGCAAATGGATCGGTCTCGTGCTGGCCGGGCTGTTTGCCTTCTTCTGCCTGGTTGCTTCCTTCGGCATCGGAAACATGACGCAGGTCAATTCCATTTCAGGGAACATGGACGCCGTCTTCGGCGTGCCGTCCTGGGTGACCGGTCTGGTGATCATGATCCTGGTCGGCCTCGTGGTTGTCGGAGGACTGAAGCGGATTGCCGCGGTGACCGAGAAAATCGTTCCCTTCATGGTGATCCTGTATATGGTCGGAACGATCGCGATCTTCTTTATCAATATCTCTCATGTCGGCTCGGTATTTACATCCATCTTCAAAGGCGCCTTCGGCATGCAGGCCGCAGCGGGCGGCGTGGTCGGTTACGGCATCAAGCTCGCCATCGAATGGGGCATGAAGCGCGGTGTGTTCTCCAACGAAGCCGGCCTCGGCTCCTCGGTCATGGTTCACTCCAACTCCAACGTCAAGGAGCCCGTCAAGCAGGGCATGTGGGGCATCTTTGAGGTGTTTGCCGACACGATTGTGGTCTGTACCCTGACCGCCTTCGCGGTGCTGTCCTCCGGGCTGATCAACCTGGAAACCGGCGAACTGGTCAGCGCCACCTTTATGACGCAGGCCGGTGCAGAAATAACGCTGAGCAAGGCGAATCTGGTATCCGCCGTATTCAACCAGCAGTTCGGTTTCATCGGTTCCGCGTTCATCGCGGTTTCGATCATGCTGTTTGCTTTCTCCACGGTGCTTGGCTGGAGCCATTACGGCACCAAAGCATGCGAGTACCTGCTCGGTGAGAAATGGACCATCATCTACCGCGTGCTGTTTGTGCTGCTGGTTTTCGGCGGCGCGACGATGGGCGACAACCTGGCCTGGGACCTGGCGGACACCTTCAACGGACTGATGATGATTCCGAACCTGATCGGCGTGATCGTTCTGTCCGGAACCGTGGCGAAAATCACGAAGAACTATGTGGACCGCCATCTGCGCGGCCTGCAGGTGGAGCCGATGTACTCCGCCTTCCCCGATGTACAGCATGAAGAAGAGGTCGCTCCTCCCACCGACGAGGACGACTGATTGCTCCGTTCAGATCAGCAGATCCCCGGCTTTACGCCGGGGTTCTGTATTTTTTTGTTCCGGGTCTTGTCTTGTGTTATACAGCGTTTTTTGATATAATTATCTGAAGGAAAAACGTCCGGTTTACCGTTTTGCGGTCCGGCAGATGAGACAGGTGAACAATGTTGATGAAGAAGAGATTTCCGGCCGGGATCGCAGCGCTTGTACTGTGCCTGCTGATTCCTTTTACGGCCATCGGAGAACTGCAGTCCCGGAACATTGAAGAGAACGGAAAGATCACGGAAACGGTCTGGGAGGACGACAACGGCAGGCCGGCCGAAGGACCAGAAGGCTACTGTTCCGTTCATTATACCTACAAAAAGGAAAACACCTATGAAACATATTACGACGCAGACGGGCAGCCCTGCAGGTCAAACGGCGGATACTACGGACGCAGGGTCATGAAGGACGGAAGCGGCAACATTACGGAGATCGAGTATCTGGACCGGAACGGAAGCCGCGTCCTGAACCGTCAGGGATACGGACTGGTCACCATGACCTATTACCGGTTCGGCGACCTTCAGCTGGTGACCTACTACGGACTGGACAAAAGGAAACCGGTCATCGTTCCCTCACTCGGCTACGCGTCCGTTCTGTATGAATACAGCGCCAAAACCCTGACCGCCCGGACGTTCCGGGATGAAAAAAAGAATCCGGTTGACAGTGCGGACGGCTATGCGATTCTCAGGCAGAAAACAGACAAGCTTTACAGGGTGATTTCCATCCGGTACGATCACGCGGACGGTTCGCCGGCCACAGGTCCCGACGGGTGGTTCCGCTGCACCAAGGACCGAGACGGAAAAGGCAGGATTACCTGTATAAAATACTATGACGTGAACACTCAGCTGACTGACCGCGGCGCCGGATACGCCTGGGAGGAGTATGCCTGGGAAGGGGACAGCGTCGTAAAGGTCACCCGTTTCAGCCTGGACGGGAAACCGATTGCCGACGATTCGGGCGTCGTGACGACGGTCCGTGAGATGAAGGACGACCTGATCGTAAAGGAAAGCTTCCTGGACGGGGACGGAAACCGGACGCTCAACAGCGCGGGGGTCGGGGCGGTACTGTACGGCTATGATCTCCAGGGAAGCCTGGAAACGGTAACTTATCAGGATACGGAGGGAAATGCCGTCCGTTGCCTGTCCGGATACGCCGGATACCGGGATACGAAAGACGATGACGGCGCGACCGTAGCCCGCACTTATCTCGGTACGGACGGAATGCCGGTCGAGATTCCCGGCGGATACAGTGAAATCAGGTACAGCTACGACAGCACAAAAACGCTGACGTCAACGCAGTACTATGATCTGAACGGAAAACAGGTCCGGTCTGAATAAAACGCGGAGGGGAAAAGAATGGATATCGGAAAACTGTACGCACCCTACCAGATCACGGAGATCGATCCCTGGCTCGCTCCCCATGCCGGAGATATTGAGCTGCGTATGGATCGTTTCAAGGAGAAACGCTGGCAGCTGGTGGCTGACGCGCCTACGCTGGAGAGCTTCGCAAACGGTCATCTGTTCTTCGGCTTTCACCGGACGAAGAAGGGCTGGGTTTTCCGGGAATGGATGCCCGGCGCTGACGAGGTTCATCTTTTCGGCGAGTTCAATGGATGGAACAGGGACAGCCATCCGCTCGACCGGGTCGACAACGGCGTCTGGGAAATAGCCCTGGAAGGGAAGGACAGCCTGAAAAACGGCCAGAACGTCAAGCTCTGGGTCCGCCACGGGGACGAATGGTTTGCCCGGCTGCCGGCTTACAGCACCCGGGTTGCGATGGACGATGAGACAAAGACCCTGTGCAGCCAGGTGTGGGATCCGGAGGAACCCTATCCGTGGACAGACGCGGAATTCACCGCGCGGAAGCCGGACGCCCCGCTGATTTATGAGGCGCACGTCGGCATGAGCCAGGACAAGGAAGGGATCGGCACCTACCGGGAGTTCGCGGACAACGTACTGCCGCGGGTCCGTGATCTCGGCTATAACACAGTTCAGCTGATGGCCATCCAGGAGCACCCCTATTACGGCTCCTTCGGCTATCAGGTAACGAATTTCTTCGCCGCAGCTCATTGGTACGGCGAACCGGACGATCTGAAATACCTGGTAAACAAGGCGCACAGCATGGAAATCCGGGTCCTGCTGGACGTAGTGCACAGCCACGCATGCCCAAACGTCGGGGAAGGCCTGCAGCTGCAGGATGGCACCGAGAACCAGTATTTCCTCGAAGGCGGCCAGGGATGGCATCCGGCCTGGGGTACGAAACTGTTCAATTACGGCCGGGTGGAAGTGCTGCATTTCCTTCTGAGCAACCTCAAATTCTGGCAGACGGAATACCATTTTGACGGTTTCCGTTTCGACGGCGTCACCAGTATGATCTATCACGATCACGGCCTGGGAAGCGCGTTCACCAACTATGACATGTATTTCAACATGAATACGGATCTGGAAGCCCTGAACTACCTCCAGCTGGCGAACGAACTGATCCATGAGGTGAACCCGTACGCCACCACCGTATCCGAGGACATGAGCGGCATGCCGGGCATGTGCCTGCCGGTCGAGCAGGGCGGCATCGGCTTTGATTACCGCCTGGCTATGGGTGAGCCGGATTACTGGATCAAGCTCCTGAAGGATACGCGTGACGAGGACTGGAACATGAATGCCCTCTGGCATGAAATGACCACACGCCGCCCGCAGGAGAAGGTCATCGGTTACTGCGAGAGCCATGACCAGGCGCTGGTGGGCGACAAGACCATCATTTTCCGTATGGCAGACGCCGAAATGTATACCGGCATGATGAAGGAGTATCATTCCATCACCATGGACCGGGCCATCGAGCTGCACAAGATCATCCGGCTTTACACGATGAGCCTCGGCGGAAACGGCTATCTGAATTTCATGGGCAATGAATTCGGCCATCCGGAATGGATTGATTTTCCGCGGGAAGGCAACGGCTGGAGCTATAAGTACTGCCGGAGGCAATGGTCCCTCGTGGACGACAAACGCCTGAAATACGAATGGCTGAACGACTTTGACAAGGCTATGATTAATCTGGCCAAAGACCGGAAGCTGCTGAACGATCCCTACGCTGTCAGCCTGTGGATCGATCCAGAACGGAAGATCATCACCTTCAGCCGGGGCGGCCTGCTGTTCCTGTTCAACTTCCACAACAGTTATTCGGAACAGCGCTTTTTCCTCCACGCGCACACCACCGGAGAAGGCACATACAGGGTCATCCTGAGTACTGACGAGGAACGTTTCGGCGGACCGGGCCTGATCGACCACGGTTACGAATATCATACCGCTTACGCTGAAGGCCGGGGACTCGGCTTTGACGTATACAGTCCGTGCCGCACCGCCATGGTGCTGGAAAGAATCGGAGACTGAGAAGGGAGAAACCGGATGATTTTTCAGGCTGAAAACAACGCGCTGACTGCCCGCCGCGCAGGAGAAACCCTGCGTATCGAAGGCTGGGGAAAGGATGCCCTGCGCGTCAGGGCGTATATGGACGATAACCGCTGTGCCTGCGACTGGGCGCTGGCCGATTCCCCGGAACCGGTTTCCTGCACGGTCACGACCGGTACGGAGGATACGCGGGACGGCTCCGGGCTTCCCTGCGCGGAGATCGTGAACGGACGCATCCGCGCGACGGTGAACTTTGCCGGCGTCATCAGTTTCTACCGTGACGGAACGCTGATCCTGCGCGAGTATTTCCGCTCATACGGCGGTACGCTCGTCAATTCCAGCCGGTGCCTGAAGCTGGTGAACCGCGAATGGAAGGGCAATATCGGCGGAAGAGACTATACGCTGACCGTACGTTTCGATCCGAACCCGAATGAAAAGATCTTCGGGATGGGCCAGTATCAGCATGAGGGTCTGGACCGGAAAGGAACCATGCTGGAGCTCGCCCAGCGCAACAGCCAGATTTCCGTGCCGTTTATGGTCAGTTCGCTGGGGTACGGTTTTCTGTGGAACAATCCGGCCGTGGGCCGGGCGACCTTTGCCGCCAATATGACGGAGTGGATCGCGCGCAGCACCCGGCAGATGGATTACTGGATCTGCGCCGGTGAAAACCCGAAGGATATTCTGGAGAAGTATACGTCAGTCACCGGACGGGCACCGATGTTTCCGGACAGCCTGATGGGCCTGTGGCAGTGCAAGCTTCGTTACCGCACCCAGGAAGAGGTGCTGACCGTCGCCAGACAGTACCGGAAGGAAGGGATCAGGATCGATCAGATCGTGATCGACTTCTTCCACTGGACCGTCCAGGGAGACTGGAAATTCGACAAAACCTACTGGCCGGATCCGAAAGCCATGGTGGACGAACTGCACGACATGGGGATCCGCGTGATTGTTTCCGTCTGGCCCAGCGTGGACCGACGTAGCGAGAATTTCGGCCCGATGGCGGAGCGTGGGCTGCTGATCCGCACGGAACGGGGCGCTGCCCAGACGTATGATTACCAGGGCGACTGCGTGGAGATTGATCCCTTCAACCCGGAAACCCGGCAGTACATCTGGGATGTGTGCAAAAAGAACTACTACGACCTGGGCATCGACGGATTCTGGCTCGACAATTCAGAACCGGATTACGGCGTATATGATTTTGACAATTTCCGGTACTGCGCCGGTCCCGCCCTGAGCTGCAGCAACCTGTACCCGCAGCTTTTTTCCCGTGCCTTCTTTGAGCCGATGGCCGCGGACAAAGGCATCGACGCAGTCAACCTGCTGCGCTGCGGATGGGCCGGCAGCCAGAAATACGGAAACGTCATCTGGTCCGGTGATGTGCCGAGCACCTTCGAATCCTTCCGGGAACAGATCCAGGCCGGCCTGAATATGGGCCTGGCCGGCATCCCGTGGTGGACGACGGATATCGGCGGCTTCATGACGGACGATGTGAACGATCCGGATTTCCAGGAGCTGCTGATCCGCTGGTATCAGTTCGCTGTCTACAGCGCGGTGCTCCGGATGCACGGGGACCGCGGTCCTTACGATATTCCGCCGCTGGATGACCGGGACTGGGGCGGCGGCTACCTGCACACCGGCCAGCCGAATGAACTGTGGAGCTACGGCGAGGAGAACTACCGCATCATGCGGAAGTATTACGACGTCCGGATCGGGATGAAGGATTATATCCGGAAACTGTACCGCGAAGCGCACGAAACCGGCGCTCCGCTGATCAGAACGATGTTCTTCGAGTTCCCGGAGGACGAAACCTGCTGGACGCTCCAGGACCAGTACATGTTCGGAGACCGGTATCTTGTCGCGCCTGTCCTTGAACTGCACGCGAGGGAACGGGAGGTCTATCTTCCTGCGGGCCGCTGGAAGAACGTCAGCAGCGGTGAAATACTTGAAGGCGGACAGACTGTTACCGCCCAGACGCCCATCGATGTGATCCCTGTATTCGAAAGGGCCTGAAAATCCCTCTGAAAATCCTCTGCAACTACGGAAAAATAAGGCTTGCCATGCGACGGGATGTGTGTTATACTCCCGTCGTGCGGTTTTCCGCATCAATAAAGCGGCATTATGCCTTGAAAGAAGGGTTTAACGTAAGGAACGGAAACAGCCTGAAGGCCTTCGGGAACCGCCCGGGAGACAGATCCCCGGAAACGGTCGCTGTCGGCTGATGGAGGGCTTGTTTTCCGCTCTTTTTCATTGCCCGGAAAGCGTGAGACTGAATCATGGCCAAAGCGACAGGAACAGCCGGCCTGGAAGCGGCGTGCAGCCCGATTGCGGAACGGATGGGGTATGAACTGGTTGACGTCTGCCTCGACAGGGAGCCCACCGGCAGATATCTCCGCCTGTATATCGACAAGGAAGAGGGCGTGACACTGGACGACTGCGAGGCTTTCCACAAGGCCGTCCGTCCGCTGACGGACACGTTGGACTACGATTTTATGGAAGTATCCTCTCCGGGGATTGACAGGCCGCTGAAGAAGGACCGTGATTTTGACCGGAACCTCGGCTGCGAGATTGAGGTCAGGCTCTTCAGGCCGGTTGACGGTACCAGGGTGATCACCGGCGTGCTGGCAGGGCTTGAGGAGGGAAACATTTTGATCGATACGGCGGAAGGCCGGATGTTTGTTCCGCGGAAAGCCGCCGCGCTGGTGAAACCCGTCGTGGATATGGAAGGCATTGAAGACGTAGACCTGGGTGAAGAAGATAACAGCACGGATGAAACGTGAGAAAGGAAAACAACCATGAAGTCCGAAGTCATAGAAGCCATCAGAATGCTCGCAAAGGAGAAGGAAATCCCGGAGGAATCCCTGTTCCATACGATCGAGGAAGCGCTCAAGGCGGCGTACAAGAAGAACCTGCCCAAGAGCGAGACTGCTCCCAACAATCTGGATGTTACCGTGAACCGTCAGGACGGTTCCATCTCCGTTTACGCCCGGAAACTGATTCTTGAGGACGAGGAAATCGAGGATCCCACGAACCAGATCTCCCTGAAGGACGCGCAGAAGATCAAGCCGACCTACCAGATGGGCGACATCGCTGAAGTTGACGTGACGCCGACCGGTTTCCTGCGCGTGGCCGCCCAGACAGCAAAGCAGGTGATCATCCAGCATATCCGTGAGGCGGAGCGCGGCAAGATCTATGATGAGTATATTGAGAAAGAAAGCGAGATCCTGACCGGTATTGTTGAGCGGATCGAGCCCAAGGCCGCCTACATCGACCTGGGACGGACGGAAGGCGTGCTCGAGCGGGACGAGATGATTCCCGGCGAGGAGCTGCACGACGGAGACCATATCAAGGTCTATATCCTGGAGGTGCACAAGACCAGCCAGAATGCCGGCTATACGCCCCAGGTATACGTCAGCCGGATCCATCCCAACCTGGTCAAGCGCCTGTTTGAGATGGAAGTGCCCGAGATTGCCGGCGGTATCGTGACGATCAAGAACATTGCCCGAGAAGCCGGCAGCCGGACGAAGATTGCCGTACACAGCGCGGACGTGATGATCGATCCCGTGGGCGCCTGCGTCGGACAGCGCGGCGGCCGTGTTGACCGTGTGGTTACCGAGCTGAAGGGCGAGAAGATCGACATTATCAAATGGTCCAGCAATCCGGCGGAGTTTGTGGCCAACGCACTGAATCCCGCCCATGTGCTGAGTGTGTACCAGGCGAAGGATGAAAAGGCTTTCCGCGTGATCGTTCCGGATAACCAGCTGAGCCTGGCCATCGGCAAGGAAGGACAGAACGCCCGCCTGGCCGCGAAGCTGACCGGCTGGAAGATCGATATCAAGAGCCAGAGCCAGGCGGCCGAGATGGACGACATGGTGGACGAAAACGGCGAGATGACCGAGTTCGTCCAGGTGGAGACACCGAGCTACGACAGTTTCACGATGGACTTTGACGCGAGCGTCGGCGGAGACGACGACACCATGTAATCCGCCCGCAGGAGGAACCTGATGAAGCCGAAGAAAATTCCGATGAGGATGTGCGTGGGCTGCCGTGAAATGAAAGAAAAGCGGGAGCTGATCCGGATTGTCCGGACCCCGGAGGGGGAGGTCGCCCTGGATCCCACAGGCAAGAAGTCGGGCCGCGGCGCTTATGTGTGCAGGCAGGCTGAGTGCCTCAGACGGTCCATCCGGCAGAAACAGCTGGAACGCCAGCTGGAGATTACCATGACGCCGGAGATTACCGAGGCGCTTACGGTGGAGATGGAACGGCTGAATGCCGGGAGCAGGCCGCAGTGAACGGGGGAAAACTGACCGGGATGCTGGGGCTCGCGGTGCGGGCCAGGCAGACCGCGGCGGGTATGGAAGCCTGCAGGATCTTGATCCGTTCCGGCAATTGCGGCGTGCTGCTGCTGGACGGAGAAGCGGCGCCCAATACCCGGAAGAAAGCGGAAGACCTGTGCAGGCAGGCGGGGACGCCACTGACAATCCTGCCGCCCGGGCTGATCGAAAAGGCCACCGGGAAAAGCTGCATGGTTATCGCGGTCCGGAACGGCCCTTTCGCGGAGCAGTTCCTGAGGATGAAGGAAGAAGGTCAACCGGTTTATCATTCTGAATCCTGAATGATGAGCTTATATAATCAATAAAGCCTGTTAAGGCGGGGGGAAACAATACCGAATGGCAAACGTGAATTTGAAAGACGCCACGAAAGAACTGGTGGAAGAGGCTTCCGGCATTCTTCAGGAAGCGACCAGGATCCGGAAGGAAGCGGACGGGCTGTTCGAGACGCTGAAGCGTCTTGACATGGAAATGAACCGTCAGGCGGAAGAGGAAGCCGCCCGCCGCAGGCAGCAGGAACAGCTGAAGGCGCAGTCTGCGCATACGAAAGCATTCACGATGCTGGACGATGATGAGAAGCAGATGATGGAAGCGGCGCAGAAGGAAGCCGAATCCAAACCGGCGGAAAAAGAACCTGTGAAGCCCGAGCAGGAACCTTCCAAACCTGAAGAGCCGGCCCCGGCCGCGGTGAAGCAGGAGGAAGTGCCTGCCGAAAAGCCCGCGGAAGAGAAAAAGCCCTCGAAGAAAATCGAATCATACGTGGCGACGCCGGACGATCCCGATCCGACAAGACCCGCCGCGCCGAAGAAGCCGGCTATCGGACAGATCATCAGCAGGCCGGGCGACGCGCCCAGACCCGCCCGTCCCGCCGGTCAGCCCGGTCAGTATGGCCGTCCCGCGGGTCAGCAGGGCCAGTATGGCCGCCCCGCAGGTCAGCAGGGCCAGTACGGACGGCCCGCAGGCCAGCAGGGCCAGTACGGCCGTCCCGCGGGCCAGCAGGGTCAGTACGGCCGTCCCGCCAGCCAGCAGGGCCAATACGGCCGTCCCGCAGGCCAGCCGGGTCAGTACGGACGTCCCGCGGGCCAGCAGGGCCAGTACGGCCGTCCCGCGGGCCAGCCCGGAGGAGCCCGTCCCCAGGGCGGATTCAATGCCCGTCAGGGCGGCATGGGCGGCGCGAGACAGCGCACTCCCGAACTGGCTGTCCCCATGGAAAAGGAACGGGTTTCCAACTATGACCCGAACAAGAAGAATTACGTCCGCCAGCATGATCCGGAACACGTGAGCAAGGGCCGGAAACAGCAGGCGAGAGGAAACAGCAGCCAGTTCAACGGCTATGACGACGAGCCGATCCGCGGCGGCAAGCGCGCCCGGGCCAAGAAGCCCAGTGCCCAGCAGATGATGGCACCGATCAAGATCGAAACCGCCTATATGGCCGGCGATACGATCACCGTGCGCGATCTGACGGAAAAGATCGGCAAATCCGCCAGCGAGATCATCAAGAAGCTGTTCCTGCTGGGAAATATGGCGACCATCAACAGTGAAATTGACTTCGATACGGCGCAGCTGGTGTGCTCGGATTTCGAGATCACGCTTGAACGCAAGCAGGAACAGACAGCCGAAGCGGCACTGGTCGCGGAAGACTTTGACGACGCGGAAGAGAACCTGCAGCCCAGGCCGCCGGTCGTGACCATTATGGGCCATGTCGACCACGGCAAGACGAGCCTGCTGGACTATATCCGCAAAAGCCGCGTGACGGCCGGCGAAGCCGGTGGGATCACGCAGCATATTGGCGCCTACACGGTGGAAGTCGACGACGGACGGAAAATCACCTTCCTGGACACCCCCGGACACGAGGCCTTCACGGCGATGCGCGCCCGCGGTACCCAAGCGACGGATATCGCCGTCCTGGTGGTCGCAGCGGACGACTCCGTGATGCCCCAGACGGTTGAATCCATCAACCATGCGAAGGCGGCAGAAGTGCCGGTCATCGTGGCAATCAACAAGATGGACAAACCGGACGCCAATCCCGATCGGGTGAAGCAGGACCTGACCCAGTACGGCCTGGTCTGCGAGGACTGGGGCGGCGAGACAATCTGCGTACCCGTGTCCGCGGTAACCGGCCAGGGCGTGAACGAATTGCTCGAGATGATCCTGCTGCAGGCGGACATGCTGCAGCTGCAGGCAAATCCGAACCGCCTGGGCAGGGGTGTTATCATCGAGGCGAAACTGGACAAGGCCCGCGGACCGCTGGCCACCGTGCTGCTGCAGAACGGTACGCTTCACGTGGGCGACAGCATTATTGCCGGACTGGCTTCGGGAAAGGTCCGCGCGCTGATCAACGACAAGGGCGAACGGGTATCCGAAGCGGGTCCGTCCATGCCGGTCGAAATCATGGGCTTTGACGACGTGCCGAGCGCCGGTGACGAGATGATTGCCGTGGGCGACGATCACCTGAGCCGCCAGGTGGCGGACGAGCGCCGTGAAAAGATCAGAGCCAGCCGCGAGGCGACCATGGCCAAGATGAGCATGGAGAACCTGTTCTCCTCCATAGAGGCGGGCAAGGTGACCACGCTGAACCTGATCATCAAAGCCGACGTGCAGGGCTCGGTGGAAGCGGTGAAGCAGGCCATGGAAAAACTGAGCAGCGACGAGGTGAAGATCCGCGTCCTGCACAGCGCGGCCGGCGCGATCACCAAGGACGACGTCAACCTGGCGTCCGCCTTCAACGCGATCATTATCGGATTCAATATCCGGCCGGACGCTTCCGCGAGGGAAGCCGCCGAGAAACAGAAGGTCGATATCCGGATGTACACGGTGATCTACAAAGCGATCGAGGATATGGAACTGGCCATGAAGGGCATGCTGGAACCGGAGTACCGTGAGGTGCTGCTGGGCCATGCCGAGGTCAGGAATGTGTTCAAGATCACCGGATCGGGCATCATCGCCGGCTGCTATGTTACGGACGGCAAGGTACAGCGGAACGCCGGCGTACGCCTGCTGCGCGACAACGTGGTCGTACACGAAGGGAAACTGAGCAGCCTTCGCCATCTGAAGGACGATGTGAAGGAAATGGCCGCCGGATATGAGTGCGGTATGAGCCTGGAAGGCCATAACGACATCAAGGAAGGCGATATTGTCGAGTGCTACATTATGGAGGAGATCCCGC
>CAMKEI010000004.1 GCA_946411525.1 uncultured Clostridia bacterium | reverse complement strand
ACGTCCGGCCGGTACTCCAGCAGGATATCCTTGCCGGCCACGCCGATATCGGCGGCTCCCCGCTCGACGTAGATTGCCACGTCTGACGGTTTGACCCAGAAATACCGCACGCCGGCTTCTTCATTGTCAAAGATCAGCTTCCGGCTGTTTTCCATCACTGCGGGACATTCGAAGCCGGCCTTCGCGAACATGGCATACACTTTTTCCCCGAGCCTGCCCTTTGGAAGCGCGATATTAAGCACGGAAATCCCCCTCCTCTGTCAGTCTTTCCAGCATGTCCAGGAACACGGCGAATCCGATTGCCCGGTCTTTCCGTCCCATTTTCTTCATCAGTGTGTCATACTGCCCGCCGCTCAGCACGCTGCCCGGAATCCCGCTGATGAACCCTTTGAACGCAATTCCGTTGTAATACTTTATATCGCCCGTAGCGGAAAAATCAATCAGGATTCTGTCCTCCAGTTCACTGCCGGTAAATCCGGCCACGACCCGGCCAAGTTCCGCGGCCATTTCACCTGCGCCGTATTCCTCCGCCAGTGCCCTGATCTTTGGCATCACGGTCCTGGGCGTGCCGTAAAGGCTCAGCAGCTGCTTCAGAGCATCCTCGACACCTTCGGCCAGCCGGTTATCCCGGCAGACCCTGCTGATCCCGTGCAGATTCTTTTGCCCGGCGCAGCTGAGGATTTCATCCTTTACGGTTTCATCCGGCGCGATCGCATCCACAAACGCGTTCAGGATCCCGACATGGCTGATCTCCAGTACAAACTGTCCGGAACACAGTTTCAGGCTTTCCGCTGCCAGTTTCAGAACTTCCGCGATGCAGGCACTGTCCACCGCGCCCATGCATTCCAGGCCGACCTGCGTCTGTTCCCTGAAACCGTCCGCCGACGCCGAAACCCGGTATACGTTTTCATGATAGTACAGTCTCTGGATTTCTCCGGGCGTATCCTTCCTGTTCTTGACAATGGAAAGGGTCACGTCCGGTTTCAGCGCCATCAGCCGGCCGTTTGTATCCGTAAAGGTGATGACACCCTCAGAAAACAGGAAATCCTTATTCCGGCTGTACAGATCATACTCCTCAAACTTGCTCATCCGGTAGCGTTCATAGCCGTATTCTGAATAAAGCGAACGAAGGAGGAAGCTGATCCGCTCCTGTCCGTTCATCACCCGATCGTCAATCAACATATCGTTACCTCCGTGGCATCATCCGGTCCGGAGACCGTTTCTGCTGAATTTCTTTATCATGATAATGCTTTACCGTAATAAAGTCAAGAGCTTTTTTACCACAAGATCTTGTGGATGATTTCAGAACATGTCACTAATTCGTTGTTTTTTAATAATATTATTGTAAAAAAATCTTCAGAAAGGGTTTTCATTTCGACAATAATTGTATATAATCACGATGGTTATTCATATTGGTATTACTATTTGGGAGGGAACCCTTATGAAAAAACGTTTGATCGCCCTGCTGCTTGTGCTTGTGCTGATAATCCCTGCAGGCATCGCTTCCGCTGCGACCTGGTACCGGGTCAACACATCAAAGCTGGTGGTACGTATGCAGCCCAGTGACAGTGCTCAGGTGCTGGGCAGTTATCGAAGGGATTATGCCGCAACCATCAAAAGCACGAAGGACGGCTGGTCCTATGTTACCTTCTCCAACGGATTCCAGGGGTATGTGCAGACCAAGTACCTCAACAAGAGCAAATCCTACACTGCATGGGTTGCCTATGATGATACATCCATGCGTGTAAGGCCTGAGGGGACTGCGAGTGCTGTGGCCAAACTTGCCAAAGGCACCAGGGTTTCTGTGCTGACGCACGGCACCAACTACGATTATGTCAGCGCGGGCAGTCTCGGATCCGGTTATATCATCAACAGCCGGCTGAGCAAGAAAAAGGTCAGGGCTTCCGGATCCGCATCTACTACTACTGCTGTGTCCGGCGGGAACTATGACGCCTGGGTGCTGATTGCGAGCGGGCATACCGTCAATCTCTACAGCAGCGCCAACACCAATTCACCGCGGATTGCGGAGTATCCGGCTGCTACCAAAGTGCATGTCATTTCACACAGCAGCACCTGGGATAAGGTTACCGTGAACGGCAACACCGGCTGGATGCTGACCAGGTATCTGAATACCAGCGAACCTGCTCCGACGGCGACCCCCGGTTCCGAACCTGTCGGTTCCAAGGGATATACCGCCTATGTCGTGTCTGCGAACAAAAAGTCCGTCAATGTCCGCAAGGGCAATTCCAAGAACTATTCAGTTCAGTTCAAGGTACCCTACGGCGCCCCTGTGCTTGTCCTGGAGCATGACAGAAAATGGGACTATATCCAGTATAACGGCAGGAAAGGCTACATGGACAACAGTTTCCTTCAGCTTTCCAAGCCCGCTGACGCAGGATCGATCGTAACGCTGGATCCCTCTGTTACGCCTACGCCCAAGCCTCCTTTTGTGCAATACACTGCCGTTGTCAACGTGAACAATCTGAACTTCCACCGCCAGAAGGGTGACTGGTCCTCCAATGTGAACGGCGTTGGCCGTCTGCAGGCCGGATATGTTGTCACCGTCCTGAAGATTGAAGGGACTTGGGCCCAGGTGGAATACAACGGATATAAAGGTTGGGTCCATAAGAAATTCATCACCCCGTAAGGCGGAATGTGCTTATGAGAGGAAGAAAATCTGGCGCTGTCGCGATTTTTATCGGTATACTCCTGATTGTGATCTTTGCGGTCGGACTCGCGGTTGATCAGAATCCCGGTGCGCTGACCAGAAGGTACCGCTATGATCTGGCGTTGGAACAGTTCGGCGCGTTCTGTTCCCAGGTATGGATCCCCGCCGGAATTATTGGTTTTCCCCTCTTCCTGATCTCGATGATTGTCAGCCTGGTCCGGGAAAAAAAGGAAAAAGAAAAGGAATTGGAATAAGCACAATACACAAAGAAGCGCGGTTCATTCTGAACCGCGCTTCTTATTTGCATTCTTTGGTTGTTTCAGTTTTCCACCGTGATATAGTCCCGCAGCACATACCCGAAGGATGGATTGGAAGAATACTGACATTCAGTATATCCCGTATTCAGATCGATTGTGTCGGCGGGATTGATCGGATTCACGCCGGTATAATTTCCGCTGAATACTTTGGTCCGTCCCCTTATCAGGTTTGCGATGGCATGATCGATTTTCTCCCGGGTCCCCTCCGCGGCAATAAATGTATTCAGTTCCAGCAGTTCCACCCATCCGCTTTCAAATCCTGCGCTCAGATCGCGTCCGTGGGCATGCGCTTCCACCACGTTTTCAATGATCTGGTCATTCATGACAGCCTGTACAGCCTGAACAGCATACGGTGCCCAGTTTGTCCGGATGCTGACCAGGGAAGAAGAAGGAGCGATATCCAGCATGCTCTGATGATATCCGACATGATAGACCGTCTGCCCTGACGAGGCAGCTTCCTCGCAGGCCACGGCGGGGGCTGTCGTATTGACATGCTGCGCAATAATAACGCATCCTTCTTTGATCAGTTCCCGAGTCTGTTCCTTTTCCGCGGCAAAATTGCTCCAGCTTCCTGTATAGCGGACCCGCATGGTCGCCTCCGGCGCCACGCTTCTCACGCCCAACAGAAACGCCGTATAACCTGAGATCACCTCGGCGGTGGAATTGGCGCCGACGTAACCGACCAGCGCGTCCTGCGGCAGCAGTGAGCCGCTGTCCAGAAGCTGGCGCAGCTTCATACCGGCGGCAATACCGCTGACATACCGTGCCTGGTAAATCTCCCCGTTAAAGGTGTGGTAATTTTCCGGCGTCCCTTCGATGCTGATTGTCGGCATGGAAGCCTGACAGAACTGGATCTGCGGAAACTCCCGGGCCAGGATGACCGGAATATCCGTATCCAGGTTTATGAAGAGAATACTTGCGCCGTCCCGGATAAGATCCCGGATCGGCTGCTCACATTCGCGGCCGAGCACGTTGCTCTTCGACAGGATCTCAATCCTGCTGCCGTATTCATCCTCCAGCACCCGCTGAGCCTTGACGAAATTCGCAGTGTAGGGTGTGCTTTCATCCTCGGAATAGACAAAGCCCACTTTCAGGACGTTCGCGCTTTTGGAGCTGTCCCAGAAACCGGTCAGGATCGATGCCGCAATCAGCACAGCAGCGCAGATAACCGCTGTCAGGGCAATCTGTTTCTTCATGCCTTGTCTCCCTTCTCCGGATCCTTCCGCACTGAAACGCTGCCGGAACTGTACGGATTCGCTTCCGTCTTATTGTCCCCTGACGCCCTGGCTTCTGCCGCCGCCTTTTCCGCCTGATCGCTGTCTTCTTTGGAGACATGATAGAGTTTGTTCAGATCGATCGTACCGTCTTTGATAAGTTTCAGCAGAATATCCACAAATGTCGGATCAAACTGGGTTCCCCGTCCTCTTTCCATTTCGCCGAGCACATAGCTGAAGTCCATCTGCTGACGGTAAATACGGTTGGCTGTCATCGCGTCAAAGGCGTCCGCCACTCCGATGATTCTGGCAAACAGCGGAATGTCCTCCCCGCTCAGTCCATGGGGGTAGCCGCGTCCGTCATACCGCTCATGGTGATACTGCGCACCGTCTATGACGTTGTCCAGCAGTGTAAAATCCTTCAGAATTTCCGCGCCGCGTACAGTATGGGATTTCATAACGGCATACTCGTCATCCGTCAGTCGGGCGGGTTTGTTCAGGATAGCGTCCGGTATACCGATCTTACCGATATCATGCATCTGTGCGGCCCACTCGATATCCTGGCATTGCTTCCTGTCCAGTCCGTAAGCCTGGGCAATCTGCTTGGAGTAGATTGCGACGCGTTTGCTGTGATCGCTGGTTCGCTGATCCTTGGCATCGACAGTACGCGCTATGGCGATCACCGTCTGTTTGCCCATCTCGATCTGCCGGTTCGCCATGGCCAGTTGCTCTTCCATTTTCCGTTCATGACGCTTGACCAGCAGCCAGGTAACCCATCCCACTGTAAACATCGGAACCGAAAGCATATAAAAGACAAACCAGCTGTTGTCATACATTTCTTTTTCTTTGGTAATGCTGTAGGTGCGTTCCGCCAGCACGTTTTCCCGGTTGTTGTCAAAGACAGCCAGGTGAAACACATAGTCACCCGCTGGCAGGTTCGTGTAGGATATGGTGCCCAGCGAGTTCTGGGCCACAATGGTCCAGTCCTGGTCAAAGCCTTCAAGCATATATCCCACATTGGGATCCTGGATCGTATAGTTAATGATCTCGGGCTGTATTTCTATACGGCTGACGCCCCGTGGGATCTTCTGCGTCATGCTTCGGTCCACCCGGTGGGTTACACCGTCCGTCCGGATGGTGGGAACACTCATCCGGTATACTTTCGTGCCGGATGAAAAGCTGTTGGTGTTGATCACAAACACGCCGGTATCGCAGGCCAGGTACAGTTCACCGGTCTCATCGTTAAACCAGGTCCAGGAATTCGCCGTCAGGCTGCTGTTCAGGCCGCGCCGTGAATCCAGTAAATCGTAGGATATTTCGTCTTTGCCGCTGAGCAGTTCATTCCGGTCCACAGTATAGATTCCCGCACTGGACAGTACAAACAGGCTGTCTGTGCCTTTGATCCAGATATCGTAGTTGTTGAAGTACGGAAAATTATCGAGCTTCCGGATGGTTTCGTCCGTGTTCATATAGCACAGTCCATTGCTTGTTACGATAAAAGCGCCGCCGGTCTTCACATCCGGCACCGTGCGAAGAATGACCTCGCTGCTCAGCCCGTCTGCTCTTGTGAGCATCCGGGTTACCTTCCGGTCCTCAATCACGGCGATACCGTTTCCGTCTGTCCCGGCAAGGATTCTGCCGTCCGGCAGCTCCGTCATGGACATGACCGTATTGCTGCTGATCTTTGTATCGGAGTAATAGATCATGTCCACAACTGCGTGATCCCGGAAGAATCCCAGTCCTGTATCACAGGAAACGAGGATTGTCCCGTCCCGGAGCTGAGTTACTACGCGCGCCTTGTTTCCGAAAAGACCGTTTTCCCTGCTGTACTCATATTCTGTTCCGTCCGGTTCAATCTCATACAAGCCTCTTCCGTGTGTGCATATCCACAGACGATTCCGGTCATCCACCGTCATGCAGCGGATACGGATTCCCGCAAACTCTTCCGTCAGCGCGTCGGTTACGCGGCGTTTTCCCTTCAGATTCACAGCGTCCATGCCTTTATCTGTCCCGAAGTAATAGACGCCGTTCCACTGGACAATCGTATTCGTCACCCGGTTCTCCATACCGGCTGTCGTATAGATATCCCGGAAATCGGAAGCAGCCATCCGCATCAGCCCGAGCCGGGATGAAGTGAACCACAGGTTCCCCTGGTAGTCCACCAGCATGTTGTCAATCGAATTGTTAAAGTCATTCGTATTGAGTTTCTCGTACTCGCCGTTCGTATCGATATAGGCAACGCCGTTGTCCGCGCACATGAACATCTGCCCGTTTTCCAGGAAATACATGTTCTGTATGCTCTGGAGCTCCGGGCACTCTGTCACGTCCTGCAGCTCAAACCAGCCTTTGCTGATATCAAAACGGAATATTTCATTTCCGGATGTTGCTGCCAGCAGATACCCGTCCGGATCAAATGCGCAGCTCCTGAATGTGGTCTGACGTTCCGGCAGCTGGCGGGATGAAACGATCTGGCCCTGTTGCATAAGGAACAGGATGCCGTCGTTGGTCACCGCGGCAACATTGCCTTTGCTGTCTGCGGCAAGATGATCCGCGTAAGCCACCTCGGACAGTGTATTCAGCCGTTTCAGGCCGTTATTCAGCGTCAGGATCTGCATGCTGCCTGTGGTTCCGATATAGTAGTATCCGTCGGAACTCTTAATGATGGATTTGACCGCGTTGGCCGGCAGGTTCTGGCTCTGGTCAATAACATTGGCCACCTGCTCGTTGATCACAATGGACAGGCCGTTGTCGTTCGTGCCGATCCAGAGGCGTCCTTCCTCGTCCACATACAGGCAATTGACATTCCGGACCGAATCAAACCCGTCCATCCAGCGGAATTCCTGCCCGTTGTAACGGTACAGGCCGGCATATGTGCCGATCCAGATGATCCCGTCGCCGGTAATGGCAATATCATTCGCTTCGCCGCAGGGCAGGCCGTTGGTGCTGGAATAAATCGTCTGGACATAATCGTTATAGCTGAACTCAGATGGAATGCCTGCGCTTTCAGCCTGTGCGGCGGGTATAGCAGTTCCCGCTCCGGCCAGGCACAGCCCTGCAGCCGTCATCAGTGACAGTGCCTTCACAGCGGCAGATGCTTCGCCGTCCTTTTCTTTTCCCGGTGTTTCTTCTTCATTTTTCAGTTTGTTCCGAATCAGCTTGATGAGCTCGGTCATCAGGAACAGGACAACCAGAATCAGCAGCTTGTCCAGCAGTTCAACATAAAGCTCTGCAATAAACAGGCTGATCCAGTTCGGGATGCCGGCCTCACCGAGGAAACCGATTACAGCGTCTCCCCAGTTATTGCCGGTACTGCCGTTGTTCAGGATCATGTTGATGGGATAGGCGGTCACCGCTACGGCGGCAGCCATGATGGCGGCGGTAGTCATCGTGCCAAGCAGATGATCCAGCCATTTTCTTCTCGCGGCAAAGCCGGCAATCAGGCCGATCACAACGCTGACCAGAGCGTACCACCACGGAATTCCGTACAGAATATGCCCCAGCAGATTGTATGTCCCGCCGATAATGGCAGCGCACCAGGGGCCGAGCAGATAAGCCGAGAGCATTGTACCGGCTGAATCCAGCCAGACCGGCCAGTTCCAGCTGGACACCAGCTGATCACCGCCCCAGTTCAGAAACAGACACAGAAGGATCTGCAGGCAGAACACCGGTATGAAGGTCTTCTTTTTCTTCACGTGCATCCCCCTCCGTGTTATCCCGTTTCCGCTCTCCTGTCAGAAGCCCAGTTCAGCGGCTCGAGCCTGCGCTTCCTCAATCCATTTAGTATACGATCCGTCGGAAAGCACCTCGTTGATCACGCCGTTCACGAAATATATCAGCTGCAGTTCTCCCTTTTTGGCGACGATCCGGTGCCCCAGATACGCTTCATCCAGTTTGAAATACAGATCTTCATTCTCCGCCAGCATCAGGCCGGCGTCCGTGTTGTTCCGGATATAATTGGACGCTGTTTCCATATCAACAACGCCTGCGTCCGCTCTTCCCCTCCGCACTGCCTCGTATACCGCCTGAACTGAGGATACCCGCCGGAATTCACGATAGCGGAAGATATGCTTCGATGCCTGCGCTTCCTGCAGGGAACAGCTCTTAACGATGATGGTTTTGTCAGCCAGGTCATCCAGGGAGGTAATCCTGCCTCTGTCCTCCTCCCGGATCATAAAGGCTGTGCTCGCCGTCGTTTCGGGAAAGTAATACCCCTTGGACATGGTGTATAAAGAAGCCCTGTTCGGGGTAAAGGAAATCGCCGAGATTGTCAGGTCGCACTGGTTTTCCGTCAGTGCCGGGAGCACCTGTGCAAACTCCAACGGGACTATTTCAAGCTTTACACCCATCCGTTCCGCGATCAGTGCCGCCAGCTTCATATCTGCCCCGGCATATTTTCGCTGGGGATCCAGCTGCTCCGGATCGATAAACTCAAAGGGAGCGAAATACGGTTCTGTCGCCACCCGGAGCACGCCTTGGCGGCGGATCCGGTCCAGGACGCCCGTGGCGTTTTCCGGAATCCCATGGCTGGCATCCATGGCTCCGTCAACGTAATTCCATTCGTTCTCCACATAATATGACTCAGCCGCGGCAGTCGGGAAAACCATACAGAAAAGCAGGGCTGCGCCCAGAATCAGGCTCACCACCGTACAAAAACACTGCCTTTTCATCGGGTCCTCTCCCTTTCCGGCTGATTGGCCGGCTGTCCGCACACAAAAAGAAAAAGGGAATACCTGTCATTTATTATAACAGGTATTCCGCATATTGGTGATGTTTTTTTACTGCACTGTGACGTCTCCGCTGACGCTTTTTGCGCGTATCTGAACCGTTGCCGCCATACCGGCGTCGGATACCCTGGAAAGACAGTCGCCGCTGACCGTGGAACATTCCGCATGTACGCTGTGCAGTCCGTGCGGCAGGTAGATCTCCACGTCGCCGCTTGTGCTCTTCCCCGTCACCTGCTTCACAGCCGTGTTTTCAACAGTTACACTGATGTCCCCGCTGATCGTGCTGGCAGCGGCGTTTATCACAGAGCCGTTGAATTCAATGCTTCCGCTTGTGCTCTTCATTTCCAGCGTTTCAAAAACTCCGTCCACTGTCACGTCGCCGCTCATGCTGGTGGCCTCTCCTTCCAGTGCGGAACCGTGGACCTCGGCGTCCCCGCTGACCGTGCTGATCATCAGCTTTTCAGCGGTCTTTTCAGTCTCAGGCTGCAGTGTTACGTTGCCGCTGGTGGAACGGACCGTCATCTTACGGGCCATGGCACAGCAGCACTCTATGTCTCCGCTGCGGCTGTTCAGTTCAATCTCCTTCATCTGTCCGTCCGGGACCTCGATGATAATCGGCGATCCGCCCTGGAAAGTGGTTGCGACATTCCGGATCGCTTTGCCAACCATGTTCAGGATGCCGCTGATGCTGATATCCTCTCCTTCAGGGAACTGGAAGGACGCGGATACCTTGTCGCTCTTCTTTCCGCCGGTAACACGCACTTCGTTTCCGATCTGTTCGGCTTTCACCCCTTCGGGATCGTCACACCGGATATGGATCGCTCCGTCCGCGGAAGGACTGATGAGAATATCCTGGTCTGTCGTTTCAGCCTTCAGCGTATCCGCGCCGGTAAAAGCAAAACACGCTTCTTCGTCACATTCCCCGGATTCGGAAAAGGAAGAATGCCCGGAAGTCTTTTTCGGATACTGGCCGATTACGTCCTTCATTCCCTTCAGGCTTTCCACCACTTCAGCAACCGCCTCGTCCTCGCTCAGTCCGCGGCCGATCAAGTCCTGAAAATGCTCCTGGCAGTTGTTCATCAGTTCTTCATGCAGCGCATTCGTTTCCTCATTCTCAATCACATCCTGAAACAGGATGTCCACAATCCTCTTCACTGTCTGATTCATTTTTCCTTCCCCCTTTATCCCAATAATGTATCCATTACTCTCCTGGTTTCTTCCCAGGCTTCCTTATCGTCAGCGAGCTTTTCCCTGCCCGGTTCCGTCAGGCTGTAGTACCTCCGTCTGGCGCCTGTCGATTCATCTCCCCAGTAGGAGCTGATATACCCGCTCTCTTCCATGCGCCGGAAGGCCGTATACAGCGTTGCTTCCTTCAGCTGCACCATCCCGTCGCTCTTTTCCGCCACCGCGCGGCTGATGCCGTAGCCGTAGCCGTCCGTTTCCGCCAGCTGCCGCATGATAATCGTGTCCGTATATCCGCGCAGCAGATCTGCTGAAATAGTCATGGTCACCCCTCCTTTCGAGCTATATCATACACATATATACCTCGTCTGTCAATGTATTTCGCTAAAAAAAGTTTTGTTTTCTTTTCTGAATGTGCTACAATAATTGCAGTACAAAGGATACGGCAGGTTTTTTCTTCAGGCTTGCAGGAAAAGCAAACAATTCTGCGTTATATGTTGGGATACTCCCGAAGGAGGTTTGTCCATGAGACGTTTTGCTGGGATGCTGCTGATCATGGTTTTGGTATTGTCTTTTTCTGTCGCGATTGCCCAGAAAGCAGAATGCCCTGTAGGCGGGTTCTCCGTGGAACTGCCGGATCACTTTGTCGAAGAACCTCAATATTATGATTCTGAGCTCTGCTTTTTCTGGCACGGGGAGAAGCTGACCGTACTGGCGTACGCTTCCTACCAGGGTGAAGTTGAAGAGATCCCCGAGGTTTTTACCGGCAATGAAACAGAAACCGGCTATAAGTCAGTCAACGGAATGAGAATGTTCTATACCCGGTCGGAAGCCGGCGGAAAGATAGATATCACCTATACCTGGATGGACCGGGGCAACAGCGTTACCATGGAATTTACTTATTCCGCGGACGATCCGTCTGTCCAGCGGACAGTGGATTCTGTCATCAGTTCCATCCGTTTTGACGCCGGCCACTGATCCGGATCAAAAACAGAAACCGCTGCCTTCAGGCAGCGGTTTCTGTTTTTTGACTTCATTTTCCTTCATAGACAATCAGGGATTCCACATCGTACTTGTCCAGTTTCTTCCGGCCTTCCAGGCCTGCCAGCTCCATGACGAAAATCATCTTTACCACCTGGCCGCCAAGCTGTTCCACCAGTTTCGCAGCCGCTTCAGCGCTGCCGCCTGTCGCGATCAGGTCATCCACGATTACCACCTTCTGTCCGGGCCTGACCGCGTCCACATGCATTTCGATCTCCGCCTGTCCGTATTCCAGGTCGTATTTCTGGCTCACGGTCCGGCGCGGCAGCTTGCCTTTTTTCCGGACAGGAACAAATCCTTTCCCCTGCAGGTATGCCACCGGCACGCCGAATATAAACCCTCTGGATTCCGGTCCGACGATCAGGTCATATTCCGTATTCCTGAGCAGGTTTACCAGCCCGTCGACTGCCAGCTTCAGGCCATCCGGATCCTGGATCACGGAAGTGATATCCCGGAACATAATCCCGGGTTCGGGAAAATTGGGAATGGTTACGACATACTCTTCGAGTTTTTTGCTCATGGTTCCTCTCTCCTTATGCTTTTTCCAAAAATTCCAGGATTTGCGTGTAAACTGTCTCCCGGCCGGTCTCGTTCAGAATTTCATGGCGCATGCCTTCCAGCGTAATGGTTTCCAGCTTCCGGAAACCAGCCCGGTGCAACACTGATTCCGAGTCTGCCCGGCCCTTTTCCCCGCCGGTACACGGATCGTTCTTCCCGGAGATCAGGAGGATCGGCAGTTCTTCCCGGACTTGCTCGTATTTTCCGGATTCACCCATCATTCTGATCAGGTTGAACAGGGCGCTGTAACTTCCCAATGTGAACCGGGCGCCGCACAGGGGATCCTCCCTGTAGCGTTCCACATTCTCGGAATTGACTGATAGCCAGTCCTGCGGCGTTTTCGCGTCTGGTACTGCCTTGGCAAAAGGCCCCAGAACCATGCCGTCCACCGTTTTTGAATAGCCGTTTGCGCCTTTGATCGCAGACAGCAGGCCTGTCAGCAGGATCCCTGCGCCGGCGGCGCCGTTGGGATTCGGATAGCCGGAAAGCACCACTTTGCTGAATTCCCTGCTCCGTTTCTGCAGCACCACCCGCGCGATAATCGTGCCCATGGAATGGGCGAACAGAATGACCGGTATGCCCGCCCAGCGTTCGTGAATCATGTTCAAAACAGTTTCTTCATCCTCGAGAAGCCGCAGATGGCCGTCCCTGTCGGCAATATGGCTCAGCACAGGAGCGTTTTTGCCATGCCCGCGCAGATCCGCTGTCACGACCGTATATCCGGCAGCCTGCAGATACTCTGCGAAAGGCTGATACCGGTCCTGATACTCCTCCATCCCATGGATACACTTCACGACGGCCTTTGGATTATCCGTCCCGTAAATCCTCAGTGCAAGCTGGTATCCGTCTTTGGCGTGCAATGTCACCTCCTGATGGCTCACTCACTCCCCTCCTTGTCTCCGTACAGTTTTTCATGCATTTTATTATAGCTCTTCGCCATATACCGGAATTCCCTCGCACCGGTCACAGGAACCGGCTGGCCCGCCTCCGCCCGCTTCTTGGCCTCCATCAGCGGAATTGTGCCGAGTCTGGCAGTAAGCCAGATCAGGAAGAGAATAATTGCCGTCAGTACAATAATCACCGCACGTATAATCGTCAGTTCCCGGTTCAGTTCGGCTGTCGTATTCTGGCGGGTGGTGGTCATCAGCTTGTCAAGCGTCTGCAGGCTGGATTTGAGATTCGTGCGGATGATTTCTTTCCGAGTGTAATACTCCGTTCCAAGAACCATTTCCTGCGCCAGTTCCATCTTTTCATCTGCCGGAAGGAAACTGTCCTCTTCTTTCAGTTCGATGGACCGAAGGGTTTCCGGATACTTGCGGATCTCCTTTGCTTCGATTACCAGCTTCATCGCGTAGTATTCGCGGTACATCAGTGATGTGGACTCATCCATGGCTTTTTCCAGCTGTGCCACGAGTGCTTCCTCCGCTTCGCTTTCCGACATACTGGTGATGGATGCCTCCCGTCGTCTGGATACGAACGCTTCCTCAAAATAATTATCCAGGTACTGTGTGTCACCTTCCAGGGTAAACCGCTGCGCCATCTCCGTCAGATAATCAGACGCTTCCATCAGGTCGTGAGCCGCCGACTGCCGGACAATATAATTGCTGGTTGCCCTGGAAAGCGCGGAGAACACATTTGATGACTGATAGGTGGAAAAGATCAGCAGCAGCGAGATGATTACCGCGCACAGAATCATGGCGATATGCACAACATGCAGTGAAATCCCTTCGTTGCCGGTCTTCCGGTTCATTTTCATATAATGTCCCCCGATTCGTATTCAGTTGCGTACTGTTTTCAATATATTATACACATTCGATATGAAATGGACAAGGCTGTTCCCTGGCCCGGTTTCCCTATTTCTTCCCTTGACACCAGGATGATTTGTCATATACTTTTTCAGATGAAAAGCAAATCTTTTTACCCGGAGGAACAAATAATGTCGGAAGCAAAAAACGCCGGCCGTGCACGGGAAGTGGAGCGGGAGCTGATCGATGTCAGCCGTCTCGATGACAGTCAGCTGTTCGTAAAATATCAGACGGAGGCGGACGGCCTGAATCAGGTGGAAGCCGCTGAACGGCTGGAGGAATACGGAAAGAACATCATTGACGTCAGCAATGAAAACAGCCTGCTGAGCCGGATCAGGGACGCAGTAGTCAATCCGTTCAATATCGTCCTGATGATTGTTGCCGTCGTTACGCTGATTACAGACGTGATTCTGGCCGATCAGCCGAATCCGGCCACTTTCATTATGCTGATCCTGGTCATCATCATCTCCGGTATCATCGCTTTCGTTCAGTCCGAAAAATCCAACAGTGCCGCGCAGAAACTGCAGAAAATGATCTCCAACCGGATCGATGTGATCCGCAACGGTAGCGCCATGGAAATCGACATCGAGGATGCCGTGCCCGGTGATATCGTGAAACTGGCTTCCGGGGATATGATCCCCGGCGATGTTCGGTTTATTGAATCCAAGGACCTGTTTATCGATCAGTCTCAGCTGACCGGTGAAAGCAACCCGGTTGAAAAGTTTGCCGGTCCGGACAGTGAAGGCGGCAGCATAGATGAGCTGGACAACATCGGCTTCATGGGCAGCAATGTCGTTTCTGGCAGCGCGAAAGCTGTTATCCTGGCCACGGGAAACAGCACCTATTTCGGCAGCATGGCAAGGAGCCTGAATACCTATAAGGACAAGAGCAGCTTTGAAGAGAACCTGAGCTCCATCAGCCGCCTCCTGATCAGTTTCATGATTGTCATGGTACCGATTATCTTTATCGCGAACTTCATCACCAAAGGGAACTGGCTTCAGTCCCTGATGTTCGGCATAACCATTGCCGTCGGCATCATGCCGGAAATGCTCCCCGTCATCATGACCTCTTCCCTCGCCAAAGGCGCGGTGAACATGTCCCGCAAGCAGACCATTGTCAAACGCCTGAGCTCGATTCAGACTTTCGGTGAAATGGACGTGTTCTGCACGGACAAAACAGGGACTCTGACCCAGGATGAGATCGTACTTGAGAAATACATGAATGTGCTGGGCCGGGAGGACAAACGCATCCTCCGCCATGGCTTCCTCAACAGCTATTTCCAGACAGGCCTGAAGAACCTGATGGACCTGGCGATTATCAGCCGCGCGGAGAAAGAAGATCTGTCTTATCTCAAGGAAGCATATACCCGTGAGGATGAGATCCCCTTCGATTTCAGTCGCCGCCGTATGAGTGTGGTGCTCCGTGACAAAACCGGCAAGCGCCAGCTGATCACAAAAGGTGCCGTCGAGGAAATCCTTTCGATCTGCTCCTTTATCGAGATTGACGGCGAAGTAAAACCCATTACGCCGGAACTGATCGCCAACGCCCAGAAGATCGCGGACGAGAACAACGCGGAAGGCATCCGCGTCATCGCCGTTGCCCAGAAGAACGAAGTGCATGATGTGGAAACCTTCGGCGTACAGGACGAAAGCAACATGGTCCTGATCGGCTTCATCGGCTTCCTCGATCCGCCGAAGCCCTCCGCCGGCTCCGCCATCACCGCGCTGCAGAAAAACGGTGTGCGTACTGTGGTCCTCACCGGCGACAATGAAGGCGTGGCCGTCGCCATCTGCGGACGTCTGGGCATCGATACGTCCTATACCCTGACCGGCGCCAAAGTGGAAGAGATGGATGATGCTCAGCTGAAGGAAGCCTGTGAGAAGTGCCATATCTTCTCCAAGCTGTCCCCTTATCAGAAACAGCGGGTCGTCAAAGCGTTCCAGTCGAACGGCCACATTGTCGGTTATATGGGTGACGGCATCAACGACAGCCTGCCGCTCAAACAGGCGGATGTCGGTATCTCCGTGGATACCGCTGTGGATATCGCCAAGGAAGTGGCGGATATCATCCTGTTGGAGAAAGACCTGCAGGTACTTGAAGAGGGTGTCATTGAAGGCCGCCGTACCTTCGCAAACATGTCCAAATATCTCAAGATGACCGTCAGCGGCAACTTCGGCAATATGTTCTCCGTTCTGATCGCCAGTATCTTCCTGCCTTTCCTGCCGATGCTGCCGATTCATATCCTCGTCCAGAATCTTCTGAATGACTTTGCCCAGCTGGGTATGCCTTTTGACCATGTTGAAGACGTCTACATTGAAAAACCGAAGCGCTGGGACATTCCCGGCATCAAGAAGTTTATGATCTTCTTTGGCCTGCTCAGTACCGTCCTGGACGTACTGTGCTTCCTGGTCCTCTGGTTCGTGTTCAAGTTTAACAGCGAGCCGCTTGCCGGCTACTTCCAGTGCGGCTGGTTCATGTTCGGCGTCATATCCCAGACCATGGTGATTCATACCATCCGTACGCCGAAGGTCCCCTTTATCCAGGATCGTGCGTCCAGGCAGCTTACACTTTCAACGTTGGCTGTCTGCATCGTTACCCTGCTGATCGGCTTCACCGGTCTGGCGCTCTTCTTCAGCATGCCGGTCATGCCCATTGCTTTCCTTGCCTGGATGGCCGGGTTGATGATTGTCTATACGATCCTCGCCCAGATTATGAAGGTTGTCTATATTCGGATCAACAAGGAATGGGTGTAAACCCTGATTCTTATCTCTGAACTGCCGGAACCGGTTGAGCTTCAAAGGGAACTTGACTGACAGTCATGTTTGCTGTTTCCGGATAATCAATGACAGCACAGCCCAGTAAATTACAATCAGTGCGAGCGTGACAAGGCACATGATTGTCGAACCGGCCGCCAGGGAAATAAAGATCAGCAGTGGCGCGCCCAGCGCGATGCCATAGGAGGAACCAATCACCAGATTATTGGCCGCAGGCGTTTCCAGGTCAGGATCAATCTCTTTCAGAAGAAGGATTCCCGATCCGATGGTTCCGGTCAGCATCCCGTACATCGAAATCAGTCCTTCACGCCGATATGCCGGATACGCATGGCCGGCAGCCCATTTCAGGAAGAACCATGTTACAACAGCCCCGGCAGATACAGTCAGAATAAAAGGAACCCAGAGACCGGAGATATCCTCAATTTTGATTGAGGCGATACCCGCTGTAATCATCAGGTCAAAAAACAGGCCGGAAAGCCGGCTCAGCAGATAATTATTCCGGTATTCACGCACCATCGCGTTCTTTCTCTGGAAAAAATCCATCATCCTGCTGACCAGCATTGCCACTGCTGATCCTACGATAAAATTGAATCCCCACAGCAGGGTGTTGACCGAATTGCCAAGGTTTTCGGACACTGCGGACACCAGGGAAGTCAGTCCCCGGATCAGCAGGTAGGTGGCCAGATAAGTGCCGAGAGCCATAATGATCTGCACTGAGAAGCGGTCAATTGAATCAGACACCGGGATTTCGTTCGGCGCCTGGAACATACTGATATCATTTTTGTCTTCGCCTTTTTTGTTCGGCCGTCCGGAACCCTGTACCGGTTTGCCGGACCATTTTTTCAGAATCCATACGCCGACCGTGCAGGCACAGAGATAGCCCGCCGCGGCAATCGCCATACCGTAGCTGCGCCCGCCGGCGAAACCCATGCTCTCATATGTGGCGCCGATATTGTTTGCCTGACCGGGGCCCTGGCCGAAGCCCATGGGCAGCAGAAGGCCTGAAGCCTGAAAAAGCTGTGGCATAAAAATGGACAGGATCATGGAAATGGCCAGCCCGGCAAAAGCCTGAATCAGGTAAGTGCCGACAATGATCGCTCCGGACTTGAATCCCGTGACGCGCCCTTCCCTTTTTCCATCCTTCCCGATCGGTCGGAGCGCTTTCCGGAGGGACATGGAAATAAACCCCAAAGCGATGGAATGGTAAACCAGCGTCTCCAGAATGTTCGAATCCAGCTGAATCAGGCCCGTTTCCCTCGCAATCAGCAGCAGAAAACCCGCAAGAACCGCTGTAGGCATCATACTTTTTCGGATAAATGCGAAGTGATTTCGCAGCATCAGGGCTATGCCCAGCGCCAGCGCCAGAATACCCAGCAAAATAATGAATTCCCACACTCCGTTGTTTGCGGCTGAATAATCCATAATTATGGCTCCTTTTCTGCCTGCTTCTCTGCACTTTCCCTGATCTCATGCCAGAACAGCAGGTATTTCCTCAGGCACAGTGCTTCCGGTGCCTGCAGCTCATAGTAGTGTTCTGTTGCTGATATAGCCAGTTTCCGGTTCTGCAGTGTTGCCATACCGCTGATTGATGCAACCGGAACAGCGGTGTTTCCGACCCGGAGAAACTCCCTGTCCATGGAAAGATTCCCCCGGTCCGTTTTCCCAGGCACATTCTCCGGATCAATTTCGGTCAGTACCAGATTATTTCTGTTTTCGCTCAGCCGGAAAGCCGGGTCTTTCCGTGCCATATCACGAAGCTTCTCCGCCTGCCAGTCGTCCCAGGCGCAGAAGTCCTGGAAAGGCGACTCCCCGACCGGCAGCATGCACCTGTCCACCCGGACCTCCAGACCGCAGTTGCAGGTCAGACGATCTCCCCGGCCTTGCAGCGTTCCGATGGTAAGGCATTTGGGGCAGAGAAAAAGCAGTGTTTCAATCTGCGTCAGCATTCGTTTCCCGGAAGCCTTGCTTTCGATTCTCTCCCGCCTTTGCGCCGCAAAAGCATCTTCCCTGATTCCTTCCTCAATCAGTTTATTGATCTCTTCCGCGGTCATTGATTTCAGCTGTTCCGCCGGCCAGTATCCGGTTACCTGCCCGGTGATTTTTCCCCGCCGGATTCCTTTTCCCCACCGGGGGGCCGTAAAATAGCCGCCGTGAAAGCGATATGTCACCAGGGGTGTGCCGGAAGCCTTGACCAGCGTACCGGTTCCGGGCTGAATAGGCGCTGTTCTTCCGTTCCAGGTGGTCTCCCCTTCCGCAAAAATGCAGACAGTTTTTCCCTCCCGGACGGCCCTGACCGTTTTTCGGCAGGTGTCTACCGCACTTGTGGCCTTACGGCGGATAATCGGTGAAAAGCACCGGTAGAGCAGTTTCCGGAGAAACGGCCTGTCCCGGAGAATATGCTCGCTTGCTACATAGGTCAGCGCATGATCAGGAGAAGCCATCGCCAGCAGGACAGGGTCCAGATCCGTCACATGATTGCAGATCAGGATTGCAGGCCGCACTTCCGGAAGGCGCTCTGCTTCCAGACCGATCCTTCGTTTCAGGATCGGATACAGCAAACGGCATAAAAACCGCCAGAGCTTTTCCTGTTTCACGCTGATCTCCATGTCCTTTCTCCGCCTGTAAAAAGAATTCAAAAGCCTGCAGTTTACTTCCCGTTGCGTTTCAAAAACCGTCGGAGCTCTTTCTGAAATAAAAACAAATGGCCATCTTCATAAGCTTCCGTGTATGTATCACCATATTCTTTTCGTACAGTCTCCGGGATTTCCCTCTTGTTTTCAAACATTTTTCAGTGAATTCAGAATCGGCATTTGTGTCCGGTGTTTTTTTCAGCGTCTCTTCCGGCACAGCGTGGATGTTTCCTTTTCTATATCATCCTACATGCCCAGTTCTCCTTCCCTGAAAGGCCCGATGAAAGCATCGGGCCTTTTGTAATGCCAAAAACATGTAGGCGCCGGATCATTCCGGCACCTGGAAAACAGTTTATATCTGTCGGCAAAAAACGCCTCTGTTTTTAATTCCCCATATGCATGAAAAGAGACAGCGTTTTTCGAAAGCATGTCACAGACCGCAAACCCAATGTTTTATTCGTCTTTGAATCAGTTGATGTTCTCCATAAAATCGTTCTTACCGGTATCTGGACCGACAGCGGTGTAATAGAGCCCAAAGGCAGTGTTATCATGGTCGCCGACAGGTTTGAACTCATAATGTCCGATTTTTACCTGAGACACATGGCAAAGGAAAGCCTCACCGGCAATATCAAAGCCTGTTTTTCCGCCGAAGGACACCAGCGGCTGGGTCCAGTCCATGACTACCTTGTTCTTTTTGTATTCATGAAGGTAGAGTTTTTTGATCTGCCAGGTTCCGTATTTATTCGCAGATTCCGGATATTTGCTTTTGTTGGCAGCATATTTCAGGCATATCTTGGCGGAGTCGGCAGTTGCCTTATGCGCGCTGTGCCCATATTCTCCCTCTTCGCCGTGGGTCACCACCACCTCGGGCTTAAACTTTCTGAAGCAT
This sequence comes from uncultured Clostridia bacterium, assembly GCA_946411525.1. Taxonomy (GTDB): domain Bacteria; phylum Bacillota; class Clostridia; order Christensenellales; family Aristaeellaceae; genus Aristaeella. Next base: position 72,643 of record CAMKEI010000004.1, on the reverse strand, counting down.
TCCGTAACCAGGCGGTGGACCCGGGTCTTTCCCTTCCAGAGCGTATACTGTTTTGCCAGGTTCTTGTGACCGTTCTTGTCATGCAGGCCGATGAAATATGGGTAATAGCGCATACCGCAGTGCCATGCGCTCTGGAGCAGTTCCAGCTGTCGTTCTTCGTTCGCAGGGGTCATCATGGCCAGCTGGACCTTATATCCCCGGTCCGCATAGACCGGCATTAAGCCGGCAAACCACAGCACCTCATCATCCGGATGGCAGGCCAGAAGCATAATATCCGCCTTGTCCAGATCCTGCCAGTCCTGCACTTCGGCCGGCTTTTCCCCTTCACTGAAAATCTGGATCTCCGCAATGCGCAGCCGTTCCACGCTGGTCGCCAGAATCCTGAACCTGGTTACCGGGGTGTCCAGCGGATGCCAGTTGCTGAGATACTTGCTCTGGGCGACGGTGGTCCATTCGCCGTCCGGTCCCTCAGTCTGCAAATCGTATGAATAGTCCTTGCCATAGCGGTTGTAAAGCATGACAGACACGCCCCAGACCGGTTCTGAAGATTCCACGGTCAGCCATCCTTTTTTTTCTTTCAACGCGTAGTAAGTGCTGACATCCCGGTCTGTCATCCGGGAAAAAGGATTGTTTTTATTCTCGCCTGAGGCAGCACTGAAGGCGCACAGAGAGGTGATCTCCTCCGCTTCCTCCTCGACTGCCAGCGCTTCAGCGGCAGCGCCTGCCGCAATGATTGACAGGCTGAGAATCAATACCAGAAAAATCAGAATCTTTTTCATTTTCCACTTACCCACGTTGCATTCAAAAACTCATATCGTTTTCCCAGAAAATCCTTCAGGAAACTGATATTGGCTTCGAAGGAACCGCCGGTCTGCGCAACCGTGCTGGAAGTTTCGGGGCGGGGCCAGCGCTTTCTGTCCATGGCCACCGAATCCTGAATTGCCTTTTTCATCTGATCAATGGACCGAAGGTCGTCCGAATCGGCTTCGCGAATTCCCAGCAGGATTTCCACTTTTTCTTTCACCCGCTCCTCCCAGAGCCTGGACACCAGATCCCGGAAGTCCTGATGCCGGTACAGTGCAGGATACCATGCCATCCGGTCGCCTTTGGCAATCCAGAGGTGTGCCGGATTCAGCACGTATTTTGCGTTGTGCTTGGCGGCATAGGATCCGAAGGTGCTGTCATAATCCCAGACCGGCCCGGCGTAAAGCTTTTCGCTGGCGCTGTCCGCGGGCTTGTAAAAATACTGGCTCGAGGAGTTTCCGTCGTAGTTTTCGCTGATCTCCTCAATCATGTATTTCAGTGCAACTGATTCCACGTCCGCAATTTCGGAATAGTGTTTTCCTGTTTCCGGATCCGTCCCGTTATCGGCCATGATTGCGTTTTCAAAGGATTGGAACAGGGAAGAAATGTATCTCATCTGGGCTGCGGAAGCGTATTCCGGAGATTTCACCACCAGAATGCTCCCCTTTTTTGTCGTATAGGCGCTGGCTTCCTGCTTGTAGCGTGCCGGATAACTCTCGTACTCCACCAGGTACCCGCCGGTAATGTCCTCCGGATCGACAGGAATCTCATACGCTTTAAAGGAACCTTTTGTGGATTTCTTCTTCCCCACGATCTTATACTGATCCAGGGCTTTGTCGTTCAGCTTTTTTGTAGCGCTTTCCAGATTGGAAATGGCCACCCGGTCCTTGTCGATCTCCACCTTTTCCGAAAAAAGATACAGTCCCCGGTATTCATGATTGATATACAGTTCCGCCGGTGTATGTTCAGGGGTGTAATTCAAGCCGATGGCAGATGCCAGATCCAGCATGATCTGATTCCTGAGATAGGATTTATCGCGGTAGTTGCCGGTCAGAATCCACTTCTTTGCTTTCCCCATGCCCAACAGATCAGCAGCATTTTCCAGCTTGATCTGATAATTCTTTTTCGTAAAGGTCATGGACGAGTTGCCGCGGCACTTGATATGCTCCAGGGCCCCGTCATACTGCGTTTCCCCGTCCGGTCCGCGCAGAACGAGCCTGCCCGCCTCCCGGTTGGCTTTGTTGGATTCAATCCTTTTCAGGCTGCCGCTTTCTGTCGTCACAAATACAGCAGGCAGTTCTGCTGACCCGCGCATAACCGTCAAAGACCCTTTTTGTTTGCCGATTTTGATTTGAGTCGAGCCGGGTTTGATGATTTCTGCACTGTCACCGGTTTTGATCTTTCGGGAGCCATAGGTAAAGGATACACCGTCGGCCACACCAAACTTCATGTTTTCCGTTTTGATGTATCCGGGCAGATATAGTGTATAGCCTTTCCCTTCGTTTTTATTGAATGTGATTGCGTCGGCGGTCAGGGACCCATCCGGCGAAATCCAGACGTCCGGGCCGGCTGCACATGCTGGAAAAACCAGCAGACTGCACAACAAGATACCAATCAGCATTATTGCAACGCGTAGGTTTCTGTTCATCAGTCATTTCCCTCCCTGACACCGATTAGACCGCTGACCGTCCTCACGTCTTTTTTGTTCACGTTCTCAGGGCGATTGATGATATCCCCCATAAAGATCATACTGGTTGTGTTTCCGCCGTCCAGGTTCAGCGCCTCGATGGCGCCAAGCTGTAACATTTTTTCTGCCAGCCATGTCGTTGTAACGCCCACGGCGTCTTTCCGGCGGCCAAGAGCGTCAATGGCAAGAATGGTTCCGTCCGCAGCGATACCGACAGCCATGCGTGGGGCACGATCAGTGGTACGCCACCGGTTCAGGTCTCCGCAGATCTGGCTGTTTTCCACCAGGATCGGACCGAAAGCCCAGGTGCTGACAACGCCCATGTCAAGATATTCCTGAGCTGTATGGGCATCTGACTCGAAGGTTTTCATATTGCCGTCCGTAAACAGCGCGATCAGGTCAAGCGGCGGCCAAACCTTGGCATCTCCGGCCCGGGTCTTTTCAGACCAGATTTTGCCGTCGCGGATAATGATGCCGGGGCGTTCATCGTTCCACAAACGGTAGCCAAAAAAATCATCACTGATTGCAAAAACAGCCTGATGCTTTTCCGCGATCGTTATGGGTTTCGCTGGCTGAAGGCCGGATTTGGTAGGCTTTTCCGGGGAAGATTCACTGAGCATGGAGCCAAACCGGGCCGGCTCCCGGAAACGGATTGCTGCTTCAAGCCATTTATGGGGGACAGATTTATCCACCCGCTGACGGATTTCAATGTGGATGTCCCGACTTATATAGGTCCATTCACCGGCTTTCCGGTCGGCGTAGACATAGGGCTCATCCGCATCATAATAACCATCCGCATCAAGTTCCGGAGCGCTTTTTCCTGCCGGTGAAGGCATATTAAAAACAGCCGGGCTTTCCGAAGTCCCCGAAGCGGCTGTCTGACCGTTTTTGCCTATGCACCGATCAGAAAAAATCAGCTCCTGCAGCTCAGGTGTGGCGATGCCGGTAGCCTTGAGGCCGTTCTTTTTCTGTAGTTCCTTGATTTTGGAAACGGTGTTTTTATTGTAGTCATCTCCGTAATTCTTTGAAGTAATATAGCCAAGTTCATACAGTCTGTCCTTAAGAGCCAGTACATCCTCGCCCCGGTCACCCTTCTTCAGTTCCCGATATGCGCCTTCTCCCTGACAGCAAATCGGAATAAGAGTAAGCAATAAAACGACGGCCAGAGTCCGGGTCAACCACAGTTTCAAAGCGTTCACTCTTCCTTGTTCATTGCGAAACTGATCTTCGCGTTTTCGATGGTGCAGTCCGTTATGAATTGGACAGGTTCGTCTCCGCAGCAAATGTTAACGGTGCCGCCACGGATGGCAATATAGCCCCGATCAGGATCTTTTTTATTTGTACTCTTGATTCCGTCTCGGCCTGCTGTAATACTGATCTCCCCGTCGTAGATCTCGACAGAGTCCTTTCCTTTGATTCCGTGACGCTTTGCCTTGATCGTAATCTTCCCGCCGCGGATTTCCAGTTCGTCTTTGGAGACGATACCGTTGCCGCAGGTAGCGGTAATTGTCAGGCTGCCGCTGCCATCAATAACCAAGTCACTGCGGGAAAAGATGACGCTGTCAGGTTCCTCGTCTTCTTTCGGATCGGCCAGATCACCGTTGGAAACAATGTTTTCCGTCTGATCCACCAGCGAAAGAACAACCTTCGGTTTGCATTCGCCTATCATGATAGCGGCAACACCGTCAGTATGAATATTCAAGCCGTTCAGGTACAGTGTGATTTTTCCTTCTTCCGTACAGTCGACCACTAGCTGACCGTTGGACAATTCACCGGACAGCATGTATTCTCCTGGGGCGCTGATTGTAATGACACCATTTGCGAAAGAAACACCCTCGATGTCCTTTTCAAGTCCGGCGTCAGAAAAGTGCACAACCTTCAAACCGTCATCTGCAAAAGCAGATATGGCTGTCAGAAGAAATACGATCAACAGGATAACCCACCATTTTTTCATTACGGAAACCTCCGTTGCCTGTCAATTACTGAATAAAACAAACATAGAAATAATAGTTCATTTCAATAGATATTGTCAATTGTTACAGAAAGCCCGTCTGAATCAACTGTTACGGAATTTGGGCAAGAGCGCCGGTTCGGCCGGAGAAAGCAGACAGCGTTTTTGATCTCCGGATCGTCGACAGGCAGTGAATTGTCCTAAACTTCATCAGTTCATTATCGCTTGGTCGCTCTTCCTTCTTTTCTGTATATGTTTTTGTTGTAGAATAAGCTGACCAGTATATACCTTCCCAAAAGTCTAAAACAAATTGATTCTGAAGCGTTCATCAATTGTGAAAACATACAGGATGTTTATTATGCTGGTACTGAAGAGGATTTTGAAAAAGTCGAAATTGGTATGTATGAAAACTACAGTTTTCTTGGAGCAACATGGCATTATGAATATAATCAGGAATCATCACAACCAGATCTTGATAAACTAACTGTCATGTATTTACCTTCTTCACTGAAAGAGATCTCTGAAGAAGCTTTTGCAAATGTTAAATGTCAAGCAATCATTATTCCAGAAGGTTGTACCACAATCGGTGAACGTGCATTTGCTGAATGTTCCAATCTGCTTTATGTCAAGATTCCCGCAAGCGTTACGAGTTATCCCGCAAGCGCTTTTGAAGGCTGCAATGAGAATCTTGTTATCGACTGGGAAGGTCATTGACATAAAGCAAAACATATTCCCTGCTGACAAGTAAATCAGCAGGGAATTCCTCATTTCACCATTTCCAGATATTTGTAAATCGTAGGACGTGACAGCTCACAGATTCGCGCCAGCTCCGTTATGTTTATAGTTTCGTTCATATATGAAGGATAATGTTTCAGAAAGGCTGCGGGCAGATCTGCTTTGGTGACAGGCTTTCTTCCGATCTGCCTTCCTTTTACCTTGGCATTAGCCATTCCACTATCGTTTTACAGATCTGCAGTATGGCTGCCGGTTTGCGAAAAACGAAATACAACCCAGAGAACGGTCCGGAGCTTCCCTTAAGTGCAGCTGACAAACTGATCCTGACCTTTCCGGGCACGAATGATATGAGGAACATGACAGGGAATCAAAGAACAGAAAAACAGCAATATCGCCTTCCGGAGCCAATCCGGAAGGCGTTTTATCAGGAATCACCGTCAATATGAAGGATATCCCGAATTCAATCAACGTTATTGACGAATCGGGGATAAAGCCTGCGATCGCGCTCACCGCTCATCTGTTTTATTGCTGATCTGGTCAATTTCTTCTATGCGGTATGACTTATAAGCCGGAAGTTCATTGAAATCAAGATCTGCCCATTCCGGGATCAGGCGGAGAGCACCTTCGCCAAACTGAGTACTGTAATCCTTCAGCGCTTTTTTGATAATTTGCTCACTGCCGGCGCCAAATCTCTGGACCAGGGAATACTTCAGGCATGCAAACAAGTGGCCGACGTGATATTCCCATGGCATAATGGCTTTCGTTCCCAGTTTTTCCCGTTCCGCAGCGTAGAAAGCGTTGTTTTCTTCCGTATAGACCGGGTCATGGAATTCAAGCTCGCAATACTGGTGATGGTCGATCCGCGAAGAGGTCAGCCGGCCTTCATGGAGACCGAATCCCTCCAGAATCGCGTCATCGATATGCGCACAGTACAGCTTTCCGTAAGGAAGCAGATCGAAATGCTTCCATTCGGTATACCAGGGACAGCGGCTGTAGTGGAGCCTGCAGACGCCGTCACAGACATCCGCCGTACATTCCACCTGTCCGGGGAAGCATGCCCATTCACTGTACATTTCATACGTCATTGCATTGATCGGATTGCAGTCAATCCGGGCACGCATCGCCATACGCCTGCCGCGCTGCAGGCCGTAACGCTTTACAGCGTCCGTGATGGCTTCACTGCCGGCTGCGCCGTATACCCGGATGGCTTCGCGCGCGGTAAAAGCGAACAGCAATGCATGATGGGAAGCGGAAGAAAAAACGATATCCATAAACAACTCTCCTGCATCTCAGGGAAGCATCTGCATCTCATCCAGATAGATGCTCAGGTAATTCCGGATCGCGGTGCTTTCATTCTCCGGAATTGAGGACAGAAAGCGGCGGAGATGCTGTTCCATAGGTTTCCGGCAGGCTTTCCAGCTCTCATAGGCCTTGACCCCTTCTTCCGTCAGGTGAACGTACACTTCTTTCTGGCTTGGATAGTATTTATACCGAACCAGCAGTCCCATGCTCTCGAGCTTGCTGATCATTTTGCTGACAGCGCTCCGCGTCAGACCGGTATGACTTGCGATATCCGTGAAATTGGTTGCACTGCTGACAGCGATGTATTCCACGGTCCGGATTTCGTTCTGATAAAGCGTGACATCATGATACCGGCATTTCCGGTTGCAGCGCTCGCTGTAGCGGTTGAAAAGCTGCATCATGGTGCTCTCCAGATCATTATACAGTTCATGCAGTTCAACAGACATTGGACTGACCTCCCTGTGTGACTACAGCTGTTTATCCAGCATAATTGACAGAATCACCTTGTCGGTATCCACCATGCCGTTGTGGCTTACTTTCATCAGATTGTCGATGCTCTCCATGGCGTCTTTGCCGATGATTCCGCTTTCCCTGCCCGGGGCGATGCCGTTCAGGGCCATCCTGGCCGCGAGCCCGGCAGCCTGTACACTGGAATAAATCTTCAGGGCGCAGCTGGTTTTCGCGCCGTCACATACCATACCTGCCAGGTTGCCAACCATGGTCCGGACGGTCAGATTCATTTGCTCTGTATTTCCGCCCATCAGGTAAACCATGGCGCAGCCTGTGCCGATAGCTGCAGTGAAAGCACCGCACAGCGCTGACAGCCGGTCCTTTCTCGCTGTGATCATTAGACCGATCAGTTCACTGATGCACAAAGCTTTCGCAATCTGCTCCGGCGATGCTTTCAGGAACCGTCCCAGAATCAGAACCGGCACAGTACAGGTAATGCCCTGGTTTCCGGAACCGGAATTGATTACCACTGCCCTGGTGCATCCGGCCATTCTCGCATCCGATCCGGCTGCTGCGTATGCTGCTGCTTTGGTCAAAGCTGTGGAAAGAGAATCCGGCTCGACAGGAATGTCTGACAGGATCGTATTGGCAATGTGCAGTCCGTAACCATGCTGTACAGAATACTCTGCCAGGTCATAATTGATCAGGGCGCACTTGTAGACAAACTGAACCTTTTGAGGATCGACGCTGTCGGCAAACTCTACAATGCGCTGCAGGGAAAGACCGCGGGTGGCATCGTCGTCATTTTCGGTTTTTGTTTCATGAACCTGTTCGCTGTACAGAACCTGGCCATCCTTCGTCATCTCCGAAAAATGGTCATGCTGCATGCTTACAGTGCAGGAAGCTGTATGACCGTCTTTCTTTGCGATCGCTTTTACATAGACCGGCGTAACGTCGTCAGCCATTTCCAGGTTGGATGCGGCTGCCAGCTGCACCGCCTGCTTTTCCTGTTCCTGATCGACACCTGACAGAATGCTCAGATCCTTATGCTCTGCCTTGCTGTAAACGCCCAGGCAGGCTGCAACCAGGATACCTTTTTCTTTACAGTTGGGAATGCCTACTCCCATGGCGTTCTTGATCATGTCCCGGCTTGCGCTGACTGTCAGACGGTCAGGGGGACAGCCAAGGAGTTCGGCGGCTTTGGCACCGGCCAACGCAGCGGCAGCGGGCTCTGTACAGCCCATTGCTACCACCATTTCTTTTTTCAGCAAGCCAATAATATCGTTCTCAGTCACAGCTCAGCCCTCACATTTACTGTACCGGTTCATATACACTGGTTCCGAGTGCCTTCCGGAAAGATGCTTTGACCCGGTCAAGAAGCTCTCCGTCAGTAATGAGACGGAATCCTGTTTCAGCCATCACCCGGGAAGCGTAAAGCATCCCTTTCTGCCCGATCGACATACCGGTGCATGCGGTGACAGCCCATGAATGATTTGGAGTGCCGTAAGGATAGCAGGCGGCAAACAGCATGCAGGTCGGAACGATATAGCTGACATCGCTCAGGTCAGACGAGCCCAGGATATCAATTGTCCTGCCGGTCGGCTTCAAATGGCCTGCATGCAGCGGATGCTCATAGGTCCCTTCTCCGAAAGCAGCTTCCGTTTCTTCCCGGGTCCGGCCGAGATGATCAAGGATTTCCCGTGCGTATTGCTCCTCTTCCTCGCTCCATTCAGGACCGGGAATCTCGTCCATTACTTGGTTCATCACTTCCACCAGCGCAGGAACAATCCGGGTCTCATTACATCCGGTCAGGACTTTTTTTGTATAAGTGGTTCCTGTCATCTTCGCCGCACCGGCAGCCACGTCATCCATACGGGCGGCCACTTTGTGAAGATCAGCCGTTGTGGCGGCGCGGACAAACTGCCAGACCGCTGCTTTATCCGGAACAATGTTCGGTTTGTCTCCACCGTTCAGGATTACATAATGAATCTGTACCCCCGCGGGAACATGTTCACGCAGATAATTGACGCCGACGTCCATCAGTTCAACCGCGTCCAGAGCACTCAGGCCCTGATCGGGCGCCATGGCTGCATGGCTGGCCTTGCCGTGGAAATGGTATTCCACAGACAGCATGGCCTGGTAGGATTCCTCGCTTGCACGGTTCCGGTCTCCCGGATGCCAGGAAATGGCTGCGTCCAGATCGTCAAAGATATGGTTCTTTGCCATCACGATCTTGCCGAGCATCACTTCTTCGGACGGACAGCCGAAAAGGAATACGGTTCCGGGAACAGATGCCTCCTCCATGGCGCAGGCTGTGGCGACAGCCGCTCCCACAGCACCTGTACCCAGCAGGTTGTGGCCGCAGCCATGACCGTATTCCTGTCCGCTGACAGGGGAGGGAGACGGGACGCACTGCTGTGAAAGTCCCGGCAGCGCGTCATATTCTGCCAGAAATCCGATGTATGGCCTTCCATTACCCCTGGACGCCACAAAAGCTGTTTCGAGACCGGCTGCACCGTCCTCCAGAATTTCAAATCCGTGGCTGACCAGGTACTGTTTGAGGAGTTTTGAGGAAATATACTCCTTTTCCGAAGCTTCGGGATGATCCCACAGCATCCTGCTTAAAGCGGCCAGGCCTTCGCTGTACTGCCTGTACCAGTCGGCAATACTCATACTTGTCACCTCTGTATCATCAGAAAAACTCACTGAGCCGGTCTGTCGGCTCCAGGGAGGGGGTCACCCAGAAATCGATCAATCTGCCCAGATGCATCAATTCCACGGTCTCTTTGCCGAGATGTTCCGCAATGCGTGCGTCCGCTGCCCGGAAGATCTCCTCCTGCTTTTCTCTGCCTAAATTCTTCCCGATCACTTCACCCATCGTTTTATAGATGTGAGCCATGTGATAGGCCCATGTCTTCAGCCGTACAGAGCCGACCTTTTTCGCAATTTCAGCGTTTGCCGCCTTGTTTTCCGGGGTCATGTCAGCGCCGGCCCACTCAAAGAAGCAATAGGCGTCCCCGTTTGTCTGGGTTGTGCCTGTTCCCAGCTCCAGATCTGCGTTAAATCCATGAACAAGTTCCCGGTCAACGTATTTGCAGTAATATTTTCCCACGTCGAGCATGCCTTTTTCAGTCCATTCCTGGCACCAGGGGCATTTCTTCACGTGCCAGACTGCTGAAGGAGAATTCTGCGGGATTTCCACGTCCATCTCTCCCGGAGCAGGTGCCCATTCGCCGTAAGCGAGATAAGTCCGCATGCTGCGTTCGTCGCCGAATTTCTCTGCGGTCTGGCCCATGCGGGCGCCACGCTGCAACCCGTATACCCGGATGCTCTCAGCCAGGGTTTCCTCGGACCCGGGAGCAATACGCATCAGCTCCTGGGCGATCACGCCATAGATAAATGCATGTTCTCTTGCGGTATAGTCCATTTTGTTTCGCTCTCCTTATATGATATGAAATCAGAGTCCAAGATAAGCCTTCCGGATGGAATCATCCTTCAGCAGGACTTCGCTGGTATTGTGGTTCGTTACCCGTCCCGTTTCCAGCACGTAAACATACGACGCGGTTTCCAGCGCGAGGTTCGCGTTCTGTTCCACCAGGAAAATGGTCTTGCCCATCTGATTGATCTTGACGATAAACTCGAATATTTTCTCGACGATAATGGGTGCGATACCGAGACTCGGTTCATCCAGCAGCACAATTTCGGGCTCGCTCATCAGGCCGCGGGCAATGGCCAGCATCTGCTGTTCCCCGCCGGACAGCGTTCCGCCCAGCTGCTTGCTGCGCTCCGCCAGGATCGGGAAAAGCTCATAGTTCATTTCCATCAGCTGCTTGATGCGGGCTTTGTCTTTATACAGGTTGTATGCGCCTACGCGCAGGTTGTCCTCAACGCTCAGTTCTGCAAAAATCCGGCGTCCCTCCGGAACATGCGCAACTTTTCTCTGGGAGATCAGGTGAGACTTCATTCCGGTGATGTCCTCGTCACGCAGGTAAATATGCCCTTCCTTCACCGGCACGACCCCGGTCAGCGCATTAAGCAGCGTTGTTTTGCCCGCACCGTTTGCGCCGATCAGCGCAACAATCATGCCCTTTTCCACTTCGAGGGAGACATCCTGAAGCGCCTGGATGGCGCCATAGGTGACCGTGACATGGTCAAAGCGTATAATAGCGTTATTCATGTTACCTCCGATAGGACTTTCCCAGATAGGCTTCGATGACCTTCTCATCGTTCTTGACCTCGTCTGCGCTGCCCTCCGCAATTTTCGAACCGTGATCCAGCACCGTGATGGTGTCTGCCAGGGACATGACCATTTTGACGTCGTGTTCGATCAGCAGGATCGTCAGACCTTCAGCGTTGATTTTCCGGATGAACTGCTTCAGCTCCTCCGTCTCGCTGGGGTTCATTCCTGCAGCCGGTTCGTCCAGCATCAGAAGCTTCGGCCCTGTCGCCATGGCCCGGACAATCTCCAGCTTGCGCTGTTCTCCATAGGGTAGATTGTTGGCTTTCATCATCCGCTTGTCATACAGCTCCACGCGTGCCAGAAGTTCTTTGCAGCGTTCCAGCAGCTCAGCCTCCTCCCGCATCTGGGAAGGAAGGCCGAACAGATCATGCACCAACCCGCTTTTTACGTGCTGATGATAACCGCACAGTACGTTTTCCATGACAGTCATGGAACCGAACAGTTTTATGTTCTGGAAGGTACGGCCGATTCCCATCTGAGCGACCTGATGCTGTTTCAGCCCGGTGATGTCTTTGCCCTGAAAGGTGATCTTCCCTTCGGAAGGTTTGTTGATTCCGGAAATGGCATTGAAAAAGGTTGACTTTCCGGCGCCGTTGGGTCCGATGATGGCGTGAATCTCGTCCGGTACAATGTGGAGCGACACCCGGTCAACCGCCGTCAGTCCACCGAAACGAACGGAAACCTCTTCAGCATATAGCATGATCAGATCTCCTTTCCGTTATTGGTCTTCAGTTTTTCGCAAACGGATGCGATGAAAGGGATGCGCTTCCAGTTCAGACCGACAAGGCCGCGCGGGGCAAACATGATTGAGATGACGAGCGCTATACCGAACATCAGCTGGCGGTAATTGGACAGGAAACGGATGGCCTCCGGCAGTACCTGCAGCAGAATAGCGCCGATGATCGGCCCGCTGATGGTGCCCATTCCTCCTATCGCAACCATCGCGATGATATTGATGGATATGCTGATGGAAAAGTTGGAGGCGTTAATGTACTGCAGGAAAGTGGCATACAGCGAGCCCGCAAGTCCGGCAACAAAACAGGAAAGGATCATGATCGTCATCTTATAGCGGAATACGTTGACGCCAAGGCTTGAGGCTGCATTTGCGTCGTCCCGGATCATTTTCAGCGTGCGTCCGGTATTGGAGTGGACCAGCCGGCTGACCAGGTAAACCAGAATCAGCACCAGAATTAGCACCATGAAATAGAACTCTATTCTGGTCATCTTGTGGCCTGCCAGCATCGGCATCGGGATTCCGGCTACCCCCAGCGCGCCGTTTGTGAAGCTGGCGTTCTGGATGATGATCCGGATCACTTCGCCCAGGCCCATGGTTGTAAACGCAAGGAAAATATCATTCAGCCGCAGTGTCGCAAAACCGACCAGCGCACCGATGAATGCCGCTCCGATGCCTCCTGCAATAAAGCACAGGGGGAATGCTATTCCCAGCTTGGTTGCAAGCAACGCCGAGGTATAGGCGCCGATGCAGAAGAACGCGACATGGCCCATGGAAAAAATGCCCGTGTAGCCAACCAGCAGGTTCAGACTGACTGCCAGCATGATATAAATGCCGCAGTATACCGCAATCTGGATAATATAATTGCTGACACAGAACGGAAACGCCGTCAGCAGTGCCAGGAGCGCCAGCAGAAGGATCAACGCCCGCGGATTTATTTTTTTCTTCATAGCCTGATCCTCCTTACACCTTGGTCGTCTTTTTACGCCCAAGCAAGCCGGCCGGGCAGAAGAGCAGGAAGATGATCATAACCACAAAACTGATTACGTCGCGATAGCCGGTGGAGAAAATCTGCACACCGAAGTTCTCGATAATCCCCATCAGATAGCCGCCAAGAATCGCGCCGGGCATGGAGCTCAGGCCGCCGAAAACGGCCGCTGAGAACGACTTGATCCCCGGAATCCAACCCATGTATGCAGATACCGAACGATAATAGATGCATCCGGCGACACCGGCGATACCGGCACAGGCACCCGCCAGAGAAAACGCAATTGAAATCGTCCGGTCCACATTGATTCCCATCAGGCCCGCAGTTGTGTTGTCCATCGCCACGGTACGCACGGCCAGTCCCATCTTCGTCTTATAGACAAAGAGCTGCAGTGTAACCAGCACAACAACCACCGCCAGCATCAGAATCAGCTGAAGCCAGCTGATTGTAACGCCAACCACTTCAAACGCTTTTTCCGAGAAAAAAGACGGCATGCCTTTGGTGGCTTTTCCGAACAACAGAGCCGTCAGCTCATTGAGCATCTGGGAAAACCCAATCGTGCAGATCAGGGAGGAAATCCGGCTGATGCCGCGAATGGATTTGAATGCTATTTTTTCGAGTATAAAGGCAAGCGCAAAGCCTACTGCAAATCCCACGACCAGGGAAAGCAAAAAGTCCGAAATCAGGTAATTGCAGAGCAGCCAGGCACCTACCGCTCCAAGCATATAGATGGAACCGGTCGAGAAATTGACCAGGCTCATCACGCCGTAAACCAGCGAATAGGAAATGGCCAGCAGGGCGTACAGACCGCCCTGGGTAATGCCGTTGACCAATTGCTGAACAATCATCGTCATATAATATCCACCGACTTTCCATTGCATATAGAGCCGCAGTGAAGACAGTGCCGGCAATTATCCGCTGTGTACGGCAACAGCCGGAAACAGAGGAGAGGCGGTTGATATCCGCCTCTCCCCGTAAGCATCAGCGAACCACCTTGTACTGGTTGTTCTCAATGGTCAGTTTGATATAGCTCTTGCGGGCGTCGCCGTTTTCATCAAAAGTGATGCTGCCGGAAACGCCCTGATGAGCGTCCGTGGCTGCCAGCGCTTCGCGGACCTTGTGTGTGTCCAGCTCACCGGCGCGCTCGATTGCTTCCATCAGAACGTTGAAAGCATCATAGGCACAGGCGCCGTAGTAATCGGGATCCTTGCCGTACAGGGTGTTGTACTCGGCGATAAAGGAAGCCGCTTCGGGGGTGGGATCGTCCGGATAGAAACCGACGTTTGTCAGGACGCCTTCCACAGCCGTGCCGCCGATGGACAGGAAGTCCGTGGAATACACTGTGCCGGGATGATAGACGGGGATATCCCAGTTCAGTACTTCACGCTGAATATTGATGGCAGCGCCGTCGTTGTAATAGCAGGCAATGTACAGCGCGTCGGGTTCGGTTTCGCGCAGCTTGGTCAGCGCAGCGCTGAAGTCAGTCTCGCCGTCATTGTAGGGCTCTTCAATGACGATCTCGCCGCCAAGGGCCTTGAAAGCCTTCGCAAAACCGTTGTCGACGCTGATGCCCCAGTCGCTGTTCAGGTAAAGAACCGCAACCTTGCGGGCGCCGTTTTCATATGCCCAGTTTGCCATGAATTCGCCCTGTACATCCTGGGTTCCGAGGCATTCAAAAGACCATTCGGAGCCGACGGCGAAGTTGACGGCAGAACAGGTGGGGGAAACCTGCAGCATTTCTGAACCGGCATAGATGGGCTGTGCAGCCATGCAGCAGGCTGTGTTGAAATCGCCTACTTCGGCAAAAATGCTGCCGTCGCTTACGATCTTCTGAGCAACCGTGGCAGCCTGCGCGGGATCTCCGGCGGTGTCTTCAATCACCAGTTCCACGCTACGGCCCAGGACGCCGCCTTTGTCATTCCACTGCTTGCAGGCCAGTGTTACCGAGTTCTGGAAGCTTTCACCGTACTGGGACAGGTTGCCGGTCAGCGGCGCGGTCAGCGCGATTTTGACCGGTTCATCTGCCAGGGCGGTAAACGCGGCCATGGACAGCATGAGGACGAGTAAGAGTGATACGAGCTTTTTCATTTTTCCTTTCTCCTTTGTTTTTATTGTAATCGGTGAGCATCGATGGTCAGATCGTCGCTGCCGCGTCGAATCCTCCACGGACTGCCTCCCCGATTTTACCAATGCATGCGGCATCGCCGATGTTGATGAACGGGATGCCGTTCTGATAAAGCGCGTCGCACAGCTCCCGATCCGGAGCGGCGCCGACAGCCTCGACCACCGTGTCGCACGGGATCTTTTCCCCTACGTTTCCGGACAGGTAAGCCATGCCGTTTTCCATATGATCCAGTACGGTGGAAGGCAGGGTGCGAACCCCGCATTCCGCCAGCTCATGCAGCAGTTTCATCCGGCTGATGTTGTCCATATCCGCCGCAATCTTTTCCCGCATTTCCACGACAGTTACACTCGCCGCACCGTGCTCCCGGATATACAGTGCAGTTTCGCAGCCTACGCTGCCGGCGCCGATGAGCAGCACATTTCTGCTGTCCCAGGAGAAAGACCGGTTCTGCAGGGCGTCCCAGGCAGTCATGTATTCAAAGCCGCTGCCTTTTAAAGGAATCGTTCTGCAGTGTGCCCCTGCGGCCACAATCACACGGTCGAAGGACCGGGCGTCTTCCACGGTGAACTCATGACAGAGCTTCACTTCCACTTCAGACCGGTTCAGCTCTTCCTGCAGATACCCGATATATTCCAGAATTTTGTCTTTTCGGGGCGGTGCGCCGGCAAGCACCAGCTGTCCGCCGATATGGTTTTCCTTTTCAAACAGTGTAACGTGATGGCCGCGCCCTGCCGCCGTGACGGCTGCGGTGATGCCCGCAGGTCCTGCTCCGGCAACCGCAATGTTCAGCGGCTTTTCTGCGGGCCGGGGAGTATGCAGCTCCCGCCCGGCCAGCGCGTTCACGGCGCAGCGGATGGGAAGATTTTTCCCGATACGCTCAAAGCAGGAGTTGCAGCCGATGCATTTGACAAAATGCGTTTCTCCGGCGGCAGCCTTGTTGACCCACTGCGGTTCACAAAGCAGTTCCCTGCCGACGCAGACAAAATCCACCTGGCCGTCAGCAATCGCTTTGTCCGCCTTCGCCGGATCGTGAATGACTCCGACGCCGAATACGGGGATGGAGACATGCTTCCGGATGTTTTCAGCAAGATACAGCTTCCAGCCTTCTTCATACTGGATCGGCTCGATCATGGTATCAATGCTTCCGTAAACGCCGGCGGATACGTCAATGGCATTCACACCGCCTTTTTCCAGCGCTTCCGCAAAAGCTGCCGCTTCCTCAGGCGTGATTCCGCCGTCGATGAAATCGCTTCCGTTGATGCGGAAAACGACCGGGTAATCCTTCCCTGTATTCCGGCGTATGGCGGCCAGCACTTCCAGGGGGAAGCGGATCCTGTTTTCAAAGCTGCCGCCGTACTCATCCGTACGCTGGTTGGTGGCTGCTGATACAAAGGAGGAAAGCAGGTAACCGTGGGCAGCGTGTACATTGACGCCGTCATATCCGCACAGTTTTGCGCGGGCGGCTGCCTGCCCGAATTTATTGACCAGTTCATGGATTTCATCCACGGTCAGTTCATGCGGAACAATACCGGTGTTGGGGTTCAGGATCGCGGAGGGTCCGACGGGCTGCACTCCTTCCAGACATCCCTTGTTGATGCCGGCGTGCCAGAGCATTGCAAAGGCTTTTCCGCCGCATTCGTGGATTTTTTCAACCAGCTTTGCGTGGCCCGGGACATATCGCTCGTCATGAAAACGGACGTGATTCGGCTTGCCGACTGCCTGGGGATATTCAATTCCCATCGCTTCGATTACAATAACGCCTGCTCCTCCGCGAGCACGCTGGGAGTAAAACTCAATCATATCATCCGTTACAGCGCCGTTTTCCGTTGTCAGGCGGGATCCAAGCGGAGCCATAATCACACGGTTTCTTACATACAAAGAACCAATTTTCCCCGGCTGAAGAAGATGTGCGTACATCGGAATGCCTCCTAAGGATATTCATTTATTTGTTTCCTGCGATACATAAATTACCACCGATTCCAATAATTGTCAATAGCATTTGGCGTTCTTTTCTGAAATTTACTTTTGTCAAATAATTGCAAACGTTCTCATTGTCGCCATGCAAACGTTTGAAATCAAGAAATTCAGAGAATGCATGAAGATGGGAAAACTGCTTGCTCAACAGCAAGTATTTGATTTTTGTTTCCTGGATGACGGAATTGGGTATCCGGAACTGTGTTTTCAGTCTGATACCTGTTCTTTTGCTTTTCTGTTGCCGGTGGACGATATCATTTTTAACAAAGAGAGTTTTTTGCAGTTGTAATTGATGCCTTCGTAAATCGATTTGCAGGAAATAAACCGTGACTTCATTATTCCGGATGCGCTCAAAATGATTCTGGAGCCCCTGCGTCAGGAAAAAGGTTTTATCATCCATGGACGCGACCCAGAAGAGCCCTGCAGTTACTCAACACTACGCAGGACCTACAGAAACGCATTCAAGGCATTGGGAATCTACAAACTTTACAACAACCATGACTGGCGTGCCACCTTCGGCACCCAGCTGAATGAAGCAAATCTTTCTTCAGCTCAGGTGGCAGATCTTCTCGGCCATGCCGACACAAGAATGGTGGAAACCGTTTATGCGGTCACCAGGCACCAGGGCGTCATGAAACATCAGAATCTTTTGAACGCATTAAACCCATATTCCGAAGAATTTATAAATCAATCTTACAAACCCGCAAACGCCCAATATATAAGCGTTCTAGCCGACGCGTTTGCTCCATCCGTGCTCCATTTACCAAAAAATGGATAAAATTCAGCCTTTGCATGTCGGATCTGGTCAGAGCAAAAAATAAGAACCCTTGATTTACAAGGGTTCTCGCTGGTGGGATTAGTAGGACTCGAACCTATGACCCCCACGATGTCAACGTGGTGCTCTAACCAACTGAGCTATAATCCCATACGGTCAGCGAAAGGGATTATAGCATAGCTCCGGAAGATATGCAAGGACTTTTTCTTATCTCTGATTCTCAGCCAGAATCCTGATAAAATCCGGATCCTGTTCCATAAACGCCCGTGTTTCAATATCCACCTTGCCCGTGGCGTTGATTCCGTTCTCTTTCTGATACTTTCTTAATGCCTCGTAGCCTTTCTCGGTAAACTGATCACTCATCTGTTCTTCCTTCAGAAAGCCTTTCTGTACCAGAAACGCCATGACAGCCTTACAATCGTCGGAACGGTTCCACTTCCGGATGATCCGGTTGGCGCGCCTGACCGGCGATCCGTAGCCGTATATCAGTTTCCATGTCTGTTTATAGGTGTTCCGCTGAACACTGTCCGGATTGTTTCCTTCGATCACGTGGATCAGGTGGCTGCCGTCCGGCTCTGTGGACACTCCCTCGACGATAGCCACATGGTCCGTTCCCTTTTTGGGAGAATAGTATGAGATCCACATATAGTCCCCGACATGAGGAGTGTATTCTTTGTTTTTCAGGAAACGGTCCGCTCCGATCAGCCACATCATTTCACCGGTATTGGTCGGCAGTTTGCTGGTGGATGTAATGAATCTCTCCCGCTGGATAAACCATGGAGCGCCATTCTTGGGGCTTCCGTAATACGGGTATACATTGTCCATCAGATTCGTTCCGTACCGCTCATCTGCCTCATGGACACACCATGTCAGGAATTCTGCGCACCAGGCTGTAAGCCTGTCTCCGAACCATTCGCCGTATTTGGTTTCATCCTCATGCGGTCCTTCAACATATCCGATTTCTTCCTGTGCTATTTTCAGCACCAGAAGATACGGGGCGTTTGCCAGCGCATATTCTTCATCGATGACAGGCGGTTCCCACTGATCCGTCGGAACGTATTCCTCCGCAAAACCCGCTCCGGCCGGTACAGCCAGAACAAGAAACAAAAGCAACGCTGTAATGCGTCGTATCATGGATATTCCCCCTTTGATTGTCCTGAAAAGTATATCATACATTTCTTGCCTTCACAAGCACGCAGGCCTTCCAATGGATATCTGCCGTTCCCGGCAGTATAAACGGATTCCGAATATTCATCATTATCATATAAAATTCATATATAATGCATATATGCATAATAAATGTTTAGAACTTTTTCTTTGATTTTCTATTGTATTCCTATTGACAAACTCTTTTTAGGGGTGTATATTGCCTGCATAATCATGCAGAAGGAGGCTTCCCCAATGAATAAAGCTGATATCAAAAAGGTCGTCCTCGCCTACTCCGGCGGTCTCGATACATCCATCATCATCCCCTGGCTGAAGGAGAATTATAACAATCCCGAAATCATCGCCGTCTCCGGCGACGTGGGACAGGGTACGGAACTGGACGGTCTGGAGGAGAAGGCGCTTAAAACCGGCGCAAGCAAGCTCTACATTCTGGACCTGACGGAAGAATACGTGGATGACTTCATTATCCCGACAATGAAGGCCGGCGCCGTCTATGAGGATTATCTGCTCGGCACCAGCCACGCGCGGCCCTGCATTGCCAAAGGCCTCGTGGAGATCGCGAAAAAAGAAGGTGCCGACGCCATCTGCCACGGTTGCACCGGCAAAGGCAATGACCAGGTCCGGTTTGAGCTGGCCGTGAAGCACTTTGCGCCGGACATGCCCATCATTGCCCCCTGGCGGGAATGGGATATCCAGTCCCGGGACGAGGAGATCGACTACGCCGAGGCACATAACATCCCGCTGAAGATTACCCGTGAGACCAACTACTCCAAGGACAAGAACCTCTGGCATCTCAGTCACGAAGGTCTCGATCTGGAGGACACCGGAAACGAGCCTCAGTACGAAAAGCCCGGCTTCCTCGAGATGGGGGTATCTCCCCTTGATGCGCCGGACACTCCCACCTATATCACCCTGGAGTTTGATAAGGGCATCCCGGTCGCGCTTGACGGCGAAAAGATGTCCGCGAAAAATATCATCCTGAAACTGAATGAGCTCGGCGGCGCCAACGGTATCGGCATTATCGACATCGTGGAAAACCGGCTTGTCGGTATGAAGTGCCGCGGCGTATATGAAACTCCCGGCGGTACCATCCTGTACAAGGCCCACGAGGCACTCGAATCGGTTTGTCTTGACAAGCTGACCATGCATGAAAAGCAGAAACTGTCTATCACTTTTGCGGAACTGGTTTACAACGGTCTCTGGTTCTCTCCGCTTCGGGAAGCGCTTTCTGCTTTCGTCGACAAGACCCAGGAGAAGGTCACCGGCAAGGTAAAGCTTAAACTCTATAAGGGGAATATCATCAAGGCCGGCGTCTGGAGTGACTATTCCCTCTACTCTGAGGATATCGCCACCTTCGGTGCAAGTGATTACAACCAGAAGGATTCCGCGGGGTTCATCACCCTGTTCGGCTTGCCCACCAAGGTTCAGGCGCTGGTCGATGCCGCAAACAAAAAGAAATAAGCTTTATCACAGTACCGTTCCAAACCTCCCGCCCCCATAGGCGGGATAGTTTGGTATTATGACGCACGGAGGAATATTCATCATTCTGAATTGTTACGCGGTTGTCCAAATCTTTGATTTGATTAACAGTTGCCAGGCTGCAGCCATCAAAGTGCTCTGGGCGTTTTGGTAACGGCAATCGCAGAATCGGGGTAATCTATGACCAGAGTATTTATTGACGGCAGCGCCGGAACCACCGGCCTGCGGATCCGGGAACGGCTGTCCGACCGGAAGGATCTCAAGCTGATTGTCCTGCCGGAGGAAATGCGCAAGGATCCCGCCGCCCGGGCGGACGCACTGAACAGCGCGGATGTTTCCTTCCTTTGCCTGCCGGACGCGGCGGCAATAGAAGCCGCTTCCTTTGTCACCGGCCCGGATGCAGTCGTGATTGATACGTCCACTGCCCATCGGGTAGCGGAAGGATGGGTCTACGGCATGCCGGAGCTGGCCGGGCAGCGGGCAAAGCTGAAAACTGCGAAGCGCATCGCCAATCCCGGCTGTCATGCCACAGGTTTTATTTCCCTCATCGCCCCACTGGTCAGCGCGGGCCTGCTGAAGAAGGATGCGCGGCTTTCCTGCTTTTCCCTGACCGGATATTCCGGCGGCGGGAAAAAGATGATAGCCGAGTACGAATCCCCGGAGATGGATCCGCTGTATCTGGCGCCGCGGCAGTACGGCCTCGGCCAGTCCCACAAGCATCTGCCTGAGATGTCGAAAGTCTGCGGTCTGGACCACGCCCCCGTCTTCTGCCCCATCGTGGCTCCTTATTACGCCGGTATGGAAGTAACCGTACCCCTGACCCCGGCGGACACCTCCGCCACGCCGGAGGAGATCAAAGAAATCTACCGGGCGTATTATCAGGGCGGGCTGATCCGCTTTGCCGAAGGATCTGACGAAAACGGTTTCCTTTCCGGCTGCGCCTATGCCGGCCGGGATGACCTGGAAGTCTCCGTCTACGGCAATGAAGAACGGATTCTTCTGGTTTCCCGCTTCGACAACCTCGGCAAGGGTGCCTCCGGCGCGGCGATCCAGAACATGAACCTCGTCCTCGGTCTGGACGAAAATACGGGATTGGTCGGATGAGTTTTATGAATGATAATCAGCAATTATCGGAGATACACATTGTCCCGATGACGCCGGCGGATTACGATGACGTACGCGCGCTGTGGATGACCATCCGAGGGTTCGGTATCAGGGCACTGGACGACTCCCGGGAGGATATAGAACGGTTTATCGCCCGCAACCCCACCACCAGCGTGGTCGCCCGGGACAGCAGCCGGATCGTCGGGTCCATCCTCTGCGGATCGGATGGGCGCCAGGGAGCTCTGTATCATGTATGCGTCGCGAAGGAATACCGCCGCCGCGGCATCGGCACCCAGATGGTCGCATTCTGCATGCATCAGCTGCGGTATATGGGCATCAACAAGGTCGCCCTCATCGCCTTTACCACCAATGAGGCCGGCAACGCTTTCTGGAACAAGATCGGCTGGACGAGGAAAACCAACGTCAACTATTATGAGTTCGTCCTGAACGAAGAAAATATCACACAGTTTATCACAGGAGAAGAATGATGAAGATTCAGAAAATCACCGGCGGGTTCACCGCGGCAAAAGGTTTTAAGACTGCCAGCTGTGAAGCGGGTATCAAGTATCAGAACCGGAGGGACATGGCGCTTCTCTTTACGGACGTACCCTGCGCGGTCGCCGGCACCTTTACGTCCAACCGGGTGAAAGCCGCTCCCGTACTTTGGGATATGGAAATTGTTAAGAACGGTAAACCAGCCCGGGCGGTTGTCGTCAATACCGGCATCGCTAACGCCGGTACCGGCAGTGAGGGGATGCGTCTGTGCCGCGAAACGGCGGAGCATACCGCGAAGGTGCTTGGTATTCCCGCTGATTCCGTTCTGGTTGGTTCAACGGGCGTCATCGGTCCGAATGTGCCGATCGACCGGATTACCGCCGGAGTTACCGTCATGGCCGGTTTGATCTCTGATTCCGCCGAAGCCTCGACGCTGGCCAGCAAGGCGATTATGACCACCGATACCGTCAATAAGGAATTCGCGGTGGCCTTCGATCTTCCCGCCGCTTCCGGCGAGGGAACCGTCACTGTCCGCCTCGGCGGAATGAGCAAAGGCTCCGGTATGATTCATCCCAACATGTGCACCATGCTCGGTTATCTGGCTACAGACTGCGCCATTGCGCAGGAATTGCTGCAGAAAGCCCTGAGCGCCGTGATTAAGGACACTTTTAACATGATCACAGTGGACGGCGATACCAGCACGAATGATACGCTGCTCCTTTTCTCCAGCGGTCTGGCTGGAAATGATCCGATTACGGCGGAAGACGAAAAATACGAACTCTTCTGTGCCGCACTCTTCAGCGTCTGCCGCGACCTGGCTGTGCTCATGGCTTCCGACGGCGAAGGCGCCACTCACCTGCTGGAAATCCGGGTTGTCAACGCGGATACCAGGGAGAATGCCCGCACGCTCGCTCGTTCCGTCGCCGGTTCCAGCCTGGTCAAAGCCATGATCTACGGAAAGGATGCCAACTGCGGCCGTGTGCTCTGCGCGCTGGGCTACGCCGGCGTGGATTTTGATCCGGCCGGCATCGTCATCACCATGTCCGGCAAATCCGGATCCGTCTGCTTCTACAGGGACGGCTGCGTCCAGGCTTTTGATGAGGACAAGGCGCTGGAGATTCTTTCGGAGCACGACGTGCACTTTGACTGCGATATGAACATGGGGCAGGAGGAAGCTACAGCCTGGGGCTGTGACCTCACCTATGATTACGTAAAAATCAACGGGGATTACCGGACCTGACAAGAAGGAGAAACGCCATGCACAGTGATCTGACCAATATGGAAAGAGCGGAGGTCCTGACTGCCGCCCTGCCCTACATTCGCCGCTACAACGGCAAAGTTGTCGTCGTCAAATACGGCGGCAACGCCATGATCAACGATCAGCTCAAGCAGCAGGTCATGGAGGACATCGTCCTTTTATGGCTCATCGGCGTCCGTATCGTGCTGGTGCACGGCGGCGGCCCGGAGATCAACGATCTGATGGACAGGCTCGGCAAAAAGCCGGAGTTTGTGGACGGTCTGCGGGTGACAGACAAAGAGACCATGGACATCGTACAGATGGTTCTGGCAGGCAAGATCAACAAGACGCTGGTGAACCTGCTGGAGATGAAAGGCGGCCGCGCCGTCGGTCTCTCCGGAATGGACGGGCGGCTGCTCCAGTGCAGCGTCAAGGATGAACGTCTGGGCTATGTCGGTGAGATCCAGAAAGTGCACATTCAGCCTGTCACGGATTTGCTGGACCGGGGCTATATTCCCGTTGTTTCAACCGTCGGCTGCGACAAGAGCGGCAACGCCTACAATATCAACGGCGACACAGCCGCCGCGTACATCGCGGGCGCGCTCGGTGCCGAAAGGCTGATCATGATGACGGATATCGCCGGTGTGCTGAGAGATAAAAACGATCCTTCCACCCTGATCCCGGAGATCACCCTGCAGGAGCTTCCTTCCCTGTATGAGAACGGCATCATCTCAGGCGGTATGATCCCGAAGGTGGAATGCTGCGCAAAAGCGCTCTCCCGAGGCGTCCGCAACGTGGTCATCATGGACGGCCGCGTTCCCCATTCCATCCTGATGGAGCTTCTGACCGACGAAGGCGCCGGCACCATGGTCTCCAGGGGCGAAGCCGTGGACGACCGTCAAAAGGGTTGGGAATAAGATCTCTTCATGAACAATTATGAATGAAAAAGGTGGTTTCTGTATGAATACCTTCGAACTGGATCAAACCTACATTGCGGGCACCTACAAGCGGTTCCCGGTGGAAATTGTCAGCGGGAAAGGTTCTCTTGTTACGGACGTGGACGGAAAAGAGTATATCGATATGGGTTCCGGTATTGCCGTGACTTCGTTCGGGATTGCCGACGACATCTGGGTCGCTGCCGTGGAAAAGCAGATCCGCAGCGTTCAGCACATGTCGAACCTGTATTATACCGCACCGTGTGCCAGATTGGCGCAGGCGCTGTGCAAAAAGACGGGAATGGCAAAAGTGTTCTTCTCAAACTCCGGTGCCGAAGCCAATGAATGCGCCATCAAAGCAGCCCGGAAATGGGCTTCGGAACACAAAGGCCCCGGCTGTTCCACCATCGTTACCCTGGAGAACAGCTTCCACGGCAGGACGCTGACGACCCTGTCAGCCACCGGTCAGGAGCACTATCATGAACTGTATCAGCCGCTTACACCTGGGTTTGCATCCTTCCCCGCCGGGGATATGGAAGCGCTGAAAAGGCTCTGCGCGGACGGAACCGTTGCTGCGGTGCTCATCGAGTGCGTGCAGGGCGAGGGCGGCGTGGTTCCGCTTGATCCGGCATTCGTTAAGGCGCTTTCTGCCTTCCTGAAGGAACAGGATATCCTGCTGATGGTCGATGAGGTTCAGACGGGTAACGGCCGCAGCGGTAAAATGTATGCCTATATGAACTATGGACTGCAGCCGGACGTGGTCTCCACCGCGAAAGGACTCGCCGGCGGCCTGCCCATGGGCGCTACCCTGCTGGGCGAAAAAGTGAAGGACGTGTTCTCCTTCGGGGATCACGGCTCCACCTTTGGCGGAAATCCCGTCGCCGCGTCCGCCGCGCTCTCTGTCGTGGAACGTCTGACGGACGGCTTCCTTTCGGATGTCACCCGCAAGAGCGAACTGATCCGGAGCCTGCTTGAAGGCGCTCCCGGCATTGAGAGCGTTTCGGGTCTTGGCCTGATGCTGGGTCTGAAGACGGAAAAACCCGCCGGGGAAGTCGTCGCTGCCTGCATGGCAAACGGCGTCCTCTGTCTCACCGCGAAGGACAAAGTCCGTCTCCTTCCCGCCCTGAACATCCCGGACGAACTCCTCCGGAAAGCGGCGGAGATCATCAGAGAAGCATGCAGGCCATGATCATTATGAATTCTGAATTCGGAGGTCCCTATGGCATATTTGGTACTGTCCAACGGAACTGTCTTTGAGGGTAAACGCATCGGTGCCCATATTGACCGGATCGGTGAACTGGTCTTCACCACCGGCATGGAGGGCTATCTGGAGACCCTGACCGATCCCAGCTATTTCGGCCAGATCGTCACCCAGACCTTCCCGCTGATCGGTAACTACGGCGTTATCGAAGAGGATTTTGAGGGAAGCAGCACGCTTTTCGGCTATATCGTCCGGGAGCTGTGTGATACACCTTCCAACTTCCGCTCCGCCTATCCGCTCAACGATTATCTGGTAGCCCGGTGCATCCCCGGCCTGTGCGGCGTGGATACACGGGAGATCGTCCGTATCACCCGGGAGGAAGGCGTCATGAACGCCATGATCTGCGATGAAGTGCCGTCAGATCTGAGCGAAATCCGTGCCTTTACCGTAAAGGACGCCGTGGATTCCGTATCAAGCAATGAAAACTATACCTGCCCGGCTGACGGAGAGGAAATATGCCGCGTAGCCCTGATTGACTACGGTGCGAAGCACAATATCATCCGCAGTCTACAGAAACGGGGCTGTTCCGTTACGGTCTGGCCTGCCCGGACCGCCGCGGAGACCATCCTTGCTTCCGGCGCGGACGGCATCATGCTGTCCAACGGTCCCGGAGATCCGAAGGAGAATGACTTCTGTATCGCGGAGCTGAAGAAGCTGATCGGCAAAAAACCGGTCTTCGGTATCTGCCTGGGACATCAGCTGACGGCTCTCGCCCTCGGCGGAGATACGATCAAGCTGAAATACGGTCATCGCGGCGGCAACCAGCCGGTGCGGGACCTGAACGCCGGCCGGACTTATATCACTTCCCAGAACCACGGTTATGCGGTCGTCACGGATTCCCTGAAAGGAATCGGTAAAGAATCTTTTCGGAACGCCAACGACGGCAGCTGCGAAGGAATGGATTATCCGGATCTGAAGTGTTTTACCGTTCAGTTCCATCCTGAAGCCGCTTCCGGCCCCCGGGATACAGCAATCCTGTTCGATCGCTTTGTTGAAAACATGGTAAAGGGGGGAATTCAGAATGCCTAAGGATCCCTCCATCCGCAAAGTCCTCGTCATCGGTTCCGGTCCGATCGTCATCGGTCAGGCAGCGGAATTCGACTATGCCGGTGCTCAGGCCTGCCGCGTGCTGAAGGCGGAAGGAATCAACGTAGTACTGGTCAACTCCAATCCCGCGACGATCATGACGGACCAGCATCTGGCGGACGAAATCTATCTGGAGCCGCTGAACGCGGCCACTGTCCGCCGCATTATCGAAAAGGAAAGGCCCGACGGCATGATCGCCGGTCTCGGTGGCCAGACAGGCCTGACCCTGGCCATGCAGCTGAGTCGCGACGGTACGTTGGAGGAGTTCGGCGTCCGTCTGCTTGGCACGCCCATCGAAGCCATTGAGAAGGCGGAAGACCGGGAAAAGTTCCGGAACACCATGCTGTCCATCAGCCAGCCCTGCGTTCCTTCCGAGATCGCGGAAACCCTGGAGGACGCTTTGAAGGCCGCCGATGATATCGGCTACCCTGTCATCGTACGTCCCGCCTATACCCTGGGCGGCAGCGGCGGCGGTATCGCTTCGGACGAAGCGGAAATGCGCCAGATCGCGCGGGCCGGACTGGACGCCTCCCCCATTACCCAGATCCTTGTGGAAAGATGTATATCCGGCTGGAAAGAGATTGAGTTTGAAACCATGCGGGATGCGCAGGGCAACGTCATTGCCGTCTGCTCCATGGAAAATGTGGATCCCGTAGGAATTCATACCGGCGACAGCGTGGTCGTTGCCCCTGCCCTGACTCTGTCGGATAAGGAATACCAGATGCTCCGCAGTGCCTCGCTGGACATCGTCAGCGCGATCGGCATTGTCGGCGGCTGCAACTGTCAGTTTGCCCTGAATCCCGATTCCTTTGAATACGCGGTCATTGAGGTCAATCCACGTGTCAGTCGTTCCTCTGCCCTGGCCAGCAAGGCCACCGGCTATCCGATCGCCAAGATCACAACCCGTCTCGCCCTGGGCTATGCCCTGGATGAAATAGCCAACGATATCACCGGTAAAACCTGCGCCTGCTTTGAGCCTACCGTCGACTATGTTGTCGTCAAGTTCCCGAAGTGGCCCTTTGACAAGTTCTACGGTTCCTCCCGCCGTCTCGGCACCCAGATGAAAGCCACCGGCGAAGTGATGTCCATCGGCCAGCGCTTTGAGGAAGCCCTGATGAAAGCTGTCCGTGGCGCAGAAATATCCCTGGATACGCTGAACGCCCCGCCGCTGACGGATGAGCCGATCCGCGAGCGGCTCGCCAGGCAGGACGATCGCAGACTGTTTACTGTCTTTGAAGCGCTCAAACAAGGCCTGACCGTGGATGAGATTTTTGACATCACCAAAATCGATCGGTTCTTCCTCTGTCGCCTCCGCGCTATGGCGGAACTGGAAATGCGCACTGAGGGCAAAGGCTTGCAGCCCGGCGACTATGAGATTTTCAAGCGCATGGGTTATCCGGACGCTGCCGTCAGGCGAATAACCGGCGCGAAGGAAGTTCCCGGCTGGACCATGAGCTATAAGATGGTGGATACCTGCGGTGCGGAATTCGCCGCGGAAACGCCGTATTTCTATTCCTGCACGGATAAAGCCTGTGAATCACGGAGCCTGAAGCGTTCCGGACGGCCTGTGGTCATCGTTCTGGGTTCCGGTCCGATCCGCATCGGTCAGGGGATCGAGTTCGACTATTCCTCCGTCCACTGTGTATGGACGCTTCGGCGCATCGGTTATGATGTGGTTATCATCAACAACAACCCGGAGACCGTTTCCACCGACTATGACACTGCGGACAGGCTGTATTTCGAGCCGCTGACCCCGGAAGACGTCATGAACGTCATCGCTGTGGAAAAACCCGTGGGGGTGGTTGTCGCCTTCGGTGGACAGACCGCCATCAAGCTGACCAAGTTCCTGGATTCCCGGGGCATACACATCCTGGGAACCAGCGCCGAATCCATCGATATCGCTGAGGATCGGGAACGCTTTGATAAGCTCCTGGAGCAGTTTGGCATTCGCCGTCCCCGCGGCATGGGCGTCCGTACGATGGAGGAAGCAGTTGCCGCGGCGGAAAGACTCGGTTATCCGGTGCTGCTGCGCCCTTCTTACGTCATCGGCGGCCAGAACATGACCATCTCCCGCAGTAAAGCGCAGACCGTGGATTATATGACCCGGATTCTTTCCGGAGGCATTGAGAACCCCGTGCTTGTGGATCAGTATCTTCCCGGGATCGAGCTGGAAGTGGATGTCATCTCTGACGGGAAGGATGTGCTGATTCCCGGTATCATGGAGCACATTGAGCGCGCGGGCGTCCACAGCGGCGACTCCATCGCTGTTTATCCGCCCTTCAACCTCACGGAAAAGTTCCAGGAGAAAATCTGCGACATCTCCACCAAACTGGCTCTGGCCCTGGGCACGAAAGGCCTGGTGAATATCCAGTACCTGATCTATGACAATGAACTGTATGTCATTGAGGTGAATCCGCGGGCGTCACGCACCGTACCTTATATTTCGAAGGTCACAGGCGTTCCCATGGTGGATCTGGCCTCCCGCGTGATGCTCGGCGAGTCGCTGGCGGATCTCGGTTTCGGTACCGGGCTGTATCCGGCTCCTCCGTACTGCGCGATCAAGGTGCCGGTCTTCTCATTTGAGAAGCTGAACGACGCCGACTCCATTCTCGGGCCGGAAATGAAATCCACCGGCGAGGTGCTTGGCATCGGCATCACCAAAGCGGAAGCGCTCTTCAAAGGGCTTTCCGCCGCCGGTTTCCATCTGCCGACCGCGCGTGAGAAAGGTCATAACGGCGTCCTGCTGTCCGTTGAGGATGAAGATTTCCCGGATGCCATTGCCGTAGCGAAGCGCTGCTATGATCTGGGAATAAGCGTCTATGCCACCAAGGATACCGCCCGGGCGATATCCGCCGTCGGCATCCGTGTAACCCCGGTGAAGGATCCCAAGATCAGTGATGAAATATTCGGACTCATGGAAGACGGATCCGTCAACTATATCATTTATACGGGAGCTGTAAAGGACGACACCGTGGGCGACTACACCCTGCTCCACCGCAGGGCGATGGTGCTCGGCATCCCCTGCATGACCTCCCTGGACACCGCCAACGCCCTCATGGACATCCTCGGTTCCCGCTTCTCCCTGCAGAACACGGAGCTGGTGGATATCAATCACATGAGAAAATAAGAAAAGAAAAAGAAAAAACGGGGCTGCGGCTGCAGTCCCGTTTTTATAGTCTGTTGCTTACAGCATCTCTTTTGCCAGCTGTTCGATCTGCGCTTTGTTTTCTTCCGTCATAGCGGACAGGATCCTGACTTCCGTTCCTGCGAAAGCGGTGTTTTTGCAGCCTTCCAGCATGCCTTTCATGACTTTTGCTGCGGTCGGTGCCCAACTGCCGTTCTCAATCAGGCCGATCAGCCGGTTCTGGTATCCGCGCTCCGTCAGATGCTCGATAAACTCACGCATGAACGGGAATATATCAGCGTTGTAGGTGGTAGTGGCCAGCACAATCTTCCCGTAGCGGAAGGCGTCCTCCACAGCCTCCGCCATGTCGTCCCTGGCCAGGTCGCTGACCGCGACCTTCGGGCAGCCCATCTCTTTCAGCTTTTCAGCCAGCAGTTCCGCGGCAGCCTTTGTATGGCCGTAGACAGACGTATAGAAAACGGCGACGCCTTCTGTCTCTGTGCCATAGGAAGACCAGGTGTTGTACAGGTCCAGGTAGTATCCCAGATCCTCCTGCAGCACCGGCCCGTGCAGCGGGCAGATGATCTGTATATCCAGCGCCGCGGCCTTCTTCAGCACCGTCTGCACCTGCGCGCCGTATTTGCCGACAATCCCGAAATAGTACCGCCGTGCCTCGCAGGCCCAGCCTTCCTCGTCCACCGCATCCAGCGCGCCGAACTTTCCGAAGGCGTCCGCGCTGAACAGGACTTTGTCCTGTTCGTCGTAGCTCATCATGACCTCCGGCCAGTGAACCATAGGCGCGGTGATAAACTTCAGCGTATGACTGCCCAGTTCAAGCTTGTCCCCTTCCTTCACGACAGTTCCGCGTGCGGCATAGTCCCTGCCGGTGAAGTTTTTCATCATCGTGAAGGCCTTCGCTGTCGCCACGATCTTCGCGTCTGGATATTTTTCAGCGAACGCTTCAATGCCGGAGGAGTGATCCGGTTCCATATGATGCACAATCAGGTAGTCCGGTTTCCGTCCGGCCAGTGCCGCTTCCAGGTTCGCCAGCCAGGTATCGGTAAAATGCCGGTCCGTGGTGTCCATGACCGCAATCCTGTCGTCCAGGATCACATAGGAATTATAAGCCATGCCCTCCGGCACGATATACATGCCCTCAAACAGGTCGATATCATGATCATCCACGCCGATATAGCGGATATCTTTCGTAATGTCCATTGTTCAGTTCCCCTTCCGGATTGCTCTTATCCAGGATATTTTACCATATTCTGCAATCCTGTAGCAAGGATTTCCCTTGTAGTTTCACGGAAACAGTGCTACAATCTCCCCCGTGCGAAAAAACCACCTGAAAGGAAGCGGAAACCCTTTATGCAAACCCTGCTGCTGATTGCTGTCGCGCTTTTCGCCGGTCTGCTGATGACACGGCTTTTTGTCAAACTCCACCTTCCTGACGTGACCGCCTACCTGGTCGCCGGCATACTTATCGGTCCCTGCGTCCTGGGACGTCTCGGGCTTCCCGGGCTTGGTTTCAACTCTGCTGAACAGGTGGACTCCCTGTCCATGATTTCCGATGTGGCGCTGGGGTTTATCGCCTTTGCCATCGGTCATGAATTCCGTCTCTCCGCGCTGAAACAGACCGGCAGGCAGGCCGTCATCATCGGTATCCTGCAGGCCGTAACCGCGACTGTTTTCGTGGATATCGCCCTGGTTTCACTGCATTTTATCATGCCTGATCTGCTTTCCATGCCGGTCGCAATCACACTGGGTGCGATCGCAGCAGCCACCGCGCCTGCAGCCACGTTGATGGTCGTCCGTCAGTACAAAGCCAAAGGTCCGGTCACTGACGTACTTCTGCCGGTCGTCGCGCTGGACGACGCGGTCGGCCTGGTTATCTTCGCGGTTTCATTTGGAATCGCGCAATCCATGAAGAGCGGTTCGACCCATATGGCCGCGCTGATCCTGGAGCCGCTGGGAGAAGTCGTACTTTCGCTGGCCTTTGGCGGCCTGGTCGGCATGATCCTGACCTGGCTGGAACGCTTCTTCCATTCCCACCGCAACCGGAATGCCCTGATCGTCGGCAGTGTAGTGCTGACCGTGGCGGTCAGCCAGTATATCATCTCTGTCGGTGCGTTCACCTTCGGTTTCTCTTCCCTGCTTGTCTGCATGATGCTGGGTACCGTCTTCTGCAACTTCTGTCCTCTCAGCGAGGACCTGATGCTGCAGGCGGACCGCTGGTCCGGACCGGCCATCACCCTGTTCTTCGTGCTCAGTGGTGCGGCGCTTGATTTCAGCGTCTTCGCGGATATCTCTGTCGTTCTGATCGGTCTGGTCTATATCCTCACCCGTTCCCTGGGCAAATACTTCGGTGCCGGTTGGTCATCCGCCCTGGCGGGGAGTCCCGGCCCGGTCCGGAAATACCTGGGCATCACCCTGTTTCCCCAGGCAGGCGTCGCGCTGGGCATGTGCGCAACAGCCTACAGGGTGCTCGGCGGGTCGGAAGGCACGCTGATCCGTAACATCGTGCTTTTCTCTGTATTGATATATGAGTTGATCGGCCCAAGCCTGACCAAGATGGCGCTGACCAGGGCTGGCGACATTCAGGCCAAATCGGCTGAAATGCTCTCCCGCCGCCAGAGACGGCTGCAGGAAATCACCAAACCGGTACCCCCTGCTTTCGATAAATAATCAGTTATCCCGACTCATAAATACCTGATCTTCATTTCATGCTTGAAGGTCAGGTTCTTTTTTGTTATCATCGCTGTAAAGAGTAAAACACGGAGGGACGTATCAGAATGGACAAAATCATATCCATGCGCAACGAACTGCTTGCGCAGAAGGTTATCAAAGGTCTGGAATCCCGTAACATGAAAGGATATTATGCGGCCACAAAGGAAGAGGCGCTGAAGGCCGCGCTCAGTCTGATACCTGAAGGCAGTACCGTCACAATGGGCGGCGCCATGAGCGCGCACGAAATCGGGCTCGTCTCTGCCGTAAAGGAGGGCAACTATCATTTTATTGACCGGGACGCCACGTCTGACAAACGGGCAGCCATGCTCGCCGCCTATGACGCGGATTATTTCCTGTCCGGCGTGAACGCAATGACAGACGACGGAATTCTCATCAACATCGACGGGAACGCGAACCGTGTCTCCGCCATCTGCCAGGGACCGAAACAGGTGCTGTTCATCGCGGGAATGAACAAAGTCTGCAGTGACCTGGACAGTGCCATGAAGCGCGCCCGCAATGTCGCCGCACCTGTAAACGTTCAGCGGTTCGGCCTTTCCACACCATGTGCCAAAACCGGCAAGTGTATGGATTGTAAAAGCCCGGATACCATCTGCTGCCAGTTCCTGATTACCCGGTTCAGCCGGCACGCCGGCCGCATCCATGTAATCCTCGTCAATGATAATCTCGGATTCTGATAAACGGAGGAATTGAATATGGAACAGAAATATGACCGATGGGATCTTTCCTGCCTATACCCCGGTTTTGATGACGATCGGTTCAAAGCTGACCTGGCTTCCCTGAAGGACGACGCGCAGACCGGAATCGCCCTGCTGCAGGATGAATCCCTGACCAGGCTGGCCAGGCTCGAGCAGGCAGTCGCGCATTCCGAACAGGTCAGCGCGAAAGTGGACCGTCTGGCCAATTTCATCTACTGTACAAGCGCCGTGGACGCTGCCAATGAACAGGCAGACGCCGCCATGGATCAGCTGTCTCTCGCCTTCACGGAGCTGGAGCTCAGTTCTTCAGCGCTTGCCCGCTTCGTTGCTGAAACGGAAGACCTCGGGCAGCTGATCAGCTCTTCCGACATCCTTCGTCCGGTCGGTTTCGCCCTGCGCGAAATGAAAGAGCAATCAATGCATCTGATTGCGCCGGAAATCGAACCCTGGATCCTGCAGATGCAGCTTTCGGGCGGCGAAGCGTTCAGCCAGCTGCGGGACAAGCTGGATTCCACGTTGGTTGTCGATTATCGGGATGAGAAGCTTCCCCTGGCCGGTGTCCGCGGCAAAGCATATGATCCTGATCCCGCCGTACGGAAGGACGCCTATGAAGCGGAAATCGCTTCCTACGCGAAGATGGAGCTTCCCATGAGCTACTGCCTGAACAGCATCAAGATGGAAGCCCGTACGCTCGCGAAGGCGAGGAAGTTCGATTCTGTACTGGACATGACCCTTGCTGACAGCCGGATGGACCGGCAGACGCTGGATGCCCTGTGGACGGCCATCCGCGAATATCTGCCCCATTTCCGCCGCTACCTGAAGACCAAGGCCCGCCTGCTGGGCCACACAAACGGTCTCCCCTTCTATGACCTGTTTGCGCCTGTCGGAAAAACAACAAGGAAATATACCGTGGAGGAAGCCAGGGAAATTCTGATCCGGGAGATGGGCAAATTCTCACCGGAGATGGCCGCCTTCATCGGCAACGCCTTCGACGCGCGGTGGATCGATTTCTATCCCCGGGACGGCAAGACCGGCGGCGCTTTCTGCTCCGGTGTGCATTTCGCGGACCGCAGCTTGGTCATGACCAACTTCCAGGGCAGTTTCTCCGATGTCAGCACCCTGGCACATGAACTCGGCCATGGCTGGCATAATCGCTGTATGGCGGGGCTTCCCTATATGATGACCGACGAACCGATGCCGCTGGCGGAAACAGCCAGCATCTTCAACGAGACCATGCTCAGCTGGCAGTCGCTGAAGAGCTGCGGTCCGGAAGAACGGCTGTATCTCCTGGAAAACGGTCTGATGGAAGCAACCCAGACTGTGGTTGACATTTACAGCCGTTTCCTGTTCGAGCAGGAAGTCATCGAAACAAGGGAAGACCATGCCATGAGTGTCGACGAGCTGAAAAAAGCAATGCTCCGGGCTCAGGAAGCCAGTTACGGCGACGGACTTGATCCGGAAGTCCGGCATCCCTATATGTGGGCCTGCAAGAGCCACTACTATTCATCCGGAAACAACTTCTACAATTTCCCCTATGCCTTCGGCCTTCTCTTCGGAAAAGGCGTGTTCGCCCGGTACCTGGAGAAAGGTCCTGCTTTTGCGGAGGATTACTGCCGTCTGCTCCGGTCCTGCGGATCCGCGCCGGTTGCGGAGGTTGCCGCGAGTGTGGGGATCGACGTGCGCGATTCTGCTTTCTGGCGCTCCAGTCTGGAAGTCATCAGAAAAGATATTGACGAATTCTGCCTGCTGGCGGAAAAAACGGAGTAATAAATGAAGCAGAAAATCTCTCCGGTTACGTTCCATTACATGATCATCACCGGCGGTTTCTGGATGGCCTTCTGTGTGGTGACTGCCTATGCCGCTGTCTATCTGAAAGGAGTCGGCTGCTCCAACACAGAGCTTGGGCTGATCCTTGCGTTTGGAAACGTGGGCGGTGCGCTGCTCAGTCCGGTACTCGGTGCTATGATCGACCGTAACCGGAACATTCGTCATGCCGCGGTAGTCAATGTGCTGCTGGCTGTGCAGGTTGTGCTGCTCATTCTGCTGCGGGTGCATCCCCGTCATGACATGCTGACCGCAGCGTGTTATGTGCTCTATATAGCTGCCATGATGCCGGTCAATGCAGTCAATCTGGATCTGTGCGTACGGCTGGAACGGGCGAAGGCGCCGCTGAACTTCGGTCTTGCCAGGTCCATGGGCAGTTTTTCCTTCGTGATCCTGAGCACTCTGCTTGGGATTATCACCGCCAGGTGGGGACATCTCTCTCTGCCTGTAGCAGGTCTTGCAGTTATTCTACTGCAGTTATTTGGCAACCGGCTGGTTGACAGGGATCTCCGCGGCGCGGAAGCGGTTATGCCGCCTGCGGAAATCCTCATATCTGAAAAATCCTCTTCCATTTCTGTCTTTATCCGGGAAAACAGAATGTTCTGCCTCATGCTCTTCGGTACGATTATCATCTTCATTGCGCATAACATGGACGGCAATTTCCTGATCAACGAGGTTGTCGAACTGGGCGGAAACACAGCGGTTATGGGCTATATCGCCGCTTTCACAGCCATCACGGAAGTGCCCGTGATGATGTTTGCGTCCCGGCTTCCGAAGCGCTGGTCCACAGTGCAGTATATCCGTCTCTCCTTTGTTTTCTTTATAATCAAGATTCTAGCCTACGCGCTTGCGCCGACCATCCCGCTGTTTTTTGCCGCCCGGATTCTCCAGGCTCCGAGTTACGCTCTCTATACAGTGCTGATTGTCGGTTATGCCGATCGTCAGGTTGCCGCGAAAGATTCGGCAAAAGCGCAGAGCCTTGCTTTCAGTATGACGACCATCGGCTCTGTGCTGGCCAGTCTGATCGGCGGACGCATGTTCGATACCGTCGGTGTGAAATCAACCATGCTGACCGCCGCGGCCATAGCTGTTGTTGGCGCCGCCATTGCCCTGGCGGGAACTGCAGCAAAAAAGCAGTCCGCTCCGTGAACTGCTTTTGTCATTATCCCAGTCCTACCCGGAAGAGATACATCCACAGTCTCTTCCGGTATTTTTCATATTCTCCCCGTTTTTGATACATCCCCTTCAGATGACTGTACAGTTCTTTTTTGATCTGTATATTCCTTATGGGATGTTTAACGCAGTCTATGACCTGCTGCACGGAAGTGCTTCCCGCTGTCCGGCGGTAATGATACAGCGATTCGTTCATGAAGGAAATCTGTCTGACTCCGGCGAGATAATCCATCACAAAAGCGAAGTCTTCTCCCCAGGTCAGTTTTTCCTGGAAACGGCATGCTGTCTGCTCCATCGTTTCCCGCAGGAACAGCTTGTTCCACAGGACCCCGTAGAAGTAGGAATTCGCATGCCCGCACAGGTGATCCATGATCCGGTCGCAGTAAACAGTATCATTTCGTGCCGCCAGGTTATGGTAACTCTTTTTTTCTCCGAAATACTGATCATATCCGCCGATCACAAGGTCCGATCCGTCCTGCTCGGCGCGTCGCACCATCCGTTCCATTGATTCCGCCGGCAAAGTGTCGTCTGCGTCCACAAACCGAACGTATTTCCCTTTGCATATGGCAATTCCGCCGTTCCGGGTTGCGGAAACCCCCAGGTTTTCCTGAGCGATCACCGTCAGCCGCGGATCGTCCGCCGCAGCTTCGCGGGCAATCTCAAGCGTTCTGTCCCGGCTGCCGTCATCGACCAGGATGATCTGCATTTCCCGCCATGTCTGATTGAAAACGCTGTCCAGCATCTGTCGGAGCGTTCCTTCAGCGTTATAAGCGGGAATCACCACGCTGACGGTCGGTTTCGTCTGTTCCGGGTCCATCGGCAGCCCTCCTGTCTTCTGTTCGTCCGGTCTTTTCGTATTCTATCATGCATCTCCCCTGTTTGAAAAGCGCCGTCGCTCCGCTGAAAACTGGACAAACAGCAAAAAACCGGATAAAATATGGTTCCGCATCCGGCTTGGATGCGATGATCATGCGGAGGTTTATTATGTTGGATACATTTATACTGACCGCGTCCAGGAAAGCTACTCCTACGCCCATACCTGGGGTGGGTGCTCAGGTTGCCAGCGATCTGAAGGATACCGTCAGTTCTGCTGCCGAAAGCGCCGGTAATCTGCTGGACCGTTTCCCGCAGGTGATCAGCCGCCTCCTGATTGCGGGTGCCGTTCTGATCGTCGGCCTGATTGTTCTGAAGATCGGAAAACTGATCATCGCCGGGTTTGCCCGTCGCAATGGGAAAAAGAACCCTGTCGCTGCCAGGCGCTCCGAGACCTTCCGGTCCATCATCTCAAGCGTCTTCAGCTATATCATGTTCTTTATTATAGCAGCCCTGATCCTGCACTTTTTCGGTGTGGATGTTACCTCCCTGCTTGCGGCTGCCGGGGTGGTCGGTATCGCAATCGCCTTCGGTGCGCAGACGCTGGTCAAGGATATTCTGTCCGGTCTTTTTATCTGGAGCGAGCGTTCCATGACTGTCGGCGACCTGGTCAGTATCAACGGTGTGGACGGCACAGTGGAGTCCATAACGATTCGTACTACCTCCATCCGGAATTATAACGGTAATGTCTGTATCATTCCCAATGGCGACATCCGCACGATTTCAAACATGAGCAGGAATTTCAAGCGGGCCATCGTCAACGTTCCCTGTCCCTATGAGGCGAACCAGGAGTACCTGGTCGCCATGGTGCGGGAGGAAATGGAAAAAGCCGCCCGGGAAGTGGACGGCATCAATACTGTTCCGGATGTAATGAGCATCGTTGCTTTTGATAAAAACTCCGTCAGGCTTCAGGTCGCTGTTGTCTGTCCAGTTGGCGAGCATTGGCGGATTGAGCGGGAAATCCGCACTCGGATTAAAGCCCGGTTTGATCAGGAAGGCATCATAATGCCCCATTACTCCGTCCCGGAGTCAGATGATTGATCAGTCTGCTGCTGCTGAAAAACAGACTTGTATTGCAGGATAATCACCTGTAAACTGCGGGAAACTGATTCCGCCGTGCATCAGTGCGGCGCCTGTCATATGTTCCCCCGTGTCTTCCCTTCGATAGGTTTTTTCCGGATCCAGTCCCTGCAGCCGGACAAACGGGAACGGTCCGTTCGCGCGCACATGGGTAGCCACTATGCTGAGCAGCGCCTTGCTGCGGTCCGGTGAAACGAACATCCAGGACGTAAAGTCGCTTTCCGACTCATCCAGCCGGTAATAGTCTCCCCAGGCAATCAGCTCTTCATAACGGTGAAAGTCTGCTATTTGTGACTTCACCGTTTTTCTTTCTGCTTCTGTCAGCTTTGCCGGATCCAGTTCATATCCGAACGTCCCTGCCTGTGCGACGATCCCGCGGGTCTCAAGCGGAATGGTCCTGCCCGTCTGATGGTTCGGAGACGCTGATACATGTGAACCCATCGTACAGGCCGGATAGCCGTAGGAAGTACCTTTCTGGATCTCAAGGCGTTCCACGGCGTCCGTATTGTCCGAGCACCAGATCTGCGGACAGTAATACAGCATGCCTGCGTCAAATCGTCCGCCTCCGCCGGAACAGCCTTCAATCATTACGTCCGGGAACGTGTTCGTCAGGCGTTCCAGCAGGCTGTATGTCCCGAGCATGAAACGGTGCGCGGCTTCTCCCTGGCGATCCTCCGGAAGCGCGCGTGAATAAACATTGGCCATGCTTCGGTTGAAATCCCACTTGATATACTCAATACGTGCTTCTTTCAGGATGGTGGATATGTTGTCGTAAAGATAATCCCGGACCTCCTGCCTGCCCATGTCCAGCACAAGCTGATGGCGGGAAACCATTGGTTTCCGCCCGGGATCTGTCAAAGCCCAGTCAGGATGCGCCCGGTACAGGTCTGAGTCCGGACTGATCATTTCCGGTTCAAGCCACAGGCCGAATTTCAATCCCTGCGAATGGATTCGCTCCGCCAGTTCCTTCAGACTGCAGCCAAGTTTCCCTTCATTGCAGAACCAGTCTCCGAGGCTGGTTGTGTCGTCATTCCGGCATCCGAACCATCCGTCGTCCAGCACCAGCATCTCCATCCCCAGATCTGCGGCGGAACGCGCGAGTTCCAGCAGTTTGTCTGCGTTAAAATCAAAATAGCAGGCTTCCCAGCTGTTCACAAGGACCGGTTTCCTTGCTTTACGCCATCTGGGCGAGATCACCTCGTCCCGGATTACCCGGTGATAGTTCCGGCTCAGTATGTTCAGTCCTTCCATGCTGCATGACAGAATCGCTTCCGGCGTCTGAAAGCTGTCCCCCGGTTCCAGCTTCCAGCTGAATTTTTCCGGATGAATCCCGCATACCACCCGGGTGCTCCCGGTCTGGTCCCTGCTAACCTCTTCCAGATGGTTCCCGGAATACATCAGCATAAAACCGTAGCACATGCCGCTGCGTTCTGTTGTATTTGGATCGCAGAGGATGATAAAGGGGTTGCTCTGGTGGCTGCTCATCCCCCTGCATGATTCGAAGGCCAGGCGTCCGCCTGTGGGGATTCCTGTTCTCTCCGGAATTCTTTCCATGGCGTGACGGCCGTGAAAGTGGATAACGTCCTGCTGTCCGTACGGAAAGTCGACGCATAGCGTCGCCGCCTTCCTCAGGATGATTCCTTTACTTCCCCGGTTTTCAATCCGGGCGCTTCGGACAATCACATCGTATCTGTCAAACAGCCAGTATGTCAGGTAAACGGTCAGTCCGTTTGCCTTGTCTTCCAGAGTGATTTCCAGGCCGTCCGTCTCCTCGTTTCCGCGTAGGCCGGGCAGTCTTTCCGGTTTCACCTTGCCTTTCAGCAGACGATACCCTGCATATCGCCAGTCCACGCTCATGCTGCCGTCGTGGTTTTCTGCTTCCAGCGCGGATGAGCGATAATCACCAGCGCCGCTGCCGGAGTATTCCTGAGGAAGCGTGTCGAGGGAATAATCCGGACGGTCCTGCATTTCGTAGGGATTGCCGCAGAATCCCCGGTTCACAGTACGGATCCGGTAACTCATGTCTGTATCTGTCCGCGGGCCATACCAGATATGCTGCAGCACGCCTGTTTCGTCTGCTTTCATCTGATACAGTGTATGTGCTGTCTCCAGGGAGAACAGTCCCTTTCGCTCCTCGATCCGAATACCCATCGCAGCCTCTCTTCCGGTCCTTCCGGCCCTGTGATCTGTATTAATATCATAAATGTACTGAAAAACAGCCCCCGCACAGGAGGCTGTTTTCTGTTGGTGAGCCCGGCGGGATTCGAACCCACGACCTTTTGATTCGTAGTCAAACACTCTATCCAGCTGAGCTACGAGCCCACATGCTGTCCGTGACAGCTTAACAATAATAGCACAACGGATGATAGCTGTCAATCTTTTTTATTTTGGGCTCTCCATAACCGGTATCGTTCCGCCAGAACCGTAATGATCCCTGTAAACAGGAACAGATAATAGGTGAAAAATCGCCAGATCAGTAACGCAAGTCCTTTCGTTCCGCCGGGGAAGATTCCATTGAAATAATACATGAAACCGCCTTCCTGGGCGCCGCTTGCGCCGGGCAGCGGCGTATAGCTGGCGCTGATGAACAGCAGGAGGCTCAGGGTCAGCAGGCGGTCCCAGGAAGTACCAGACAGGCCGAAAGCATAATACACAAAAACGATGGATCCGGTCAGCGCAAGCAGGCTGACAGCACTGCAAAGGCACTGGATCAGCAGGTGACCCGGAGAGCAGAACAGATCGTGGATCGCCGTATGATATGTATCCAGCACTTCATTGGTTTTTACTGCGGCATCGTTTCTGTCTTTAATCAGCCGGAGTTTTGACAGCAGGCTGATCAGCCAGGAGGCAATCTTTCGGATCAGCCTGCGCTGAAACGCGGCAAGAAGCACCAGCGGAACGACTGCGAAATTAATGATCCAGCCGATGCGGACGAACCAGATTGCTCCCTGAAGCTGCTGATAGACAAAGTCCCGGTTCAGAAGGAGAAAAACCAGGCTGAGCATGGAGACCATAAACTGATTGGCAATCAGGCGAACGGTTACGGCTGTGGTGCCGTTCCCTACCGGAACGCCGGCCTTGCGCAGGGAGTTGACCTGCATCGGCTGTCCTCCGCTGGCTCCCGGAGTGATATTGCTGTAATAAAACCCGATCAGGGTAATGCTGAGCACCGTTCCGATCCCGAGAGAAAAGCCCTGTTTTTTCAGGCAGAACCAGGTTCCCAGCACGTCAAAAAAAGCATAGCCGGCCCAGCAGAAAAACAGCCCGATAATCCATCGGGTGTCCAGGCTTCGAAGCGCGTCCCATGCGTTGCTCAGCTCCGGATTTCCGAAAGCAATACAAAAAACCGCGGCTACGGACAGCGCAATGAGGAGGGCGCTCAGGCCTTTCTTCAGCTTGGGATCCATGCCGCGTCTTCCTTTCCTTTCGAATGAGTTATATTATTTTATCCGGTTTTCGTCTGTATGTCCAGTTCTCCGTCAGCTCCTCCGCTTTTATGTCCATACTTTGTGTTTTCCGTTGATTCAGTCTGTTTTTCTTGTCACCGCAACCGGGTTTGGTCTATAATATTGTTATTGATCGAATCCTTCAGGAGGTTCTTCCATGGCAGTCAGTCATACCATCCTCTCCGCCGTCTTCAGTGATGAATCGCCGAATTACCGGTTCCCTTCGGAACCGGACAGCGGTGATTCCGTCAAAATACGTCTCCGGGTCGCCCGGGACAGTGCTGAACGCGTTATCCTGCTTTTTGAATCCCTGACCGTCGGAACCATGATGTTCAGGGAAAAAAGCGACGAGTTCTTCGACTACTATGAGGCCGGCATCATCTGCAGTGAAAGTGAAGTCATTTATCGTTTCCTGATCTATTGTAAGGACGGAACCAGAATTGCCTACGATAAAAGCGGCGTCCGCGCTGATGAGCATAATACGCCTGATTTTAACCCGGCCTACGCCTTCCGCTTT
Source organism: uncultured Clostridia bacterium (assembly GCA_946411525.1). Classification (GTDB taxonomy): domain Bacteria; phylum Bacillota; class Clostridia; order Christensenellales; family Aristaeellaceae; genus Aristaeella. The sequence goes on along the minus strand of CAMKEI010000004.1, from coordinate 30,635 downwards.
ATCCCCGGTTTTCATGTTCCGGATTGGGCAAAAGGCGCGGTCCAGTACCAGATTTTCCCTGACCGGTTCTGCAACGGCGATCCGTCCAACGACGTGGTGGACAATGAATACTATTACACCGTCGGACATTCCAAGCACATCTCCGATTGGGACGCGACGCCTACGGATACAGATATACGCGCTTTCTACGGCGGTGATCTGCAGGGCATCCTGGACAAACTGGACTATCTTCAGGACCTAGGCATCGAAGTGCTCTATCTGAACCCGATCTTCGTTTCCCCCTCCAGCCATAAATATGACTGTCAGGATTATGAACATATTGATCCTCACTTCGGCGTCATTACCGATGATCTGGACCATGTCATGCAGGCCTGGGAGAAACATAACGGATATGCGCCGAAATATATCCGCCGAGTTACCAGCATGGAAAATCTTGAGAAGAGCGACGCGCTGTTTGCCACGCTTTGTCAGGAACTCCATCGCCGCGGTATGCGTATTATCCTGGACGGCGTATTCAACCACTGCGGTTCCTTCAACAAATGGATGGATCATGAAGGTATCTATCTGGGTAAAGCGGGTTTTCAGCCGGGCGCATTCCAGAGCATACACAGTCCTTATCGTTCCTATTTCCATTTCAACGATTCCAGCAACGGCCGCAGTCCAATGTACGAAGGCTGGTGGGGCTATTCCACCCTGCCCAAACTGAATTACGAAGGTTCTCCGGATCTGTGCGAGGAGATCTACCGGATCGCCGAAAAATGGCTGTCCCCTCCCTACAGTATCGATGGCTGGCGTCTGGACGTTGCCGCGGATCTGGGTCACAGCACTGAATTTAACCACCGCTTCTGGACAACCTTCCGCAAGCGGGTCAAAGCTGTCAATCCCGACGCGCTGATCGTTGCGGAACACTACGGTGATCCTTCCGCCTGGCTGAACGGGCATGAATGGGATTCCATCATGAACTACGATGCCTTTATGGAGCCGGTAACCTGGTTCCTTACAGGCATGGAAAAGCATTCCGATTCCTACCGGGATGATCTGTATCAGAATGGTTCCGCTTTCTTCGGCATCATGATGGATAAGATGGCCCGTTTCAAGTATCCCTCTCTCATGTGCGCCATGAACGAACTCTCCAATCATGACCATTCCCGTTTTCTGACCCGCACAAACCGGATGATCGGACGGATTACGACCCTTGGACCTGCGGCTGCCGGTGCCGGTATCAACAAAGGAGTCTTCCGGGAAGCTGTTACCATCCAGATGACCTGGCCCGGCGCTCCGACCGTATATTATGCCGACGAAGCCGGTCAGATCGGCTGGACTGACCCGGATAACCGCCGGACCTATCCCTGGGGACATGAGGATCAAAGTCTCATCGATCTTCATCGGGATTTGATCCGTTTGCGCAGGGAATTGCCCGTACTCAAGGACGGTTCCCTGAAGCCGCTCCTGGCAGAATACGGCCGGATCGCCTACACCCGTTTCGATGAGAACATGCGCTGTATCATCGCCGTAAACAACACAGGAGGTCCGACTGATTTCCGTCTGTTTGCGCGGGACGCCGGAGCAAAGGAAGGCGAAGCCTTCTTCCGCCGTATCCAGACTGTTCAGGACGGCCATGAAACGGATCTGGAAGGCGTATGCGAGATTGCCGAAGGTTTCCTTGCCTTTGATCTTCCTCCTTTCTCGTCAGTGATTCTGTGTAACGTCCCTTCCCGCGGGTCGGAGAAGTAAGTAACCTGCTTGCAGTCCCGGAAAACAGTATCAGGGAATCAGATTGAATCTGATCCCCTGTTTCAGTGTATGGTTCAGTTTTTTCTGCAGGCGTGCCGTTTGTCTTTTTCCCGGTACATTTCCTCGTCGCTCTTCTGGATGCATTCCTCGATGGTGGAAAGGCTGTTTAGCTTGAATACGACCGCACCACAGCTGGATTCCACGTTGAAGGCACGGTCCTCCTGTCTGTTGAGCAGTTCCAGTTCTCTCTGAAAACTGTCCATAAAGCGATCAGCGTCCTGCCGGTTCGCTCTCGGCAGTACAGCCAGGAATTCATCTCCTCCTACACGCGCCAGAATGGCGTCCTTGGGTGCAGCCCTTCTGATGGCGTTACCGGTCAGGCGGATCGCGTAATCTCCCGCCTGATGGCCGTAATTATCGTTAATTTGCTTCAGCCAGTCCATATCAAAGCTGACAAAAGCCGCATTTTCCCGGCGCGCGCACAGCTGCTGCCAGACCGGCATCAGCTGCTCTTCCAGGCCGCGTCGGTTCAGCAGGCGCGTCATTACATCCGTGATGCTGCTCAGTCTTCTCTCTTCATACAGCAGCATCAGTTCGTTCCGTTTGTGCATATTGCTCAAAGCGCCGGAAAGAACGATATTCCAATGCTGAAAAAAGTTGGACGGCACTTCTCCAGGCTGATAATGGAACATGGAGTATCCGTACGCATTTTCCCGCTGATGAAGCAGCATCAGGAAAAAGACCTGCGCTTCGTCCGTCCGCTCCGCCATTTCCGGCAGCAGCTGGCTGCGGTCAAACGTAATCATGGGCATTCCGTGGTCCTGCCTGTCCCGCATAACGTGAACAAGGCAGGCCGTATCGGTCATTTCCTCAGCAAAAACAGGTTCCCCGCGGTCATCCTTTCCCTTCTCGAACAGGCACAGATAGTAGTCCCTCACAGAAGGGGTATCGTTCATCTTGTCAACCAACACCCTGTGCAGATCCTTCAGGTCGTCGCATGCGTTCATCTCAATGGTCAGATAGGTCATGCCGACTTCCCGGGTATTCATGATATCCACCTGTCTGCCGCGCTGAGCGCTGATTTTGACATAGTAATCATCCCCGCGGCAGCCGCAGCCGCAGCTTTCCCCAAAGATCAGCCTCCCGCCCAAGGGAATCTTTCTGTTCCCGGTTTCTGTTTCCGCTGTTTCCCTTTTCCGGATCTGCCGGTCCAGTTCTTCCATGGCGATCCTGGTCATCTCTGTGAAATCCTGCTCCACCGTCGTCAGCGTCGGCTCGTTCAGTGCGATGCTCGGTACGTTGTCATAGCCGGTTACGATCACATCTTCAGGCACCCGGATCCCCTTTTCCCGCAGCGTCATCATCATGCCGACAGCCATATAGTCGTTGGCGCATACGATAGCCTGCGGTGTATCTTCCGGATCTGAAAACAGATCTTCATAGGCTTTCTGTCCGCAGTTCAGCCACATATTCCCGTATGTAACTTGCTTTTCTTCATCCACCGTCAGGCCTCGGGCTGTCATTTCTTCCCGGAACGCCTTCAGTCTCAGCTCACTGTCCGGATGTCCTTTGTAACCGGCCAGGAACGAAATCCGCTTCAGTCCGTGATAATCCAGCAGATGCTGCAGCAGCGGACGAAACGCCAGTCCCTGATCCACGTATACGCAGTCATATTTTTCGCCGAGATGGCGGATCGCCACCACCGGGCATTTTGCCCGCCTGATCAGTTCATTGTGCAGCTGCTCACGGAATCCTTCGATCTCATAGGTGTCCGGAGCGGCAATAATACCGTCAAGCTGCTCAATGGGGGCAAACGCAAACATGCCCTGCTCCTGGGCGTCATATTCATTCTGGCTGGAAAAGTAGCCCACGGTTGTGAAAACAATGACGTCAAAATCATGTTTCTTCGCTTCCTGTTCCAATGCCTGATACACTGCATTGTCAAACAGTGAATAAGCCTTGCACAGGAAAACGCCCACCGTTTTGCGTTTGCCTGAAATCATGGAGAAGACTCCTCCTTGGGAGTATATTCGCAGCGTTTTAATCCTGTTTTATACCTGAACTGTACCCGTCTGTCAGTTTCTCATAAAACGCACCTGACGCTCCACTGTCTCAGGATGAATTGCGTACAGTGTCGCCTGCTCTTTATCAATCTTATTGTCGCGCAGCAGCCTCGCCAGCTCCGTATCCATGGACAGCATATCAGCTCCGCCGCCGAAGATCGCGTTATCGATCTGGTGCGTTTTGCCTTCACGGATCAGGTTCTGGATGGCCGGATTAACGCACATGACCTCAAACACCGGATGCAGCGTTCCGTCTTTTGTCAGGATCAGTCGCTGGGAAACCACCGCCCGCAGCACCATGGACAGCTGTGCCCTGATCTGGTTCTGCTGGTTTGCCGGAAATGCGTCTATCACACGGTCAATCGTTTTTGCCGCGCCCAGTGTGTGCAGGGAAGACAGAAGCAAATGACCTGTTTCCGCTGCGGTGATGGCGGTCGAAATCGTCTCGATGTCCCGCATCTCACCAAGCATGATTACATCCGGTGCCTGTCGCAGTGCGGCACGAAGCGCCCGCGCAAAGCTTGACGCGTCGCTGGGAACCTCCCGCTGGCTGACAATGCATTTCTTATGCGGATGCAGAAATTCGATTGGATCTTCAATCGTGATGATATGGCCGTTCCGGGTGGAATTGATGCGGTCAACCAGGCAGGCCAGCGTGGTGCTCTTTCCGTTGCCGGCAGGACCGGTAACCAGGATCATCCCGCTGCGCAGATCCGCCAGCCGCATGACAACTTCCGGAATATGGCGTTCCTTGTAATCCGGGATACCGAACGCGACTACCCGGCAGGTCATGGCCAGCGATCCCCGCTGCCTGTATGTGTTGCAGCGGAAACGGCTCAGGTCCCGCACTGCGAAGGAAAAGTCGTCGTCGCACTCCTGATGAAGTATTTCGCAGTCCCTGTGAGCCAGTTCGTACGCACGGTTCACCAGAACGGTGATATCGTTCGGCAAAGCTTTCTCCTCAGTAATCGGAATCATCTTGCCGTTTGCTTTGGTCATGATCTGTGAACCGGGTACCACAAACACATCGGATCCTTTGAACTGTAAAGCTTTTCTTAAGATGTCGTCGAGTGTATCTATCATTCCCAGTCCTCCTCCGGCTCATCCACCGTCAGTTTGTGTGAGATCCATTTTGTCCGCTGCTTTTCTCCGGGCGGAAGCAGCTGAACAGTGCATTCCAGATATCGGTTGTCCAGGGGTTCTGTCCATGTGACTGCCCCGTCTTCAAGCGTCATGTCCTCCGGCAGGAGTTCTTCGATCTTCCGCAGATAGGCATCCATGTCGTCCCCGGCTTCTTGCCTTGCTTTAACCAGCAGCAGGTCAAGCTCGGCAAGCCTGCGCTCGCTCTGTGCGTTCAGCTCATAAACGCGCTGAACCATTTCCGCGCTCCGGGAACACAGGTTATAGTCATTTCCGGCACTGATCTGTGTCAGCATGGCCATCATGCAGAGAGAGAGAACCACAACGATCAGGATCAGGGATGCCGCACCGGGTCCCGAAGCGATTTTGCGTCTGCTCACGGACTCACCTCCTTCGGAATATACCGGGTGGAGGGCAGTGTCAGCAGCGTTTTTTCTCCTTCGATTCCGGAAACATCATAGGTGCGCAGTATGCCGGAATCCGTCTCCTCCTCGCGGAGTGTGACCTTCAGCATGTATCCGTCTTTCTCCAGCACCAGTTCACGGTCTTTTGCCAAAAAACCGTATTCATTCAGCACAGTCTCCGGATCGTCTGCCGCATACAGGTCTTCAGCAATATTCTGTGCCTCCAGCATGGATGCGTTGGTCGCCTTTGCTGTCCTGCTCTTCAGCCTGGCGTTCGCAAACACCTGAACCAGGATCGCAGCGGAAATCATAAAGAAGAAGATAACCAGCAGCAGCTCGACCAGCAATGCGTTCGCCCGGCTTCCTTCTTTCATTTGGCAGCACCTCCTGTCCGCATGGCGATCCGGATGGTGCTTTTCGTTCCGTTGGCTGATTCAAGATCGACTCTCAGCACATTTCCTTCAAGTGAGGGTTCGAATCTGTTCAGCTCGCAAAGGGATTCACCGTAGTCAGGCTGAAACGCCGTTTCTTCACTGCTGTAATTCTCCCACAGATAGGATCTGGGCTCACCGTCCAGCGGATCAGGATCAACGGCGCAGTAAAGCCGTTTATAGTATTTTTCACCGTCGTACTCGCTGACAATCGTCAGCGCCGTCATCTCCGGTTCTGTAAACCGCTCGATCCGGACTTCACCGCCGTCTTCCGCCCAGACAGCGCTGCGGACAACCGCCGTCATAATCCGGGAATTGCTGTTTTCTTCACCGGTTTCCACTGTGTTTCGGTAAATCTGAGCGCCGATGGTCACCAGGAGGGTGCTCAGGCAGGCAAACAGCGACAGCAGGAGCAGCACAAAAACACTCTGTATCGTGCGGGAGGTATGGTTTCCGGGCGTTCTGCTCACTTGACCGTTTTCCCTCCCCTCTCTGCGACCTTAATGGAAGGCATCAGGTTCGATGCCAAAGGTTCATAGAATACTTGAAATCTCTCTTCATTGTAGGAAAGATTGTAATGTTCACGCAGGTAGTCCAGATCATCCGGGTACACGCCCTCCACTGCGTAACAGGTCAGCGCGGCGTTCTTCACGGCGTCCCGGACGATCCGCAGCTCCCGTCCGTTGTTCTTGTTTGCGATCCCGTTGATCAGCAGCACAAAGGTCAGGATCAGAGCGATGAAAATGAGGATCGAGGCGACGTCTTTTTTATTGATTCTCATTTTGTTCACTCCTTTCTGACCGGATTCTGCAAATCAGCGGCGACTTGTTCGTTCCGTTCAATAAATTACATTGAACCCAGCACGCCTGCCATCGGCAGCATGACGCTCAGCAGGATTGCGCCGATGACGACAGACAGCAGTGCGACCAGTGTAGGCTCCACGATGGAGATCAGATGGCCCAGTCCGTCTTCAACCTGTCCCTCATAAATCTCAGCGATCTTTTCCATGACCTGTGGTTCATGACCGGAAGCAGCGCCGACCTTTACCATCCGGTTGTGGAAATCAGCGAACAGTCCGCTTTCACTTAATGCTTCCTGGAAAGTCAGATCCCTGCTCTTCATTTGCTCACGGATAAAATTGACCTTGTTGACGGACTCCTGGTCCGCCAGTGCGGCGGGCGCCATCTGCAGGGCGTTTTCCATCGGAAAACCGCTCTGCAGCATCAGTCCGAGAATGCCTGCCACGCGTGAGGCGGACAGCTTTTCAGACAGTCGGCGAACGGGCGGAAAAAGGTTTTTCAGGAACGACAGGACTTTATTCTTCATTTTTGTTTTCATCAGGATCAGGATGACGATCACGCAGAGCACAATCAGTCCCAGCAGGCCCAGCACAATCCAGCCGGCCCAGGATCCGACCCTCATCAGTACGGAACCGCTGCCGGAGGAGTCAACCCCCAGTGAGGCAAGCACCCTGCTGAATATCGGCAGGATCCGCCAGAGGAGGATACCGATGATTACCACCAGCATCATCCCCAGCACCAGCGGATAAGTGATTGCACTGACTGCAGCGGAACGGATCCTGCCTTCCCTCTGATAGTATGTGGAAAGGCTGATCATGATGTCCTCCAGGCGTCCGGTCTGTTCACCGATATCGACCATCTCGATCATATAGGAAGGCCACTCATCTTCATTTTCTTTCATTGCGATATAAAGGGAGCCGGTTTCATCCACCACCCTGTACAGGTTGGTATATGGATGCACTCTGTCATTGCCCTTCTGCTCATCTTCTGCCAGCATCTCAATGCCATCCCGGAGCGTCATGCCGGAGCTGAGCATCAAGGCAATCTGATCGCAGAAACTGCTCAGTTCTTCAGAAGACATGACCTTTTTTTTCTTTTTCGCTCCGTCTGCCATTTCATGGTCCCTCCAATGTGTTGCTTTCACTGTTTCCGCTCAATAGTATCGTTCCGTTGTATAGGTTGCGTTTTTACTGACGCCCCCGTTCAGTTCCGCTGTGGGATCAAAGAACTTTTCTTCTCCGTTTATCACGGCAACTACCCAGGCATGGTAGATGTTTCCTGCCGTACCGATCATCAGCCGTGCGGGTATGTTTTCTGCGCGCAGCATCGCGCAGGTCATGGCGGAAAGATCCTGGCAGATGCCCATCCTGTTCTTCCAGCAATAATCGATATCCGGCATCTGCTGACTCATGCCCTGTACGGACGCGCTTTTCATGTAGTCATAGATAAAATTCTTAAGCACATAGTTTTTGACGGATTGAAAAATCTCACCCTGGTCGGTCATACCCTTGCACATATCCTGGGCGTACTTAACACAGGCTGTGTTTTCATTGTAACTGACGTACTGGTTTGGATATGTGAAGCAGCTGAGCTCGTCAGACATCTTGACGCTCAGCTTGATTGTCCCTTCATTTGAGTAATTTTTCCCTTTTACGTTTTCAAACAGTTCAATTTTGTATTTTCCACTGCCAAGCTGAAGCGGGATCACTTCATATTCACCATCGCCGTTCAGCCCGTAAATCAGTTTCTCATCGGCTGTGGAAACGCGTATTTTGAGCTTTTTGGAAGTCTTTTTTGCTTTGACCATGATGTAGCCCTGTGACATATTGCTGCAGTCGACGATCATCTTGCCGTCTTTTTTTACCGATTTACCGGTGGCTTTCGGAAGGTTCAGGCTGATTGCCGCGGCAATGATCGCCGCGCAGAGCGTAAGAATCAGCATCGCGCAGATCAGGAAGCGCGTTCTGCCTGCTCCGGCGACCATAGCCATTCCTCCCCGTATATTCCCATATGAAAAAACGTTATGGTTAGTCTAACACAACCAAAACCCGTTTGCAACCGTTTCACTTTGGTGAAACTAAAAATCCCGCAGCCTTGCGGCTGCGGGAATCATGAAACCGAATTACTTGTTGACAGCGTCCTTCAGAGCCTTGCCGGTCTTAAAAGCGGGAGCCTTGCAGGCAGCGATCTTCACGGAAGCGCCGGTGCGGGGGTTGCGGGCAACGCGCGCAGGACGATTCTTGGCTTCGAAGGTGCCAAAGCCGATCAGCTGCACTTTCTCACCCTTGGCCATGCTCTCAGCGATCACGTCCAAAACGGCGTTCAGAGCGGCTTCGGAATCCTTTTTGGTCATTTCGGTCTTGGCTGCCAGAGCAGCGATCAGTTCACCCTTATTCATGCGGGAAAACCTCCTTGAAAGATTTTTCGTTTTCAGTATATCCATTTCAGGCCTTCTGTCAAGTATTTTTTTCCCTGAAACGCCTTATTTTGTGTCGTTTCCGGCTCTTCAGGCACAAAATATGCCATGTCCTGTCGTTATTTTGTCAAAACGCAGCCCTTGCGCGCCTCTGACCCCTGTGATATCATCGTTTCAGCATATTTGACGAGGTGAAAAAAGTGCTTCCGAAGCTGGTCGTGATCGAGGGAACCAATGCATCCGGCAAAAGTTCGCTGGGTGTGGAACTCGCGTCCCGTTTCAGCGGAGAAATCGTCTCCGCAGACTCACGCCAGGTCTTCCGTCGTCTTGATCTGGGTTCCGGAAAAATAACCCCGGAGGAAATGAAGGGCGTGCCTCATCACCTGCTGGACGTGCGCTCTCCGGGTGAGTTTTTCTCCATGGCGGACTTTCAGCGTCTGGCCTTCGAAGCAATCGACGGTATCCTTGATCGGGGACGCCTCCCTTTCCTCGTCGGGGGCACCGGTCTCTATGTGGACGCTGTCGCGGACGGTTATGATTTAAGCGACAAAGCGCCGGATCATAGTCTGCGGTCACACCTTGAAACCTTTGAAACGCCCGAGCTCTATGAAATGCTGAGACAGAAACTCCCGGATACTGATATCGATCCGCATAACCGTCACCGGGTCATGCGCGCCCTGGAAAAACTGGAAGCGGATGATTACCGGCCGGCCGGCAAAACGCCCCGTTATGAACTGCTCAAGCTTGGCGTCACCTGGCCCAGGGAAATCCTGAAGCAGCGCATCGACGAGCGGCTGGAAATCCGCCTGCGGCAGGGCATGGTGGATGAGGTCCGCGCGCTTCTTGACGAAGGAGTCAGCGAGGAATTCTTGATCAAGCTTGGACTGGAATATAAATACCTGACCTGGTACCTGACCGGGAAGATTGGTTATGAGCAGATGGTGGAGGAACTGGGAAACGCCATCAAAAAGTTTGCCAAGCGTCAGATGACCTGGTTCCGCCGCGATCCCCGGATCCGCTGGCTGGATATGTCAAAAGGCCCTGCTGCCGAAGCAACAGGGCTGATAGAGTCGTTCCTTATGCAATCATGAGTCTAACAATTCGTCCAGATACTTCATATTGCCGCCGGTCCGGGTTCCGTACGCCTGATATAATGCTTTCCAGAGCTGTTCCCGTTGTTCCGGGGGCAGTTTTTCGTCTTCGCAGATCCTGCTGATCATCTGCGCAACCGGTGTCGCCAGCTTCTTTTCCTTGTTCCGGTCAAAATGAAACCCGAAAAGATTTCCCATAACCTGATTGCTGCCCTCTAGGAACAGTTCCACATATTCCCTGCATAATCTTTGCAGGTACTCCTGCTGTTTCTCTCCGGGGTTATCAAACCGGTTCAGGGTTTGTACAAGTTCCGGCGCGCTGAACAGCTGTTCACGCATCCGTTCCCGCTTTTCGTCGGAAAACTCCCCGGGATTCCGGTAAACATCCAGATTCCAGCACTTGATGATGGAAAAATCCATGTTCCTTGTCCGTTTCTTTTCCGGTTCGCCGATAAACAGCAGCTCCCAGGCGATCTCCAGGCTGCCAGGATATGCTTCCAGCCCTTTCAGCAGGATCTTCTTTCTCTCCGGGTAGCTGTTCACGGACAGTGCTTTCCGGACCACCTGTTCCGCTTCCTCATTCCGGGTTTCAGGCGTCTTCCGCTCCTGCGTCAGTTTTGCTCCGCAATAAGGACAGAAAGCCGCGCCCTCTCCGCTGATTGTTTTTCCGCACTGTCCGCAAACGATCTCCATGCTGATCCCTCTTATCTGTTTGATTCTGGATAAAATTGTATCCGGTTTCTTCCGCTTTGTCCATACAGAGAAAAAAGAGGCCCTTCTCCCGACAGAAGAAGGACCTGTTTGTTCAGCAAATCTTACCGCTGCTTTTTCTTGGACAGGATATCAAACACAACGGCAGCCAGCAGAACGAAGCCCTTGACAACGCGCTGGTAATTCGCGTCCAGGTTGATCTGGAACATGCCAAGGTTGATCACGCCGATCAGCGTCGCGCCGATTACCATGCCCAGGATGGATCCAGCGCCGCCGCTGGCGGATACACCGCCCACAACACAGGCGGAGATGGCGTCCATCTCGAAGTTCTTTCCGGCGTCCGCGTTCGCCGCGGTAAACCGGGAGATAACGGTCATCGCTGAAATGGAGGTCAGCACGGCCATGTTCAGGTATGCCAGGAACATGATCCGCTTGGTGTTGACGCCGGAGAGGCGCGCTGCCTCGATGTTGCCGCCCACTACGTAGAAGTGGCGGCCGATGGTGGTCTTGCTGGTGATAAAGGAATAAACCAGCACGATACCCGCCACCCACAGCAGCACGGTGGGAATACCGCCCGCCAGGGAAAGCTTGTACATCACCAGCAGGATCGCCGCAGCTCCCAGGCCGCCCTTTGCAGCCGCCGCACCCATGGAATCCGCTTCATAACCCTTCTTCAGCCGCGTTGCGCGGGTGCGGAACACCAGCAGCACGACCAGCGCCGCCGCGACAATGCCTGCAATCAGGCAGGGCAGGTTCAGTTCTCCTTCCGGCGTCTTGAACACTTTTCCGGAGAAGATGTTCAGGAAGTCCGCAGGGAAAGGTGCGATGGAACCGGTGATGGAATTCGCGCGCAGGATCGCGGTACCCAGGCCGCGGAAGGCCAGGTATCCGGCCAGTGTCGCGATCCACGGAGGAACCCGGACATAGGCGACCAGGGCACCCAGACCGCAGCCGTACGCAATGCCGATCACGATCATCAGGATGATAGAGATGCCGGTGCCCCAGCCCTGGATCACCATCATCACGCCGCCCAGCGCGCCCAGCAGGCAGACGAACGCGCCGCAGCTCAGGTCGATGTTGCCGCCGGTCAGCATGCACATCAGCATGCCGCAGCCGAGAATATACACATAAGCGTTCTGGTTGATCAGCGCGGCAAAGCTGGTGGGTTTGAAGATACCGCCGCCGGTCAGGATCATGAAGAACAGGTATACAAGGACCAGGACAACGAGCATGGCGTTCTTTTTCAGTGTGGAGACAATTGCTTTTTTATCCATTGTTTGCCATCCTCCTTCCTTACCGCTTCTGCCGCTTGGACAGCACGTCAAAGATGACGGCGACCAGCAGCACGATGCCCTTGACGACTTTCTGGTAGTTGGCGTCGACGCCCAGGATTCCCATACCCTGGTTGATAACGCCCATCAGCACAGCGCCGATGATCATCCCGGACACCTTGCCGATTCCGCCGTAGGCGGAAGCGCCGCCGATGAAGCAGGATGCTATGGCGTCCATCTCATAGCCTTCGCCGTAGGTGGGATCGATACCTCTTGCCCGGGCGGCTGTCAGGATACCGGCCAGGCCGGCCATCAGGCCGATGCTGGCATAGGCAAACCAGTAAACGTTCCGGGTTTTGACGCCGGACAGGGCCGTCGCTTTCTCGTTGCCGCCGACCGCGTACAGATGGCGGCCGATCGCAGTCTTGGTGGTAATGTACTGGTAGATGCCCAGCACCAGGCAGATCCAGATCAGCACGGTTGGGATGCCCTTATGGTTGGCCAGCTTGAAGGTCAGCCACACGATAATCGCGGAAATCAGGGCAGTGGTAATGGCCGTTCCCGTAATGGACTGGTGAATCCCCAGCTTTTTCTGTACATGGATCTTCCGCAGGGTCATGAGAATATAGATCACTGTTGCCAGAATGCCGGCGGCCAGGCAGGTCAGGTTCGGCTTCCCGGCTTCCATGCCGAAGATCTGGCGGATCACATCCGGGACGTAGCAGTTGGCGCCGCCGCCGAACAGATCCAGGAAGGTCTGGTTGCTGATGGAGACCTGATAGCCGCCCAGCACCACATTGGAGAATCCGCGGAACGCGTACATGCCCGACAGCGTTGCGATAAAGGCCGGTACGTGCAGCTTGGCGATCCAGAAACCCTGGAAAGTACCGATTGCAAGGCCGATGCCCAGCATGGCGAAGACGGCGATCCACATGTTTACGCCCGCCTTCATCAGAACCGCGCCGATGGCCGCTGCGAAACAGACTACGGAACCGACGGACAGGTCGATGTTACCGCCGGTCAGGATACACAGCAGCATACCGGATGCCAGGACGAATACATAACCGTTCTGGGCGATGAGGTTGTTGATGTTTGCGGGGAAAAGGGTTTTGCCGCCGGTGCGGAGCGCGAAGAATGCTACCACAGCCACCAGGGCGATCACCATCGTGTACTTCTGGAAAAAAGCGCCAACGTTCAGTTTCTTCTCTTCCATCGTCATGCACCCCTTCCTGACTGAAGGATCACGGACATGATACTCTCCTGCGTCGCTTCGGAGGCTTTCATCTCGCCGACCATCTTTCCTTCGTTCATAATGTAGATCCGGTCGCTCAGCCCAAGCACCTCCGGCAGTTCGGAGGAAATCATCACCACGGACTTACCTGCCGCGGCCAGCTCGTTAATGATACAGTAGATTTCATACTTGGCGCCGACGTCGATACCGCGGGTCGGTTCGTCCAGCAGCATAATATCCGGTTCGGCGAACATCCATTTGGCCAGCAGCACTTTCTGCTGATTGCCGCCGGAGAGGTTGCCCACCAGCTGTTCCACCGTAGGCGTCTTGATCTTCAGCTTATCCCGGTATTCTTCAGCCACTGCGTATTCCTTGTCGCCGTCGATAACAGTCTTGCTGGAGATCGCGTCCAGGTGAGCCAGGGAAGTATTGACCTTAATGCTCTGGCTCAGCACCAGGCCGTTTCCTTTCCGGTCTTCGGTCACGTAGGCGATCTTGTGTTTGATTGCGTCATCCGCGCCTTTTCTGATTTTGACCGGCTTGCCGTCAATCTTCATCTCACCGGTAATATTGGTGCCGTAGGTCTGGCCGAAGATACTCATGGCCAGCTCCGTCCGGCCGGCGCCCATCAGGCCGTAGATGCCGACGACCTCGCCCTTGCGGACGTACATGGATACGTCGTCTACCACCTTACGCTCGGGATACAGCGGATGATGGACCGTCCAGTGATCCACCTCCAGCTGGATATCGCCGACTTTGACATTTTCCCGTTTCGGGAAACGGTTGGTGATCTCGCGTCCGACCATGCCCTTGATGATCCGTTCCTCGCTGACCGGTTCATCTCCGCTGTTATCGATCGTTTCGATCGTGGCACCGTCACGGACCACCGTTATCGTATCCGCAACGTAAGCGACCTCATTCAGTTTATGGGAGATGATGATCATCGTCATCCCCTGCTTCTTGAACTCCAGCATGAGATCCAGCAGCGCGCGGGAATCTTCTTCGTTCAGGGAGGATGTAGGCTCATCCAGGATCAGCAGCTTCGCGTTCTTGGCCAGTGCTTTGGCGATTTCAACCAGCTGCTGTTTGCCGGTACCGATGTCCTTGACCTGCGTCTTGGAGCTTTCGGAAAGGCCTACCATCTTCAGGTACTTATCAGCTTCGGAATATGTTTTGTTCCAGTCAATGGCGAACTTATGCCCGCATTCATTGCCCAGGTACATGTTTTCACCGATTGTCATCTCCGGCACCAGCGCCAGCTCCTGATGGATGATGACAATGCCCAGCTTTTCGGAATCCTTGATGTTATGGAATTCACAGACTTTTCCATCGTAGACAATATCCCCTTCATACGTGCCGTAGGGATAGATGCCGCTCAGCACGTTCATCAGGGTGGATTTCCCGGCGCCGTTCTCACCGACCAGCGCGTGGATTTCGCCCTCTTCCACCTGGAAATTGACGTTGTCCAGCGCCTTAACGCCGGGGAATGTCTTTGTGATATTCCTCATTTCCAGCAAAATCTTTGCCATGTTCTCCTCCAGCCTTTCATTCGGATGGAAAATACCGTTCTCCTTAAACGATGCAGGCGGGCTGGGCCCGCCTGCATCTTAAACTGTGTAACCTTGGAAATTAGTCAGCCAGCTGGTCTTCGGTGTAGTAACCGGAATCGATCAGCAGCTCCTTGTAGTTGTCAACACTCGCGAACACGGGCGTGCACAGGAAGGACGGAACAACCTTCACGTTGTTGTTGTAGGTCTCTTCGTCGTTCACGTCAACGGTCTCGCCGTTCAGGATCTGGCCAACCATCTTCACGACCTGGGCAGCCAGGGTCCGGGTGTCTTTGAACACGGACATGGCCTGCTTGCCGGCGATCATGTTCTTGGTGTTGGTGATGTCGCAGTCCTGGCCGGTGATGATGGGCCATTTGCCGGTGTAGTTGGCTTCCAGAGCGTTGGTTACGCCCAGGGCGGTGGAGTCGTTGGAGCAGACCCACGCGTCGATATCGGAACCATCGGCATAGAAGGAGGACAGAACGGTTTCAGCGCGGTTCTGCGCAACTTCAGTCTTCCAGGTGGGGGTAGCAACTTCTTCGAAAGCAGTCTGGCCGGACTTCACAACGATCTTGCCGCTCTCGATGTAGGGCTTCAGGACGGACATAGCGCCGTTGAAGAAGAAGCCCGCGTTGTTGTCACCGGGGTCACCGGCGGTGAATTCTACCACGAAGGGGCCTTCAGCATTGTCGAGGTCCAGGGCTTCCTTAACATAGGTGCCCTGCACAACGCCAACCTGGAAGTTGTCGAAGGTGGCATAGAAGTCAACGTTCGCGTTGTCCATCAGCAGACGGTCATAAGCGATAACTTTGACACCTTTTTCAGCGGCCTTGTCCAGGGCGGCGCCGAGGGAAGAGCCTTCGATAGCGGCGATAACGACGACTTCGCAGCCTTCGTCGATCATGGTCTCAACCTGAGCCAGCTGCTGCTGCACATCGTTGGAGGCGAACTGCAGGGAAACTTCGAAGCCGGCATCTTTCAGCAGCTTCTCCATGTTCTCGCCGTCCTGATTCCAGCGCTGCAGGTCTTTGGTGGGCATGGACACGCCGACTTTGGCGGCCATAGCGGAGGCGCAGGACAGAACCAGCGCCAGAGCGAGTACCAGGGCAAGAATTTTCTTCATATGGGGTACACTCCTTTTTTTAATTTTTTCCGGATTGCTCATCCGGAAATGAACTGACCATATTTTACACTTACAGGCGATGTTTGTAAATAGATTTTGCCAAATTTCGGAAACGATACCATAGAAAAACAGTGAGGAAACACCTGACTTTTCCCGGCAAACGTTTTCATTTTTCCGGGGTGTCGTCTTCACATTGTTCTTTGTCTTCCTGGTCTTCAAGATCCAGGGGATTCTGGTCCTGGTCTTCCTTGCCCTTCTTCCAGAGTTTCCAGGCGTAAATCAGTAATGTGATTCCTATGCCCGTAAAGAGAACAATGGCCAGAATCAGCAGAAACTGCGGCATTGTTGTCGGAACATGGTTAATCATGTCTTTCAGCATGCCGTATGCAAGGTAAATCAGATAAGCGCCGACAACCGCGAATATGGAGGATCTGCCCGCATTTGGATTCATTCTCTTTGCCCTCATTCCATTGCTTTTTCAATTGCTATTGTACATTAATCTGTCCGGAATGCAAAACATCATGGGGCGTTTTCATAAAAATAAACTGTGCGCACGGATCAGACGCTTCGTACGCACAGTCCATGATTATAACTTGAATATGCCGGTAGCTTCCAGGATGATCAGGATAATCACGATCACAAGCAGCGCGGATACAACCCAGATCACCTTGTCCATGGTCTTTACGCTGACATGGATATGATCGTACCAGGATTCCTTCTTCTCCCTGACAGCCTGGGAAAAGAAACCCAGTTCCCTTTCCCGCTGTTCAAGTTTTTTTTCGCGCGCTTCCAGCGCTTTTTCGCGTTGTTCAAGCTCCTTTTCTTTTGAGTTCGTCATGATTATTTCTTCGCGATATACTTTCGGATGTCAAGGGATACGGCAAGCACGATAACCAGGCCCTGAACCACATAGTTGTAATACGGGTTGACGCCCAGGAACTGCAGGATAATCTTCAGCAGTTCGAATACCAGCACACCGATCAGGATCCCGGGAACCGTACCGATACCGCCCGTGGTGGAAACGCCGCCGATCGTGCAGCCTGCGATGGCTTCCAATTCATAGCCCTGGCCCATGGAAGCGGATGCGCCGCCGGATTTGGCCGCCAGCAGATAACCGGCTACTGCATACATAATACCGGCTGTGGTGTAAATCCGCATCAGGGTCCGGGTGGTGTTCACGCCCGAAACCTCTGCCGCCACGTCATTGCCGCCGATTGCGTACATGTATTTGCCGAAGCGCATTTTGTTGTAGATGAACCAGAATACGATGCCGAAGACCGCTGCCACAAAGAGCAGGTACGGCAGGTGAAATCCTTTTACATTCCCGATCCGCCCGTTGATCAGGGTCGTGTAAATCTTCTGGAAACCTCCGATAGGCTGAGCGTCAGAGATAACCAGTGAGATACCGTAGATGATCGTCTGGGTACCCAGGGTGGCAATGAAGGGAGGTACATGCAGCTTGGTTACGATAAAGCCGTTTATCATACCCCAGATCACGCCGAAGATCACCACAACCACAAAAACCAGGCCGATATTCATTTCAGGAAGGAACTTCCACAAACGGCCGTTATAATCGCCCCGTTGGCACATAATGCCTGCTATAACCGCAGCGAAGCCAACCTGGCGGCCGGCGGACAGGTCCGTTCCCTTTGTAATCAGGCATCCCGAAACGCCCAGGGCGATCAGAAAACGGATGGCGGTATTGCTGAGCAGGTTCGTCAGATTCGCCCAGGAGAAGAAGTTTTCCACCAGACAGCCAACCACGATCGCCGCGATCAGCAGCAGGAAGACGATGGGGTTCCGGGTAACGATCTTTACCAGCTTTTTCCCGAAGCCGGCTTGTTTTGTTGCTTCCATCTGTAATTCCTCCTCGATTATTCAAACTGCGTCGCGTAAGTCATGATGTTTTCCTGCGTGGCTTCGTTTCCCTCCACGAAGCCGGTTACGCGGCCGTCGCACATGACCATGATCCGGTCCGACATGCCGATCAGTTCACTCATCTCAGAAGAGATCATGATGATACTCTTCCCTTCTTTGGCCAGGTCCGCGATGATGCAGTAAATTTCATATTTGGCGCCGACGTCAATGCCTCGGGTCGGCTCATCCAGGATCAGCACGTCCGGATTGTTTGCCAGCCACCGTCCTACCAGTACCTTTTGCTGGTTGCCGCCGGAAAGGGATTTGATCAGCGTCTTCGAGGATGGCGTCTTGATGTTCATCTTCTGCACGTTGTCCTGAACCAGCTGCTCCACCTTTTTCCCGTTGATGAAACACCCGTGGTCCAGATACCGGTTCAGCGAAGCAATGGAAATGTTGTCCGCCACGCTGAGCACGCCCATGATACCGCTGCCGCGGCGGTCTTCCGTCAGCATGGCGACGCCCTGGTCAATTGCGTCCTTGGGGCGGGTAATCGTCAGTTCCTTTCCCTTATAGAAGATCTGGCCGGTTGTATGGGAGCGGATACCGAACAATCCTTCCATCAGTTCCGTCCGTTGGGCGCCGACCAGACCGCCGACACCGAGGATCTCACCTTTGCGCAGCTGGAAACTGACGTTCCGGAAAGACCGCGGATTGATGGATGTGAAATCCTTTACCTCAAAAACGACTTCTCCGGGAGTGTTTTCCCGTTTCGGATAAAGGTTGGTCAGTTCCCGCCCGACCATCCGGGTAATAATCTTTTCCGTGGTCAGCTCACCGGCTTCCCAGGTGCCGATGTATTTACCGTCCCGCATGATGCTGACCTCGTCAGCGATGCGCAGGATTTCGTCCATCTTGTGGGAAATATAGACGATAGCGACGCCTTCAGCCTTCAGGTCTTCAATGATCCGGAACAGTGCTTCCACTTCATTCGCCGTAAGCGATGACGTGGGTTCGTCCAGAATCAGAACCCGGCAATTAGCCGAAACTGCTTTCGCAATCTCCACAGACTGCATCTGGGAAACACTCAGTTCCCCGACCTTCTGCTTCGGGTCAAAATTCATCCGTACCCGTTTCAGCAGATTCGCTGTATCTGCGTACATCTTTGCGTGATCGACCATCGGAATAAAACCCAGGGCCTTTTTCATCGGATAGCGGCCGAGAAAAATATTCTCTCCGACGGTGCGGGCCGGAATGGGCTGCAGTTCCTGGTGCACCATGGCAATTCCTTTGCTCAGGGCGTCCATGGGATCGCTGATCGTCACCGGCTGGCCGTCCATCAGGATCTGTCCCTGGTCCATTTTGTATATGCCGAACATACACTTCATCAGTGTGGATTTGCCGGCGCCGTTCTCCCCCATCAGTGCGTGCACTTTGCCGGGCCGAAGTTTCAACTCCACATTGTCCAGCGCCTTGACGCCCGGGAAAGCCTTGCAGACGCCTGTCATTTCCAGCACATATTCAGACATGAGGGCATGCCTCCTCTCGTCTTGTTCTGTTCAGTGCCCTTCGATCCGGGTCCTTCCCGGGGCTCGGATCGAAAAGCGCTTATATATGATATCTTGATTATACTCCGAAAAGGTGGGTGAGCCAAGAGCTGGCTCACCCACCTGCAAATCATTACCGATCTGGTTCAGTGGATGATTACTGGGCGTCCACGTATGCCTTGTTGACCATAACATAGTCAACCCAGTAGTAGTTTTCGATCGCCTCGCCGTTCAGCAGCATGACAGCAACGTCAACCGCCTTGTGGCTCTGGCCGATGTGGTCGTTCAGCACGGTACCGGTCATTTCGCCGTCCTTGACCAGCTGCACGGCTTCTTCCAGAGCGTCAACGCCCAGCAGATAGATGTCTTCGCCCACTTTGCGGTCGGCAGCGGTGATCGCGGTTGCGGCACCCAGCGCCATAGCGTCGTTGTTGCAGAACACGACTTCGATCTTCTCGCCGTATTTGCTCAGAGCGTTCGCGCACAGTTCCTGGCCCTTGGTCTGGTCCCAGTTGCCCACCTGGTCATCCAGGCATTCAACTTCGATTCCGGCGTCGGTCAACGCTTTCACGGAGAACTCGGTACGATACTGGGCATCAATATTCTCCGGATCGCCTTCGATCATGATGTAGGAGACTTTGCCGTCGCCGTTGATGTCGCCGTGGTTCTCCAGGTCAACAACCATCTGCCCCTGGAAGGTACCGGACTGACGGGCGTCAGCGCCGACATAGCACACCTTGTCGTTGTTCAGGATGCCTTCATACGCTTCATCGATGGTATTTCCGTCAGCGTCGTACGCGAGGGGCTCACGGTTGATCAGTACCAGCGGGATGCCGGCATCCACGATCTCGTCGATCACGGCGTCAGCGGAAGAAGTCTGCACCAGGTTCAGGATGATTACGTCCATGCCCTGGGTGATGAAGTTACGGACCTGGTTGGTCTGCTCGGCCATGTCGTTCTTGCCGTCGGCCATGGTGATCTCATACTTCACATCGTCCGTCTCAAGGGACTTGAAATACGCTTCGATTTCGTTCCGGTACAGGGTCATGAAGTTATCCGTGTACTGATAGATGGATACGCCGACTTTGTAGGTCTTCGCTTCGGCAGAAGCAAAGCTCATGCAGCCCAGCATGAGAATGGCAGCCAAGAGGATAGCGAGAGTCTTTTTCATGTTACCGTCTCCTTAAAATAATAATGTAATTTTCACGCGGTATCACCGCGTTGAAACCGATCAAAATCAGTACGGATTGTAGCATACATCTGGTTGAGTGTCCACCGATTTTGACAACATCAAATGAATTTGAATCGATAGCAAATAAAAACGAAACACCCCGGATACCGGGGTGAATCAGGTATAAAATTGTTTGATGTTTGATAGGTTCATTAACTCCCGGATGGATCATTCTGTCTGTATCAGAATCCCATAGCAGATACCGGCATGGTAAGCTCCCGACCTTATGTATCCGCTTATTGTTTTTTCTGGCATTCAATCAGTTTTGAGAAACCTTCCGGCCTGGTTGTGAAGCCAATTCTGCATCTGCCTTCCCCGCAATCCATGACTTTGGCGTATACATCCAAGTCCCCGATCCGGAGCAGCAGGTTCTGCATCGGATTCAGGCTGCACCTGGCGGTCAGTATCCCGTATTTTTCATCCTCTGATATGTCCCTTAAAACGCCCGCATAGGATTCTTCAGTAACAGTCTTGCCGTCCAGCACATAGCAGCGGAGCGGTATCGTCTCTGCCAGTTTCCCCCACCGGATCTCGTCCGGATCGCCGTCTGTACTGTGGATCCTGCCGATCCCGGTAATGCAGAAGTATTTCATTTCATCCCGGCCGCCTTTAGGCATGAAAGATTTTTCTTCGGCAATCTCCAGTTCTCCGGAGATCATATTTCTCGTGTTTTCCGAGATGAGAACCTGCCCGCCGAGGCTCAGGGATTCCAGCCGTCCCACCAGATTGACCGCCTCCCCCATACAGCCGTATTTCATTTTCTGGTCCGAACCGATGTTTCCCACGACGACCTCCCCGGAATTGATCCCGATTCCCATTGCCAGCTCAGGATAACCGTGCTCGCGGTTCCAGGCGTTCACGCCGGTCATTGCGTTCTGCATCTCAATTGCGCAGGAAACCGCGTCCGCTGCGTGATTCGGCTGGTCATGCGGAGCTCCGAATACCACGAAAATCCCGTCCCCCAGGAATTCGATGACCGTTCCCTGAAAACGCCGGATGACGCCGGCCATACTCTCAAAATAATGGTTCAGCATGGTAATCAGCCCGTCTGAGGACATGTTTGTACTCATGGCTGTAAACCCGCGCAGATCGCTCATCAGGATGGTGACTTCCTTCTTTTGTCCCCCCTGCTTTTCGCCTTCCGGTGTCGTCAGCACATACTGCGCGATTTCCGGGGATGTGTAGCGGGCAAAAGCGGAATGCACTTTGATCAGATCGGTCAGGTCGTGAATCACGATCAGAATCATACCTGCTGCACTTGATTCGCACGTCAGGGTTACATGCAGTTGAAACTGTTCTCCCTCATTGTTGACATACTTCACCAGGGAGCGCAGCTGCCTTTTCTTCTCCATAACCCCGTCTATGAACAGCTGGATCAGCGCGTCGTTTTCTTCCACATAGGGAATGGCGTCCCAAATTTTTACTTGTCTGCCGTATTCCAGACCGAACAGCCTTTCCGCAGCCGGATTGGCATAGAGCAGTTCCCCGTTCATCCCGGTAAGGCAGACGGCGTCTTCCATATTGGTCAGGATATACTGGATCCATTCCGTTTTCAGTTCCGCCAGCAAGTTTATTCACGCTCCTCTGATAATCCCGTCCCGTCGGTTCCGGTTATTTCCAGCAGATAGGAGATATCTTCCATCAACGGAGTTCCATGGAATACCGGCCGGCTGTATTCAATGACCCGCGGCACATTCGGCGCTGCCTGCTCCATATACGGGATCAGGCTTGTCAGATCAATCGTCCCGTCCCGCAGCCGGTTATGCAGGTCATGAATGCCGTCGTTATTATGCAGATGAAACCCGCCGATCAGGCCCTGAAGATCCTGAATCAGCCGGCGCAGATCCCAGCTGTTTGCATTGGCGTGGCCGATATCGATCAGTACCGGAAACTGCCTGGCTTTGCACAATTCGGTAAACTCATGCTGATCCAGCAGGATCGTTCCGTCGCTTCTGATGCCGGTGTTTTCCACCAGGATCTGCGTCTGGGGGAACATGTCCCGCATGTACTCCAGGCTGTCCAGGGCGGTCCGGAGCATTTCTTCTTTTTTCCAGGGAATCACAGGCCCGTTGTTGAGATGGAAGACCATGGCTGACGGACGCAGGATCCCGGCATACCGTTTTGTCAGCTGTAAATGATACATTCCTGCTTCCCAGGCTTTGCTTCCCCGGGGCGCTGTGTGTTCCACACCCCATACCGGCTCATGAAACATCAGGGGACCGCTCATAAACAGATCCAGGTTCTGCTTCAGGTTTTCCTCAAAGTCCGGCAGATCGAACATCATGAGCAGTTCGTAGCCCAGGGATTCTCCGAAACGCTCCCGGTAGATTCTTCCTGTTTCCAGCCGTGAGCGGGGCAGTACACAGGTATCAATATAGATGTTCAAGCCATTTCCTCCTGTACCGGTTCTTGAATAAAAAACCGGGAACCCGGTGTTCACCAGGCCCCCGGGACTGTATCTCGCTGGGTCCCTCTGTTATGCGTCTTCAGCGGCAGCCGCGCATGCCTTTGCATAGTCGACTGTCAGCTTTCTCAGCCGGTTGGAAAGATGGCCAAGGATCATATCCACCTTCAGAGGATTCGCTTTGAAGAGCTTCTGTAGATCCTCTGCCCGGATGCATTCCAGCATAGTGTCATCTTCTTCAATGACAGCTGTTGCGCTGCGCGTCTCTTTGGCAATCATCCCCATCTCACCGAAAAAGCTGTTGGTGTAAAGCGTCGCCAGTTTGATTTCCTCAGGAGTTCCGTAATTTGCGTAAATCCCGACGGAGCCTCCATGGACCTGATACATATAGACGCCTTCATCCCCTTCGCGGAAGATGATCTGGCCCTTGGAGAAGGTGCGCACCGGCATGGTGGCTTTGGCGGCTTCGCCGTCTTCTTTCTGCCGGATCTGGTCTTCGATCGTGCATCCGACAAGTTTGCTTCCGAGGATGCTGATTGCCTTGTATTTCCTGAGTTTGTCAAAGAAGCCTTCCTTCTTCTCAATGCCTGCGTTCTGCTTATCCTTGATAAAAGCGTTCACTTCATCATATTCAGCAGTCAGCTGGCGGATCCGGTCGCCAAGCTGGTTCATCAGCGCCAGGATCTTATCCGGCTGTTCGTCGAAATAGGCAATCAGATCGTTCCCTGTCAGTTCGATTGTGTGAAGCTCTTCTTCCGCGACAATTGTCGCGCTGCGCGGCCATGCTTCAATGATGGCCATTTCGCCGAAGTACTGGCCGGGTTTCATCTCCGTCAGCTTCTGTTCCTCCGCTTCGCCGTAGTGAAGATAGACGCCGGCGGTGCCTTTCACGATCTGGTAAAAACAGGTGCCCTGTTCGCCTTCACGGAAAACAACTTCATTTTTGCCAAAGACGGTTTCCTTCATTTGCTATTTTCCTCCTCGTATATGCTCTGCTCAAGGAGAACACGTTTTATTTGATCTGATTGTATTCGTGACAGAGTTGTTTGTCAAGATTGTTCGTTCCGTATGAAAGACGTCATGCTTTACCGGTCTCAGATTGCTCAGTCAAAAAGGTGTGCCCGCAGCTCCTTCACAGTCTTGAAATACAGCCCGCAGTTTTTACGCATGAACTGCTCAATCTGCGGGATATCGTTCGCCCAGCCGGCGGCGGCGAACGGCACGCCGGCGGCTTTTGCCATATCGTATCCCGGCTTCAGGTCGTCAACGACCAGCAGCTCTTCCGGTTTCATCCGGAAGGTCCCCATGATCTGCTGCAATGGCCAGACCGAAGGTTTGCGCTGCTCCGGCGGGCATTCCCAGCCAAAGATCAGATCAGGTTCCGGCAGGTCGTTCTCCCGGTAGTCCCGCCGGATATTGTCGGAAAAGGAATGGCTGACCACGCAGATCTTACCGCCCCGCTTTTTCTGCTCCAGCAGGATCTCCCGGATACCGGAATAAGCTTCGGGCACATGATGCTTCACATATTCTTTCCAGTACTTTTCCTCGTCCAGCATCTGATCCCAGGTCATTCCGCAGATGCCCGTGAACATTTCGACCACTCCCGGATCGAAATTGTACAGAAAGTATTCTTCCAGCGTCATATGCACATCAGGGAAAAACTGGGCCATATATTCCACAAAGCAGGGGTAGTGAACCGTGGCAGTGGAGTTCACCGTCGTGTCGTCGTGGTCCAGCACCAGGCAGGGATATTTCAGTTTCATAGCAGCATCCATTTCCTGACCGCGTCAGTCACCGTGCCGGCAAGCAGCCGTTGTGTGATCTCATTGGGATGGAAATCCGATCCGTATCCGTCCCGTGCCGCGTTCTGCTCTTCAAGCATCAGCAGGCGGATCTGTTTGTCTCCGGTCTCCCTGCAGTATTCCTCCGCCGCGAGCTGCATCATCGGATTCAGGCCGGTTCCCATCACGCCCAGTATGCAGAGGATCCGCGCGTTTGGATTGTCCTTTCGCACCGTCTTCAGGAACTCCGCGTACCGTTCTGCGAAAGCTTTCCCGCGGGTTTCGTCCGTTCCGCACCAGCTCAGGTCGTTCGTCCCCAGGTTCAGCACGATATAGTCCGGCTGAAACCTGCTGAAATCCCGGTCCGTTTCCTGAGCGTACTTTCCGGTCGGCAGGCGGAACTCGTTCCGTCCTTCCTGCTCATAATAGGGCGGAACCAGATCCGCGTCGTTGATGACCGCAGGATCGCCGGTATAGCCGGAAATGATCCCGTGACCCGAAAAGCAGGTCAGGACCGCGTCCGCGTTCAGCGCCTCCGCCGTCAGGAAAGCATAGCCCTTCGCCGCGTTCTCTGTCGCGGTGGTAAAGGTTTCCGCTTCGCTTTTTCCTTCCACGCCGTAGCCGCAGGTAATGGAATCCCCGATGAATTCCATTTTCAGCGGTCTATCAGGCAGCGGTTCAACAGTTCCGTCAGTAACGATTTCGCGCAGCGCAAACAGGCTGTTTCCCTCGTTCAGTTTGATCAGTCTGATCTCGGCGTCCCGTTTTTCCTTCCCTTCAAACACAGTGACCGCGGCGTCTTTTGCCGTCAGCCTGGCGTCCAGGATCTTTTTGCCGTCCAGCCGGATTTCAAACCGGGGCAGCAGCGGCTCCTTTGCCGGATCCAGCACTGAGTCGTCGGCCCTAAGGCGGAGAAGCGTCCTTGTCGCCCCCCTCACCCTGAATGCCGCCTCCGCGGCGGATGAGATCAGCCAGTCCATCTCCCCGTCATTGATCACATGCCCTGTCAACTTTACCATGGTTGTCTTTCTCCTGTGATTTCTTTTTACTATGATGTCATTTCATCTGAAGCTGCAGACCGGATGGAAGATTATCCGTCCTGATTATGATTCTGGTAATGGATTGTTCGCCAAGACGGAAAGTTGATCCACAGCAGCAACCATTCTGAATTATGAATTCTGAATTATGAATCAGTCTTCCGGTCTCTTGTTCGTTTCTTCAAGCAGTCTTATCGTCTCCCCGAAATATTCCTCCACCTCGTCATTCGTCAGCTTCATCGCCTTTTTGAGCATCTCGGGGATTTTTTTCGGCCTTACCCGGGCGTAATACTTCGTGGCATGGATGTTTTTCTTCCAGTTTTCCAGTTTCATGTTCTTCCACCGTTCGATATGCCTCGGCAGAATCGGTTTCAGCTGTCCGATCACGTCGTCAAAATGCTTTTCAACGTTATCCCAGCGGAACACGGTCGCAAGCAGTTCGCTGACCCGGTTCAGAAACCGTGCCTTCATCTCCGGCACCTTGAACATCGCGTTCAGAGGCTCATGCCGGAATCCCTGAATCTTCCCGTTAAGCGGTTTGATATAATACTCGATCGGTGTCGGATCGAGGTTCCGCCAGCAGGCTTCAACGTCAAACAGCAGATATCTCCATTTTCCGCCTGGTACCCTGTAAATCCGCACGTTGGTAAAGTCGATGTTTCCCAGGATGATCTCATAGGCGGCGTGCGTGAACATATTGTCGATATCCAGCCTTTCCTCCACCCAGGCCATGTTTTCCGGATCGTTTAGGTCTTTCTTTTTGCAGAAATCGCATAATTCCAGCCAGTCTTTATTGTCTCCGTTCTGCAGGAATTCGTCCGTTCCTGTCCGGGCCAGAATATCGATGCTGTCGATCGCTTTTTCTTCTGTCACACCTTCATACGCGGCGACAAAATACTTGTTGATCTTCTCCCGGAGGTTGTAATGGCCCCAGTACCGGCCGTTGATATAAACCTGAATGATCTCATGATCCTGATACAGGATTCCCTGCCCTTCCGCCAGCGAACTGGCTACAATATCCCGCAGCCTCGTGGCGGAATAGTCGCTGTTGGTGGACCGAAGCAGCAGGCTTTTATAGCTTTCATAGTTTCGGGTTGGAAACGGATTAAAGGCAAACCGGTCCGCCCCCCAGGCTTTTCGGGCGTACAGGGCGATGCTCTTCTGGCTGTTGATCCTTGCGCTGTGGCCGGAGCAGGTCATTGTGCCTGTCTGGCTGATTTCCATCTCCCCGTCCTTGTTGAAGTATTCAATGTGGACGGGGTACTCGTATCCTTTGGAATAATTCGGAATGCTGCCCGTGCCTTTCACCAGCAGCCCGGTCTTTTTGCTGAACAGGTATTGATCGTCGGAGATAAGGGAAACGATTGCCGTCTGAGGCGCGTCATTGATAAAGAATGTTCCGCCTGCGGTCGTCGAAGAGACCGTTCCTTCCCGGAATGCTTTCACCCGCAGCGGCGTGGTTTTCTTCAGCGTCAGTCCTTCTGCCGGAAACAGTTTGCTTTTTTTCGTCGGCGTTTCCCCGTCCGTGGTGTAGTGCAGCTCCGCGCCGTCCTCGCCCCGGGCCTGAACGGTCACGCTGCCGTCATAGAAGCCGGCCGGGGTGATGATTTCCGGTTCGGCTGTTCTCCGGGCAAAAGCTTCTGCCCCGTTCTTTTTGCCGCGCGTCGGATTCTCAAAGAATCCGTAATCCCCGCCGCCGGAAGGCAGACCGTAGCTTACGCAGCCGTATTGTTCAGGCAGTTCGAGCTTCTGGATCTCTTCTTCCGCCTTGTTGGTCAGACGCAGCTTTTCTCCGGCGGAGGAAATCTTGAAATCGGCATAGAAAACCTTGCCTTTCCCCCGGGTTTCGTTTTCCGTCCCGGTGCACCAGATCGTCAGGTATTCCCCGCCTTTCAGTTTTGCGCCGTCAGGGAATATGAACTTGAACAGGTCCTTTTTGCTGTCTGTGAATCCCCACCCGGAAAGATCGACGGTTTCTTTTCCGTTGTTGTACAGTTCCACCCAGTCCCAGGCATGGCCGTTCTCATAATACCCGTTCGACGCCATGACCTCGTTGATGATCACATCCGCCCGCGCCGCGCATGAAAGCAGCATCAGGAAACAGACCGTGAAAAAGACTTTGATACATTTTTTCATCAGTCTCTCTCCCTCCCCTTGATTAACAGAAAACACAATTATGAATTCTGAATTATTGATGGAATGACTCCGTCATTTCACATAATAGTGCCTTGCGATCCACTTGCTGAGGCCTTCCAGTCCGGGGTACAGCAGGCGCTCCGATATGTTCAGGCTGTCCAGCATATCCCTCACCCGCCACCGCAGCTGCCGGTCGATGACATATTTCACCGTGTTTTGCGTATGGGCGTCCAGGAAGCCCTCGATGTCTGTCATTCCCATAGGGATCACCGAAAAGAAGGAATACTGCATGATGATCCGGTCGTTCGTGCTTGGCGGCTCAATGATGACCATGCTCCTGTCGCCCATATCCTCGTCGTACTGGTACAGGCTGTCTGTGATCTTTGTCAGCATTTCAACGGAAAAAAGCGTCGTCTGCTGTTTTCCGACCGCCATCCGGTATTTCTCCGGCAGGTGATTGATCAGTTCGTTCATATCAATCCGCCACACCACGCAGTCGTGCGCGTCCATTTCTTCCAGATCATCCTCGGTCATCGCGAAGTGCAGCGCCACCAGGGAGGAATGCGTCCAGTCCAGAAGCCGTGTCGGCAGGCCGTTATGCTGGCCGGTAATCATCTGGTACCAGACGTTCTGCGCGACAGTCGGGTCCTCCCGCACGGCGTATTTGGCAAAATTGTTCAGGATAGCCGGCTCAAGCCTTTGCTGTTTATCCTTACAGCAGCGGCTCAGGCTGGTCGCCATTTTATACTCCGAGTTCGGCATACCGCGATACAGGTAGCCTGACCTGTTCCGTTTCAGTTCCGGTCTGTAATCCTGCTCGCTCAGCAGGGGCATCAGATCCTCCAGTGTCATGATTCTTTCTTCCCGGATCATCCCGCCTCACCCCTTCCTTCTGCAGAGTATTTTATCATAAAGAAAGCGGAAACAAAAGCAGCGCATCCTTTCGAATGCGCTGCGGTATAACAATGGAATTACTTCTTGTACTTCGGGCGCTCCACATAGTGGGTGTGCAGCAGCTCGTGGGCCAGATGGCTGTTGGGCTCGCCCAGGTAGTCCTTGTACAGGGCCATGATGGAGGCGTTCTCGTGGGACTTCCGCTGCGGCTTGTTCGCATCCTCGGTGTAAAGGGCCTTCGCGCGCAGGGCCTTGGGATCGCATTCCATCCGCTTCTGGGCGGAAACGATGGGCTGTCCGCCGCCTGTTACGCAGCCGCCGGGGCATCCCATGACTTCGATGAAGTGGTAGGTCTTCTCGCCGCTGCGGACGCTGTCCAGCAGCTTCGCTGCGTTCGCAGTGCCGTGGGCGACCGCCACGTTGACATCCAGGTCGCCGACCTTGACGGTGGCTTCCTTGATGCCTTCGGTGCCGCGGACGGCCTCGAAGTCGACCTTCTCGAGGGTCTTGCCGGTCACGACTTCATACACGGTACGGAGGGCAGCTTCCATAACGCCGCCGGTCGCGCCGAAGATGACGCCCGCGCCGGTGCTCTCGCCCAGCATGGGATCGAAGTCTTCGTCAGGCAGGTTCACGAAGTCAATGCCCGCTTCCTTGATCATCTTGGCCAGTTCACGGGTGGTGATGACTTCGTCCACGTCCTGCATGCCGTTGTGGCTCAGTTCAGGACGGCGGGCTTCAAACTTCTTGGCGGTACAGGGCATCACGGACACCACGCGGATATCCTTGGGATCGATGCCTTCCTTCTCCGCCCAGTAGCTCTTGATCATCGCGCCTTCCATCTCGTGGGGGCTCTTGCAGCTGGACAGGTTCGGAATGAAGTCCGGGTAGTAGGTTTCGCAGAATTTGATCCAGCCGGGAGAGCAGCTGGTGATCATCGGCAGGGTTCCGCCGTTCTTCAGGCGGCCGATGAACTCGGTGCCTTCTTCCATGATCGTCAGGTCAGCGGCCCAGTCGGTGTCGAAGACCTTTTCGAAGCCCAGACGGCGCAGGGCCGCGGCCATCTTGCCGGTCACGGATGTGCCCATCGGGATGCCGAACTCTTCGCCCAGCGCGGCGCGGACCGCGGGAGCGGGCTGCACGACCACGTGCTTGGTTTCGTCTGCCAGCAGGTTCCAGACCGCCTTGGTGCTGTCCTTCTCATACAGGGCGCCGGTCGGGCAGGCTGCGATACACTGGCCGCAGTTGATGCAGGCCGCGTCGTTCAGGGGCATTTCCCACGCGCTGCCGATCTTGGTCTTGAAACCGCGCTGCATGGGTCCGATAACGCCCACAGCCTGGGTCTTGTTACAGGCGGCGACACAGCGGCGGCACAGGATGCACTTGTTGTTGTTGCGGACGATGGAGGGGCTCAGATCGTCGATGTCGTACTCGTTCATCTTGCCCTTGTATTTGTCTACGTCGTCCACGCCCAGGTCCTGGCACATCTGCTGCAGTTCGCACTTCTGGTTGCGGGCGCAGTCCAGGCACTTCTTGTCATGGTTGCTCAGCAGCAGCTCCAGGTTCACCCGGCGGGCTTCCCGGATCTTGGGGGTGTTGGTCTTGACGT
Organism: uncultured Clostridia bacterium; assembly: GCA_946411525.1. GTDB lineage: Bacteria > Bacillota > Clostridia > Christensenellales > Aristaeellaceae > Aristaeella. The sequence goes on along the minus strand of CAMKEI010000004.1, from coordinate 174 downwards.
TCATGCCGTTGGAAACGGGCAGTACGCAGGCCGCGCCGAACGCGCGGGCGCCGGTATCCACGATACACATACGGCAGGCGCCGATCTGGTTGATGTCTTTCAGATAGCACAGCGTGGGAATGTTGATCCCGGCTTTCTTCGCCGCTTCCAGAACCGTCGTACCGGCCGGAACTT
>CAMKEI010000003.1 GCA_946411525.1 uncultured Clostridia bacterium | reverse complement strand
CCTGGGCGGCGTAATCCGCCTTGTCCTGATCCGGATCCCCGCTCAGCTCGCATCCGGTCCGTTTGATATAGTCCAGCCGGCCGATCTCTGTCGCTCCGCTGGTTACCCAGATCATCCCCGGTTTCAGTTCCGCCCCGATCCGGGAAAAAATATTATAGTCAATATCCCTGTCTTCCTGCCGGATCAGCGCCATGCTGCCGATCTTGCCGACCAGTTCAAACTGATACTCCATCTTCATTCCGCCCCTGCCTGTCCGTTTACAGCCGTTCCCGGACCAGCCGGGTCAGGATGTAAACCGCCATATGATATCCCTGATTGTTCCTCAGGGTGATGTCCGCCAGTTCCCGGTAAACGGGAATCCGTTCCTGGTAGACCCGCTCCACTTCTGTCAGGCCTCCGTCGCGCAGGGTAGGTCGCCGGTCCAGTTTAATATCGCCCAGGATATCTTCCAGCGGCCGGTCAATCAGCACGATCGTGCCCCAGGATCTCATAATATGGCGGTTCACCGGGTTCATCACCGTTCCGCCGCCCGTGGAGATAATCATCGGCCGGGCATAGGTCAGCGCTGCGAGCGCATTCGTCTCCGCCCTCCGGAAAGTCTCCTCGCCGTATTTTTCAAAGAATTCGTTCACGGTACCGCCAGCGCTTTGGGCCACAATCGCGTCAGTATCCGCAAACGGAATCCCTGTCTCTTTTGCCGTGCGTTTGCCCAGGCTGCTCTTGCCGCAGCCCTGCATACCGATCAGAAACAGATGTTTTTCCAACGCAGTGACCCTCCTTTCCGCCGTTATCGTTTCCGATTCCTCATGATACATGTTTTTGGATATCCGTCAAGTATCCTGCTCCAGCGTAAACCGGAAGGCGGCGCCCTGCTCCGTGTCCAGCAGGCGGATGCTCTGCCCGTGCATCTCCATTATCCGTTTGCAGATGCTCAGTCCGAGGCCGGTTCCCTTGCCGGCGGTATGGGCCCGGTCCGCCGTGAAGAACCGGTCAAAGATCTTGTCCCGGTCCTCCGGCGCAATGCCGCAGCCGCTGTCTCTCACAGTGATTTCCGCAGTTCCGTCCTTTGTCCCGGATTCCAGAGTAATCCTTCCTCCTTCGGGCGTAAACTTGATCGCGTTGTCCAACAGGTTGATGACCACCTGCTCGATCCGGTCGCTGTCCGCCCGTACTCTGCAGCTGTCTTCCTCAAACTCGCAGCTGACGTCGATCTTCTTTGCTTCAAGGTCGTTCATCCGGCGGATCACCGCCCGGCGAAGCATCTCGTTCACGTCAAACGTCGTCACTTCCGGCGCCGCGTCGTCCCGTTCCAGGCGGCTCAGCGCCAGCAGATCGTCAATCAGCCCGCTCAGGCGCTTGCTCTCGTCCGCCATCAGCCGCAGGTACTTCGGCTGTTCCTCCCCTGGAATCACGCCGTCCGCCATTCCCTCGGCAAATCCGCGGATGCTGGTGATGGGACTGCGCAGCTCGTGACTCACATTCGCAACAAACTCACGGCGGCCGGTTTCCACACTCTGCAGTTTCCGGGTCATCGTATTGAACGCTCCGCTCAGCTCCCGCAGTTCCCGGTCACCCTGCTTCTCGTCCACCTGAACGGAAAAATCGCCTTCAGCAATCGTTGCCGCGGCCGTCTCCAACTGTTTAAGCGGTTTCATCCGCCGGCGGACAAACAGGAAAACTGCCACGCCGGAAAGCGCTGCCACTACGGCGGCAAACAGTGCCGTCCGTCCCAGGATCTCCGCCAGCCCGCTTTCGATCCGCTGTGCCTTTGTCCGGATAAACACTGCGCCGGTCACCGTGTTGCCCATCATGAAAGGAACTCCGACCGTAAAAGTCGGCGCCTCCCCGCTCTCGGATCGCAGCCGGATCGTTTTGCCGGCCAGGATCTGCTGGAATGCCTCCGTTATTTCCTCTCCGTTCAGGCTGTCCATGAACTCGGGATCTTCGTTGTACGCCGTCCGGCTGTTGGTCATCACGTTTCCGTTCCGGTCCATCACCGCGATGTACGCGCCGAATTCCCGGTTCACTTTTTCCGCCATCCGGTTCAGATTAGCCCGCGTCGCGCTGTCCCGGTCCTGTATGGTTTCCATCAGGCTGTCACCGCTCAGGTTGCCGGCCAGATAGGCGATATCCTCCGCTTCAGAGATCAGGTAATCCAGCCTCGCGTCAATCTGCCGGTTCCGCAGCGTCAGCCACCAGATCCCGGTCAGGCAGGCTGTGGTCAGCAGGATCACCGCCAGTACCACCGCCATGATCCGTGCAAACATCCCCTCACCCCTTTTTGCTTACCTGTCTGTCGCGAACTTGTACCCGACTCCGCGGACAGTATACAGCGTCCACCCGTATTTCTCACTGTCAGCCAGTTTTTCCCGCAGCCGCTTGATATGGACGTCCACTGTCCGGCTGTCCCCGAAGAAATCAAACCCCCACACCTGATTCAGCAGTTGTTCCCGCGTGAAGACCTGGTTCGGATGGGAGGCCAGAAAATACAGCACCTCCAGCTCCTTCGGCGGCATCTCCAGCCTTTTCCCGTCATAGTGAAGATCGTATTCCTTCAGGCTTACCGTCAGGCCGGGGAAGGACAGATCGCCCGCCTGCTCCTCCTCGCCTCCCCGCACCCGGCGAAGCACGGCCTTCACCCTTGCGGTCATTTCTTTCCCGTCGAAGGGTTTTACGATATAATCGTCCGCTCCCAGTTCCAGGCACAGCACCTTGTCGAATGTCTCACCCTTCGCCGTGACCATGATTACCGGGATTTCGCTGCCCTTCCGGATTGTTTTGAGCACCTCATACCCGTCCGCCCCAGGCAGCATCACATCCAGCAGCACCAGATCCGGCGGCAGCTTCCGGAACGTCTCGATGGCGTCGTTCCCGTTGGCAGCAACCCGCACCTCATATCCTTCCTTTTCCAGATACAGCTGTTCCAGCCTGCTGATGTTCGGATCGTCGTCCACCACAAGGATGCTCGGTTTGTCCTTCACAATAAAACCTCCGTCATTTGAGCGTCACGACTGTTACGCCGTCCTCGCCTTCACCGTACATACCTCGGCGGAATCCCTTGACGTGCCTGTTCTTTCTCAGATCCTGCTGGATCCCCGCACGCAGGATTCCAGTCCCTTTGCCGTGGATGATATATACCTCGTTCAGCCCGGCCAGCACCGCTTCGTCCAGATACAGGCTTACAGTGTCCAGTGCCTCTTCCAGGTTCATTCCGCGCACGTCGCATTCGCTCTTCACCGTCCGGTCCATCATACCGGTTTTCGCTTTCACGGTGGTCTTTTCCTTCACCGGTGCCTGCCGGATCAGCCTCAGCTGGGCAAGCGGTGCCTTGAACTTCATCATGCCGGCCTGCAGCTGAACCTCACCCTTTTCATCAGGCGGTGCGAGCACCGTGCCTTCCGCGCCGAGCATCAGGATCTTCACCCTGTCTCCCGCCTTTACGGTCTCCGGTGCCTCACTGCTTTCAGGCGCGGCCTGTCCTAGGCCTTCCGACAGTGCGTCGCTCTCCCTGTCCAGCCGCCTGCGCAGTTCATTCACATCCCCGCCGGCTGCGTTCTTTTTCATCTTTTTCAGCTCGGCGATAACGTTCTCGCTCTCCCGCCGCGCCTGATCCACGATACGCTTTGCATCCTCCCGGGCTTTACGCAGCTGCTCCGTCCGCTTCTGCTCCATCTCCCGGCGCAGCTGTTCCGCTTCATTGCGCAGGCGGACCGTTTCCCGGCTCGCTTCCTCGGCCAGCTGGCGTTCCTTTTCTGCCACCTGACGGTGGTATTCAGCATTCGCGATAACGTCTTCAAACCGGATTGCGTTTCCGCTCAGCAGTTTCCGTGCCGCGTCAATCAGATTCTCCGGCAGTCCCAGGCGCCGGCTGATTTCAAACGCGTTGCTCTTGCCCGGCACACCGATAGACAGCCGGTAAGTCGGCCGCAGCGTCTCCACGTCAAACTCCACCGAGGCATTCTCAATGCCTTTTGTCGTCAGGGCGAACGCTTTCAGTTCGCTGTAATGGGTCGTCGCCAGCGTGCGAACGCCGATATGCTGCAGCCTGGTCAGGATGCTCTGGGCCAGGGCCGCGCCTTCCGTAGGATCCGTTCCCGCTCCCAGCTCGTCAAACAGCACCAGATCCCTCGGCGTCACCTCATGCATAATCTCCACGATATTCGTCATATGGCCAGAAAACGTACTTAGGCTCTGTTCAATGCTCTGCTCGTCTCCGATATCCGCGAACACCTGTTCGAATACCGCCATCTCCGTGCCCGGATCCGCCGGTACCTGCAGTCCGGCCTGGGCCATCAGGGTAAACAGGCCCACCGTCTTGAGCGTCACGGTTTTGCCGCCCGTGTTCGGCCCGGTAATCACAAGGGTGGTGAATTCCTCGCCCAGCCATATGGTGGAAGGTACGACTTTCTCCGGATCAATCAGCGGATGCCTCCCCCGGATAATCTTCAGCCGTCCTTCGCTGTTCAGCTTCGGACTTACGCAGACAAACCGCCGGCTCAGCAGTCCTTTGGCGAAAATAAAGTCCAGCTCTGCCAGCAGCTCCTCGGTTTCCGCCATATAAACGGCATACGGTGCGACCTCAGCGGACAGTGCCGCCAGAATCCGCTCAATTTCCTGCTGTTCCTTCAGCTCCCATTGTTTCAGTTCGTTGCCCATTTCCACCGCGGCCATTGGCTCGATAAACAGCGTCGCGCCGGAAGAACTCTGGTCATGCACCAGGCCCGGCACACTGGACCGGAATTCGGCCCGCACCGGCAGCACATACCGGTTGTTCCTCATCGTAATGATCGGATCCTGCAACGCTTTCTGCAGTGCAGCGGAGCGGATCATCTGATTCAGCTTGTCCCGGATCCGGTCCTGCGCACCGCGCAGATGCCGCCGGATATTCATCAGCTCGCTGCTTGCCCGGTCAGCAATTTCATCCTCTGAGATAATCGCGTCCGTGATATCCTTCTCGATGTTCCGGGCCACAAACAGCCCTTCCGCCCTGCGCCTCAGGATCGGCGTGTTCTCCCGGTCCGTCACCAGCGCGTCCCTGGCCGCCCGGCTTGCCCGCAGCAGCTCCGCCACGTTCAGCAGCATCCCTGCGCTCAGGCTTCCGCCCTTCCCGCAAATCGTCAGCGCCGGCCGGATATCCGGGAACGCTACCATCGGGTGCCCGCCCGAATACTGCAGGATGACTGCGGCTTCTTCCGTCTCCGCCTGCAGTGATTCAGCGGTTGCCAGATCGTCTGACGGTACGAGCGTCCGGCATTTCTCTGCCCCGGCTTCCGTCAGCGCGCCTTCCGCCAGCATCTCGCGGATTCTGGTAAACTCCAGTACCCGCAGTGTTCTTTCCTTCATCATAATGATACTGTCCTTCAATTCATCGTTTACAGTTTCCGGCTGCTTTGTCAGACGGTTATTCCACAGGCCGTTTCCAGTGCCCTGAGGTTGTTTTTCCTACGGTTTTTCTTCCCTCCCTGAACGCGTTCAGGGCTTCTTCGGTCTCTTCCTTTGATTCTGTGGTGAATATCAGTGCTTTATTGGAGCCCGGTTCAGTTAATTGTGAGTTATGAATGATAAATTGTGAATTCATAATATCGGTAGGGAATGCGTTCATCAGTTCTACCATACAGCCTTCCGGCAGCCGCTGCCGCAGCAGCGGGAACCGGTATCCCTTCCGGTCTGTCAGCGCCTGGCCCGTCAGTGCGTCCGGATTCTGATCGTCACACATCCGGCAGTCCCTGTGGCCTTTCGTCAATCCCAGCGCCGTCCGGGCCGGGCAGTGATGCAGCAGCATCAGCCGCGTCCGCCCGTATACCGGCGTCACAATCGGCGCGCCGCCTGCCAGCAGAATTTTCAGTTCCCCGCCGGTCAGTTCCGGCCAAGCGGTCACAAATCCGCAGCCTTCGTCAAACAGCAGGCTCGCCGCCTGCCGGTTCATCACCGGGATCCCGGGTCCCGCGCCGTATGCCAGAGGCCAGTCTGTCCCCAGCTGTCCGACCGAACCCAGCACGATACCCCCCAACGCCTTCCTGTTTTCTTCCGTCCAGCGCCGCAGAACCTGCAGGGTATCCTCCTCGCATACGTCCGGCAGCTTCAGCCAGTCTCCCGGCTGAAGATCAGCCTTCAGCGCCTCCAGGGCCTCCGCCCTGTAATCTTCCGGGCAGCGAATGACGCGCAGTCCGGCTGCCCGGGCAGCTTCAGCCTGGGCAGCCGTCCGGATATAAGCCATGGGAGGAACGCTGGATTCGGGCAGATATTCCTCCGGATACGCTCCGTCTTCCGGTCTGTCCTGTTCAAACGCCCTGATCCGGGAGTCAGCCAGCTGTTCAAGTGCCTTCCGGCGGATGGCGTTAACCTGGCTCACCGGCACAAACGCGCCGGTCGTTTCGGCGCTGACCTTCCGGGGCGTAAAGACGGTATCTCCGGTCCTGCTCAGATTCCGGACAAGATCCTCCGCCGTAGCTTCCCTGGTTTTTGCCGCGTTTACGGTCTCTCCGGCAACCGTTACGGTGCACTCTCCGTCCGTCGCCGTCAAGCTCAGTTCCTCCTCCGGCATCGCCCGCAGAACCAGGTCCGCCGGCACAGTCCGGCCTCTCATGGCCTCCGCCGCTTTGGTCTGCGTTGTGTCTGTCAGCCGGAATACCTCATAGCCGGCCTTCACCTTTGCGTCCGGCCTGATCCGCAGAATTGCCGTTCCGCCGGCCGGCACATCCGGCCCGGCATAGACCAGTCCGGTTTCGCCGCCCGCCCCGCGCAGCGCCAGCCCGTCACCGTCCCGCAGGTCCTTTTCCAATACGGCCCGCACCAGTTTTCCGTCCGCAGCGGTCAGCCTCCCGATCCGGATCCCCTGGTGGTTCACCGTCTCGGGAAAGATCACGCCTGCGTCCTCGCAACCCAGTGCGTATCCCTTCATGAACCCTCCCCGGTTAAAGATCTGGAGAAGGCCTTCGGCCTCTTTCTGATCCGCCTTGCGGAAAGTCCCTTGTTCCAGGCTGTCCAGTCCTTTCCGGTAGCTCTCCGTCACCACGGCCACATACTCCGGCCGTTTCAGCCGTCCTTCAATCTTCAAGGAGGCAACGCCTGCCGCCTGCAGTTTCGGCAGATCATCCCGCAGGCATACGTCACGGGGGCTCAGCCAGGCGCCCTGCCGCCCGCGGTAGGTATATTCCATCCGGCAGGGCTGGGCACACCGTCCCCGGTTGCCGCTCCTTTCCCCCACCATACTGGAAAACAGGCACAGCCCGCTCACCGCCACGCACTGCGCGCCATGGCCGAACACCTCGATCTCAACGCCCGTATCAGCGCATTTCCGGATCTCGTCCAGGCTGCATTCCCGTGCCAGTACAACCCGCCGGATCCCCTGTTTCCCGCACCAGCTGACGCCGGTCCGGTTATGCACGGTCATCTGGGTGCTCGCATGTACCGTCAGTCCAGGAAAACAGTTCCGGACAATCCGCAGCACGCCCAGATCCTGCACCAGCACCGCGTCCGCGTGCAGATCCCGCAGCAGCCGCAGCACCTCTGTCACAGCTTCCAGTTCCTCGTCCTTCACCAGCGTGTTCACAGTCACATGAACCCGCATATGCCTCACATGGGCATACCGGATGGCTTCCTCCAGCTCCTGGCGGTTAAAGTTGCCGGCACCGGCACGCGCACTGAAAGCGGCATACCCGAGGTATACCGCGTCCGCGCCGGCCGCGTCAGCCTTCTCCAGTGCCTCCCGGTTTCCCGCCGGAGCCAGGTTTTCCATCGCAGTTCTCCTTCTCATTCATCAATGATGATGGTTGTTCTGAAAGCTGTGCCCTGCCGGTCATTCGTGAATTGCGGTATCAGCCCGGATAATCTCAGGCTGTCATAAAACGTCCTTTATTGTGTATTATGAATTCTGAATCCTCACGGCTCTTGCCAGCTGTTCCGTCTGCCTGCGAAGCATCGCGTTCTCATCCTGCGCCTTCAGCAGGTCCTCCGCCAGGTTAAAACAGGTCAGCACCGCGGCCTGCCCGGAGGGCAGGTTGGTGACCGCCGCAGTTTCGCTCAGTTTCCGGTCCACAAATGCCGCCACCCGCTTCACGTAAGCAGGCGGATCTCCGGATACCAGAGTATAGTTCTTCCCCGCCACTGTCACGGTGATTTTTTGCTTTTCCATCTCTTTCCCCGCTTTCTCGTCAGCGTTAAAAAGCGCAGAAAGGGTCTCGCCCTTTCCGCGCCGACAGGATCAGCCTCAGATCTGCTCGAAGGGATAACACCGCCCGAACGTTTCCACCCGGATTGATGCCATCACCTGCGGTTCAAGCGGTCTGTCAGAAGCGTCCCGCTTCGTCTTCACGATGTCTTCCGCGACCTCCATTCCCTCCAGCACCTTGCCGAAAGCTGCGTATTGGCCGTCCAGGTGGGGGCTGTCGCTGGTCATGATGAAGAATTGGCTTCCCGCGGAATCGGGCATCATGCTGCGGGCCATGCTCAGCACGCCGTAGGTGTGCTTCAGGGGGTTGTCCACCCCGTTCATGGAAAACTCGCCTTTAATGCAGTATCCCGGTCCGCCGATACCGATGCCCTTGGGATCGCCGCCCTGGATCATGAATCCGGGAATCACACGATGAAACGTCAGCCCATCGTAAAAACCGCTGTTGGCCAGCGCGATGAAGTTGCCTACCGACTGCGGAGCGACGTCCGGGTACAGTTCACCTTTCATTTCGCGCCCGTCACTCATTGTAATGGTAAACACAGGATTCTGTGCCATGTCCGGAAAACCTCCTCTCAGAGCTCTGCCCTGATGCCGTTCAACCTTCTGATGCCGTTTCCGCCGCGGCTGCTTCGTACACCCGCGAAGGGAAATCCGTTCCTGTCCGTCTTCACGGAAAACATGTTTATTATACTTACTTTCTTCCGTCATGGCAAGTTTTTGACATCCTGATTCAAAGCCGGTATAATAAATGGATTCCTGAAAGGAGTAACCGCCATGACGATCGTGCATCCCCAGCAGCCCGTCAACGGGCTGAATCCGGAAGATGTGTTTTATGCCGTCGATGACCTCGGCGCCCAGACCGGTTACGGTTTTATCCTCTATCAGCTGCAGCCCGGTCTTTATCCGGACTGTCCTGTCAACCTGTATTTTTCGATTGCGGGTGATCCCGCATCCCGTTATCTGCTCTTCGGAGCCCTGGTCGCCCGTGCGCGTATTCTTCAGAACGTCAATCCCCAGATGCGCTGCCGCCTATATACAAGCATCGACCCGGCCGATATCCAGATGAAGGACTTCTATGTGCATAACGGCTTTGACTGCAGCGAGTCCGATGAAATACTCCAGTTGGCCATTCCCTTCGGGGACGGCCGCATTCCGATGAGCTGCACCGTCGCGCCTACGCCCCTGAATACCTGGGACGAGCAGAACAGTCTCATCTACCGCCTCCAGATGAACGAAATCTCCTTCGTCGATATGAAGTATCTCAATTCACTCCAGCGTATGCCTCACTTCATGACCCTCGGCCTGTACCGCAACGCTGTGCTCATCGGCGAAGTGATCATGGCCGGCCAGGGCAGTGACTGCGAGCTGGTCGCGATCTATATCGAGCCGGGCAGCCGGAACCAGGGAATGGGCAAGGCGCTTCTCCACCGGATGATGGCGATCATGGCCGCCGAGGGAGTTACCCGTATCACCACGCGTATCATGTCCCGAAGTCTGCCCCAGCAGCGTCTGGCGGCGGATTTCAACGCCACGGTACTGGGCGTGAATATGCTCTTCCCCGGCATGTATCTGAACTGACCTTTCCCCGTTCTTTCCCTTGATTTTCCTTGAATTTCGCTTGACGGAAAACCGTCAGGCGATTATAATATCTTCATCTGTGTTTCGAAGGAGGAAACGATTGTCATGAAATCCGGCAAAAAGCGCGTTGGCGGCAAAACCGGGGCCATCATCGCGCTGTGTGTGCTGCTCGTGATCACCATTGCGCTCGGCGTAATCGGCGTCACGGGGCTGAGCCTGCCGCCGCGGGGCCTGTATAAGGTTCTGTCCTGGCTGCCCACCACCAACTCTGAAAACTGGCCTCAATCCCTGTCCCTGGGTCTCGACCTGCGGGGCGGTATGTATGTGGAATACTCCGGCAAGGCTCCGGAAGGTTCCACCGCGAACTTTGAAGAACTGGTCGAAGGAACCATGTCCATCATCCGCGAGCGCCTGACCGACAAGGGCTTCACCGAAGCCAACGTCCAGAAGCTCGGAAACGACGGTATCCGCGTGGAAATCCCGGATGTGCAGGACGACACGGTTCTGGACCTGATTGGTGCCGCCGCCAAGCTGGAGTTCTACAGTCCGGACGGCGAAGTCTTCATGACCGGCGATATGGTCAAAACCGCTACCTACTACTATTCCGAGGGCGACCATCAGATCGCCTTTACCCTGACCGATGAGGGCACCCGGGTGTTCGGGGATATGACCGCCGCCAGCATCGGCAAAACCATCGCCATCTACCTCGACGGTGAGCAGCTGATCGCTCCCACCGTGCAGAGCGCGATTACCAACGGCTCCGGTGTTATCAACGGCCTGGGCAGCGCGGAACGCGCCACCACCATTGCCGCCAAGATCCAGTCCGGCGCCCTTCCGCTGGAGCTGACGCAGCAGAAGGTCGACAAGGTGTCCGCCACCCTGGGCCAGGACGCCGTGTCCTCCTCAGTGCGCGCCGCCCTCATCGGCATCCTGCTGATTATGGTCCTCATGATCGTCCGGTACCGCCTGAACGGCCTTATCGCTTCCTGGGCTCTGACCATCTACACGATCCTGCTGTTCATGCTTATTGCCCTGTTCCATATCCAGCTGACCCTGCCCGGCCTGGCCGGCGTGGTCCTGGGCATCGGTATGGCGGTTGACGCGAACGTCATCATCTTCGAGCGCTTCAACGAAGAAGTCCGCAAGGGCCGCAGCGTGAAAGCCTCCGTCCGCGCCGGCTTCAAAAACGCCATGTCCGCCATTCTGGACGCCAACGTCACCACCCTGATCGCAGCTATCGTGCTGCTGTTCTTCGGTACCGGTTCCATCCAGGGCTTCGCCAAGACCCTGCTGCTTGGCGTGGTTGTGTCCATGTTCACCGCAATCATGGTCACCCGCTTCCTCATGAACCGTTTTGTGAACGCCGGTGCCACCAATGTTTCCCTTTATACAAAAGTGAAGGCTGACGAAAAGGAGGTTGAAGCGTAATGGAGATCAAGAATCGTTCCAAAATCTGCCTGATCGTCTCCGGCGCGATCATCCTCGTCGCCCTGCTGCTGACTATCTTCGGTCACGGCATCAATCTGGGCATTGATTTTGAGGGTGGCCTTTCCATGCAGTACGACATGAAGACTGCCGTCTCTTCCGCCACCGTGTCCGCGGTCCTCGACGGTATGGGCATCAAATCGAGCACCGTCACTGTGCAGGGCCGTGACAGCAATGAAGCTGTTATCCGCATCAAGGACGTCTCCAAGGACGACATCCAGAAAGTCCAGGCTGAATTCGAAGAGAATATCAGAAAGGACTATCCGGAAGCCGTTTCCGTCGGTGACGTAAATTACGTCGGCCCCGTAGCCGGTGCGACCCTGGTCAAGAACGCGGTCATTTCCGTGCTGCTGGCCGCCGTCCTGATGCTGGTCTACATCGCCATCCGGTTTGATCTGAACTCCGGTATTGCCGCGGTGTTCGGTCTGCTGCATGACGTGCTGATTATGCTCTCCTTTATGGTCATTTTCCGCTCCGTAATACAGATGAACTCCTCGTTCATCGCCGCGGCGCTGACCATCGTCGGCTATTCCATCAACAACACCATCGTTATCTTCGACCGCATCCGTGAAAACGCGAAAAAGATGCCGGCTGTCGCTCGTGAAGAGGTCACCAATATCTCCATCAGGGAGAGCCTGGGCCGTACCATCTGCACCACTGTCACCACCCTGATCACCATTGTGGCGCTGTGCGTACTGGGCGTCGCCTCCATCCGCGAGTTTGCGCTGCCGATCATCGTCGGTATCCTCTCCGGTGTATACAGCGCCAACATGATCAACGGTTATGTCTGGGCGTTCCTGGAGGAAAAGCGCCGCAGCCGCAAAGCCAAGGCCTGATTCCGCATCTTAGGGAGGGACTGCGACCGTGCAGTCCCTCTCTTTCATTCCTTGTGAAAGGAGGCACCCATGACGCATACCCGTTTCATTCAGCGTTGTGTTCAGGACGGTCCTTCTTTCCGCGGTCTTCCGGACTGGTTTTCCGCGCTGCTCCGCGCCCGCGGAGTCGGGACCGATGAGGAAGCCGGCCGTTTTCTGAATCCGTCCCTGAAAGATCTCCACGATCCGTTCCTGCTTCCCGGCATGCGGGAGACAGTTGATCTTTTAAACGCCGCAATTTTGGAGAAAAAAACGGTCATGGTCTACGGCGATTACGACGCCGACGGCGTCTGCGCCGCCTCCATTCTGCTTGAAACCCTTCATGAAAAAGGCGCTTCCCTCGCTTACCGTATCCCGTCCCGCCACTCCGAAGGGTACGGCCTGAATCCGGACGCTGTCCGGGAGATCGCACGAAAAGCACAGCTCCTCATTACCGTTGACTGCGGTGTCTCCAATACGGAGGAAGTTGTCCTCGCGAAGGAGCTCGGCCTCACGGTCATCGTTACGGATCACCACCGGCCTCCGGAAATCCTTCCCCCGGCGGATGTAGTCATGGATCCGCTTCTTGGTGATTATCCTTGTCCGTACCTGTGCGGCGCCGGCGTGGCGCTCAAAATCTGCCAGGCCCTCCAGGGCTTGGCAGGTCTCGAAAAACGTCTGGATCTCGCCGCCATCGCCACCGTTGCCGATATCGTCCCGCTTCAGGGGGAGAACCGGATCATTGTCCGGGAAGGCCTCAGGCGCCTGGAAACCACTGCCCGTCCCGGTCTGAAGGCGCTTTTTTCCGCTGCCGGAATCAGGCCGCCCTTTTCTTCGGATGATCTGGCCTTCCGGATCGGCCCGCGGCTGAATGCGGCAGGCCGTCTGGGTGACGCGAAACTCGGCGTTCACCTGTTGCTGACCCCGGACTCTGCCAAAGCGGAGAATATTGCCGCTCTGTTGGAGGAAGCCAACCGCACCCGCCAGCGCTTTGAACGGGAAATGACCGCCGACGCACTTTCCCAGCTGGATCTGGAAACCCTCGCGGACGCCCATGTTATCTTCGTTTCCGGGGAGGACTGGAATCCTGGGCTCATCGGCCTGGCCGCCGGCCGCCTGTGCGAACGCTTTCATCTTCCCGCGGTTGCCCTCAGCGTCCACGGCGATACCGCTGTCGGTTCCTGCCGGTCGATTCCCGGAATCAGCATTTACCGGATGCTTTCGGATTGCGCCGACCTGCTTGAGCGTTTCGGCGGCCATGAGCAGGCCGCCGGTCTCACTGTAAAGACGGAAAACATTCCCCTGCTCCGCGAACGCCTGGAGAAAGTGATTTCCGTCGCCGCGCCGGATGAGGCTTTCCTTCCTGCCGCGGAATATGATCTGTCCGTTCCCTTCCGCACCTGGACGCCGGAATCCATGGACTGGCTCTCCCGGCTGGAACCTTCCGGCTGCGGCAATCCCGCGCCGCTTTTCCTGCTCCGGGATGCTGAAGTCCAGTCCATCCGCCGGGTCGGAAAGGACGGTTCCCACCTGAAGCTTACAGTCCTCGACGAAGGTCCTTCCGTTGTGGACGCCATCGCCTTTGGTGCGGGAGAAGTCGCGGACGAAAATCCACGGAAGCTTGACCTGCTCTACCGTCCCGTCTTCAACGATTTCCGCGGCCGTACCACAATCGAAGCCCAGGTTTACTCCATTAATTCTGAATCCTGAATAAAATACCGAATGATCCATCCTTAATTATGAATTCTGAATTGAAACCAACCGGAGGGAGGTGCAGATATGGCTTTCACGTCCTATGAAGCAATGCCCCTTGATCAGATGCTGAACCGGGTTCAGAAGTATCATCCCGGCGACGGCTACAAGCTTGTGGAAAAAGCCTGGAACTTCGCATCAAAAGCGCACGAAGGCCAGTTCCGTAAATCCGGTGAGCCTTATTTCACCCATCCGAGCCTGGTCGCGTCCATCCTCACGGAACTGATGATCGATCCGCCGACCATTGCCGCGGGACTCCTTCACGATACGGTTGAGGACTGCGCCGGCATCACCCTGGATACAATCCGGGAAGAGTTCGGCAACGAAGTCGCGGATCTAGTGGACGGCGTCACCAAACTGAACAAACTGGATTTTGCCAACCGGGAGGAGGCGCAGGCTGAATCCCTCCGGAAAATGATCCTCGCCATGTCCCGTGATATCCGGGTCGTGCTCATCAAGTTGGCCGACCGCCTCCACAATATGCGTACCCTTCGGTATCAGCCGGAGGAGCGCAGGGTGGCGATCGCCCGGGAAACGCTGGATATTTATGCGCCGCTGGCGCACCGGCTCGGCGTTTACGCCGTCAAGCAGGAGCTCGAGGATCTGTCCCTCAAATACCTCGATCCCGAAGGATACAACCGCATCGTCCATCTGGTCGGCATGAAGCGCCAGGAACGGGAAGAGAATATCCGCCTGGTCATTGACGAACTGTCCGAGCGGCTGGACAAGCAGGGAATTCACTATACGATCGATGGCCGCAGCAAACACTTTTATTCCATCTACCGTAAAATGGTCCTTCAGCAGAAACCTTTCGACCAGATCTACGACCTGATCGCCATCCGGGTCATCGTGGATACCATCCCGGACTGCTACACGGTCCTGGGAATCGTCCACACGCTGTGGAACCAGGTACCCGGCCGTTTCAAGGATTATATCTCCGTTCCCAAAGTGAATATGTATCAGTCCCTCCATACCACCGTCGTCGGCGGCCGGAAGATCCCCTTCCCCTTTGAAGTACAGATCCGCACCTGGGACATGCATCGGGTTGCGGAATTCGGCATCGCCGCCCACTGGCGGTACAAGGAGGGCGCTTCCCAGGAAGACTCCCTGGATCACAAGCTTTACTGGGTCCGCCAGATGCTGGACTGGCAGACGGAAACCCGGGATTCCCGGGAATTCCTTGATACGCTGAAGACCGACCTGTTCTCTGAGGAAGTTTTCCTTTTCACCCCCAAGGGCGATGTCATTTCCATGCCGAAGGGCGCCACCCCGCTGGACTTTGCCTACCGCATCCATTCCGGCGTCGGGAATCAGTGCGTAGGCGCCAAGGTCAACGGCAAGATCATCCCCCTCGATACGCCGCTGGAAACAGGAGACCGGGTGGAAATCCTGACGTCCGCATCCTCCAAAGGACCCAGCAGCGACTGGCTCCGCATCTGCAAAACGCCTCAGGCCAAAGCCAAAATCCGGCAGTTCCTCAAGAAAGCCCTCAAGGAAGAGAATGTGGATCTCGGCCGCTCTATGATTGAAAAGGAATGTGCCCGCCGCGGCGTTCGTATGTCCGACATTGTCAAGCCGGAATACTTCGAGCCGATCCTGAAGCGCACCGGCTTCCTGGATTTTGACGATATCTGTGCTGCCGTCGGCTACGGTGGCATGGCGGCGGTCTATGTCGTCACGCGCCTCCTGGATGAGCAGAAAGCGAAAGAACAGCCTGTCCAGGCCGTCCGGTCCGTGGACGACATCGTCACGGAGGAAAAGCGTCTTACCCAGCACCGTGCCCATCACGGCATCGTGCTCACCGGCAGCGAGGATCTGGATATCCCTGTCCGCTTTGCCAAGTGCTGCAGTCCTGTGCCCGGAGATGAGATCGTCGGATATATCACCCGCGGCCGGGGTGTGACCATCCATAAGGCGGAGTGCGTCAACGCCGCATCCGGCGAAGAGGAGCGCCGCATCCCCGTGGAATGGGCCAGCGATGGGCAGGACACTTTCTATGCGACCATTACCATCATCGCCTATGACCGGGTCAATATGCTCGGCGAGATTGCCTTCATCATCGGCGAGAACGGCGTATCCATCCGGGCCGCTTCAGTTCAGAGCGATGACAAGACCCGTATCTCCACCCTGCGCCTGACCCTTGACGTCCATTCCCGTGAGGAAATGGACAGGGTCATTCAGGCGCTGCGCAACAAAGCAGATATTCTGGACGTATACAGAGCGACAAAGTAATGAATCATGAACTGATGTCCTACCTGGAGACTATTGAGCCGGAGTTAAAGGTTTTAACCAGGCTTTTTGGCTTACCGGAAAGTATCTGGGACGAACCGAAAAAGTTTATCCCGGATGCCCGGGAAGAGCAGGGGCTTTTCCGGATCATCTTTGAATCCGACAGTTTCCGCGCGGAGCGCGCCGCTCCCGCGCCGGACGATTCCAATCCGCGGGTCCGTATCCTGCACCGCAGGCGGGCTGCCCGCCGCCTGTGCAAGCAGGCTCTTTATGACCTTCTGCGGGACATGACCGGTATCCGTCCTCCCTGGGGCAGCCTGACCGGCGTACGCCCGACACATCTGATGCTGGAAGCCCTGAAAGAGGGTCTGACCCCGGAAGCCGCCGTCGATCGGCTCGTCACGGACTTCGATGTTGCGCCTGATCGGGCCGCGCTGCTGGCGGAGATTGCAGCAGTGCAGGAAAAACTCCCCGCTCCCGGAGGCGAATGGATGGACGTCTATATCGGCATCCCCTTCTGTACGACCCGCTGTGCTTATTGCTCCTTCTCTTCCGGGGAGATCGGGGACGGGAGCCTGGTAAGTCCCTATATGGACGCGCTGGTCCGGGAAATGCGGGCCTGCAGGGAAATCCTGCGGGACAGCGGGCGGAAACTGCGTGCCCTGTACATAGGCGGCGGGACGCCGACAGCCCTGCCGCAGGACGCCTTTGAACGCCTGATGGCGGAGACTGCCGGCTGTTTTCCGGGCGCTATGGAATATACCGTGGAAGCCGGAAGGCCGGATACCCTGACCCGGGAAAAACTCCGCGCGATCCGGAACGCCGGCTTCAGCCGGATCTCCATCAATCCCCAGACGATGAACGACCGGACGCTGAAGATCATCGGCCGGGCGCATACCGCACAACAGGTCCGGGACGCCTATACCCTTGCCCGGGAGGAAGCGGTTCCCCATATCAACATGGACGTCATCGCCGGCCTGCCCGGGGAAAATGAGCAGGACTTCGCCCATACTATGGACGAAGCCCGGAAACTGAAGCCGGAAAGCCTGACCGTGCATACGCTGGCAATCAAGCGGTCTTCCAGAATGAGCCTGGAAAATCATCCCCTGCCTGACGGGGAAATGACCGCACGCATGGTGGAAGCCGGGCGGGAGACGGCGCGGTCACTGGGCATGGTGCCGTACTATCTGTACAAACAGAAATATATGGCCGGTAATCTGGAAAATACCGGCTATGCCCTGCCGGGACACGCCTGCCTGTACAATGTGGATATCATGGAGGAAACCAGCCATATCCTTGCCATGGGCGCCGGCGGAATCTCCAAGCGGATTTTCCCGGAGGAAGGCCATATCGAGCGGGCGCCCAACGTCAGCAATATTCATGATTACCTGACGCGTACCGATGAGATGATACGGCGAAAAACCGAACTGTTCCTGAAATAAAAAGCGCTCTGATCAGATCAGAACGCTTTTTCGCTGTCCAGCAGAATCGTGACCGGGCCGTCGTTCACAAGGGAAACCATCATCTCCGTCCGGAAACGTCCCGTCTCCACATGAATGCCGGCCTCCCGCCAGGCGGCAACCGCCCGCTCATACATCACGTTAGCCGGTTCCGGTCCGGCCGCCCGGATATAGGAAGGCCTTCTGCCGCCCCGGGCGTCGCCGTACAGGGTGAACTGGGATACCGCGAGGATGCTCCCGCCTGTATCCAGCACAGAACGGTTCATCACCCCGTTCTCATCGTCGAAGATCCGCAGGTTCATCACCTTATCGACGATATACTTCAGGTCCCTGTCTGTATCTCCGTCGGATACGCCGACCAGTACCATAATCCCTGGGCCGATTGCTCCGACCGTTTCGTTTTCAACGGTAACCGAAGCGTTGGTAACGCGTTGTACAACAGCTCTCATGGCAGCTTCCTCTTTATTGCTTTAATCAGTAAATCCGAACGGACAGACAGAGAATCTCCCTGTCAGTGACCGGGGTGAATCGGCGTCGTCCTGACGATCGGCTTCAGCCGGTTCAGCGAAGCCCTCATCTGTTCATCGCTGCCGCCCGGCAGATCCGTCCGTCCCCAGCCGTACTCAAACAACGTGTCCCCGGTAAACAACTCACCTTCAATCTCATAGCACACGCTCCCAGGCGTATGTCCGGGAGTGTGTAGCACCTTGATCTTAAGCCCTGCCAGTTCCAGTTCGTCGCCTTCCCTGACGGTATCTGTGGCTTCCGGCGCGGTGATTGACCGTCCCAGCAGGCCTTTTCCGGCGTTCAGTTCCGGATCGCCCAGCATCCGCGCGTCCATTTCGTGGATCACCAGCTTTGTGTCTTTCTCCATCAGGTCCCGCACTGCTCCGATATGATCAAAATGCCCGTGGGTCAACAGGATCGCCACGATCTTCCGTCCGTCGGCAGCCTTTCGGATTCGTGCTGCTTCGGCGCCCGGATCAATCACGATGCACTCTGTTCCGTCATCCCTGCTCAGGATATAGCAGCAGGTCTGTACCATACCCACTGTGATCTCATCGATCCGCATATTTTCCTCCGTTGGGAAAAGGCGTTCACGCGGAACGCCTTTTTCTCAGAACCTCATTCTGTCTTCGATATATTTACGCACTTCGCTGATCGGAACACGTACCTGTTCCATGGTGTCCCGGTCACGGATTGTAACGGTCTGGGTCTCTTCGGTTTCGAAGTCGACGCAGATGCTGAAGGGCGTGCCGATCTCGTCCTGGCGACGGTACCGTTTGCCGATGGAGCCTGTCTCGTCATATTCCACCGGGAAATATTTGCACAGTTCCGCGTGGATCTCTCCGGCCAGTCCGCCCAGTTTGTTCTTCTGCAGGGGCAGCACTGCAGCCTTGTACGGCGCCAGCGCGGGGTGCAGGTGCAGCACCGTGCGGACGTCGCCGCCCTCCAGTTCCTGTTCGTCATAGGCGTTGCACAGGAAGGCCAGGACCATCCGGTCCACGCCCAGGGAAGGCTCTATACAGTACGGAATATACTTCTCATTCGTCACCGGATCCAGATATTCCATACTCTTGCCGGAATGCTCCTGGTGCTGGGTCAGATCGTAGTCAGTGCGGTCCGCCACACCCCATAGTTCACCCCAGCCGAAGGGGAACAGGAACTCGAAGTCCGTCGTAGCCTTGGAATAGAAGGCCAGCTTTTCCGGCTCATGATCCCGCAGCCGCAGGCTTTCTTCCTTAAGACCCAGACTCAGCAGCCAATCCCGGCAGAAGCCGCGCCAGTAGTTGAACCATTCCAGGTCCTCACCTGGCTTGCAGAAGAATTCCAGTTCCATCTGCTCGAACTCGCGTACCCGGAAAATGAAGTTGCCGGGCGTGATCTCGTTCCGGAAGGATTTGCCGATCTGGGCAATGCCGGCAGGCAGCTTCTTCCGGGTGGTCCGCATCGCATTCTGGAAGTTCACAAAGATACCCTGCGCCGTCTCGGGCCGCAGATAGATCTCATTCGCGCTGTCCTCGTTCACGCCCGCGAAGGTCTTGAACATCAGGTTGAACTGGCGGATGCCTGTGAAATCCTTTTTGCCGCATACCGGGCATACGATGTCGTGCTCGGCGATAAATTGCTCCAGCTCGGCATTGCTCCAGCCGTCGCCGGTCTCCGCGCCTTTGGTATAATCCTCAATCAGCTTGTCCGCGCGGAAGCGGGCTTTACAGGCCTTGCAGTCCATCAGCGGATCGTTGAATCCGCCCACGTGGCCGCTGGCCACCCAGACTTCCCGGTTCATCAGGATCGCGCAGTCGAGACCCGTGTTGTACTTGCTCTCCTGCACGAATTTTTGCCACCAGGCCTTCTTTACATTATTCTTGAACTCCACGCCCAGCGGGCCGTAGTCCCAGGTATTCGCCAGACCGCCGTAGATCTCGGAACCCGCGAAAATAAAGCCGCGGTTTTTGCACAGGGCCACCAGCTTGTCCATTGTCAGTTCAGCCATATCGGTTTTCCTCCATCAGAATAGTGCTTCGACAAAATCTTTGGCATTAAATGGCTGTAAGTCATCAATGCCTTCTCCGACGCCGACGTACCATACCGGCACTTCCAGTTCCTGCCGGATCGCCAGCGCGATACCGCCTTTGGCGGTGCCGTCCAGCTTCGACAGGATGATGCCGCCGATCTCGGCGACCTCCTTGAAGGCCCGGGCCTGCATCAGGCCGTTCTGGCCGGTGGTGGCGTCCAGTACCAGGATGCAGCGGGTGTCTGCTTCCGGGAATTCCCGGTCGATGACCCGGCGCATTTTGCTCAGTTCATCCATCAGGTTCTTTTTGTTGTGCAGCCGTCCGGCGGTATCGATGATCAGCAGGTCCGCGCCCTGGGCTTTTGCGGACCTGATGGCGTCAAAAACCACCGCCGCCGGATCCGCACCTTCGGCGTGTCTGACGATCGGCACGCGGGCGCGTTCCGCCCAGACGGTCAGCTGGTCCGCCGCTGCTGCGCGGAATGTGTCTCCCGCGCACAGCATCACCTTCCGGCCGATGGCCTGAAAGCGCAGCGCCAGTTTCCCGATGGTTGTAGTCTTGCCGACGCCGTTCACGCCGACGATCAGCATCACCATGGGCCACTTCAGCGGCGGCCGAGGGATGTCCATCTGCTCCACCATGATTTGCTTGAGCATTTCCCGCGCCTCGGCTGCGTCTTTTACCTTGCCGGCTTTCACGCGGTTTCTCAGCTCGTCCACGATCTCCGTGGTCGCCTTCAGGCCGCAGTCAGCCATGAGCAGGATATCTTCCAGTTCTTCATAAAAGTCTTCGTC
Organism: uncultured Clostridia bacterium; assembly: GCA_946411525.1. GTDB lineage: Bacteria > Bacillota > Clostridia > Christensenellales > Aristaeellaceae > Aristaeella. The sequence continues at coordinate 82,835 of CAMKEI010000003.1, read as the reverse complement.
AATCTTCCGGTTCTCCCGGACCATGTCATCGACTTTTTCGGTCATGTTTCCCCGGGTTTTGCTCAGGCCCTCGCGAAGCCTTGCAAATAAACCCTTCTTTTTTTCTTCTGACATTTCGGTTTCCTCGCCGTATCCGCAAATCCATCATAATAAATGATGAATTGTGAATGATAAATCAGCCAATATGGTCTTTCCCACCCATATACATCCTCAGCGCTTCGGGAATCGCTACCGTGCCGTCCGCCCGCAGGTTGTTTTCCAGGAAGGCAATCAGCATCCGCGGCGGTGCCACGCAGGTGTTGTTCAGCGTATGGGCCAGATATTTGCTGCCATCCGCACCTTTCACGCGGATCTGCAGCCTCCGGGCCTGGGCGTCGCCCAGGTTCGAGCAGCTGCCGACCTCAAAATACTTCTTCTGACGGGGAGACCAGGCTTCCACATCCAGGCTCTTCACCTTCAGGTCGGCCAGATCACCGCTGCAGCATTCCAGCGTGCGCACCGGAATATCCAGCGTCCGGAAGAAATCCACCGTGTTCTGCCACAGCCGGTCGAACCACATCGGGCTTTCCTCGGGCTTGCAGATCACAATCATTTCCTGCTTTTCAAACTGGTGGATGCGGTATACGCCGCGCTCCTCGATGCCGTGGGCCCCTACTTCCTTGCGGAAGCAGGGGCTGTAGCTCGTCAGCGTCTGGGGCAGCTGGTCCTCGTCCAGGATCGTGTCAATGAACTTACCGATCATCGAATGCTCGGACGTGCCGATCAGGTAAAGATCTTCGCCTTCGATCTTGTACATCATGTTTTCCATCTCAGCGAAGCTCATGACACCTGTCACCACGTTGCCGTGAATCATGAACGGCGGAACCACATAGGTAAATCCGCGGTCGATCATGAAATCCCGGGCATAACTCAGGATCGCGCTGTGCAGCCGCGCGACGTCGCCCATCAAGTAGTAAAAGCCGTTGCCGCTTGTTTTGCGCGCGGCATCCAGATCGATGCCGTTCAGCCGTTCCATGATATCCACATGATAAGGGATCTCCCATTCAGGCACTGCCGGCTCGCCGTAACGCTGAATCTCGACGTTCTCGCTGTCATCCCTGCCGATCGGCACGCTGTCGTCGATGATGTTCGGAATAACAAGCATCCGCTTGCGGATCTCTGCCTTCAGCTCTTCTTCCTTCGCCTCCAGCGCGGCCAGCTCGTCAGCCATGGCGGCCACTTCCACCTTGACCTTTTCGGCTTCTTCCTTCTCACCTTTTCCGAGCAGTCCTCCGATCTGCTTGGACAGGGTCTTGCGCTTGTTGCGCAGGTTGTCGCCCTGCTGGATCGCGTCCCTGAATTCCCGGTCCAGACGGATCACTTCGTCCACCATCGGCAGTTTTTCATCCTGGAACTTCTTCCGAATGTTCTCCCGGACCTTGTCCGGATTATTCCGGATCAGATTGATATCTAACATTGTTATTCCCTCCGTGGCTTATTTCTTCTGGGTAATAACTACGTGGCGGTTCGGTTCTTCACCTTCGGAATGCGTGTCCACGCCTTCCGTCTGCTGCAGCGCATAATGGATGATCCGGCGCTCATATGGATTCATGGGCTCCAGGCTCACTTTCCGTCCGGTGCGAAGCGCCCGGTTCGCCATCCGGTTCGCCAGGCGGATCAGGGTGTCTTCCCGCTTTGCCCGGTAATTCTCCGTGTCCAGGGTAACCCGGGTGTAGCCCTCGCGGCCCCGGTTCACCTTCAGGCTGGTCAGATACTGCACCGCGTCCAGCGTTTCACCCCGGCGTCCGATCAGGATGCCCAGCGTATCGCCGTTGATGAATCCGAAAACATTGCCTTCAGCGTCAGTGCCCATATCGATGGTCACATCCACGCCCATCAGTTTCGTCAGTTCCATCAGGAAGGCGTGCGCAATGCCGGCGGGAGAATCCTCCGCCAGCTCTTCGGCGGGAATCATCGTGACTTCCGGTTTCTCTATCGGACGGATCTCAGGCTTCACGGCCTTCTTCCCTTCAGCAGCCGCTTCTTTTTCAGCGTCCGCGGCGGGTTCGGTTTTTATCTCTGCCTTGGGCGCTGCTTTCTTCTCCGTTTTCTTTTCAGCTTTATCGCTCTTTTTCTCGCCTTTTTCGCTTTTCTTTTCTGCCTTCTTCTCAGCTTTTTTCTCCGTCTTGGGTTCCGGTTTCTTCTCCGGCTTGTCCTCCAGCAGATCAGCCAGCGGATCTTCCTCGGCGTCCTTCAGCGTCAGGCGGACTCTGACCGGACGGGAACCGAACAGGCCGAACAGGCCTTTACTGCCTTCTTCCACAACCTGTACTTCGACGTCCGCAATGGAAACACCAAGCTCCTGAAGTCCAAGCTCCACGGCTTCGTCTTCAGTCCTGGCGGAAAACTCATACTGCTTCATTTTACGCTTCCTTCCCCGGCCACATCTTCGGCCGTTTTACTTTCCTTTATATCCAGATACTTGTTGATCGCGTATGTCTGACCCATGACCACCAGGTTGCCGGACACCCAGTACAGCGCAAACGCGGCTGAGTAGCTCAGACAGATTACCAGGGAAAAGATCGGGAAGAAATACTGCATGAATTTCCCGGTATTCGGTTGGCCCTGTGCGGCAGGCTGCGGTTGGCTGCCGCCCATGAGTTTGGTCATCGCCAGCTGGCTGACCGCAGACAGGATGGGCAGAAGCAGCAGGCCGTTGAAGGAATTGACCAGTGAGAATTGGGTAATCAGCAGGTTAAATGTCCAGCCGGGTTTAATCGCCACCGCCTCCGCGTAGGCAGCGTTCTGGAAAATTGCACCTGGTTCGCTCAGCGTACCGATCATACTGTTCAGCGTCGCCGCCAGGTTGGCCTGGCTGAAACTGTCCGCCGTCAGTCCGAGATCTTTGATCAGCACGGGCAGGTTGCTCTGATCCAGTCCGTTGAACCAGGTCAGCCACTGGTCTGTCGGAATCTGGCGCAGCGTATTCAGGTCAGGCATGGACGCAGCGAACAGGCTGTCCGGCATCCACAGGTTCTTGATCCACAGCCATTTTTCAAGCGTGGGGACCTCGTTGTTCAGGATCTGGGACAGCTGTAGCAGCAGCTCTTTGTTGGCCGCCATCCGCATCGCTCCGAACACGGCGATCAGAATCGGCCAGGTCAGCAGCAGCGGCAGGCAGCTGGACAGCGGATTCACGTGCGCTTTCTTGTACAGTTCCGCCGTTTTGGCATTCAGTTTTTCCTTGTCGTTGGCGTACTTCTTTTGCAGGGCCTGCAGCTGCGGCTGCAGCTTCGTGGTCTTGCGCATGCTTACGCGGCTCTTGATGTCCAGCGGCGTCAGCACCAGACGGATCATGATGGTAAAGACCACCATAGTCCAGCCCCAGCTTCCGACCCAGCTCCGGATCCAGGCCAGGATGTTGAAAAGAAACTCATTCATTCCGGGTTATTCCCTCCTTAATGTGATGAAGGGATCATCCGGCACGGGATCATAGCCTCCCTTGCTGAAGGGGTTGCATCGCAGGATGCGCCACGCTGCCATCCGTCCGCCCTTCCATGCGCCGTACCGTTCGATAGCTGTCACGGCGTACTCGGAACAGGTGGGGATATAGCGGCAGGCGGGTCTGCGTTTGCGCGGGCTGACTTCCCGTTTGTAGAAACGGATCAGGAAGAGGAAAAAACGCTTCATTCGGCGCGGTTCCCTTCCTCTGAGGAATACTTCAGCAGCGCGTCCTGTTTTTTCAGCAGATAGCGCATATCCCTCCTCAGATCATCGAAGGCGGCCTCTGCGGCTGAAGGTCTGGCGACGATCACGTACAATCCGGTTTTCACGTCCCCGATCCAGGGCCGAAAGCATTCCCGCAGGCGGCGCTTGATCCGGTTCCGGGTCACGGCATTGCCTGTTTTCTTGCTGACGGAAAACCCGACCTTCAGCTCCCTGCCGGGGGCAAGGAGCATGACCAGATGACGGCAGGCGACAGAATGTCCCTTGCGGTAAACATACTGGAACGCCCTGTTTTTCTTCAGCCGATAACGTCTTTCCATTTACTTTCTTTCCGCTTCAGCGCGGAATCGTCCCTTTATGAGGAAAAGCCCGCCCATGGTTAACGGGCGGGCCTCATCCACAGTCATACAGAATTCGGCTTTGCGGCGGTATTACACCGTCAGCTCCTTACGGCCGCGGCGGCGGCGCGCAGCCAGAACACGGCGGCCGTTTTTGGTCGCCATCCGGGCGCGGAAGCCATGCACCTTGCTGCGCTGGCGTTTCTTGGGCTGGTATGTACGGAACATGGTCAACACTCCTCACAGATTCGAAATCGTTTTGCGGATCCCGGGAGAATGGCCCGGTTCCGAGAACATCTTCTGATCGCTCATCCGCACAGCGGACAGCTAAAATAATATATCAGAATCAGCAAACCCTTGTCAAGCCTTTTTTGTAAAGGATTTGACAGTCATTGGGCCGGGTTTGCGGCGATCCACAATATACTGTAGTCGAGCCTGCCCTGCACAACAAATCGTCTGAATTAATCAGAGAAAAGCCCTCAGTTTTTCCGCATAGTCTTCATGTTCCCACGGCAGATCGACGTCCGTCCGTCCGAAGTGCCCGTAGGCAGCGGTTTGCCTGTAGATCGGCCGGCGCAGGTTCAGCCGCTCGATGATCGCGGACGGCCTGAAATCGAACACTTCCTTCACAATCTCAGCCAGTCTGTCGTCACCGGTCTTTCCCGTGCCGAAAGTGTCCACCAGCACACTTACCGGTTCCGCCACCCCGATGGCGTATGCCAGCTGGATTTGGCAGCGGTCCGCCAGTCCGGCGGCTACCACGTTCTTCGCGGCGTGGCGGGCAGCGTAGGCTGCACTTCGGTCAACCTTCGTCGGATCCTTTCCGGAGAAGCATCCGCCGCCGTGAGGAGCGGATCCGCCATAGGTGTCAACGATGATCTTCCGTCCGGTCAGTCCGGTATCGCCCGTGGGCCCGCCGATCACAAACCGTCCGGTGGGATTGATCAGGATCCGTGTTTTTTCCGTCATCAGTTCCTTCGGAATAACCGGCAGGATCACCCGGGTGCGGATCGCTTCCCGGAGCAGTTCCATATCCACGTCCGCGGAATGCTGCGCAGAAATGACCACGGTGTCCACCGCAACAGGTTTTCCGTCCTCATATTCCACCGTCACCTGAGTTTTTCCGTCCGGATACAGGAATGGCAGCGTACCGTCCTTGCGTACCTGCGTCAGACGGATCGCCAGCCGGTGACTCAACGCGATGGCCAGCGGCATTTTCTCCGGCGTCTCGTTGCAGGCATAGCCGAACATCATGCCCTGGTCGCCTGCGCCGATGTCCGCTTCCTTGCCGCCGTCCCGGGTTTCCAGCGCGTCGTCCACGCCCATGGCGATGTCGGGGCTCTGGTCATGGATAGCAGTCATCACAGCGCAGGTATTGCCGTTAAAGGATTTCTCCGGCGAGTCGTAGCCGATTTCCGTTACAGTTTTTCGCACAATCGCATTGATATCCACATAGGAAGTGGTCGTAATCTCACCCATCACGGTGATCATGCCAGTGGTCGCGAAGGTTTCGCAGGCTACCCGCGCCTGGGGATCCTGTACCAGGATGGCGTCCAGCACCGCGTCGGAAATCTGATCGCACAGTTTGTCGGGATGCCCTTCTGTCACGGATTCTGAAGTAAACAGTTTGCGCATGGTTCTTTCTCCTTTTCTCTTTGTTCCGCGCGGCCGAAAAAAACCGCCCGGCTTGCACACAAACCAGGCGGGATTCGATCTTTTGGACCGTCCTTATCTGTCAGCGCCTCCCATCGGGGTGTGCACGCTGCGGGATTTGGCACCTTGCTTCTGCCGGTTGCCGTGACGTCATCGGGCCCGTCCCTCGGTCACTCGTGATAAGGTATTCAGTTGCGGATGATATTATATATGCCGGAAATCCTTTTGTCAATACCGGTTTTATCCTTTTTGGCGCATAAAAAGCATGGGTACGGCACCCATGCTTTTTAATCCTGATTACTTGATCAGTTCGCCCATCGTGCCGTTCACGGCGCATGCGGCGTTGCTCTCATCCGTATCGATATGCATCGCCAGGGAGAACTTCTCGCTAACGCGGACCACCACATCTCCGAAGGTCAGGGCGCGGCCGGCGGTTTCCACTTTCACGGAAACGACGTCCTTGTCCTTCACGCCGTACTCAGTGGCGTCAGCAGGGGTCATGTGAATATGGCGCTTCGCGGCAATCACGCCTTCAGCCACTTCTACCTCACCCGCGGGTCCGACCAGCTTGCAGGCGCCGGAACCGGCGATGTCGCCGGATTCACGCACGGGTGCAGCCACACCGATGGAGCGGGCGTCGGTCAGGGAAAGTTCCACCTGGGTAGCGGGACGAATGGGCCCGAGGATGCGGACACGCTTCAGCGTGTTCTTGGGGCCGACAACGTCAACCTGCTCCTCGCTGGCAAACTGTCCGGGCTGGCTCAGCCAGCTCTTGACAGTCAGTTCGTGGCCTGCGCCGAACAGGGCTTCCAGGTCTTCTTTTGTCACATGCACATGACGGGCGGATGTTTCAACCAGAATCTTATTCATGAATTCTTATCTCGCTTTCTGTTATTCAGGAATCAGTCTTTCAGCTCGCTGGTGCAGTGCGGGCAGCGGGTCGCCTGGATGCTGATCTCGCTCTGGCAGAAGGGGCAGACTTTGGTGGTGGGTTCCGCGGCTTCTTCCTTTTTCTTCATGTCCTTCGCCTTGTTCATCGCCTTGATAATCACGAACAGAATCAGGGCGGTCAGCAGAAACTCAACTACCACAGCCGCGAAGGAAATAAGGGATCCGACGAATCCGGTTCCGCCTTCGGCCGTCTTGGGCAGGGCTTCCAGGATGGGATTCAGGAAGATCTCCACCACAGCAGTGACAACCTTGCCGAAAGCGCCGCCCAGGATCACGGCTACAGCCAGGTCAACCACATTGCCTTTGAACGCAAATGCCTTAAACTCATCCAGTAACTTTTTCATTTTGATTTCCCCTCCAAAAAGTATTTAATTATTTTTTGTTGCCGAACAGACCGCCAAGGGCTTTGCCGAGGTTTTTGATCAGGCCGTTCACAATGGTACGGGTCGCGGAACTGATCGCGGTGTTTTTTACGCGGCCGGCAACGGAATCGTTGCGGCGGGCGCGTTCGGCCGCTTCCTCCCGCAGCTGATCGTTACGGGCACGGCGTTCCGCGGCTTCCTGCTCACGGGCCTTGCGTTCCGCTTCCTTCGCCGCAGCCGCGGCGGCTTTCTGCTGGGCCTCAAGCGCTTTGGGATCCACGGCGACGGGAGCCGGCACATAATTTCCGGTGGCAGGATCCAGCACCATATCCACCATCTGCTGTACATACTGGCCGGTCGTCTGATCCAGCACCATTACAGGCATTTTCTGGGCCTGGGGCTGAACCTGAATGGTGGGAACCGCCTGCTGCACTGCCTGTACAACGGGTTGAACCGCCTGCACAACAGGCTGAGCCGCCTGCTGCACTGCCTGTACGACGGGCTGGGCCGCCTGCTGAACCGCTTCCACGACGGGAGCTCCGCCCTGCTGGACCGCTTCAACCACGGGAGCCGCTGCCTGCTGAACCGCTTCAACCACGGGAGCCGCTGCCTGCTGAACTGCTTCAACCACAGGAGCCGCTGCCTGCTGGACCGCTTCAACCACGGGAGCCGCCGCCTCCTGCACTGCCTCGGCCACAGGAGCCGCCGCTTCCTGCACTGCTTCAGCGACGGGGGTCATGCCTTCGGCTTCTTTTTCAACATACTGACCGGTGGTAGGATCGAAAACCTTGAATGTTGCCATCTCTTCCTTGCGGCGCTCTCTCCCTGCGCCGTTCAGGGGTCGTTGGGTAAACAGTGACATGGACATCAGCTTCGCGCCGTACCTCAGAAATAGTACCACTGGCCGTTTATCAGCTTAAACCGCTGTGGATCCATTTCCTGCACCTGGGGTGCCGGCGGTGTCGGCTGTTCCTGAGTTTCGGGATTGTCGGCAGGAGCTTTCTCATCGTCATACCTGCCCCTCAGCGGGCTGGAAGCGATGACCGCTCTGCGGATTTCCTCGCTGATTGCGCCCATATAGCTTTGCGGGGGTAAAATTGTCGCCCGCTCCACCACGCCCGGAGCTCCGTGTTCATCCAGGAATGAAACCAGCGCCTCGCCTGTCTTCAGGGTGGTAATGGCTTCTTCTGTATCAAAGGACGGATTCGTCCGGAACGTCTGCGCGGCGACTTTGACCGCCTTCTGATCCAGCGGCGTGTACGCCCGGAGGGCGTGCTGGATCCGGTTGCCCAGCTGGCCGAGGATTGTCATCGGAATGTCCGCCGGGCTCTGGGTAATGAAGTACACACCCACGCCCTTGGAGCGGACCAGCCGGACCACCTGTTCAATCTTTTCCATCAGGGAACGGCTGCAGTTATTGAAAAGCAGGTGCGCTTCGTCAAAGAAGAAAACAATTTTCGGTTTCTCCGCGTCTCCGCGCTCCGGCAGAAGGTCGTACAGTTTTGTCAGCATCCACAGCAGGAAGGTGGAGTACATCGTGGGATTGTTAAACAGCCGGTCCGCACACAGGATGTTGATCTTACCCCTGCCGCTGGCCGGATCGGTCTGGATCCAGTCGTTGATGTCGATTGCGGGCTCCCGGAAAAACACGTTGCCTCCCTGGTCCTCCAGCACGCCAACCGCACGCTGGATGGCACCCACGCTGGCCGCGGATACGTTGCCGTATTCCAGGGTGTATTCCTTTGCGTTTTCTCCCACGTGAATCAGCAGGTTTTTCAGATCCTGCAGATGTTCAAGGGGGAGCTGCTCCCGTGCTGCCACCCGGAAAGCAATATTCATCACGCCGCTCTGGGTCTCGTTCAGACTGAGCATCCGGCTCATCAGCAGCGGTCCCATATCCTGTACCGTTGCGCGGATGGAAATCCCCTGTTCTCCGTAAACGTCCCAGTATTCGGTCGGAAAAGAAGTGTACTCAAAAAGACCTGCCGGCACACCGCACGCTGCCAGCCTGCGGCTGATCGCTTCTGTTTCTGTGCCGTTCATAACCATGCCGCTCAGGTCGCTCTTGATATCGCTCAGAAAGACCGGGACGCCCATGTCTGAAAAACCTTCCGCAAGCACTTTCAGGGATACGGTTTTGCCGGTACCCGTCGCTCCGGCGATCAGGCCGTGTCGGTTCGCCATGGAGGGGAGCAGATACACCGGTCTGCCGTTTTCGCAGGACCCGATCCAGATCTTGCCGTCATGCAGCATCTGTATCCCTCCGTTTCAATTCTTCTCTTTTCTGAACATTTTACACATTTTCCCTTGTATCGTCAAGGTTTTCAACGGGTTTGCGCTGTTTTTTTACTACGAAAAGGCGTGACGGATTACGTCACGCCGTTATTGTGAGTCGTGCATTATGAATTGTGCATTCCCCTCATGATTTCTCTCATTTTTTCCGCCGCCCTGAAGCGGTGGCTCACCTGGTTCTTCTCCGCCTGGTTCATTTCGGCGTAAGTCTTGTTCATCGGTTCATACAGGAAAAGCGGATCGTAGCCGAACCCGCCGGTTCCCCGGCGCTCCGTCAGCAGTGTGCCCGGGCAGCGTCCCTCGGCAATGATTGTATCCTGTCCCGGGATCTTCAGCGCCAGTGCACACCGGAAAGCGCAGGAACGGTTTTCTTTCCCCTCCATCCGGCTCAGCAGCAGATCGTTGTTTGCCTCATCGTTTCCGTGTTCTCCGGCGTACCGGGCGGACATCACGCCTGGCTCTCCGTCCAATGCATCAACCTCCAGCCCGCTGTCGTCACCGATCGCAGGATAACCTGTTGCCCTGCATACCGCTTCTGCCTTGATCGCAGCGTTTCCGGCAAAGGTATCTGCGTCCTCGTCAATCGGACCGAAAAAGCCTGCCGCTGTCATCGGCGCCAGGGTGTAGAAATCCCTGAACATCTCCTGAAGCTCCCGCAGCTTATGCTCGTTTCCTGTCGCGACGAGCAGCAGCGGCTTTGGCGCGATATGTGCCGCTCGCTCCCCGAGGGCCTCCCGCTGGGCATCCATCAGTTCCCGGATGCCCTTCGCGCCGTATTCTGTCAGCGTATCCAGTTCTTTCGCCGTGAAGGCCCGGCCTTCTCCGGTTCCCTGCAGCTCGATGAACTCGCCTTTCTCATTCATCACGAAGTTCATGTCCACCTGGGCATGGCTGTCCTCCTGGTAGCACAGATCCAGGCAGGGCACATCGTCGATCACACCTGCGCTGACTGCCGCTACCTGGTGTACGATCGGGCTGATCGGGAGTTTCTTCTCGCGTACCAGCCTTTCCGCCGCGCAGGTCAGCGCAACCATCGCGCCGGTAATGGACGCTGTGCGTGTTCCCCCGTCCGCCTCCAGCACGTCGCAGTCCAGGGTGATTGTGCGCTCTCCCAGCGCATTCAGGTCCACCGCCTGCCGCAGTGCCCGGCCGATCAGCCGCTGGATCTCCACGCTCCGCCCGTCCTTCTTGATGCCGTCGCGTTTTTTTCGCTCCGTGGTTGAAGCCGGAAGCATCGCATACTCCGCTGTAACCCAGCCTTGTCCTTTCCCTTTCAGGAAGGGCGGAACAGCCTCTTCAACGCTCGCTGTGCAGATTACCCGGGTATTCCCCGTCGCAATCAGACAACTGCCGTACGCCGTATGGACAAAATCCGTTTCAATGCTCACCGTCCGTTTTTCGTCCGGCGCTCTTCCGTCAAACCTCATAAACTGTCTCACCTTCGATTCGTTAATGTCTTCACCGCTCCCGCCGTATAAACCGCCATGGCGATAACCGCCAGGGCGACTGTGACCCATAAAAGAAGGATATCCGGCGTCATTCCCCACAGGATAACGTTTCCCTCCAGGAACCTGTCATGGAAGAACGACAGTATCAGCGAGGCAATAAAGCCCACCTGCGCCGCTTTGCCGAAATAGTTGCTGTATACAACCACATTCCTGCTCAGCATGAATACGCCGCCGAGAACCATCATTAGCTCCTTGGCAGCCACAATAATCACCGCGACCAGGGGCAGCGGGCCCCAGAAGGTCTGGCAAACCATCGCCGTCAGTACCATCAGCTTGTCCGCCAGCGGATCGAACAGTTTGCCGAAGTCGGTAATCTGGTTCAGTTTCCGCGCCAGATATCCGTCCAGCATGTCCGTCAGGCTCGCCGCGCAGAACACGCACAGCGCCGCAATTTTCTCTCCCCTGAAAAAAAGCACCGCAAACACCGGAATCAGCAGCATCCGGATAATCGTCAGCACATTCGGGATTGTCCACACATTGGAAAACAGTTTCCGGATCTTTTCTCTCAAAACCTATCCTTCTCTCACGGTCGTCACAGCCCTGGATTCTGAATAATGAATCGCGGATTAGTCCCTTGCCCAGTTTTTGCTGCGTTCTACGGCTTTATGCCAGCCTTTGAGGTTCAGCAGCCGCGTAGCTCCGTCCATCCGGGGCGAGAACTCAAGATCTTTCCGCCAGCCCTTCGTCGCTTCCTCCGCGCTGCTGTAAAGCCCCGCGCCGAGTCCCGCCAGCAGTGCAGCGCCCAGTGCCGTTGTTTCCAGCACCCGGGGTCTGACCACCGGAATCCCGGTGATATCCGCCTGGAACTGCATCAGGAAGCTGTTCGCGCTGGCGCCGCCGTCCACCTGCAGGCTTTCCGGCCGGCTTCCGCAGTCCGCGATCATCGCATCCATCAGGTCCGCGCTCTGGTAAGCGATCGCCTCCAGCGCCGCACGCACGATCTGCGGTCTTCCTGTACCCCGGGTCATGCCAACCAGCGTGCCACGGCTGTACATATCCCACCACGGCGCCCCCAGCCCCGTAAAAGCCGGGACAAGATACACACCGCCTGTGCCCGGAACAGACTGGGCAATGCTCTCTGACTCGGCTGCGCTGCTGATAATCTTCAGTTCGTCCCGCAGCCACTGGATCGTCGCACCGCCCATAAACACGCTGCCTTCCAGCGCATAAACCGGTTTTCCGCCGATGCGCCACGCCATGGTGGTCAGCAGACCGTGCCGGCTCATCACCGGCTTGTCGCCGATGTTCATCAGCATAAAACAGCCGGTGCCGTAAGTGTTTTTGATGTCTCCGGTCTTCAGGCATGCCTGGCCGAAGAGGCTTGCGTGCTGATCGCCTGCCATCGCAGTTACCGGAATCGCCCTGCCCAGAATCGAGGGATCCAGCATGCCGATCGGTCCTGCCGTGTCCACCACCCTGGGCAGGCACGCCTTAGGGATGCCCAGGAGCTTCAGAAGGTCTTCGTCCCAGTCCTGCGTATGCAGGTTGAACAGCATCGTCCTTCCGGCGTTTGTCGCGTCAGTCACATGCGGCCTTCCCTCCAGCAGGTTCCAGCACAGGAAGCTGTCCACCGTGCCGAAACACAGCTCTCCCCTTTCTGCACGTTCCGTCAGATTGTAATGTTCCAGCAGCCATTTCAGTTTCGTGCCGGAAAAATACGCGTCCGGCACCAGGCCGGTCTTATCCCGGATCATATCCGCGCATCCGTCCGCAATCAGCCGGTCCACCATCTGACTGGTCCGCCGGCATTGCCATACGATGGCATTGCCAGCGCATTCGCCGGTTTTCCGGTCCCAGAGGAAGGTGGTCTCCCGCTGGTTCGTAATACCGATCGCCGCGATATCCGCAGCGTTTACGCCGCTCAGGCGCACGGCCTCCCGCAGGGCTGTAATCTGGCTGTCCAGGATGTCTTTCGGATCATGCTCCACCCAGCCGGGCTTCGGGTAATGCTGGGGAAACTCCTTGTTGAACGCCGCAATCATCTCGCCGTCTTCCGTAAAGATCACCGCCCGGGAACTGGTGGTTCCCTGGTCAAGCGCCGCCAGAATCTTTTTCATCACCGTTCTCCGTCCTCTTCACCGAAGTCTTCGTATTCTTCGTAATCTTCGTATTCTTCATACTCTCCGTTATCGTCCTGACCCGCGTCTTCGGCGTTTTCTTCCGCTTCGTCGCTGTTATCCGTCCGGATGTTTTCGGCGCTGTCTGCGCTTTCTGTGTTTTCGGTGTCCGCTGCTTTCGTATTTCCGCCGTCGTCCTTCGGCTTGTCGAGTTTCACTTCGATACCGTAGACAAACGCCGTTCCCTTTCCTGTGGTTCCAATAACCACAACATTGTTGTATGCGGCGGGCGACGCCTCTATCTCCGCTTCCAGGTTCAGCCTGCTTACCTCGCTCCCTGCACGGCCTTCCAGCAGATGAACCGTGCCGTTCTGTTCGCACTGTACGATCCAGCCGTTCCCCTGTGTGTCGTAAAGCGCGATCGGGGAGGATTCGCTCCGGCTGCCCAGGCCGAAAGCCCATGCAACGCGGCCGCTGTCCTTGCTCAGCGCAATCAGCGCAGCGGGCGTTTCCGCCTTCAGCCCGAGTTTCTGCGTGCCTTCTTCCGACAGACCGGTTACTGTAAAGAACACCAGGTCCTCCAGCCCGTTCTGCCCGATCACGGGAGATGCTTTTGCGCCGATATTGTCCTTTTCCTTGTCTTTTTTACCCTTGTACACGCCGATATCCGTACACCAGGTTTCCTTGCCGCTCAGGGCGTCGTACCGGCGGATCTGAATGCTGCCGTTCCCTTTCTTCCGGTTATTGAGCATGTTGGCTGTATAAAGGCTCAGCTGCCGGTCCTGTGAAAGGTCCAGCGCCACCGCAGCCATGACCGAATCCCCGGTGTTCACCGCCCATACAGGCCTCAGGGTATTCGTGTCCACACACCGCAGCACACCGCCCATATCCGCATAGAAGACGTATTTGTCATACGCCGCCGGGGAGGATTCCACTGCCAGCAGGGCGTCGCTCTTCTGTCCCTTCGCTCTGGAATTCATCGCCACGATGGACGGGGAAATGGTCAGCACGCCTGTATTGTAGTCGAAGGTCGTCCCCAGCGATTCCAGGTACAGCATGCCGTTTGTTCCGACTGTTATCAGGGTGTCGCTTTCCCGGTCGATCAGCGCCGACGTCTCAAAGCTGCCGATATCATTCAGCGGCCGGTGGTATTTACCGTCCAGGCCGTCGATCAGCCTGAGCTCACTCTGGTTGTACAGATTATACTGCCGCAGGCCGATCTTGCCCGTCTTCGCCTTCATCTTCCGCGCGAACTGGCCGACAGACATAAACGGATAACCGCGGGGATGCAGGCTTGGCGTGCCCCGCATGGGGTAGCCCAGCTTGATGCTGTTGCGGGTGATCTTTCCGTCCTCCAGGTCCAGGAAACGCACCGCGCCGTCAAGGCCGGCGATGATGACTTCCTTCAGCGCGGCTTTGTCGATTTTGGATTCCGTGATATTGCTTCTGGTACGCACTTCCGTGCTCCACCGGGCAATCGCAGGCTGTCCTGTCCATCCGTATCCGTAATATGTCTGGTTCGTTCCGCGTGCACTGCCGGCTTCCGTCTGCCAGAGCACGGAAAGGTTCAGCGGTGCGGCACTCAGTGTGCCGGCAGCAGCGTTCCGGCGGAAATTGTCTCCCCGGAAGGTCATCACGCCGAGCTTCTGTTTGGTGTATTCGTCGGCGGCCGGCATATGGATCAGTTCCTTGGCCGGCCTGTTATAATCCTTTTCCTTCTTGGTAAAACTGGTATAAATCGTCGTGGAGGTAATCAGGTCGGGATTGGCTTCCGGTGCCGCTTCCGCTGTCAGAGGCGGCGTAGGCGTTGCTTCAGCCACCGTCGGTGCCGGCGTGTCGGTCGGCGCCGGTGTATGGAGCTCTCCTGCCAGATTCTCGTCCTGTTCTTCCTCCGGCTGCTGTTCCGGTTGTTCCTCGGCACCGGCTTCCGGCGGAGCCGCCTGCTCCGTCACACCATCGGTCTCTCCTGCCTGTTCTGCGTCTTCGTCATAATAATCATCGTCATCCGGATCGGCGATGGCAGAATTGCCGTTTTCCTGGGCATCCATGCCCATCGGCGTGTTCACAGTGATTTCAGCCGTAAGTCCGGTATCGATCCATTCTTCTTCTCCACTCCGGCGTGCCTGCAGCATTACCGTACCAATAAAGCCGGTTTCCACATGCATTTTCATCGTCCAGAGTTTGCTGTCTGCATTGTCCGCGGCTTTTACTTCAATCTCAGGCTCCCTGTCGCCGTCCCCGTACAGCCGGATCTCTTCCACGTCTTTTCCGGTTTCAGCCAGGAAGCTCAGATCCGCCGGTGCTATCTGGCTTTCCGGGTTCAGCAGGACAAACCTGAGCACCTGCGGGGCCTCCCGGTTGGCGGGTCTGTCTGAACCGTTTCCGCCTTTCAGCAGCATCCAGCCGGTCAGAATCAGGCCCGCTGCCACCAGCAGGATCACCAGTGTCCGCAGTATCCTGTGAGCAGGATGGTCCGAAGTATTCCTTTGCGCTTCCTCCATGCGGAAGGGCTGTCTCCTTTTTTCCAGATAGGCTTTGGCGTCCCGGCCGTAGAGAGCTTCGCGGGCGGCGTCCGCTGCCGGTATCTGCCGGGTCTCCCCTTCGCTCATCCGTCCCGGGGCATATCCGACGTTCACCCGCGGTGATCTTTCCCGCTGACCGGCGCCGCTGTGCTGTATTCCTGACGGCGCTTCCCGCCTCGGCCTGGGAACCGGTCGTTGTTCTTCCCGCACCAGCGGACGTCTCGGCGCGACCTGCGGCCTCGTGCCGGGCCGCTTTGCGCCTTCCCGGGCCGTTCCGTACGGCGCGGCGGCCATGCGGCGCGCTTCCGGAGGTATCCGGCTGTCCGCGGCCTGAACGGCCGGCTCAGCCGGTGTTTCCGGTCCTCCTGCTTCTTCTGTGCCGGCAGGCGCTTTTGATTTGCCCGGCTCCTCCATCCTGCCCGCCGCTTCAGAGTCAGCCGGCGTTTCGGGTTCAGCCGGGGTATCCGGTTCGGACATGGCAGCGGGCGGCGTGGTTATTTCCGGCTCAGACACGTCCTCTGCCGTGATGGAATCAGCCGCGGTTTCCGGTCCGCCCGTATTCATTCTCCTCCGGTTCCTGCGCTGGGCAGTAACGCCTGTATATTCATCCTGATCATTTCTGTTCCAGTTGTCCAACCTTCGTCTTCTCCTTTACACACAAAGATTCCGACATCATATATTATAGCTGAAAGGCTTCCTCTTCACAAGTCCTGCTCCCGGTTGCCTTTTCCCGCTGCACTCCCTATAATAACGTTATGAATTACGATTTTTCTTCCTGCCGTCTCTGTCCGCGGCAATGCGGCGTGGACCGTTCCGCCCGGCCCGGTTTCTGCGGCCTGGGGACGCAGATGCTCATTGCCCGGGCTGCGCCTCACCTGTGGGAGGAGCCGCCTGTATCCGGCGCCCGCGGCACCGGTGCGGTTTTCTTTTCCGGCTGCACGCTCCGCTGCGTTTACTGCCAGAACGGCGACATATCCCACCGGAATGAAGGCCGCTTCTTTACCCCGCGGCAATTGTCCGATACGCTGAAACGCCTGTGTGATCTCGGGGTTCACACGGTTTCCCTGATTACCGGCACACCCTTTGTGCCCCGCATTCTTGAAGCGCTGGAACTTTGGCGGCCTCCGCTGCCCCTCGTCTGGAACACCTCCGGCTATGAAACAGTCGATACCCTTCGTATGCTGGAAGGCGTTATCGATGTGTATCTGCCTGATCTGAAGCATTTTTCCCCCCGTGCCGGCAGTCTGTGCTCTGGAGCGCCGGATTACTTCACCGCTGCCTCGGCCGCCCTGAAGGAAATGTGCCGGCAGACCGGGGCTCCGGTTTACAATGAGGACGGGATCATGCTGCGCGGAACCCTCGTCCGCCATCTGATCCTCCCCGGTTTCACCTCGGAAAGCCTCCGGCTTCTCACCTGGATCCGGGATGAATTGCCCGCAGGTACGCCGGTCAGCCTCATGCGCCAGTACGTCCCCTGCAATAACGTTTCCGTTCCCGGCCTCGGCCGACGCATTACAGAACGGGAATATGCGCGTGTCCGCGATCACATGCTGGCCCTGGACATTCCCGGTTTTCTGCAGGAACCGGATTCCGCCGATAAGGACTTTATCCCTCTGTTCAACAGAGACGAAAGCTTTGTGTAAAGAAATGACCGGATCTCTCCGGTCATTTCTTTATTCTGCCTTTTTGATCTTTGGAACATGATATTCCAGTTTCCCTTTCAGGTCAAACCGGACCGATTCGGGCGGTTTCTCCAGCAGGACAGGATTGTCCATATATTTGACCATGCTCGCGAAAAACGCCGCATAATGGGCGCCGGAGCACATCCGCTCATCAGCGGTCATGCCCAGCGGAAGCCACCGCTTCATCCGGGCTTTTCCTTCACTGTCCACGGCGGCTTCCTTCAGGATGTTCCCCATGCCGATAAACATGCTCACGTTGCCGAAATTATAGATATGGTGCCACACATGATTCAGGCCGATGGACGCGTTGTTCGTGATAAACAGCCCGCTGAAGAACGGCAGCTCCTTGATCAGGCTCGCCGGGACAAGCCCGTAGCGGTCCAGCAGGATGCCGATTTTCGTAAACACCGTAGCCAGGCCCGGAATTTTCAGCAGGGTGCCTGCCAGTTTCGTTACAAAGGCGTCGTCCTCCGCCTCGCGGATCTTCTCCTGGGCAGCGACCATCCGGTCGCGCACGTCAAAAATTGTGTCCGTGAGGTCAAACTCGATCCGGGCGGTAACCTCGTTGCTTTCGTTGTTCTGCGGATCCTTCAGCACCACATAGGAAATGGAACAGTTATCCCGGGCGTAATACTGCTTGTTGTAGATATAGCGGTTCAGCTCCGGCAGCTGGCTTACCGACCGGACGTAGGCTGCGGCGATGATCTGCATAAAGGTGATCCGCTCTCCCTGCCGGTTCTTTTCCGCGATATAGCGGGCCATCTTTTCATAGTCTGCCTTATGCTCCAGGAATACCTGCGCGTCACAGCGCATAGGCATCAGGTAAGGCGTTATCTGTACAAGGGGATCCACATCCTTAAGCCGTCTGCCGTCAGGTCTGAAACCAAACATTTTTCAATCCCTCCCCGAAATAATAAAAGATCCCCCGCTTCCGTCCGGAACAGCGTCCCTGTCCCGAAGCGGAAAGCTGGAGAATCCTGGTTTTCAGAACAGCCCGGTCGCCTTTTCCAGGGCATCCTGCTGAGCATGGAGCAGCTCCTCAAACTTCCGCCGGTATTCCGCAGCCGTTTCCTTCAGCGCGGCCACTTCCTTCTCCAGCCCTTCCCGTTCCTCAGTCAGTCCGTCCAGACGTTCCCTTGCTTCTGTCTCCGCCTTCAGCCGGATCGCTTCCGCGTCTTCCCGTGCCTTGCGGATTGTCTCCTCCTTGACCGTCGCCGCCATCTCAAGAATTTCGCGGAACTTGCTCTCATCCTCGCGGCTCACCCCGGATGATTCCGGCATGGACGCTGAAGGCCGCACGATTGTGGTCTTCTGGCGAAGATCCTGGATTTCGTTGTTCAGCCGGTCCATCTCCTCGCAGATCAGATCCAGGAAGGTATCCACTTCGTCCTTGTTGTATCCTCTGCTCTCAATGGTAAACTCCTTGTCCGCAATCATATCCGCCGTGATCCGTTCCATTGTCTTGCCTCCTGAATACTTCATTCTTTATGAGATTTGGGTCAGAAACCGTATCCGCCGAAACTGGCGTATGATCCCGCTGCCACTGGCATCGTTCCGGTGTAGGGATTGTATCCTTCCAGTTCACCGTTGCGCGCCGCGTTCCATTCTGCCGCGTTCACGCCTGTCCGGCGTTCCCGTCTGCCCGGATAGGGAGCTTCTGCCGCTGTAGTCATACGTGTTGCCTGCATATCGGACGTCCGTGGCATCTCATTGACAGCCGCCTGTTCCGGCAGAATCTTCACGCCTTCCGGCGCGATTACAACGAGCCGGGCGCCCTGCAGCAGCCTTACCGAACAGCCCAGCGTAAATGCCGCGCCGGCCAGCATATCCTGGCATCGTATACTCTCACTCTCGTTGGCGATCGCATCCAGCATCACAATCAGGGTCTCTCCGTCCTTCATGCATTCAATTGCTTCATAGCAGCTCTTCAGACCGGTCAGCGTGATAATATGCTCCACATGGACCTGGCCGCGGTCCGCTCCGGGATTCACGCCCGGCATATAGGAGATATTGTTGTTTCTGGCAGCCTGGGTAAAACCTGTCTGTCCGCTGAAGCTTCCTTTTCCGACGTAGTTCTGCTGCGGTGCCTGCTCCTGTGTCCGGAAATAATTCGTCTGTCCGGCCGGCTGCTGGTTCCAGGCAGGCTGCCAGGACGTATTGTAATCGGGCTGGCTGTAGGATGTCTGATTGTATCCTGTCTGCTGTTCATATCCGCCGAAGAACGTAGGCGGATTCATTCCTGTAAATCCGGTATGCACATATTGCGGATCCTGCGCTGCGCCCTGCGTCCGGATCATTTCTCCGGGCTGTGGTTCCGCCGTTTTCTTCCGCAGCGGGCGGTAGTGGCTGGTTCCCCCGTCCGGCCGGCGGGTAATGTCCGCCGACACCCGGGAAAACATGCCGCCGATATTCTTCATCAGATCCTTCAGTGCCATCGTTTGTCCTCTCCTCTTCCCCGTCATCCGCGGGGTCCGAAAATCGCGCTCCCGACCCGGACCATGGTTGCTCCGTGGGCTGCGGCCAGCCGGTAATCCCCGGACATGCCCATACTCAGCTCCTCCATCGTAACCCCGCCCAGGTTTCTGTCCCTCAGGCGGTCAAACAGCCCGCGCGTCCGTGCAAATAATCCGTCCAGGTATTCCCGGTCCTCCGTCAGCGGCATCACCGCCATCAGTCCCCGGATTTCCAGTCCTTCCAGCGGGGCGATCCGTTTCAGAAAAGCTTCCGTCTCCCCGAAAGGAACGCCGCCCTTCTGCGCTTCCCCGGCGGGACTCACCTCAATCAGCACCGGCATCCGCCGTCCTGCGGCCAGCGCCCGGTTATGGATCTCCATAGCCAGCGGTTCCGAGTCCACCGACTGAATCATGCATACGTTCCCGATAATCGGCTTCACCTTGTTCCGCTGCAGGCGGCCGATCAGATGAATCTGAAATAGGTCCTGCAGTCCGTCCAGCTTGCCCAGCAGTTCCTGCACCCGATTCTCGCCGATCTCCGTCACACCGGCCCGGGCAAGCGGCAGGATCTCTTCCGCGCTGTGGGTCTTCGTCACCACGATCAGCCGCGGCGCAGGATACCGTCCGTCCGATGCTTCCGTCAGTTCCTGCCGGATCCGCGCGACCCTGTTCGTCAGTTCTTCGGGGGTCATGGATCTTCGTTATCCTCCTCGCCGGAATCAGAACAGCCTGACTGTCTGTCCCTCATAGAGTACGCCCTGCTGGATCGGGGAAATATAGACCATCCCGTCCCGCTTGTCAATTACGTTCACAGGAATAAAGAACTGATAATCCCCGTTTACCACGACCACGCCGGGCATATTGTCCTGTGTATACAGGGCCTTTGACGGCACGGTCAGGCTGGACACGCTGTCGCCAAGCACCCCGGTGCAGGTGCGGATGTACAGCACAGGCTTCACGCTGCTCATCACGTCGAGGCGGACTTCCAGCTCGCCGCCTGTCCGGGTGAAACTCAGCACCCGGGCCTTCACCATCGTGTCCTTGAAATTCTCAAGTTTCAGTTCGTATTCCGCGCCTTCCACCGGGTTCCAGTTACTGTCCCTGATCAGCATCAGCACTATCCAGTGTCCGTCCCGTACCAGACGGTAAATGGTGGTTTTCCCCTTCGAGGACAGCTCGTTCGACGGCGGTTTCTGGCCGTTGAGCATAGCCCGGACCTGAGATGGGTTAAACTGATCGTAGTTTGTCACCGTCAACCCGTATTCGTATCCGTCTGAATAAAAGCTCACCAGGCCTTCTCCCTGGGCTCCGTACTGTTTCGTCCAGCTGGAAATGCGCTGCAGCTGGCTCTGCTCGTCGTCGTACAGGCGGGTCATCCGCTGGTCCTCGCTGTACATCTCCTTCAGCCGGGCCTGCCGCGCCTGGATCGCCGAGGAAAGCATTTTTTCCTGGTTATTCATGTTGCCCCGGGCGCCGCCGATCAGTTCACGGACCTCTCTCGCCCTGGTCATCACTTCAGCTTCAAGTTTCTGCATCTGGGCGTCCGTGGTCACCTGTGCCTTAAGCAGCTTGATCTGATAGTTTTTGATCTGATCCCGGTAATCCTGCAGCGCAGTCATTTCCCGGGTATTGAAAGCGGAGGAATAGACGTTGCAGACGGTCATGCCCCGGGTAACCAGGCTCCCTTCTTCCGCGATATAGTTAACACTCGATACGCCTTCCGCGGCAAACGGGGTCTCGTCCCGGACGATCAGGCAGTCCCCGGTATACCGGGAACCGATTACGCCGGCCGTAATCGTAGCATAGGGAGAGCTTTCGGGGGTCAGTGTGGTAATCAGATACCACACGGCAAACGCCAGTACCAGCACGATCATCATGATCTGCGGCACGCTCATACGCTTGTTCTCCGGCCGCTGCGGGATCTGCACCGGCTGCGGAGGCTGCATATCGTACACCCGCTCTCCCCCCTCTCCGACAACAGATGATTATATCATGTACTGCTGTTCTTTGGCAAATCACCGGAGCCATTCCGCGGGCCGGACCACGGCGGCAGGCGGTTCTCCGTCCTTCACCTCCAGGGTCATCAGAGCCTTTTCTCCGGTGATACGCTTTTTTGCCGGCGCAGCGGTGGACATGACAAACGCCATCCCGACCACCTTCACGTTGAACTCACGCATGAGCTCCACCATGCCGCCTGCCGTGCCGCCTCCCTTGAGAAAATCGTCCACGATCAGCGCTTTCTGGTTCTCCTTCACCGCCCGGCGGCTCAGGCTCATCGTTTCAATGCTGCCGCTGCCGGAAACGTAGTTGATGTTCACCGCAGAACCTTCGTATACACGGGATGAGTGCCGGGCGATTACCAGCGGCACGCCCAGAGCATTCGCCGTGGCAAACGCGACCGGAATTCCCTTTGTTTCCATCGTCAGGACAAAATCAGGATCCTCGGCATAGTATTCGGTCGCGATGATTTCACCCATCCTGTTTACGGTTTCCGGCGTGGACAGAATATCGCTGTAGTAGAGAAAACCGCCCGGAAGCACGCGTTCCGTACCGCTCAGTTTTTCGCACAGTTCTCCGATCGTTTCCCTGGCTTTTTTCCGGCTGACCACAGGACGGTATCTCACCCCGCCGGCAGCGCCGGTTACCGTCTCCACTTCGCCCAGGTCAAAAGCTTTCGTCACCTGCTGCAGCAGATCCACATCCTCGCTCATGGTGGACTTGGCGGAGCCGAACAGCTCGCAGAAGCTGCTCAGCGTAAAGATTCTGTTCGGCTTTCCTGACAGCATTTTCATCATTGCGGTCATGCGCTCGTTCCGGCGGATTCTGTCCATAACTGTCTTCTCCATCAGCATAATGTTCGTATTCTATGCCTGTGATATGGGTGAGGGAATCCGTAGGCAGCCTGAAAACCGTCGGCCGGACCCGCAGACCCAAAGCACATCTTTCTTACCGCAGAAGATTGTATCACATTTCCGAACAATTAAAAAGGTTTTTTCCTGCATTGTTCGGAAAAATGAAATCTGCCGGCTGTTTCAGCCGGCAGATCATCCGTCTTTTATGAATTATGATTCATCTTTCACGGTAAACGCCTCGATTTGTGTCAGCAGATCGTCGCAGTCGTCGCTGTAGATTTCCAGTGTAATCGGTCTGGAAAGATCCAGGGAAAAAATCCCGAGGATTGACTTGGCGTCAACCACATGGCGCCCTGCACGCAGATCCATCTCATACGGATAGCGCGTAACGATATTGACGAAGTTGTTTACGTTTTCCACCAGGCTCAGTCGGATCATAACGGACTTCACGGCAAAGCACCTCCTCTTTGATCGTCGTTCCCGCTCTGCCCCCGTCTTCAGCCGTCAGCCGCAGATGCACGGGTTTGCTGCCCTGCGCCTGCCGCCGGCCTTTGCGGGACAGGCACCTATCATATACCGTTTCAGAATCGGTTTCAATTGCCCGTCAGGCGATTTCCGGACCGGATTATCCATCAGTCTTCGGATTCGACCGCTTCCTTGTCACGGATCCGGAGCATCAGCGTGTTCTCCTCCTGGTCCCAGACCGCCTCGCCCTTCAGCGCACCGGCCAGGAATTCAGCGTTGATAAAGTGACCTTCTGTGGCAAAGTCAAAGTCGCTTTCCGTCATCGGGATTTCCATACCGTCCAGTGTGGCAGAACAGCCGCTGCCCTCATTGTACAGCACCAGTGTGTATCCGGCCGCTTCCAGCACCACCGATCCCACGCCGTCATCCGTCAGCTGCCAGTGTTCAACGCAGGCGCACAGGTCGTCCAGGCTGATCCGGATCTTCGCGCCATTCTGGCTCAGCCGCGGATGGGCTTTCACCGGGACGCCGTCTTCCGTCGCGACAAATTCCAGCGGGCCTTCTCCCTCGTTCAGCGCGACCGAAGCAGTAATCAGTTCGTACACATCCGCGTCCAGGTCCACGTTTTCGATAATTTCTTCCGGTTCCTCTGTATTCTCCGGAGCCTCAGTCTCTTCCGGTTTTTCTGAAAGTTCTTCTGTCGGTTCCTCTGTCGGTTCCTCTGTCGGTTCCTCGGTCGGTTCCTCTGTCGGTTCCTCGGTCGGTGCTTCGGTCGGTGCTTCGGTCGGTTCCTCTGTCGGTTCCTCGGTCGGTTCCTCGGTCGGTGCTTCGGTCGGGGCTTCCGTCGGCGCCTCCGTCGGTTCCGGTGTCGGTGCTTCGGTCGGGGCTGCAGTCGGTTCCTCTGTCGGTGCTTCGGTCGCGGGCGCCTCGGTCACAGGTGCTTCCGTCGGCGCGGCTTCAGGATTCGGGAATATATCCGGATTCTCAAACAGATATGTCTGTGTCCGCCGTCCGGCGATGCCGTCCGCCGTAAGTCCGTTGTAATACTGGAATTTCTTAACTGCGTTATAGGTCTGCCGTCCGTACGCGCCGTCCGCGGAGCCTTCAGGCAGATAGCGCAGCTCGATCAGTTTTTCCTGCAGCTTCCTGACTTCCTTGCCCTTTGCGCCCATCCCGATGTTGTGGTAAGCTTTCGTATTCGGGGTTATTTCCGGCACCGGTGCGGGCGTGATCTTTACCGTCCCGTCCGTCCCCGGGACGGCCTGCGCTTTCGGCGTTGCCATGGATGACGTTTCCCCGGACGCCGGCGTCGCGACCGTTTCCACAATCGCCTGCGGGGCGGCGGTCGGCACGGGCGTTTCTTTCGGAGCGGCAGTGTTCTGCACCGCCAGCATCAATGTCGCCGACATATATATCAGCAGGGTTCTCATCAGATCCATACGTGCCACTCCTCTGTCCCTTTTGTTTGTAAGCTTGTGAATTATTATATCAAACCGCGACTCTGATGACAATAGAAGTTTTCTATGATAAAATTGCGATGATAATCATGAATTGTGAATGATGAATTGGAGAAACCATGGAACAGCTTGAGGCGACCGTCGAGGGTACCGTCTTCCGTAATCAGGAAAACGGTTATTCCGTCCTGACTGTCCGGGCAGGCCGGTCTGAGGTCACTGTTATCGGCACCCTCCCGGAGCTCAGCCCCGGCGAGCAGGCTGTCTTCACAGGCGACTGGACCGAGCACCGTACCTACGGCCGCCAGTTTCGCTGTTCCTTCTGCGAACTGAAAACGCCCACCACGCTCCTTGGTATCGAGCGTTTCCTCGGCAGCGGGCTGATCCACGGCGTAGGTCCCTCCACCGCCGCCCTGATCGTTGCCGCCTTTGGTGAAGACACCCTCGCCATCCTCTCCGAGCACCCGGAACGCCTGTGCGAAGTCCACGGCGTCGGCCGGAAACGGGCTTCCATGATTGCTGAAAGCTTCCGGGAGCAGCAAAGCACCCGCAGGGCAATGATCTTTCTCCAGTCCTACGGGATTTCCCCTGCCCTCTCGGTCCGTATCAGCCGGTATTACGGTGATCGTACGCCTGAGATTGTCCGGGAAAACCCCTACCGCCTCTGTGACGATCTGGAAGGCGTCGGTTTTAAAACCGCAGACCGCATCGGCTTATCCCTGGGAATCCCGCCGGAAAGCGAAAACCGTATCCGTTCCGCCATGAAATATATCCTGCTGGACGCCGCCGCGTCCTCCGGTCATGTTTATCTTCCGGAAGATGAACTGTGTTCCGCGTCCGCTTCCCTGCTCGGCGTTTCCCCGGAACTTTGCAATCAGGCGCTGCACGCCATGCTCATTTCAGGCGTTCTCCAGTCCGAGTCCGACGATAACGGTATCCGCCGTGTCTATCTGCCCTGGTACCGCTGTGCGGAGCAGGAGGTCGCCCTGATGATCCGGCGCCTCATGCTCTCCGTCGATCCGGGCAGGTACGCCGGCGTCTCCCGTGCGATCTCAGCCTTTGAAAAAGCCCGCGGTATTGATTTCTCCCCGACCCAGCGTCAGGCGATCGCCGGCGCGCTGGAAAACGGCGTCTTCGTCATTACCGGCGGCCCGGGTACAGGCAAAACCACCATCATCAACTGTATCCTGGAACTTCTCTCCCGCGAGCATGAAACAGTCCTGTGTGCTCCGACCGGCCGTGCTGCCAAGCGCATGAGCGAAGCTACCGGTGCGGAAGCGAAAACCATCCACCGCCTGCTGGAATACAGCGGAGAACAGGGTGCCTTTACGCGCACGGAGGATAATCCGCTTGAAACAGACTGCGTCATCGCGGATGAAACTTCGATGATCGACCTGATGCTCATGCGCGCTCTGCTCAAAGCCATCCGCCCCGGTACCCGCCTGATTCTTGTCGGTGACGCGGATCAGCTTCCCAGCGTCGGCGCAGGCAATGTCCTGGGTGATATCCTCGACAGCGGGGAGGTCCCCTGCGCCCGCCTTACGGAAATTTACCGCCAGAGCGGTCAAAGCCATATCGTCCTCAACGCCCATCTGATCAACAGCGGAAAGATGCCTCTGCTTAACGAAAAGGGAACTGATTTCTTCTTCGAGCGTAAAGCCTCGCTCGCTGAAGCCGCCCAAAGCATCACCGCCCTGGTCACCACCCGCCTGCCCGGGTATCTGCACTATCCGGAAAAGGAACGGCTCGCGCTGTCCGTACGAAACATCCAGGTCCTCGCTCCTTCCCGGAAAGGAGAGTGCGGAGTCAACAGCCTCAATCTCCGCCTGCAGGAGGTCCTGAACCCGCCATCACCGGACAAGCCTCAGTTCCTTTGGGGCGAAACCCTGTTCCGTCTCGGCGATAAGGTCATCCAGACCCGGAATGACTACCGCCTGCCATGGCGCCGGAAAACCGCCGGCGGAACCGAGGAAGGCGCCGGCGTCTTCAACGGCGACGTGGGTTTCATCGTCGGCATGGATCCGGAAAACCACCTGCTCACCGTCTGCTTTGACGAGGACCGCGAAGTAACCTACGAGTCCGGTGATCTGGAGGACCTGGAACAGGCTTACTGCCTGAGCGTTCATAAGGCACAGGGGAGTGAGTTTCCGGTCATCGTCATGCCGGTCACGCCGGGTCCGCCCATGCTCCTCACCCGCAACCTGCTCTATACCGCCCTGACCCGCGCACGGAACCTGGTTGTCCTTGTCGGTACTGAACAGGTCATTCGCCGGATGGTGGAAAACGATCATGTGATCCGCCGCTGCACCACGCTGGCTGAGCGGCTTATCGGAACGCGGGAGCTGGTGCCATGAGCTCCCGCGCGTTTGAAAAATGGCTCTTCGGCAAGTGGGGACCACTTGAAAAAGCGCTTGCCGGCTGGACAAAAGACGTTCTCTGGCCGGAAGGCGCGCTCTGCTGTGCCTGCGGCAGAATCACAGACGGCGGCGGACTCTGTGCGGACTGCCTCAAATCCCTCCGGAATGACGGCGCCTTTTTTGCCTGGACGAGGTCTGATCCCGCGCCGGATCTGCCGGCCTGGTCGCTCCGCCCGCACGACAGCGTGCCGCGGGAACTGATTATCCGGCTCAAATACAATGCAGAAGCCCGTGCCGCCCGTCTGCTCTCGGAACTTCTTCTCCCCCTGCCGCCGGACATCTCCTTTCCGCCGGATACCGTCGTCACCTGGGTTACCATGCCTGAATCCCGCCGCCGCGAGCGGGCTGTCGACCACGGACGCCTGTTGGCGGAGGCCTTTGCGGAAAAACTGTCTCTGCCTTGCAGGCAGCTGCTCCTTCGCCGGGACAGGCATGAAAAGCGCCAGGTCAACCTCAGCGCAGAGCAGCGCGCCGCTAATCTCACAGGCGCTTTTCGTCCGAAGGAACGGATCGCTTTCCCGGTGCTTATCGTCGACGATGTCCGCACCACCGGTACCACCCTGTGCCGCTGTGCGGATGCACTCCGGTCAGGCGGCGCTGAACAGCTTTTCGCCCTGACCGTCACTGCCCCGCCGCATATGTGAGAATCACCCGAAAATGTTTGACATATAAGGCTTATTGGCATTATTATATAGTTTGGTCTGTTGTGCAGACCAGTGATCTTATCATTACGAATTGAACCGGAGGTCTCCCTGTGCTCGAATGTATCGTGACCAAGTTTGGCGGCAGTTCGCTGGCCAATGATGAACAGTTCCGCAAGGTGCGCAGCATCCTGGAGCTGGAACCCACCCGTCGGTACCTGGTCCCCAGTGCGCCCGGAAAGCGCTTCGGGGATGACGATAAAGTGACGGATCTGCTCTATCAGTGCCATTCGCTCGCTGCCGGCGGAAAACCCTTTGCCGAGCCTTTCGCCCGAATCCGGGACCGCTACCTGTCCATCGCCCAGGGTCTCCATCTGAAGGTGGATATCGCCGCGAAGCTTGATGAGGTGGAGCAGGGCATCGCCGGCGGGAAGGGAAAAGCCTGGTGCGCCAGCCGGGGTGAATACCTCTGCGCCATCCTCATGGCGGATTATCTGGGCTGGAAGTTTGTGGACGCCGCCGACGGCATCGTTTTCCATGAGGATGGTACGCTTGACGATGAGCGGACGCAGGAAAAGCTTTCCGCTGTGCTGAAGGACGGACAGTCGGCTGTTGTTCCGGGCTTCTACGGTGCGAAGGAAAACGGAGAGGTCTGCACCTTCTCCCGCGGCGGCAGCGACATTACCGGCGCCCTTGTAGCCCGCGCGGTGAACGCGGACGTCTATGAGAACTGGACCGACGTGTCCGGTTTCCTGATGGCGGATCCCCGGGTCATCGACGGCCCGGCGGAAATATCGTCCATTACCTATAAGGAACTGCGGGAACTGAGCCATATGGGCGCTTCCGTCCTGCACGAGGACGCGATGTTCCCTGTACACAAAGCCGGCATTCCCACGAATATCCGCAACACCAACAAGCCTTATCATCCCGGCACCATGATCAGCAAAAACGCGCCGAATGAGATTTCCGTTCCCACCATTACCGGTATTGCCGGCCATAAGGGATACAGCGTTATCTCCGTGGAAAAGAACATGATGAACAGCGAAGTCGGCTTTGGTCGCAAGGTGCTGCAGGTGCTCGAAAACTACGGCGTATCGTTCGAACACATGCCCACCGGCATTGACAGCATGTGCGTTGTCGTGTCAAGCCCCGCCCTGGAACCCCACCGCGTGGAAATCCTCCGGGAAATTGAACATTTGGTTGAGGGCAGCGGCAGCGTTTCCGTGAGCGATAACATGTCCATCATCGCGACCGTCGGCCGCGGCATGGTACACAACTGCGGCACCGCCGCCCGTTTGTTCGGCGCCATGAGCCGCGCGCGCATCAACGTGCGGATGATCGATCAGGGCTCCAGCGAGCTGAGCATTATCGTCGGCGTCAACGATTCCGACTTCGAAGCCACCATCCACGCAATTTACCATGAATTCGTCGGCTGAAACCTTAATGGTTTCAGCCTTCTTTAATCTGCCCGTTTTTGACCCCGCCGGCAAAGTTCCGGGGTGAAACCCCGGTTTTAGGATTATTCCCGTCCCCGTGTTGTCCGACAATCTCTTTTGCATTGGACAGCCGCAGGAAAAGGAGCAGGAGGAAAGGGAGAATGATGCGAGTATTAGTAACAGGTTTCGCGGGCCAGCTGGGCTGGGATACGGTTCAGTTGCTTCAGGCCCGGGGCATCGAATGCCGCGGTGTCGACATGCAGGACTTCGACCTGGCTGACGGTCAGGCCGTCAAAGACTATGTCCGGTCCTACCGCCCCACCGCCATCGTCCACTGTGCCGCGTACACCAATGTTGACAAGGCGGAATCCCAGCCGGAAATCTGCGCGGCAGTCAACGGTATGGGTACCGTGAACGTGGTCCGCGCTGCCCTGAGCGTCGGCGCCAAGATCGTCTTCATCTCCACGGACTATGTCTTCCCGGGCACGGGGGATCAGCCCTGGAAGATCGACGACGCCTACGGTCCCCTGAATGTGTACGGCATGAGCAAGGTCCAGGGCGAGGATGCCGTCCGCTCCCTGATGACCCGTTACTTCATCCTGCGCACCAGCTGGGTCTTCGGGAAGAACGGCCACAACTTTGTCCGCTCGATCCTGCGACTGGGCAGGGAAAAAAAGGAGATCCGTGTGGTCAGCGACCAGATCGGATCCCCCACCTATTCCAGGGATCTCGCCCGCGTTATCTGTGATCTGCTGCCGACTGAGAAATACGGCATCTATCACGTCCGCAACGAAGGTTTTATCTCCTGGTACGATTTTGCGAAAATGATTGTGAATAAGGCTGGCCTCCCCTGCCGGGTTGTGCCGGTTTCCACTTCCGAATATCCGACCCCCGCGAAACGCCCTCTCAATTCCCGCCTTGACGGTTCCAGGCTTGCCGAGTCCGGCTTCGGACCCATGCCTTCCGTTGAGAATGCCCTCGACCGTTATCTTGAGGAAATCAAGGACGAATGGGGAACAGGCTCCAAATGAAGGAACATCGATACTGTTGATGGAAAATCATAATGCTCATGGGCGCTGGGAGGCAGAAAATGATCAGAAAAATCCGGAAATACCGCCGCTGTCTCATTCCTCTTGCTTTACTGATGCTGATCGGTGCTGCCTTCCGCGTGATTTGCTGTTTCTGGGGTTTTCCTTATCCGCTTCATCCGGATGAGCCCACTGTTGTCCGCAATGCCATTGACATCATTCGGCGTCATTCCTATCTGGTCAATGTTTATAACCGGCCGGATCATTTTGAGATCAAATGCTGTGCAGTATTGTTTCAGATGGTTTCCTATCTGGTATACGGCGGTTCGGCAGGGATAATGTTTGATACGCACCAGATGGCCTTTTATCTGGTGGCCAGAATGTTTACCGTTTTCTGGGGAGTGCTGATGATCCCCATGGGGTTTCTCCTGTCAGAGCGGATCAGAAAGGGGTCAGGCCTGATCACTGCGGCTTTGATTGCCGTTTATCCTTTATTTATTCAGCATTCTGCCTACAGCACGCCTGATATCGTACTGACCTTTCTTGTCATGCTGACGGCCTGGCTTTCTGTCCGGTATCTCGATACTCCCTCCCGTCGGAACCTGTTGATGATGTGTATCCCGGTCGCTGTCGGCATTACCGTCAAATATACCTGTGCCATCTGTGCGATTCCGATCGCAACTGTTGTTCTGATCAGACAATGGAAGAATCCGCTCGCGATTCTTAAAAGCGGCCTGCTTTGTATTGCTTTGATATTGCTGATCTGTTTCATTCTGGCGCCGAATCTGTTTACTGAAGCGGGCAGCGTTGTCTCCGCAATTCAGCGCGAAGCCCGGACGGAGCATGCCGGTGCGGATGGATTGGGATTCTTCGGAAATATGCTGTTCTACTTCAGCAACTTTTTCACATATACAGGCTGGGAAGCGATTGTCTTCGGCGTTGCGGGCCTTATCTATCTGCCGCGGAAGGCTCCGGTTCTTGCGTTGGTAACCGGACTCGCCTTCCTGTTGTGCACCAGTCTGCTGGCTTTGCATTGGGACAGGTGGGGCCTCCCGTTCTATGTGTTTTTTATCATTCTGATCGGGACGGGAATGCACGCACTCCTTTCCGGCAGGGTTCGGTGGGTCAGATGGCCTTCCGCCGTTCTGGCAGCGCTGATATTATTCAATATGCTCGGATCCGGCAGTATGATAACCATTCAGGCTCTTCTCCCGGACGCAAGAGTCACCGCAATGAAATATTGTGATGATCAGGGAATCACCTCGGACAACAGTCTTTATGACGGTTATACGCCAATGAGGCTTCAGTCCCCTCATGTTATCGAGGCGGAACTGGATGAAAACGGCGAAATTGTCTGGCCTGAAGGAATATCTTATCTCGTCATCAGCAGTAAAATGTATGACCGCTATCGTAATGAACGTCAGAGATACACGGCGGAAAACAGAATGTATGACGCGATACAGAAAGAGAAACTGGTTTTTCGCGAGGGCGGTGCGGTTTTCCATCAATACAGTACGGCAGTGAAAAACCTGCTGACATTCTGGGATTACAAGCCTGCCGAATGCTCAGGAGGCCTCATTGAAATATACGCCAGGCCGTCCGATAAGTAACTGCGTATTCTGAGGCAAAGAAAAGATCCCCGACTCTTTCCTCAGGAATCATAAGCGGATCCCGTTGCTTTTAAGGCCTTTCAGGAAATCCTCTGGCAGAGGCGCCTGAAAGGTCATTTTTTCATGCGTTTCAGGGTGCTCAAAACTCAGGCTGTACGCGTGCAGCATCAGGCAGGGCACTTTCACGCCTTTTTCAAAACCGTACAGTTCGTCGCCGCAGACTGGATGCCCGATGCTTTTCAGGTGCACCCGGATCTGATGTGTCCGTCCGGTCAGGATATGTACGTCCAGGAGCGTGCACGCCGTACCTTCTGCCAGCACCTTCCACCGGGTTACGGCCTGCCGGCCTTCCGGATCCACCGCCATCTTTTTCCGATCCCTTTTGCTTCGGCCGATAGGGGCGTCTATCTCGCCCTCCGGCTCTTTGAACCAGCCTTCCGCCAGCGCCCGGTAATGCTTCTCAATCTCCCGGTCTTTCAGCATCCGGCTCAGCGCTTCCTGGGTTTCGTCGTTTTTGGCCACCAGCATCAGCCCGCTGGTTTCCTTGTCCAGCCGGTGCACGATTCCCGGTCGCAGTTCTCCGCCGATCCCGCCCAGGGATTCCAGCCGTGCCATCAAAGCGTTTACCAGCGTTCCGTCCGGATGACCTGCTGCCGGATGCACGACCAGGCCCCGGGGTTTCACCACCACAGCCAGGTCTTCGTCTTCATACAGGATTTCCAGCGGAATATCCTCCGCCTGCGGCGCCGCTTCCCGCGGAGCCGGTACGGTCAGGATAATTTCCTGCCCTTCCGGCAGTCTCGTCCCTGCTTTCCGGCACGTCTTCCCGGCAGAAACGCACAAGCCTTCCTCCATCAGCGCCGCCACGCGGCTCCGGCTCAGGCCGGCTGTCTCGCTCAGCAGCACGTCCAGCCGCCGCCCATCAGATACCACCCTGTACTCCGTGTCCGTCATTTTTCCATGCCTTTCCAATCATCATGCCTGAACAGCAGGCTGATCATCACCAGCGCACAGCCCATAACCAGGCAGCTGTCGGCGATATTGAATACCGGAAAGTTCATAAACCGGGTCTCGATCATATCCGGCACATATCCCCTGATGAGCCGGTCAATCATGTTTCCGGCCGCGCCGCCCGCCATCAGGGCCAGCCCGGTCAGCGGAAAAGACGCGATATCCTTCTTCCTCAGCCAAATGTAACCGCCGGCAATCAATACCAGGCTCAGTACGCCCAACAGCCGCGGTGCCCCGCTCAGCATTGAAAACGCCGCGCCGCGGTTCTCCGCATACCTCAGCCCGATCACGCCCGGAATCAGCGTAATCCCGCCTGCCGGAATCCCTCCGGCCGTTTCTTTCGTAATCCGGTCAATGGCCAGCACCAGGATCACCGTGATCCGGAATATCAGCGTTTTCCTGTTCACTCTTTATACTCTCCAGTTCATTCAGTCTTTTGACCAGCCTGCGAGTAACCTTCAGCGCTTCCTGCATCATATCGTTTTCCTGCATCTCGGGCACCTTCAGGATCATTCGGGCCGGTGCGCGTGCCGACAGTGCCAGCCTTCCGTCCGTTTCCGAAATTGCCTGCAGCAGGCATGCGGGATCAGGCACAAACCGTTCGTTCAGCTTCATGATCAGACCGTCCTTTCCCCGTGTGACCTGGCTGACGCCCAGCCGGTTGCACAATGCCCTCAACTGGCTGACGTCAAGCAGCGTCTCCGCGGCCGGCGGCAGTTCTCCGTAACGGTCGATCAGCTCGTCCGTCACGTCCGCGCGGTCCTCATCCGTCACGATCGAGGCAATCCGCTTATACATTTCCATCCGCTGCTTTTCTTCCGCCACATAGTCCGAAGGCAGGAACGCATCTACCCGCAGGTCCACCCGGGTTTCAAGCTCCCTCGCAGTCTGCCTGCCCTGTACTTCGTTCAGCGTCTCTTCCATCAGCTTGCAGTACATGTCGTATCCGACTGTGGCCAGGTGTCCGTGCTGCTCCGGTCCGAGGATGTTTCCCGCGCCGCGGATCTCCAGGTCCCGCATCGCGATGCGGAATCCGGCACCGAATTCCGTGAACTCCCGGATCGCCGTCAGCCGCTGCTGCGCCGTTTCCGTCAGGATATGATCCGTCCGCACTGTGAAATAGGCATATGCCTGCCGGCTGCTCCGGCCCACCCGGCCACGAAGCTGATACAGCTGGCTGAGCCCGAACCGCTCCGCGTCGTAAACGATCAGGGTGTTCGCACTTGGCACATCCAGCCCGTTTTCGATAATTGTCGTACAAAGCAGCACGTCATAATTCCCGTTGTAGAAATCCATCATCACGTCTTCGAGCTGATGCTCCCGCATCTGCCCGTGGGCTACGCCGATGCGCGCCTCCGGCACCAGCGCCCGCAGCCGCTCATAGAAGCTGGCGATGCTCCTCACCCGGTTGTACAGAAAATACACCTGTCCGCCCCGGCTGATCTCCCGTAATACTGCGTCCCGGATCAGCGCGTCGGAATACTCCGTCACCACCGTCTGTACCGGAATCCGTTCCTCCGGCGGTGTTTCCAGCACACTCATGTCCCGGATTCCTGTCATGGACATATGCAGCGTCCTCGGAATCGGCGTCGCGCTCAGCGTCAGCACGTCCACCTGGCGCTTCATGTTCTTGATGATCTCCTTGTGCGCCACGCCAAAGCGCTGCTCCTCGTCCACGATAAGAAGCCCCAGGTCTTTGAATTTCACGTCCTTCCCCAGCAGCCGGTGTGTCCCCACAATCAGGTCAATATCCCCCGCGGCCAGCCGGGCGATCACTTCCCGCTGCTCCGCCGCTGTGCGGAACCGGCTCAGGAAATCCACCCGCGCCCCGGTATGCCGGAAGCGCTTTACAATCGTGTTGTAATGCTGCTGCACCAGGATCGTCGTCGGAGCAAGCAGCGCCACCTGCTTGTTGTCCGTAATTGCCTTGAAAGCCGCCCGCAGACTGACCTCGGTTTTGCCGTAGCCCACGTCTCCGCACAGCAGACGGTCCATGTTCCGGTCGCTCTCCATATCTTCCCGGATTTCCTGTACGCTCTGCGCTTGGTCCGGAGTCAGCTCCCACGGGAACTCGTCCTCGAATTCCCGCTGCCAAGCGCTATCAGGGCCGAAAGCGTGCCCTGTGTTCTGCGACCGCTCCGCATACAGTGCTTTCAGGTCGAAAGCCAGGGTCTTCAGGCTTTCCCTGACCTTGCCCTTCTGTCGCGCCCATTCGCCGCCGCCCAGCCGGTTCAGTTTCGGCGTCTGATTCGGGTTGCCGATGTACCGCTGCACCCGTTCCAACTGTTCCACCGGCACATACAGTTTGTCATTCCCGCCGTAATGAATCAGCAGGTAATCATGCCAGCAGCCTTCGCTCTGAATCCGTGTAATCCCCTGGTAAATTCCGACGCCGTGGTCTTCATGCACCACATAGTCGCCGACTTTCAGATCCGTAAAGGTGGAGATCCGCTCGCCGGAATGCTTCCGGCTCTTGCTCCGCCGGTAACCTTCGCCCCAGATATCTGCGTCGGAAACGATTGCTGTGCCCGGTGTACCATCCTTGCCGGTGATAACAAATCCGCCTGAAAGGGTAATCGGCAGGATCACCGGCTCCCCGGATTGCGCCGAGTGCCCGGTCTCGCTGAAAACCGCTTTTACATCAAGCTCCCTCAGGCTTTCTTCCAGCCGCTTTCCGCGGCTGCTGCCGCCGGAGAGCAGCCAGATCCGGTATCCGCGCTCCCGCCACAGCGCCAGGTCGTTCCTCAGTGCCTTCATCTGCCCGCCGTATCCCTGCAGGCCGGATGCTTCCACGGTCACCGTGCTCTCCGGCCGGATTCCGCCCAGGCTCAGCAGGAGCTCTGTCAGCAGCCCTTTCGGATATCTGCTCAGGTCTTTCTGCACCTCATCCCAGCTTTTCAGCAGCCTTTCCTGCCCGATGACCGCCTCATGCCGTGTCATCGCGCTCTGCAGGTCCTCCGCGAACCCCTGCAGCCGTTCCTCCGTGCGGTTTCGCAGTCGGTCCGGTTCGCACAGCAGCACCAGGTCTGGGTCAAACCAGTCGCATACTGTTGCCGTGCGGTCCGTCAGCACCGGCAGCCACGCGCGCATGCGCCGGAAGGGCAGCCCCGCCCCCAGCGTTTCCGCGTCCGCGTGCAGACGCTCCATGCGTCGGTCTGTTTCAAGTTCCTTCTGCTCCCGATACTGCTTCTCACGGATCTTCGGCGCAATCTTCGTATCGAAGATCTCCGTATCGTCGTCATCCGGCAGCGGCGGCAGATCGTCGAAGAGATTGCCGCCGTCGCTCTCCGTGTCCGGCATCTCACCGATGGCTTCCCGCATCCGCCGGGCCGCCTCCGGATACTCGTTCTCCTCCAGCAGCGCTTCGCAGGCCGGCGTCAGCGCGGCGCAGGCTGCCTCCCCCAGGCTCCTCTGGCTGATACAGTCAAATTCCCGGATCCCGTCGACTTCGTCGTCAAAGAACTCGATCCGCAGGCCCTGGTTCAGCGCCGGAGGATATACGTCCAGGATCGCACCGCGCTGGGCAAACTGACCCTTGCCTTCCACCATGCCTACCCGGTCGTATCCCATCCTGCTCAGGCGGCGCGCCAGTTCGGCCGGCGGAATCACGTCCCCCGGCTTCAGCGTCAGGCAGAGTTTCCGGAAAGGCTCCGGTCGCCCCATGCGCTGCGCCATGGCTTCCGCTCCGGCACACAGAATGCTGACTCTGCCTTCCGTCATTGCGACAAGCGCTTCCAGCCGCCGCCAGTTGCTCTCCATGCTTCCCGCCGCCCGGGTCAGGTCGATCTCGCCTCCCGGCAGGCAGAAGCCCTCTCCGGTCAGCTGGCGCACGTCATCCGCCGCCCGTGCCGCTTTCAGGTCATTGTCCGTTACCAGCAGGATCTTCTTCCCTTTTTCCGCGGCAAGGCACGCAATCACCGCGGCCAGGGTCTGGTTTATCCCCGCCACCGCAGTCGTTTTGCCCGGCGCTGTCTCCAGCAATGTCGCCAGCCCCGGTATATTGATGGAAGATAAAATATTGTTTGCCATTATTTGTTTCCGAACTGCATCGCAGCCTCAATGCCTTCCTTTGTCCAGATGAGCGCGCATTCCGCCGCGCGGTCAAACGCGGCTTCCATCTTTTCTTTCTCCTCCGCTGCCGGATGCCCCAGCACCCATGCTGCCAGGTCCTCCCCCGCCGGCCGGTCGCCTGTGCCGATGCGGATCCGCGGGAAATCTGTTTTTCCAAGCGCGGACGCAATGCTCCGCATCCCGTTATGCGTTCCCGCGCCGCCGCTCTTCCGTACGCGTACCTTGCCCGGCGGCAGGTCGATATCGTCATAGATCACCAGCATCTGCTCCTGTGGGATGTGAAAGCGGTTCAGCAGCCGCCGGACGCATTCGCCGCTCCGGTTCATAAAAGTCAGCGGCTCGCACAACACGATCTTCGTTTCCCCGTCGGTCGTTTCCGCCGCCATGCCCTGCAGAAGAATCCGCCGGCGCAGTTTCACGTCGCAGGTTTCCTCCAGCCGGCTCATGACCTCAAATCCCGCATTATGGCGGGTATGGGCGTATTTCTCCCCCGGGTTTCCCAGGCCGACGATCAGCAGTACTTTCTTACTCATCTCTTCTCTCCCCGCAACCTCAGCCTGCGCGGCAGGCCTTGCCGCCTCCGGCTTTGGTTAATCCTGTCTCTGACAATGCTTCCACCGCCCGCTGAGATCGGCGGCTCGCCCAAAAACAGCTTTTCGCGAAGCGGGAGATACTCTCCCCTTCGCTGAAAAGGATTGTCGCATCTTTTACTGAGCCTGTCAAGAATTACGGATTCACTCCGACAGCGGCAGGTTGTTCCTGATGAATTGTCCGCGCTTCATCCGGCAGCATGTTCAGCATGATCATGGTCATAAAATTGCCTATGATAAAGACGTCCAGGCTCCGGAGCGAAAAAGCGTTATAGGTGTTGATTTCCGCAAATACCAGCGTATAGATAATCCAGATCATCCACTGTCTTTTCCGCAGGCAGCGCCAGGTAACATATCCATATAATCCGACCATCAGCAAAACGGAGAAAACAATCCCGTAATCCAGTGCAAACATCAGCAGGGGGAACTCGAAACCTGCCCGTACAGGATAGAGCTTATGCGTCACGTCCAGGACAATGTTGGAACTGTAACCTGACAGCCACTGAAACGGAAACTGTGTATACCATTTGGTAAAATACTTTATCAGGGCTTCAAGACGTCCGGTTGTCAGGCTTGTATGTGTAAAGCGATAAATAATCAGGTTAAACGCCCCGGAAAAATACAGCACTGCAATAACCGGAATACATACCAGAAACCACTTCTTCTGTTCCCAGCACATGACGATCAGCATCAGAAAGCACACAACGATGCCTGTCTTGGAACCTGAAAGCAGCACACCTGCCATTGCCGCGGGAAAATACAGCAGCGCGTATGCTTTCTTCCCTCTGGCCTTGTACCAGACCGCGTTGAGCGCCAGAAAGAAGTTGAACAGCAGCGCGTTTGTCAGCGGATGCCCCCAGAAGGAGAAGAACCGGGATTCGTCGTAAAACCGCACAAGATTCCATGCGTCCATATCCTGTGAAAGCAGCCAATCAATATAACCGTGAAAGATCGCTTTCCCCGTGATCTTTTCCTCTATTGCCAAAACCAGCAGAACAAAAATAAAACTGTTGAATACAATCATAAACAGCCGGATTGTTCTCTGCCTGGACTGCTGGTTCATCCGGAAAAAAACAAAGAATACAGGAAGCAGATTCTGGACAAAAACCGTTACATACCTTGTATCTTCCAGTTTGCGGTTTGAGATAAGCATTGGAATCAGCAGCAGCAGCCATACGGCAAAGAAGATCAGATCAGCAGCTGTCCATTTCTTCAGCCTGAGGAAAGAAAGCAGCAAAGCGAGTGTGCAGGGAAAATTCAGATACCGCAGATAGCCGATGGACCGGATCGCTTTATGAAGAAGGGGAACCCGGATGATGATCGGCGTAAGGATCACGCCCAGGAAAAAAAGCAGGATAATTACCGTATCCAGTACCCGGCCGCCTTTACCGTCTTCCCTGATCTTTCCCGGTTTCTCTTTCCGCCGATGCAGCAGAAACCACAGACCGGCAATCACAGCGATCACAGCCAGCAGAATAACGGCTGTTTCCGGCACCGTCAGGCCTTTCAGTTCTATGACCGGGTGGGTATTATTCGTCTCAAAGGAGGCGGTTGCCACCGTTTTATCCTCAAGAATCACATACAGCGTCAGTACGGCTTTGCCGAATCTCGCTCCGTCCGGCGCCGTCCACCGCCCGCTGAAGCGAAGCAGATCCCCTTTTGCTTCGGATTCAAGCAGAATCAGCTCACTGTCCCACCATCCCGAATCCAGTTCTTCTCCGTTTATGGAGGTGATCAGAGGTTCCCCCTTGTCGTCCGCCTCCTGATCCGTTTCGATAACCAGTTTCAGTTTTGCGCCGCCCAATTCTCTGCCCTTATGTCTGACCTCACCGGTAAAAGTGATCTCTTCACCGGGATCCCAGACAGTTGTGCTCGGTGTCAGCGTTGCCTTGATCTTTTCTGCCGCCACAGCGGAAGAAACGCACAGCAGAAGACAGATCATGATGATCAGAAACCTACGAGGCATGGATTTCAGCATAATCAGCAGTCACTCCAGTATGCTTAATAACGGGTATATTCTATCGTCCGCACTTCGGAACGTCAAGCGCCAAAGGATATTGCCCACGCGGGAACAAAACCGGTACTTTCCTTTTGAGTAGAAAAATGATATTCTCTTTTTATCTTTTGAGTACAGGAGGAATCCCCGATGAACCTCATTATCCCCGGAAACTATAACCCCGTGCTGGATCTGCGGGACACGGAAATCGCCATCAAACTGGTCAAGGATTTCTTCGAGCAGGAGCTTGCCAAAGCCCTGAATCTGACCCGCGTTTCCGCGCCGATCATGGTTCACCCGGAATCCGGCCTGAACGATAACCTCAACGGCGTCGAGCGCCCCGTCTCCTTCGATGTGCTGGAAACCGGCGCAACCGTGGAGATCGTCCACTCCCTGGCCAAATGGAAACGCCAGGCCCTGAAGATCTACGGCTTCTCCGTGGGTGAAGGACTCTATACGGATATGAATGCGATTCGCAGGGATGAGATTACCGACAATATTCATTCCATCTTCGTGGATCAATGGGACTGGGAACGCATTATGGCGCCTTCGGAACGGAACGAACGTTTCCTGAGGGAAATCGTCGGCCGGATCTACCTGACCCTGCGCAAGACCGAAGGGTTTGTCTGCGCGCACTATCCTCACATCAAGCCGGAGCTGCCGGATAATATCACCTTTGTCACTACGCAGGAACTTGAGGATGAGTACCCGGACAAGACGTCAAAAGAGCGGGAATACCTCGCCGCGAAAAAGTACGGTGCCGTGTTCCTCATGCAGGTCGGCGGCGTCCTCCGCAGTGGGAAAATCCATGATGGCCGCGCGCCGGACTATGACGACTGGAGTCTCAACGGCGATATCCTCCTCTATGATCCGCTGCTGGACATCTCCCTGGAGGTCTCTTCCATGGGAATCCGCGTGGATCCGGAGACGCTTCGCAGGCAGCTGAAAATCCGCGGCTGCGAAGAGCGGGCGGAGCTTCCTTTCCAGAAGGCGCTTCTTGCGGGAGAACTGCCCCAGACCATCGGGGGCGGTATCGGCCAAAGCCGCATGTGCGTTTATTTCCTCCGCAAAGCCCACGTCGGCGAAGTCCAGGCCAGCCTCTGGCCCGACGAAGTTGTGAAAGCCTGTCGCAACGGGAATATTCCGCTGCTGTAAAACGTCTGTATAGTAACTCCCGTCGGCATTCCGGCCGAAGCAGAGGGATCTCCCTCCGGGGACAAGTTTTTTCACGTACACAGGGAATCGAAATGCGTTATACGAAACGTATCTTCTCCGTCCTCCTGGTACTCGTTCTTCTTCCGCTCTTCACCTTTTCGGAAGAAGAGCCTGACAGTGTCGTCTGGGAAGAGGAAGACCTTTCCGCCCCGGACACGCTCCTGGCGACGGACGTCTTCTACCACACGCCCAATGAACACAGTGCCGTGATGTGCGATCACGACGTATGTTTCTGGCGCCTAGATATGGGCCGGATGGATGAGGCGCAGATCTGGAAGGTTCTGACACAGCCCGTTACCGTCATTGACGGAAAGCAGCGGGAACAGGTCCGGATCCCGGCAGAACCGGACGATCTGTGCAGGAACTACGTCGGCGTCGTCACCTGTGCCAGTCAGGCTGTTCACGTTCTTCGGGAAGAAGGGGACTGGACACTGATTGAAGCCTACTCCTCCTCGGAAGAAGGTTCTGCCGTCAAAGTCTTTGCGGAACAGTTCCAGGGCTGGGTGAAAACAAAGCGCCTTAAGCAGGTGGAGGTCGATCAGCATTATGGTCTCGTCATCGACAAGCTCCAGCAGCGGCTCTATGTGTTCAAAGAAGGAAAGCTCTTCACCACCATGCTCTGCTCCACCGGCTTCGCCAAGGACAAAACCACGCTTTTCCATGAAACACCCGCCGGGGAATACCTGATGATCAGCTGGGTCGGCGGCTTTCAGGCGGAAACCCTCTGGTGCGCCTATGGGATACGTATCAACAGCGGCATCCTGATCCATGAGGTGCCGAGCCGGGAAGAAGTGAATTCGAAAACCGGAGAAAAGACCGTCAGTTACAGGCGCTGCGAGCGTTATTTGGGCGAGAAGGCCAGCCACGGCTGCGTCCGGGTCCAGCGTCAGCTGACGCCCGAAGGCGTCAACGCCAAGTGGCTTTGGGACAATCTCTCCCGCAATCCCTGCACCAAGGTCATTATCTGGGACGATCTGGACCGGGACCTGGCCTATCCTGATGACAGCCTGCTCCTGTACTATAACCCCAACGGCGGCGAAAACTATCATTCACAGCCGACCTGTTCCCTTGTCAGGGACAAGTTTGAACCTATGACCGCCTTCTCCTACGGCGAGCTGGATCAGAAACCGTACAAAAAACTGAGTCCCTGTCCGGGCTGCGCGCCGATGCCCCGGAAGGACAAAATTGACGAGCTGAACAAAAAAAGCCGGAAGCACTGAGCTTCCGGCTTCTGAGTATCTGTGGCCATGGGTTATTTCAGTTTCTGTGTCGTCGCCCATCCGGCGTCGATGATTTCCTGATGCTTCGTGGCGTACGGCCCGATCGATGTCACCTGCTCCTGCGTCCGCGGAAAATGCAGGCATGAATGACCGGCAAAGTTGTTGTCCGTCGTGTGCTGAACGTCATGCGGCATGGAGTGCGTGGATCCGATATATACGCTTCCGTCTGAGAAGACCACCCAAACAGCCCGCGGGTTCCATGTGTTTCCGCCGAATACCTTCAGCAGCTTCGCAGTATCGTTTGCCGTCACGGGTTCATAGTCTGCGTGTGCGCCGACGGAGAAGATATGGATCTGCCAGCTGATCCCGGTGGCGAAATCATACACTGTTGCGTAGGGGTATTTCTTGGCAACAGACTTGACCTTCTCATACCAGTTGGCATACTGCACCTTCGCGGCGCTTGGCTTTACAGAGGTTGATCCCTGTTGTGCCGTGACAGTCACGGCCGCGGTCGTTGTACCGGTTTTTACGGCAGAAGCGCCTTGCAGGCTGTTCAGCGTCATCTTCCCCGCGATACCGTCCACAGTCAGTTTGCTGGCTTTCTGATAGGCTCTTACCGCCGCCGCGGTCTGGGCGCCGTATATCCCGTCTGCCTTGCCGGACAGATAACCCAGTTCGATCAGTTTGTTCTGCAGGCTCTTTACATCTGAACCTTTGGAACCGACTTTCAGCGTACTGTTGCCGGGAGCTGGCGTAGCCGTGCCCTTGGGGGCAGGTGTTGCTGTTGCTTTCGAGGCTGCCTTCTTCGCGTTGCCGCCAAACAGAACCTTCTGCGTCTGCACGCCGGCTGTGCCGTCCACTGTCAGACCGTTCTCCCGCTGGAACGCTTTCACAGCATCTGCCGTATCCGTGCCGTAATTGCCGTCCGCCATGCCGGACAGGTATCCGAGTTCAATCAGGGCTTCCTGCAGCTGGGCTACGTTGTCCCCGCTATCGTTCTTCCGCATCGTGGGCCAAAGAGAAGACGCCGTGGCGGCGCTTTGCTCCGTTGCCTTCGGCTTAGGGGTATCGGTGGGCACCGGCGTCGGCGTCGTTCCCTTGGGCAGTGCTTCCTCGCTGAACAGAATCGTGTAGGTCGCTTTGCCTGCCACGCCGTCCGGTTCCAGGCCGTGCGCCTGCTGGAACGCCTTCACGGCGCTCACGGTCGTACTGCCCATCTTGCCGTCAACGATATCCGTGTAATATTTCAGTTCTTTCAGCCGCTTCTGGAGCGTCCTGACGTCTGCGCCGGTCGCTCCTTTCTTCAGGGATTCAGTCGGGATTTTCGGTGTAGGACTCGGCGTCGCAGTCGGCTTCGGTGTTTTAGTCGGGGCCGGCGTCGCGGTGGCGCTCGCGTCGATTGCCTTGTCGGAATATAGCTGTTTCTGGGTAGCACTGTCCGCCGTCCCGTTCGATGTCAGTCCGTTCTTTTTCTGGAAGGAACGAACCGCTGAAATCGTATCTGCGCCGTATGTGCCTGTAGCGGATCCTTTCAGGTAACCCAGCTCAATCAGCCGCTTCTGCAGCCTGGTCACCAGGAAACCTTTATTGCCCTTCTTCATGGATACGCCGTCCACCGGGCTGAGGGTTTTTACGCTGACCTTTTCGCCTGAAGCGTTCTTTACTTGTCCTGTATACAGGAAGGCCTGTATATTCGCGTCCATAATGCCCGTGGCAGGATATTCATTCTTTTCCTGGAAAGCGATAACTGCCCGTTCCGTCCCCGCACCGAATTTGCTGTCGGTTGTGCCTTTCAGGAAACCCAGCTCGATCAGAGCCTCCTGCAGCGCGGTCACATTATCGCCGCTGTCACCCTTCTGAAGAATCCGGTATCCTCCGGCGTCTTCTTCCGGACTCAGTGTCGGCGAGGGCTTCGGTGTAGGAGTTACCTTGACCTTCTTGACCTGTTTCAGCACGATATAGTCAGTCTTTACGTAGCCGGAATACTTCTTGTAATC
Source organism: uncultured Clostridia bacterium (assembly GCA_946411525.1). Taxonomy (GTDB): domain Bacteria; phylum Bacillota; class Clostridia; order Christensenellales; family Aristaeellaceae; genus Aristaeella. The sequence continues at coordinate 39,309 of CAMKEI010000003.1, read as the reverse complement.
GACCTCAGCCCAGGAACCTTTGACCGCCTTTACCGTGATCTCGGCCCCCGCCGGAATCTTCTTCAGTAAAGTGCTCCGGGTGGAACGGCCGGACCGCAGGTTCACCTTCACTTTCGTCTTCGTGGTGTAGGGATAGCTGCTGACAGTCTCCAGCGTCTCCGTCGTATCCGATCCGGATGCTGCGAAAACAGGAGCAGGGACGGCGCATACAAGGATCATCAGCGCCGCGATCAGTGCCGTCAGCATATGAAGACGTTTCCTCAGCTGAGACATACGATAACCTCCCATCGTGCGGGAAAAGAGTATAAAAATCCCGCCGGCATTCGTATACAGCATAATCTTATCTTATACGTTACAGGATGTCAACGGTATATTCATGTTTTTGTAATATTTTCTTAATCCGCTTTGTTATTCCTTTTCCCCGAAACGTCTGTCCGGTTTTTCAGGCACAGCATCACCCAGGTGAATGGATTGTAATGAAGATCCAGCTGCGGATATTCTGTTTTCATTCTGTACGGGAAGCAGCATCCGTCCGGGCCGGATCTGAATGTATTGATATAATTGACTCTTGAAACGACCTCGATCCAGGTGACAGGGTTCTTTTCCTTTATGGACAGAATCGGTATGCCTCTCTGTTTGATGGTGGTATGGGCAAAATGCAGAATGCAGTTTTTTTCATCGCTTGCATCTGTAATCATCGCAAGAAAATGATTTTGTTCATAGTGATACCATTTGATTCTTTTTGACTCCTCGTCAAACGAAAAGCCATCGGTAAACGATATAATCGTCGGTACACTGCTGATCTTGTCTGTTTCCTTCAGGAGTCTGGTGAGATAGTCATGGTGTATAATATCGTCACTGTCGATCCGAAGCGTAATAACTCTGCCGGTAGAATACTTTTTCCTGATATAGTCGCTGACCATACGCAGATGATAGTCGCATTCCTCATCATCCAGATAGATCGGTGTCATCTGCGGCACTTTCCCGTTCAGTTGAGTTATGCGATTCCTGAATTCCGGAGGTGTGTCCTTGTGGAAAAGGACGAGCCATTCATAATCTTCCGATTGTCTGGCGACGGACGGTAAAGTATATGTCTCAAACAGGCGCATGCGTTCGCTCATCCAGGAAGAATCACACCAGGGCTTTTCCGGAATATTCGTGCCTGCTTTGGGAGCGCATTTAAAATGTACCCTGATATTGAATCTTGTAACAATCACAATAGGCGGTTTGTTCATATCATCACACTCTGACCGCTGTCCTGTACTGTCTGCAGTGCCTGCAGCGCAGCTGCCTGTTCTGCCTGCTTCTTGGTCTTTCCTTCGCCCTCGGCCAGTCTCCTGCCCTGCCAGAATACCGCTGCCCGGAATACCGGTGCATGGGGCGGGCCGCTCTGCCCGGTGATTTCGTACGTAGGGGATTCCCCTCCGTCCTTCTGCAGCGCCTCCTGCAGTGCGCCTTTGGCGTCCTGAAGCGGACGGGAAACCTCGTTCTCATCCGGCCAGCAGCGTTCCACCACGCCCCGGGCGGCGTCCATTCCGCCATCCAGGTACACAGCAGCGAGCACGGCCTCCATCGTGTCACAGAGGACGCTTGGCTTGTCCCGGCCGCCGGTCAGTTCTTCGCCCCTGTCCATAATCAGCGCTTCACCCAGGTTCAGCTTCCGGGCAATGGCACTCAGCGCTGCTTCACACACCAGCAACGCCCTCCGATGGGTCAGTGCACCTTCCCGCTCTGAAGGATGTGCCCGGTACAGGACGTCGCTCATCAGATACTGCAGCACCGCGTCTCCCAGAAACTCAAGCCGCTGATTATCGTCTTTTCCCATGGACGGATGCGTCAAAGCGCGGCGAAGCAGCGCTTCGTCGCGAAAAGTATAGCCCAGGGCTTTCATTACCTGATCCAGCATGTCAGCCTTCTGCTTACCCCTTCACGCTGGCGATATATTCAGCCACGTCGCCCACGGTTTTCAGCTTCATGATCTGGTCATCTTCCACCGTGATGCCGAACCGATCTTCCATGTCCATAATCATCACCATGATATTTGCGCTGTCCGCTTTCAGGTCTTCCATCAGCCGGCTCTCGGGTTTGATCTCTGACGGGTCCACCTTCAGTTGTTCGGCAATCATGTCTCTGACGGTTTCAAAATTCATTGTGTTTACCTCCCCTTTTATTTCACCGGGTTACTCCCGGCTGGTTTCTTCTTCGGTTTTTTGCCCTTTGAGCAGTTTCGTCACGTTTTCTTCAATTGACTTCACGACGTTTCCGTCGATCATCCTGATGCATTGCTTGATTGCACTGCAGAATGCGTAATCGTTGCTGGAGCCGTGGGCCTTGATCACCGCTCCCTGCACACCCAGCAACGGCGCTCCGCCGATCTCATCGGAACTCATGGCCAGCTTCACGCGCCTGAACGCAGGCTTGGCGATCAGCCCGGCGATCTTTCCGCGTGTATCCGCCATCAGCTCCTGCTTGATCAGGCCCAGCAGCGCGGTGGCCAGTCCTTCGGTATACTTCAGGATCAGGTTTCCCCCGAATCCGTCTGTCACACATACATCCGCCTGCCCCAGCGGCACATCCCGGGCTTCCACGTTGCCGATGAAGTTGTAAGGAGCTTTCTCCATCAGCGGATAGGTCTCCTTCACCAGCGCATTGCCCTTTTCAGCCTCCGCGCCGATGTTCACCAGGCCGATCCGGGGATTCTCCATACCCACCACGCCGCGCATATAGGCGTCGCCCATAATACCGAACTGTACCAGGTATTCCGGCTTGCAGTCCACGTTCGCGCCGCAGTCAATCAACAGGAAATGTCCTTTTCCGTTAGGCATCAGCGGTGCCAGCGCCGGACGCTCTATCCCCGGAATCCGGCCCAGCCGGAACATGCCGCCGGCCAGTGTCGCGCCTGTGGATCCCGCAGAAACAAAACCGTCCGCCTCACCGTTGCGAACCTTCAGCATTCCCTGCACCGTCGCGCTGTTCACCTTTTTGCGCACACCCATCACCGGGCTCTCATGGTTCGTGATGATCTCCGGCTGCTCCTCCAGGATCAGTCGGTCTTTCACGTCCTCATAATCACCCAGGAACGGTTTCACTTCATCCAGTTTGCCCGCCAGGATGATCGTCAGGTGCGGATACTGCCGCAGTGCCCTCAGTGCGCCTTTGACCGGCGCCTCCGGCGCCAGGTCGCCGCCCATCGCGTCAACGTAGATCGTCATGGTTCAAACCTCTTCCCCTCTGCAGCGCTTCATTCTGAAATACTTCAGTATGCTTTCGCAAAATACATGACTTTGTCGGCCGGTTTGCCGCAGCAGACGCACTTGTTGCCGAAGCGGTATTTCTCCTGGTCAAACGGCATATTCCGGGAGGACGCATTGAACTTATCCTTGATCTCGTCCTCACACGCACGCTCACCGCACCACATGGCTCGGGCAAATCCATTTTCCACAGCGCTGCCGAGCTCTTCCATATTCTCAACCTGCACGGTCCGCTCGTCCCGGAATGCTTTTGCCTGTTCGTACAGCGTCTTCTGGATATCGTCCAGCAGTCCGCCCAGCTTCTCTGTGACGCTGTCCAGCGGCAGCGTGAACTTTTCAAACGTATCACGGCGGAACACCGTCACCACGCCGTTCTCCAGGTCCCGCGGACCGACCTCCAGCCTCACCGGCACGCCCTTCAGCTCCCAGTCGTTGAATTTGAATCCGGGGCTGACGGTATCCCGGTCGTCGAGCTTCACCCGGAAACCGGCCTTCTTCAGCTCGCCGAACAGTTTTTCGCAGGCTTCCATCACGCCGCCCTTATGCGCCGCGATAGGCAGGATCACCGCCTGGATCGGGGCGACCTTCGGAGGCAGGCGCAGTCCGCGCTCGTCGCCGTGAGTCATGATAATCGCGCCGATCAGTCGCGTACTCACGCCCCAACTGGTCTCGTTCACATACTCCAGCTTGCCTTCCTTGCTCTGGTAACGGATATCGAAGGCTTCTGCAAAGTTCGTTCCGAAGTTGTGGCTCGTGCCCGCCTGCAGGGCTTTGCCGTCCTGCATCATGGCTTCCATGGAATAGGTGGCCCGGGCGCCGGCGAACTTTTCCTTGTCGCTCTTGCGGCCGACGTACACCGGCAGCGCCAGCACGTCCTCGGCGACCTCGCGGTAAACCTCCAGCATCTTCAGGGTTTCCTCCTCCGCCTCCTCCGCGGTGGCGTGAATCGTATGGCCCTCCTGCCAGAGGAACTCGCTGGTGCGCAGGAACGGGCGCGTGGCCTTTTCCCAGCGCATGACGGAGCACCACTGATTATACATCATCGGAAGATCGCGCCAGGTCTGCACCCACTTGGAATACATGGAGCAGAAAATAGTCTCACTTGTCGGCCGCACAGCCAGCCGCTCCTGCAGCTCTTCCGTGCCGCCCTTCGTCACCCAGGCGACTTCAGGCGCGAAGCCTTCCACATGCTCTGCTTCCTTCAGCAGCAGGCTTTCCGGGATCAGCATCGGGAAATAAACGTTCTCCGCGCCGGTCTCCTTGAACCGCGCGTCCATTTCCGCCTGGATCCGCTCCCAGATAGCGTATCCGTACGGCCGGATAATCATGCATCCGCGGACAGGTGCGTAGTCGCACAGTTCCGTCTGCTTGATCACGTCCGTATACCACTGGGAAAAGTCCTCGTTCCGGGGGGTGATGAAGTTTACAAATTCCTGTTTCTGTTCCTTCGCCATAGTCTCTGATCTCCCTTGCCCATTCATTCTGAATTATGGAATATTAACGCTCCGGCAGCGTCATGGAATACATCGTCTCTCCGGACGCCAGCAGCATCCTGCCGTCGTCTGTGATGCCGTAAAACGCGGTAATCCCCACGCCTTCCGGTGCTGGAATCTGATAGCCGAAGAATTTCTGGCTCGACATGTCCGCCCGGTAGATGTAGTCCGTTGAAATCGCGTAGATGTTTCCGCGGTAGATGCTTGCGCCTACGCAGGTGGTCGGCAGCGTATACCGCTTGTCATCCATGCCTTCCAGCACCCGTAGCTCGGAAATCAGCTGCGCGCTGGATGTCTGGCTCGTCGGAGCCAGCAGCAGCTTTGCGCGTCCCCGCTCCGGGATGTCAGCGTCAATCAGCTTCCAGCCGTAGACCAGCATTGTACTGTTTGTGTCCTGTACACCCATATAGTCGTAGGTGTAAACCTGCCGCGTCGTGAACACCCTCAGCTTCGCGTTCTCATAGATCACCTTATAAGTCAGCGCCTCACCCAGGGAGACTTCGTTGTAGTTCATTTTGCCAACCTGGAAAGTGTTCATGATCGTGTTTGGCGCGGTGCCGAATACGTCCAGAGCCAGCGTCCACAGATACTCGCCCTGTTCACCGTAGAATCCGGCGTCCAGAATCATGAGTCCGCTGTAGCCCTCCGCCTCCGCGTCAACCTGCGCGCCTTTCAGGTCCTTCACAATCAGTTTGGGATCTGTATCGTCACCCACCACAGCTGCTACGTACCGCTCGCCTATCCGGACAAACTGCACGTCCGCCTCCATACTCTCGTTATAGGTGGCGTTTCCGTCCTTATCCACCAGAAAAAGCTGTGTTCCGGACCAGATCGCCATATGCGTCGGCCCCACAGCGAACTTCACATCACTCCCCGCCGGAAAACTCCAGCGGATCATGCCCGATGAGGACAAATGGTGAATGGACGCCCCGTCGTAATATACCAGTCCGTCCCGGAACGGCGTAACATTCTGGTTTGAGTAGCACGGCAGTTTCGCCATGCCGATCTCTTTCCCTTTACCGTAGCGGCCCAGGAAATGGATTCCAAGCACGATAGCCAGCGCCACGCCCACCAGGATGATCCAGCTGCGGATCTGCCGCCGGCGGATCTCCTCCGGCGTTTCCCGGGTCTCGGCGGCATTTCTTCCACGTGTACGGAACAACTGGTCGTTTATGCCCTGATTGCCTCTGGCCATGCCTGCTCCTTATTATTTCTTCATCCTTTTCGGGCAGTCTTCAACCGCCCGGAGAACCGGTTCCATCCAGTCCTCGTTGAATAGTTCGATCACGCCGGTATCGCATTCCTTTGCCAGCGCCGGGTCGATAGGAAGCTGCGCCAGCAGAGGAATACCCTCTTCCAGCACCACCTTTGCCGTTCGGCTCTCACCGAAGGGATAAATCTTCTTCCCACAGTCCGGGCAGGCAATCCAGCTCATGTTCTCCACCAGGCCCAGCACCGGAATGTTCATCATCTTCGCCATCTTCGCGGCTTTTTCGACGATCATGCCGACCAGCTCCTGCGGGCTCGTCACGATGATGATCCCGTCCACCGGCAGGCTCTGGAATACCGTCAGCGGTACATCGCCGGTTCCCGGGGGCATATCCACAAACATGTAATCTACGTCGCCCCAGAGCACGTCTGTCCAGAACTGCTTTACCGTTCCCGCGATCAGCGCGCCGCGCCAGATTACCGGATCCGTATCGTTCTCCAGCAGCAGGTTGACACTCATCATCTTAATGCCCGTGCGGCTTTCAACCGGCAGGATGCCGTCTTCCGTACCCATAGCTTTGTCGTGTACGCCAAACATCTTCGGGATAGACGGTCCCGTGATGTCCGCGTCCAGGATCGCGGCGCTGCGACCGTTGCGCTTTGTCAGTACGGCCAGCAGGCTTGTTACCAGGCTCTTGCCAACGCCGCCCTTGCCGCTGACCACGGCAATCACTTTCTTAACGTTGCTGAACGCGTTCTGGGCTTCCAGCAGGCTCTCCGGCTTATTGCGGCTCGCACAGTCGGCGCCGCAGGTAGAGCAGTCATGAGTACATTCGGACAATTCTTTCACCTCAATCTTTCATTATCCGGTTAACCTTATTATTATGCACCATCGCCTGTCAATTGTCCAGCTTGATTACAGTTCCTGCTTCAACGGAGGGCGTCAGGGCGTCCCCGGAGAAGGAGATGATCTGCATCAGCGCCCTGCCGTCCTCCCCCAGGTTCTTCACGGTCAGGCGGATCTTCCGTTCCTTCTCCCCAGGACTTACCAGACCTCGGATCAGGCCGGTTTTTTCACGGTCCGGCAGCCTCACCGCGTGTTCGAAGTCCCATTTTCCGTTCTGTCCTGGCACAAGCTGGTACATGACCCGTACAGACTCTCCCGCACGGAAATGGATCGGCAGAAGTACCGCGTTCCCGTCCAGCACCGGCTGCCCGAAGGTCACACCCTGCAGACGGCTGCCGGTTTTCCGATCCGCGGGCAGGATAAACAGTCTCTCCCCGCTTTCCTCCGGATAGCAGTACACCGTGCTGGCGCCGTGAATCCCACCCAGCCTGGCGGTCAGCTCTTTCAGGCTCACGTCCCCGCTGCCGTCCGGATCGATCTGCTCCGGATCGCTTGCCCGTAAGGCCCGGTCCATGGCTGCAGTAAAATATCCCGTCCCTGTATATTCATCCGTTTCCGTATTCCAGAACCAGCTGTCTTCCATCGCGCCGCTGGAAACCAGGATACGGCAGCCGCTGCCCTCAAACAGGTTTTCACCCTCCCAGCCACAGCCGATGACCGCGCCGGAATGGCATGCGTCAAGGATCAGCACCTTTTCGCCCGACACCCCGGCCAGCATCTCCAGGAGTGATTCAGGTGAAAGCTGTTCCTCTTCCGTGCCGTCGGACAGAAGGAGCGACATCTTTCGCCCTTCCGCCTCTTCCCGCAGCAGTCCGTGGGTGCTCAGGTAGATCAGGGCGGTATCCGTTTCCTTCGCTTCCCGGAAAACGTCCGCTATCAGTTGCTCAAAACCCGCCACGGTTCCCGGTCCGTTCACCTGCCGGGTCACCGCCGTGTTCTCCGGCAGGAAATCCGTCAGCAGCGCTTCCATTGTCTCCACATTGTTTACGCTGGCCGGTTCCGTTCCCGGCATGGACACAAACCGGTCGCATCCGATCAGCAGGCACCGGGTCACTCCGTCCCCTGTCCTGCCATTCATTCCCAGCGTTCCCAGGATAGCCGCCGCGAAAATAAGCAGCAGGCAGAGCGCCGGAACAAATACTTTCTTTCTCACAGTCCGTCAATATCCAAACAATACTTGCAGCGTCAGTTCTCCGCATTTTCCGTCCGCCGTCAGGCCGTGTGCACTTTGGAACGCTTTCACAGCGGCGACGGTCTCGTCATCATAGGTTCCCGTAATTTCGTCCAGGTAACCGTACTGCACCAGGCAGTCCTGGATCTGTACGACCAGATCCCCGGTCATCCCTGCCTGTGCCGTTTCATAGCTCACGCTGGCGGCTGTCGCGGCAATTGCTTCGGAGGAATACATCCTACCCAGCGTTACGCTACCCGCAACGCCGTCAACAGGCGTGATCTTGTTCTCAATCTGGAAAGCGCGCACCGCGTCTGCAGTTGTCTGGCCGTACTTGCCGTCGATCGCGCCGTCATAATAGCCCAACTCGTACAGTGTATACTGCAGATTCCGGACAGCGGTTCCCTCCTCTCCCTGCCTCATGGAAGGATAGGAGATGCTCGCCTTGCTGCCGTAGAGTACCCGCTGTGTCGCGGGGCCTGCCTTGCCGTCCACCGTCAGGTTGTTCCGCAGCTGGAAAGCCATGACCGCCGCTGTCGTGCTGTCGCCGTAGGAGCCGTCCACGCTGCCGTTGTAATAACCCAGCTCCTTCAGCCGCTTCTGGAGCGTCCGGACCTGGTCTCCCTTGCTGCCGTTCTCCAGGGTAACATAGCCTGTCGAGGAAATATCGGAGGTGTCCCGCCCCGAGGATTTCCCGCCCTCGTCCAGTTTGGCCTGGGTACCGGTGGATTTCTTTGCGGTACCGCTGTAAAGCTTGTTCAGCGTCGCGGTGCCGGCTTTGCCGTCCGCGGTCAGATTGTTGTTCTTCTGGAAGGCGATTACGGCCGCTTCCGTTGCCACGCCGAACTTGCCGTCCACGCTGCCGCTCAGGTAGCCCAGGTCCTTCAGTTTCTGCTGCAGCTGCTTTACTTCCGCGCCTTCGCTGCCCAGTTCCAGCGTTTCCTTGCTCGTCGACACCGGATTGGATCCGCGCGCGGCGCCTGAGGAATACAGTGCCCGGAGCGTATCCGGGCCGGCAATGCCGTCCTCCCACAGACCTTTGGTCTTTTTCTGGAAAGCGCTCACTGCCGCGGCGGTCAGCTCATCATATGTGCCCGTTACCGAACCGCTCAGCCAGCCGAGCTCGATCAGGCGCCGCTGCAGCGTCTCGACCTTCTTGCCCTTGGATCCGACTGTCAGGTAGTAATCTTTTTCCAGGTTCGGGGTTGCCGTGGCTCTGGGCGTATTGGTCACCTTCGCCGTAGGCTTTGACGTCTTCTTCGGCGTGGCGGTGGCGTGGGCCTCCTTATAGCTGATTGCGGCTTTGGCATTCATCTTCGCCAGGGTCTTCTCACCGACCTTGCCGTCGGCGGTCAGCCCGTTCGCCTTCTGGAACGCCTTCACGGCTTCTTCCGTGGCGGGTCCGAAATCGCCGTCCGCAGAGCCCTTGTAGTATCCCAGTTCCTTCAGCCGCCTCTGGACCGCGCGGACCGCGTCACTGCCTGTAAACCCGCGCTGCAGGCTCTTCGGCGTAGGCGTGGGCGTCACCGGCGCCTGGGTCGGCGTCGGAGTTGCCGGTTCCGCTGTTACCACTTCTATGGTCGGCTGGCTTCCGGATTGGGTTTCGCTGCCCGGCTCCGGTGTGCCGAAGATGATGACTTCGCCAGGTCTGGGGCTGGGCGACGGGGTAGGTGTGTTTTCCATACCCCAGTTATCCCAGCCGTTTCCGCCGCTCTGGGGCTGCGTCGGGGTCGGCGTTGTCTGCTGGCCGTAATTGTCCCCGCTGAAAATATTCTGCGTCACGATCGGAACTGTGTCCGGTGTGATCGTCACGGTCGCTGTCGGCGCCATCGTATCAAACAGCGCTGCGGTTACTCCGCCTGCCGGTCCGCCGTTGTTTACCTCATCCGGCGGCTGATAGCAGCCTGTCAGCAGCAGACACAGCGCCAGCGCTCCCGCCAGGGCAAGTATCTTGATTGTTCTTTTCATCTTACTTCAGGCCCTCCTCGGCTTGTCATTTCTCCCGGGGTTGTTAGGCGGTGCGGAGTAGTTTCCCCGCAGCGTCGGCGTTTCCTGCCCTCATTCACTTCCCCTGTCCTCTGTCGGGAACAATTCGATGAATGTTTCATAGTGATCCCCGGTAAACCAGACGTGTCCGTCGTTGGAATAGATAATCCGGTATTCGTTCCGCGGTCCTCCCTGATAGAAACAGTCCGCCTCATAATACTTCCGGCCTCTGACCACCGGCAGCTTTTCTTCATAGTTTCCGAAATAATCTCCGCCGATTGCTGTTCCGGGTCCAAGATCGCTTACATACCTGTAAACCGTCTTCCAGCCCAGCTCCTCGGCTTCCCTCTTCCGGATGAAGTTATCCGGCAGTTCGCCATGCTCAAAAAGATAATCTGCAAGTTCCTGCGCTGCCTCCATCGGTCCGGGTGTCGCGGTCGCTTCCGGTACCGCAGTTCCCGCCGGCGCTGTGGTATTCCTGTCCTTCTTCTTTCCCGCCGCGCTGGCCGTGCAGCTGCTCAGCGCCAAGACTGCTGCCAGTAATATGACGATGATCGCGGCAAGCTTGTTTCTTTTCATCGCTGACCCTCATTATCCTTCTAAGTGAAAAATCAGACTCATTTGTGGTATCTTTCCCCGGCGTTGATCTTTTCCGCACGGTACAGCTGTTCCAGCAGCATGACCCTCGCCAGCTGATGCGGAAACGTCATCGGACTCATGGAGAGCTCTTCATCCGCCCGCTCCAGCACATTCTTTCCCAGTCCGAGGCTTCCCCCGATCACAAACACCTGCCGGCCGGCTCCGTTGATTTTCATCTCCTCGAGATGCTTTGCCAGCTCCTCCGATGACCGCCGCTTTCCGCCGATTGTCATTGCGATTACCCGGTCCCCCGGCCGGATCTTTGCCAGGATCGCCTCGCCCTCCTTCGTCTTCAGCTGCTCTTCCAGCGCCTCGGACAATCCGGAGGCCGGCTCCGGCAGATCCGGGATCTCGGCCTCTTCATATTTTCCGTACCGGCTCAGCCGTTTCAGATATTCGTCTGCCATCTGCCGGTACGCTTTTTCCTTCATTTTCCCCACACAAAGGATCAGCGCGCTCACAGGTTATCCACCCTCGGCAGGCTGTCCCGTTCGATCAGGGTCCAGGCCATGTTCACACTGCGTTCCCGCTCGCCGTTGATCATCCGCAGCAGCTTTTCACCCACCAGTGCGCCGAAGGCTTCCTTCGGATGGCCGAGCGTTGTCAGCTTCGGATTGGACAGTTCCGCATAAATCGCGTTGTCAAAGCCAATAAAACCCATCTCATCCGGAAGCTTCATGCCGTCCTGCTGCAGGATTCCCATCAGCGAAGAGGCAAATACGTCATTGTAGCAGGTCACGCAGTCCGCCTCATGCTTCTTCAGCCGCTCCACAAACGCTTTTCCTTCCCGGGTGTTCTGCCAGTTCATCCGTTCGTCCGTGCCGAACAGCAGCAGCCGCTCGTCCGGAATCAGGATACCTGCGCTGCGCATCTCGTCCAGGAAGCCTCTCAGCCGCTCCTTGCCCTGCAGGTCATCCACCTTGAACATGCCGCCCGGTTTCCGGTATCCGCGGCTCAGCACCTCCCGCGCTGCGATGCGTCCGCCGCCGTAATCGTCCATGACCACATGGGGCACGTTCGGCATTCCGGGATAATAGGAATTCATGAACAGCACCGGAATATTCCGTTCCGCCAGGCGGCGGTACAAATCCTCGTTCTCCGTTTCCTGTGCGGTCCGGACGCCTTCAACGATCACACCGTCCACCTGTCCGTCCAGCATCCGCTCCAGGATGCTCCGTTCCGTCCGGCTGTTGTTGTATGTGGCGCTCAGGTTCATCACCACACCGTTCTCGCTCAGTACGGACTCGATCCCGGAAACGATGTTGGGAAAGATATAGTCTGTGATGTAGGTCGTCACAACGCCCACATGGAGCGTTCCCTGCATCCGCCGCCTCGGTCCGTGGCGCACATAGGTGCCGCTGCCCCGTCGCCGGTCCACCAGACCGTCGTCCTCCAGCAGTGCGATCGCCTGGCGTATCGTCTGCCGGGATACGTTGAAGCGCATACGGAGTTCCTCTTCCGTCATCAGGGTCTGACCGTCACGGAATACGCCCTCCGCAATCTCCTTGCGCAGGATATCTGCCACCTGCAGATATTTAGGTTGCTCCGACACAGCAAACACGTCCTTTCAGTATGTTGTTCCTATTATACCAGACAAATCCGGTTTTTACAAGATATGTACGCACAAATTATAAACCCGAACATATTTTCGTCTGTTGTCAGATGTGCCAAACAGATCAGCAGACGCATATCCCAGCAGCATTATCCTTTGTTAAAATAATTATGAATTATGAATTGTAAACTGATATATCCCGATACCCGCCGCGATGGCCAGGTTCAGGGAGTCCACCTTGTCGTTGCTCTCGATCCGGACCGCCTGCCCGTACGCCGCGAACTCCGCCGGTAATCCTCTTCCTTCGTTTCCGAATATCAGCGTCCATAACGGAGGCTTTGTCCTGACCACCTCCTGCAGCGGGACGCTGGCGTCCAGCATAAATGGATACAGTGCCCGTTCCGGATAAGCCTCCCGGTATTCCTCGAACCGGTCGTACACCTTTACCCGGAGCCGGAACAGGCTTCCCATACTGGCCCTCACCGTCTTCGGATCAAACAGGTCAGCGCAGGGACGGATCAGTGCTATGTCCTCAATACCGAGACCCAGCGCCGTCCGCAGGATCGTTCCGATATTTCCGCTGTCTCCGGGGTTGTGCAGTACGATATGCGGTTTTTCCGGATCCGGTCTGTCCTCAAACTTGCTGAAAACCGCTGCGGCATAGCAGTTTTCCTTTCCGCTGATCCGGGCCAGAGCCCGGTCTGCCTCTTCCACCCGGATACCATGCTTTTCAGCCAGTGCGCAGAGACGGTCCGTGCCGTCCCTGCCGGCTGCGGAAGAATGGATCAGAAGCCGCCGGGTTTTTTCCGGCCGGTACGTCAGGCATTCCATACTGGGAAAGATTCCCGGCGCGTAGCTGTAATCCAGCTCATTCTTGTAAGCAGTCAATGATGGCATGTTCCCTGCTCCTCTTCGGTTTCATGCAGTTGTTTTACATCCTCCAGCGCGACCCAGGTGGAACAGCTGTTCCGGTCAAAAACAAACTCCACCTTTGCCCGTTCCTTGCGGTAATCGATCTCCGTCACCTTTCCCTGGCATCCGCCGAACAGCGGGTCATCCAGCGATACCTCTTCACCGATGCGGCAGGCTTTCATGGAACCGACCAATCCGTCTTTCTCCAGCAGTTTCATCGCAAAGTCCAGGTCAGAGCCCTCCAGCTCGTATCCGCCGTCCTGTTTTCCGACCCGCCGGATCACGCCGTCAATTCCGAAGAACTGCCTGTAGTCAGTCATGCGTTCCTTACTGTAAATAAACACATATCCCGGCAGCAGGTCAAATTGTTTTTTGACGTTTTCACCCTGCTTCCGCTGCTTCCGGATAATCTGAGGGGAAAAGGCCCGGTCCGCGCCGCGGATTTCCATCAGCTGCGCGATAACCCTGCACCGCTGTGTGATACAAAACACGCAGTATGCGTACACCGGCTTCCCTCCTTTTTTTCAGTCTCCCCGCCTGCGGGTGGTTTGTGCGGATCCGGATCAGCGTGTGGCACCAGATACCGCGCCGGTCGCCGGCCTGATGACACCCGTCGTCCGGAGTCCGGCTGTCCGGCCGCAGTAGTCAGTCCCTTTATCTCAGTGAAAAGTCCTCTTTCCGTCTGGTCAGGTTTACATTATAGTACGGATCCCCGCCCTCAAGCACCCTGTACCATTTCCGCAGGAACCTGTTTGTTTCCCGCACAAAGAAGCGCTTTTTCTCCGGCGTGTCCTCATCCGGTCCGCGGCTTTTGCTCTCATAATGGACCAGTTCCGCCCATGGTGTCCAGACAATCAGGTATCCTGCCTGCCTGATCCGCAGGCACAGATCCACGTCATTGAACACAACGCTGAAACTTTCATCCAGCCCGTGCATTTCCTCATATACCCGCCGGGGGATCATCATACATGCCGCTGTAACCGCGCTCACATCCTGGGCATACCGCAGCCTGCCAAAGTATCCGTCGCTGTTTCCTTCGAACCCGCGGAAATAATGCCCCGCCAGCATCTTGATCCCGATTCCGATTCCCGCGTGCTGAATTGTGCCGTCCGGATAATACAGTTTCGCTCCGACCGCGCCGACATCCTGTCTTTGGGCATACGTCAGCATTTCCTGAATCCAGTCCGGGCTGATCACTTCCGTATCGTTGTTCAGCAGCAGGATCTGCTCGCCCTTTGCTTCCCGGGCGCCAAGGTTGTTCACAGCTGAATAGTTGAACGATCCTTCCCGGCTGATCACCCGGATTCGTCCGTCTCTTCCCAGTTCCTCGTAATACCGGAACGTTTCTTCCTCCGTGCTGTTGTTTTCAATGATCAGGATCTCATAGTTCCTGTATGAGGATTTCTCCCGGATGGAATCCACACATCGCTTCAGATCCTCCCGGTGATCCTTGTTCGGAATCAGAATGGAAACGAGCGGTTCTCCGTTGAGCGGCTCATTCTCCCTGCGCAGCTTCGGCTGCGGGATTGTCTTTTCCGCCGGTACCTGCCGGTAGTACAGCACCTTCGGGATATGAATGATTCGCTTTGCCTTCTTTGCCAGACGGATCAGCGCGTCCCACTGTCCGTCCGTATCCAGCGCCGCGTAATCTGCTGCCCCGGCTTCCGCCAGCAGTTCGCTGCTGCATACCAGAAAAGGTCCGGGATAGTTACAGTTCCGCAGGCTGTCCGGTCCGTAATCCGGTTTGAAATATGGGTTATTCCTGTCTCCCGCAGTCTCCGTATAGTAATCTTCATCTGTATAGATCAGATCCGCTCCGGTTTCCCGGATTGCCTTTGCGCACTCATACAGGGCTCCCGGATGCAGCCATCCGTCCGGTTCCAGAAACACGGAGTATTCCGCCCCGTTATCTTCTGCCGGCCAGGTCTGGGCCTTCAGGCTTTGTTCCGCGGTTTCCCTGGCTTCCGCCGGTACATCCTTCAGGAGAAATACGGCACGGAAGCAGATCCCGCCTGCCCGGGCCGCCCTTTCCTGGGTTTTCCGCTCTTCCTGCGTCAGGAGTGTCCCCTGCGTCCGTTCCGAACGGATGTAGGCCTCTTCCCGCTTCTCCCGGATCCGGCGTGCTGCTTCCCCCGGGCCTGTTTTTACACAGTCCCGCAGAAACCGCACGCCTGTCCGGATCACACCGTCATTTGTTTTCATTGTTCCTCCGCAGCTTTATTCTGCGCGATTATTCCGGTAATTCAGAACCGGTGATACGCCCGGATCCGCTCCGTCAGCTGATCCGCCCGGATTTCATAGGTGTGGTTATCAAGCACAAACTGCCGCAGGATCTCCACTTTTTCCCGTCTCGCCGGCTCATCTTCCAGATACCGTGCCAGCAGTTCTTCAAGCTCCTCCCGGTTCCTGAACACCGGCAGCATGCCGTCAAAGGTCTCCCGGGAACCGGTTTCGTTGTTCGTCAGCACAAGGCAGCCGGCTGCCAGCGCGTCAAACACCCTGCTGTTTACAGATCCGGCAGCTTTTGTGGAGGCCGTTGCGTCGTCCAGCGCAATCCTGGATCCGTAATAAACCTTTGGTATTTTGTCATAGGGCAGATGCCCTTTGCAGTATGGTGCGAAAGATTTGACACTGTCCCAGCCGTCCCCGTAAATCCGGACATCATAGGGCAGTTCTGCCGGAACCAGCTCTTCCTCGATTTCCCGCGGCGAAAACCGGTTCCCCGTAAAGCATACATCGCACCGGTATGCTGTGTCTGTCTCTTTTTCATTTGTGTCCGCGCGGAACCGCTCCGCGTTTGCCGCAATGGGAAACAGCTCTGCTTTTCTCCCGGTTTTTTCTTCCAGTTTTTTGCATGCTGCTTTGCTGGAAGCCAGAAGAATATCATACAGGCCGGTCCCCGGGCTGTCCGCCCAGCGGTCAAACCAGTTCCGGGCCCATCCCACCGTCACCAGATCCGGTGAACCTTCATCAATATGCTGGGGGTCATAATCTTCCAGCAGGGAAATCAGTACGTCCACGTCCGGTCCGATACAGTACCATCTGTCCCCCAGCTCCTTCCGGGAAAGCATCACCGTTTTCCAGCCCTTCCGCTCCAGTGCGGCAGCCAGTTCCATCGCAGTGAAAGCGTCCCCGGCCACGGCATCGCTGCCGGTTTCGGTCACCGCAAACGCCGCCGTCAGCGGCTGCTCCGCGGACAAGCCCGGCCGGTCCCGGTGTGCTTCCTGATACAGTTCCCCGCCGAACCGGATCCGGTTCATCGCCTGCCGGATGATACAGACATCGTTCCCGTGTATCCGCGATTCCAGTATTCCTCCGGTAATGTACCGCTCCAGTGCACTCTCCAGGGTAAAAGCTCCCGGTTTCGGTTCGCTGAAGGATTCCGCGGATACGGCGATCTTTTTCAGCTTTTCCGCGCACACAGACCTCATCATCATTACGCCTCCGGCCACCCATGTATAACCGGGTTCCAGTTCAAGGCCCATCGGGGAGAGAAAGCGCATTGTCAGCCGTTCCTTCCGCGGCGTATCGTGCCGGATCAGCTGCTTTGCCGCAATCAGGTCTGTCTTTCCGTCGTGCGTCAGCCGGTCTATATTTCTGTGCACATGCATCGGGCCGAGTACTGCGCGGAACAGGGAAACAAACCAGTCGCGTTTCCGGAAATACATGCCCTCCGCCAGCCTGCCGCCCGCCGGATCGCAGCGTTTGGAATGCACTTTCACAATCAGGTCATACTGTAACAGATCCCGCTTCCCGATTTCCTTCAGAAACGGCAAGATATCCAGTCCGCGGTTCGGCACTTCCGTTACTGTCGCGTCCGGTTTCGCCTGCAGGATCTCCCGCCGGATCTTCTCCGCTCCTTCCGGGATCGTTGCGGCCAGATCCCAATGGTAACTCCGGAGGTTTTTCAGATACTCAAGGATTTCCTTCGTTGCTTCGGGGTAATGGATATGCGCTGTCACCAGCAGACGGACATCGCGGTTTTTTCTCCTCTGCCGCATATAAACCGCTTCCCCTGAAAGCCTCAGGATTGCGCGCGGAATTCTGTATGCGTGATAATGGTTCTCAGCATATCCTTTGTACAGCGGAAAATGCTGCCTCCGGCCGTACAGAAGCCAGTGCGCCAGCGGGCAGATATCCGCCTGCCGCACATCGTTGTTGGCTTCCAGGTACTTTTCCTGGCTGAAATCCGGGGAGGGATCTGTCTTTCGCCATCCGCCGAAGTAGTAATGCGACGCGGCATCCTCTCCGGCGGAAATCCCGGCCTTTTCCCGGTACCAGGCGGCATCAAAAAAACGGGAACGCCGCAGCAGGAAAAGCGACAGTCCGTCCTTAACCCGTTGCTTCATTCCCGGCATCTTCTTTCTCCTCCTGTCAGACGTTCTCGTACGCTGCCAGAACTTCCTCGGTGTTTCCGATCATCTGCGTCTCTCCGTGATCAAGCCACATCACTTTCTGGCACATGCGCCGCACGGCGTCTGCGGAATGGGAAACAAACAGCAGGGTCGTCCCGCCGTCCAGCAGGTCCTGCATCCGGTTTTCACATTTCTGTTGAAACCGGTGGTCTCCGGTGGAAAGCACCTCGTCCGCAATCAGGATGTCCGCGCGGGCGGAGGTCGCCACCGCGAAACCAAGTCTTGCCCGCATGCCTGAAGAGTAGTTTTTTACCGGCACGTCCAGAAACTTCTCCAGTTCGGAAAAACCCACAATGTCATCAAAGCGGTCCCGTACCTGTTTTTCTGTCATGCCGAGGATCAGGCCGTTCATCACGATATTCTCACGGCCGGTCAGTTCAATATCAAAACCCGCGCCGAGTTCCAGCAGCGGAGCGACGGTTCCGCTCACCGCCACCTCTCCCTCATAGGGCGACAGGATTCCGGTCACCAGCTTCAGCAGCGTGGATTTCCCGCTGCCGTTCCGCCCGATAAACCCCCAGCTTTCCCCTCTCCGGACCTGCAGATTGATGTGCTTCAGTGCGAAAAACTCCTGAATCCGCCGGTCTTTCCGGATCAGTCTCATGACCTGGTCCTTCATGGACATCTGCCGCTGCATCGCCAGGTTGAACCGCACAGACGCGTCCCGGATCATAATAATATTATCGTTCATCTTCATCCTCACACATACAGGATCATCTGCTTCTTCACCCGGGAATAGACCACCAGTCCCAGTCCGGCAAACAGAGCCGCTGCGATTCCCCCGCGCAGCAGCATCTCCAGGGCAGGCCATGTATGGTCCAGGAAGATCGACCGCGCCATATTCACATAGTAGTATGCGGGATTCAGCCAGGTAATCAGCTTCTGCATCAGCTCGGGCAGGACGCTGATCGGATAGAACAGGGGGGTCAGATACATCCATGCTGTCGTGAACACCGCAAACAGATAATTGGTATCACGCGCATAGATTTCCGATACTGCCAGCAGCAGCCCCAGTCCGAAACTGAACCCGAACATCTCCAGGCATACCAGCGGGAAAGCGATTGTATGTATACTCGGCCAGGTGCCGGTAAATATCAGTACGATGATGAACGCAATCAACTGAAAAAGGAAATTGACAGCGGAACATCCCATCGCGGACAGGGGGAACACATAATACGGAATCCGTGTTTTTCTCATCAGCTGCCCGTTTATAACAATGGAGTGAAGCATCAGGTTCGAACAGTCTGTAATAAAGGAGAACATCATCCTCCCTGCAAACAGGTAAACCGGAAAGTTCTCAATGCTGTTGTGGAAAATCCGGCTGAATACCAGGTTCATGATAATCATGACCAGCAGGGGATTCAGCACACACCAGACATAGCCCAGCACGCTTTGCCGGTATTTCTTTTTCAGTTCTCTTGCGACCAGATTCTTCAGCAGCGGCAAATATCGGATTCCGTTTTTCCAGGTCAGCCTGCATTTGTCTGCAAAGGTCAATGACTTCCTTCTCCCCTCATCAGAATACCGTTCCCCATCATTATATGCTTCACGAATAAACTGTCAAATTCAGCCCCCGACAAGGTATTTGCCGCCCGGAATCTTTCTGATCAGCATTACGATTCCCAGGGACACCGCATAGGTCACCGGAATAAACAGCAGCCGCCAGGCCCAGCTTCCGTCGCCGAGCCCCAGAAGCAGTTTTTCATAATACATCACGGTTTTGTGGATCAGAAAGACACCGAAACTGCAGGCGGAGATCGCCGGCAGCCGGTCTTTCAGCCGCTGCGGCAGGAGACGGTCCCACGGAATCCGGTTCATGAAGACAAACACCGCGCAGGCATAGAAAACGGAATGAAACAGCGGATATCCTTTGATGCTTGTGTCCGTCACACCGTTTTTTGCCGAGAAGTACCAGGTATAGAAGAAACGCAGCAGTACGCCGGCGGCTCCCAGCAGATACAGGATTGTGCGGTTTCTCTTTTCCGGCGGCTTTGTGGTCAGCAGATAACCCAGGATTACAAAAATCAGGAGGGAACTGCCCATCGGAGCATCGGCTTCCCATCGCAGGTTCAGGAAATATTCAATTGCGGGTTTGCAGGAAAAATACAGAAAATTAATGCCGGCAAGATACCACAGGATCCGCCGGTTGTTCCGCAGCGCGGACAGTACCGGCATCGCCAGATAGCACATCAGCAGCGATGTGAAAAACCAGTAGACCGATGTGCTTCTGCTGTTCAGGATCGCGTCAGCCACAGTCCGCCAGGTCAGCGGATCAAGCCTGTAATCCCCGATCAGCAGCCTCCAGGCCAGGAATACCGCTGCCCAGAAAAGCCACGGTATCAGTACGCGGACCAGCCGTTTCTTCAGGAAGGTTTTCGTGTCATACCGGTCCCGGTATGCCAGCAGGTTTGCACCGCTCAGCATCATAAAGACCGGTACGCTGCAGTAAAACAGGCATTCGATCATCAGGCTCTGCACCCACCCCGCTCCCGGGTGATAGGTGTGCACAAGCCCGTTGTGGTGAAGCCCGATCACACCGATGCAGGCAAGGATATTCAGCACGTCGGATGACAGGTTCCGTTCCTTTCCCTGTTTCACGTTTTCCCCTCCGTATATCGTGTTATGTATGCGTATGCATGAAATGCCGGGGCTTCCGAAGAAGCCCCGGTATCGTCTTTGGGTGATTGATCTGTCTGGATCCGTTATTTTTCATAATGGATCGATGTGGGATTATTTACCATTTTATTGGCGGTCACAGTCGCTGTGGCGCTGGCCGCGCTCGCGCAGCCGTCCCGGATCGCAACCACATAGTAGAAGAAGGTGCCTTCACTCGGGGTTGTGTCTGTCAGCGATCCGCCGGTCACGGTTGCGACCTTGGTCCAGCTCGTGCCGTTTGATTTGCGGTATACGTCATAGCCGGTCACGCCGGTCGCTGTGTTCCAGGTAAGCTTCACTTTGTGTGTATCTGCTGAGACCGCCTTCAGCCCGGTCACAGGCGCGACATACGTAATTGTCTTGGCCGTGTTCATCGCGCTGACCAAAGCGCCGTCCTTCACGCATCTCACCGCGTAGGAATACTTGGTTCCGGCGGTCTTGGTGGCCGTGTCGGTATAGGTCGTGGCGCTGACGTCGGCGATCTTAGTCCAGCTGCCGCTGCCGATCTTCCTGTACACGCGGTAGGTGCTGATGCCGGACTCCTGTTTCCAGGTAACGGTAATACTGTTCTTTCCGTTGCTGATGCCGGTCATCTTCGGCGCTGCGTAGTAGACGATATCCTTTGCGTTGCTCAGCGCGCTGGCGTCAGAGCCGCTGATCATGCTGCGCACCGCGTAGGTATAGTGTCCGTTGGACTTCACGCTGGTATCGGTAAACGTGGTCGTGGTCGATGTTCCGACACTCACCCAGTCGACGTCGTTGCCGGTCTTCCGGTAGATGTGATAGGAACCGACATAGTCCACGGCGTTCCATGTCAGATCAACGCCGGACTTGCCGTTGGCAATCTTGGTCAGTGCCGGCGGAGCGTAATAGGTGACCCTGATGCCGGTCGTGTTGAACTCGCTCAGTTCCTCTGAACCGTCCGCCTTGACCACGCATACGGAATAGGTATAGGTTTCACCCTGCATCACGTTGGTATCCGCAAAGGACAGCGCTGTGGTATTGCTCTTCACAATGTCCCAGCTGGTCTTCTTGCCGGTCTTGCGGTATACCCTGTAATTCGTGGCCTTGTCCACGCTGTTCCAGGAAACCGTAATCTTGCCTTTTCCGACTTCAGCCGCTTTCAGCACCGGCTTGTCCATATAGGAGGTCTCGCCCACGCCGGGTGTCCTGTACGCGCTAACCGGGTTGCCGCTCGCGTCCGCGCACCGCACGGTATACCAGCAGAATGTGCCGGACGGCGGCGTCTTGTCCGAGAAGGAAGTGCTTCCCGAGGTTCCTACCTGTTCCCACTCGCCCACGCCGTATTTGCGCAGGACAACGTAGTTGCTGATGCCTGTAACCGCTTCCCAGATGGTTGTCAGTCCGCCGTTCTCACGCATACATACTGTCAGTGTCGGTGCGACGTAATAGGTAATGCTCACGCCGTTCGTGTCGTAGGTGCCGATCACATTGCCGTCGCTGTCCAGCGCCTTAACCTGATAATGATGGGTTGTGTTATTTACTGCCGTTTTATCCAGGTAAGACTGGGTGGTAACAGTCTTCAGCGTCATCCATCCGCCTTCACCGGTCTTGCGCAGTACCTTGTATTTTGCCGCGCCGGTAACGCTGGTCCATTTGATCCGTACGCCGTTCAGCTCATTCTCCAGGCTGGAAATTGCGCACTTTCCGATAAATTTGCAGGAAATGCCTGTATGATTATACTCGCTCAGCAGCGTGGTCTTGTCCTCGGAGATCACACGTACTGTATAGGTATAGGTCTTTCCCTCAACAACCTTCTTGTCGGTAAAGCTTGTCCCTGTGGAATAGGCCAGCCGGCTGAAACTGCCGGTGGTCTTCCGGTAGATCGCATACAGCTTCGCTCCTGTGGAAGCCTTCCAGGTGATCTTGATGCCGTTGGAGAGGGACTCAGCGCTCACCAGTTTTGGCACAGCATAATACAGGATCTTGATGCCGGCTCTGTCATAGTCGCTGACCATTTTTCCCGCTGCGTCCTTCACGCGGACCGTATAGTAGTAGGTTGTTCCGCCCTTCGCCGTTTTATCTGTATAGGAAGTCGTTGAAGAATCGCCGATTCCGGTCCAGCTGGTGACACCTTCGGTCCTCCTGAAGATGCGGTACATGGCCGCTCCCGGTACGGTGTTCCACGTTACGACAACGCCGCTCACACCGCTCGTCGCACTCTTCAGAATCGGGGTGGACAGGTTGCCCGGGGAGGGGGACGTCCAGGAACCCTGTACACCGGTCTTGTCATAGGCACTGATAATTTCGCCGGCCGCGTTCAGGCAGCGCACTGTATAAGTATACACTTCTCCGGCGTTTGTAGCGTTGTCCAGGTAACTGGTGCCGGACACTTTAACCAGTGATGCCCACGCTTTCGTCCCGGTCTTGCGGTAAACCATATAGGCGGCTGCGCCGCTGACTGCGTTCCAGGACACGCGGAGGCCCGCGCCTTCCGCCACCGCGCCGATCAGCTTCGGTGCGGCGATTTGTCCGGGAGCGATTCCGGAATCCCAGGTGGCGCTTACGCCCTTTGTGTCGTATTCGCTCTTGACTGCGCCGCTGATCAGGGAGCGTACAGTATAGATGTACTTCGTTCCGGAAGCAACGGATTTGTCCAGATAGTTGTCCACATTGCCGACGTCGGCAAGGGTCTTCCATCCGGTACTTTCCGTTTTGCGGTAAATGCGGTATCCGGTTGCGCCGCTCACCTTGCCCCACGTAAAGCGGATGCCGTTGCTCTCCGCCTTCGCGCTGACCAGCTTCGGTGTGGCGGTATATCCGGCCGTGGACGAAGTCCATGCGGCAGAAACACCAATCTTGTCATAGTCGCTGAGGTTGCCTGAGCCGTCTGCCGCACGTACCGTATAGGTATAGGTCACCTTTTCAAGTGCGGTCGTGTCCTTGTAGCTTGTGCTGGAAGCGCTGCCCAGGGCGCTCCAGCCTGAATCGGCTGTCTTGCGGTATACCCGGTAGCCGGCAGCGCCGGACACAGCGTTCCATGTTACGCGAATGGCAGGGCCGTCCGCTACGGCACTTTTCAGCACAGGCGCCGCCAGGGCGGCGGAAGCCATTACCGGCAGAAGTGTTCCGATCATGACCAGGCAGAGCAGCAGCGCTGTCATTCTGATCAATCCACGTCTGTTCTTCATGTTTCTCGACTCCTTATCTTTGATATGGTTTATGTCAATGCCCCGCTGTGCGGGAACGATCAACAGCATGCGTTATCCCCCGGAATATTCAACGAAGTCACAGCTGATAATGTTCCGGAGCTTCTCATAATCTTCCCTGCTGTCAAAATAGTTCCTGTCCCTTCCGGTCAGGCCGAATTCTGCCAGCCAGTCCGTTTTCAGTTTCCGGTACAGCTTCTCCTTTGCGTCTCCCTGCAGCGATCCCAGGTTCCACAGCACCGCGTGCAGGCAGTAGTTCACATAATCCTGCTCCAGCTCGTACCAGATTCCTCTTTCCTGCAGGAACGCCTTCACCCTCATCAGCGCGTCATGGAAACAGTGCCAGGATGCTTCCCGGGTGTTGGACAGGGAACTGTGAACATTCTTCCGGTGGTGAGCCAGTTTCTTCCCGGTCAGCACGGAAATCCTCTCGCCGATTGCCAGCGCGGAGAAAACAAATGCCATATCGTTCGTTGTCCGTTGTTCCTGGAACGTCAGCCCGTTCTCCCTCACAAAATCCGCGTCATACAGTTTGTCCCATGCCCATCCGATGAACACCCGGAAAGGATTGTCCGTCAGGCTTCGCCGGTGGAAAGGTGCGTAGGGAGGCAGCGCTTCCGTTTTGATGTGCCTGGCGCTGCGGTATTCCCTCGTGTCGTTCATGTACATATCCGAATCGAACACCGTAAACTGCGCTCCGGTCTCCTTCAGCCGTTTCCATGCCGTCTCCAGCATATCCGGCTCAAACAGGTCGTCCGCATCCAGAAACGAGAGGGTTTCCCCTTTCGCAGCAGCAAGGCCTGTGTTCCTGGCCTTTCCTGCCCCGCCGTTCTCCTGGGTCAGGATCTTCATACGGCTGTCCCTGGCTGCGTATTCCTTCAGGATAGCAGGGGTCGCGTCTGTACTTCCGTCGTCCACGCAGATCACTTCAATATCCCTGATCGTCTGCGCCAGTACGCCGTCCAGGCACGGCCTGATAAACTCCTCCGCGTTGTAGGCAGGGATAATCACGGAAACCGCCGGTTTCTGTCCGTTCATCCGCCGGTCACCTTCCTCACCAGGTCCCGCGCTTTCCGCGGCAGCCATGTCACTGCCCGCCCGATCCGGTAACTCCCGGAATTCATCACCACGGAAAGAGGATCCTGCGGCGCCGCTTCCCGCGGAATGGTCACCTCCCGGTCTTCCAGCAGTGCCTGCGTGATGCGCCATTCACTGTCGATAAAGTCCTGTCTGGTAAACTCACCCCGGGCGTATCCGCGTTTCAGTTCCTTTGCGACCTGCCGCTTGTATTCGTCCAGGTATTCCGGTGCGATCCGCTTCATCGTCACATAGCAGTTGCGGTAGCGTTTCCGCCAGTATACCCCTTTCAGCTTCTCCCACATCTGCGGATCCCGCATGATCAGGCCCCGGATATAGTCGTATTCGATGTTCATCGCATAGACTTTGGCCGGATTGTTGACCGAGGAATTCGGATTGTCCCTCCTGCACCGGTAATAGGGTCCGGTCAGGATCATTGCTCGCTCGGCATACATAAACGTCTGAAAGAAAAAGCCGTTGTCCTGGAATGCCGCGCCCGGCGTTTCGTGATGCCTGATTTCCTTCTCCCGCAGGAATGACAGGCGGTAGATTCCCGCCCATGTATTCATCACGTAGAAAAAAGAGGAAAGGCGGTCCATGGGTCTGAAGACCGTGTTGTAATCCTGCGGATTGTCGGATAAGCGGGTATAGAGGAAAATATGCGTATCTCCCTCATACCGGAACCGGTAAAAGTCTGCTTTCACCAGGTCCAGATCGTATTCCTTCGCTGCGTTGTAAAGGTCCTCATACATCGTCAGCGCCACATAGTCATCCGGCTCCACGATGCCGATATATTCTCCCGTTGCCCGGTCCAGGCCGAGGTTCATTGCCCGGCCGTATCCGCCGTTTTCCCTGTCGATCAGGATAATTCTGTCGTCTTTTTCCGCGTATTCCTTCAGGATCTTCAGCGATCCGTCCGTGCTTCCGTCGTTGACGCAGATGATTTCAATATCCCGCAGGGTCTGCCTGACAATGCTTTCCATGCATTCGCGCAGGTACTTCTCCACATTATAGACCGGCACGATTACGGAAACCTTCGGCATTTTTTCCCTCCGTCAAAAAGGATACTGCAACAGGGTATTTATATCAAATCTACCCCCTGATGTCAAACTCACCGATGCTTCAGAACCATTGAAAACACTGGCTTTCAGCGGCTCTGAATCCCCAATATTTTGCGCATCCTTCTCCTCATGTCCCTCCATATGTTGTAGAAAACCGGAGCCGCTGCTCTCCGCGGCTCCGGTTTTCTGTTAACAGTTATTTAATAATTTCTTCATATTTCTGTCTTTATGATTGTTTTCCCCTTCTGATCAGGTATTCCCACATACCCCTGAACCCGTATTCCCTGATCAGTCTCACCGCGGAAGCTGTTTTGCGCGGAACGCATGTCACTGCTCTGCCAAGCCGGTAGGATACGGATCTTTTCCAGTTCTCCAGCTCTGTGCTTTTATCGGGATGTTCTTTCAGGTAATCCCGCCTGACCATCCCCCGGCAGGCACGGTCTGCCTTGCGTCCGGATACTTTTCTGTACAGCCGCTCATACAGCTGCGGTTCCGCGCTGTCGTCCTGCGCAAGGATGCTGATAAACCCTCCTTTTGCTGTTTTCAGACCGGTCCGGATCGCTTCCTCCGGATTTGCAGAAACGCTGTCGGGGATCAGAAAGCGCCGGTCAGCTTCTGCGTATTCCTTCATGATTGTTAGCGAATGATCTGTGGATCCGGCGTCGGCGAGTATGAATTCCATTTCCTCAAGCGTCTGGTTTGTCAGGCTGTCCAGCACCTGATTCAGCGTTTCTTCCGCGTTCAGGACCGGAACGATCACGGAAACCCGCGGGGTCTCGCAGACATCGTGCATCGGAGCAGACTCCTTTGCCGCCGCCGGCAGAAAAATCTCCGGGTTCAGCTGATCCATCATTTCCCGAAGCAGCGCGGCATGTTCCGACGCCGGATCTTCCAGGTATTCCTGGATCTTCCGGTCCATTTCTTTCCGCCTGTCAGAATCAGACATATACTGCCCGTACCACACCAGCAGATCGAGATATTCCTGCCGCATGATCAGTTCCGCTGTCTCAGGTGAGGCATGGCCGGTTTTCAGTTCTTTCTCCGTAATCCGGACGGACTCGACCTGGCAGTCGAAATGGCCCGCCTTCTGCCCGACCAGGGAATCTGACTGGTTGATCCTGTGTACTGTAACCCGGTCCCGGGCACACATATAAC
This sequence comes from uncultured Clostridia bacterium, assembly GCA_946411525.1. Classification (GTDB taxonomy): domain Bacteria; phylum Bacillota; class Clostridia; order Christensenellales; family Aristaeellaceae; genus Aristaeella. The sequence continues at coordinate 12,656 of CAMKEI010000003.1, read as the reverse complement.
GGCCTCCGGCAGTGATAACCCGGTTGAAAAACGATCGGTCGTTCACGCACTGCAGCCCGTTGAACCGGCATCCGTGTTCCGTCAGGAAAGCCCGCCGGTACATGCCGCTCCAGGGGGCTACGCTGATTTTCAGCAACGGACCGTCCGCTTCCAGCCGGAGCAACCTGTTATAGTCCCGGTCCTGCAGGTTGCTGAAATCATTCCGGTCGTTGCAGACATACCGGCCCGTCTGTTCATCCAGTGTATAGCTTCGGAAACGAAGGCAGTCCAGATTATACCGCTTGCATTTATCCAGTGCCGCCTCCAGCGCGTAGTTCATCACATAATCATCCGAATCCAGGAAGAAAAGGTATTCCCCCCGGGAAGCGTCCATGCCCGTATTCCTGGCGATACCCGCGTATCTGTTCTGCTGCCGGAGCAGGCGAACCCGTCCGTCTTTCTCCGCGTATTCCGTGATAATCTGAACAGAGGAATCCAATGAACCGTCATCCACGCAGATAATCTCAATCTCTTCCAGCGATTGCTGAAGAAGGCTGTCCAGCGCCTTGCGGATCGTGCGCTCCGCGTTATAAACGGGAATGATGACGGATAGCGCGATGCTGTCCTTTGCCATGGAACCTTCCTCCTGCGGGATAATCAGCGGTACCTTCTGTCCGCATTATACATTTGTTCCTTGTCTCATACAAGCTTTTCCGCCTTCTCCCCGCTTTTGACTTTATTCGGGGAAAACGGTACAATAGATAAAGAAAACAGAAGTGCGGAGGCGGAAGAGATGGAGCAGGACACGCGTAAACTGACGGTGTCATTTACTTCCTACCCGGCCCGGATCCGGTTTGTTCCGGCTGTACTGTCTTCCCTGCTGAAACAATCCCGCCCCGCAGACCGGATTGTTCTGTATCTGTCGGAAAATCAGTTTCCGCAGAAACAGGCGGAACTCCCCGATTCGCTTCTTAAAGCGGAAAAAGAAAAACAGCTCCTGATCCGCTGGGTCTCCGGAGATCTGAAGCCGCACAAGAAGTATTATTATGCTTTCCAGGAATACCCGAACGATATCATCGTTACCGTGGATGACGATGTGCACTACTCGCCGGATCTGCTGGAACAGCTCTGGCAGGCGCATCTGCGTTATCCCGGTGCTGTGGTCGCCGGAAGAACGCATCTGATCACGCTGGACCGGGACGGTCAGCCGGACCGCTATGCCCGGTGGATTCATTGCGTGCAGGGTTTCGAATCCGGTCCTTCCATGCAATTGTTTGCAGTCGGCATTGCCGGCGTCCTGTACGACCCGAAGCTGTTCCCGCCGGAACTGTATTCCGAGAAGGATATCAAGGCGCTTTGCCTCGAGGCAGACGATTTGTGGCTGAAGGCCATGGAACTGGCCGCCGGCGTTCCGGTTGTCCGCGCTTCCAATCCCGAACTGATACGCACGGTTGCGGACAGTCAGGAAACCGCTCTCCATCTGCAGAATCTGGATCAGAACCGGAATGATTCTTTCTTCACGGCTATCCGTTCCCGTCTCAGGAAACTGTACGGAAAAGATGTTGTTCTGGAACGACTGAACGATCCCGCCTGGCCCCGGCTGGAAGATGAAGATCTTTATGTTTTCCTGAACAATGACCGGCGCAAGGTTCTGACTGCCGCAAATATCACGTATGGCCGGCTGGAGCGTTCAAAAGAAAAAGCGGAGAACCTGGAAAACACAATCCAGGCCCTCCGCGGTTCTCTCTCCTACCGTCTCGGTAACCGGCTTATTTATCCGTTCAGCCTCCTGCGTAATCTGTTCTCCAGAAAGTGATTACCTGTTCCCGTACATCTTCTCATAATAATGCTGATATTCTCCGCTGATGATCTCTTCCCACCATTCACGGTGGTCAAGATACCAGCGGATTGTTTTTTTGATTCCATCTGCGAACTTCGTTTCCGGCAGCCAGCCCAGCTCATTATGGATCTTTGTCGGGTCAATGGCATACCGCATATCGTGCCCTTTCCGGTCTGTCACATAGGTAATCAGGCTTTCCGGCTTCCCGAGTTCCCTGCAGATCAGCTTCACAATGTCGATGTTCGCCATCTCGTTATGTCCGCCGATATTGTACACTTCACCGACCCGTCCCTTGTGAATGATCAGATCAATCGCCTTGCAGTGATCCTCAACATACAGCCAGTCCCGCACATTTTTCCCCTCGCCGTAGACCGGCAGAGGCTTGTCGTTCAGCGCATTTGCGATCATGAGCGGAATCAGCTTTTCCGGAAAATGATAGGGGCCGTAATTATTGCTGCAGCGGCTTACTGTACACGGCAGCCCGTATGTACGGTAATATGCCATCACCAGCAGATCCGCGCCTGCCTTGGAGGAGGAATACGGGGAAGACGTATGAATCGGCGTGTCCTCTGTAAACAGCAGATCCGGACGGTCCAGCGGCAGATCACCGTATACTTCATCCGTGGAAACCTGATGATACCGGCTGATTCCGTATTTCCGGCAGGCATCCATCAGTGTCGCCGTACCGATAATGTTTGTCTGCAGAAAGATTCCCGGATCCTCAATGCTGCGGTCCACATGGCTCTCCGCGGCAAAGTTCACCACCATATCCGGATGCTCTTCCGCAAACAGCTGATATACTGCTTCCCGGTCACAGATGTCCGCTTTTACAAACCGGAAGTTCGGATGATCCATCACATCCTTCAGTGTGCTCAGGTTCCCCGCGTACGTCAGTTTGTCCAGGCAGATGATCCGGTAGTCCGGATACTTCCCCAGCATATGAAAAATAAAATTGCTTCCGATAAATCCGGCTCCGCCGGTTACAATAATGGTCATGGTCAGACCTCCCCGTAAACAAAGTTGCAGTCGCTGTCGTCCAGGAGAGGAGCGGTTGTGTCCTTTTCACTCAGCAGCTCCTGCCTGACATCTCCCCATTCAACACCGATCGACGGATCGTCAAACCGGATCCCCCGGTCGCATTCCTTGCTGTACAGGTTATCCACTTTATAGCAAAATTCCACTTCATCCGTCAGTGTCTTGAACCCGTGTCCGAATCCCCGGGGAATCATCAGCATCCGCCTGTTTTCAGCGGAAAGCTCCACGGCGATCCACTGCTTATACGTCGGACTGCCTTTCCGCAGATCCACTGTTACGTCCATTACTGCACCTTTTGTCACCCTGACAAGTTTTGCCTGGGCCATCGGCATATTCTGGAAATGGATTCCTCTCAGGATCCCCTTCTGAGCGGAGTAGCTCTGGTTGTCCTGTACAAATTGATATTTCAGTCCCAGGTCCTCAAAATCCCGGGTACTCCACACTTCCATGAAGTATCCCCGCTGATCCCCGAATACCTGCGGTTCGATAATATAAACGCCGGGCAGTTTCGTTTCAATCTTATTCATCAATGCATCACTTTTCCTTCCGCAACTGCCTTCAGATGCGTTCCGTACGGGCTTTTCCCGTAACGTTCCGCGGACTCAAGCAGCTTTTCCCTTGTGATCCAGCTGTTAATATATGCAATCTCTTCCGGCGCGGAAATGACAATGCTCTGCCTTTTCTGAATCATCTGAACAAAATCTGCTGCTTCCACCAGTGAATCCATCGTGCCGGTATCCAGCCACGCGAATCCGCGTCCCAGCAGCTGTACGTCCAGCCGGTCCTGCTTCAGATACATATCGTTCAGCGTGGTAATCTCCAACTCGCCGCGGGCGGAAGGCCTTACTTCATGTGCCATGGCTGATACGCCCTTCGGATAGAAATACAGTCCCGTAATGCAGTAATTGCTTTTCGGGTTCTTCGGTTTTTCCTCCACGGAAAGCACTTTCCCGTTTCCGTCAAATTCCACGATGCCGAACCGTTCCGGGTCGTTCACATAATACCCGAAAATCGTGGCCCGGCCGTCTTCAGCGTCCTCTGCGGCTGCCTTCAGCACTTTCCGGAATCCGTTGCCATAGAAGATATTGTCGCCCAGCACCATGGCGCACGCGTCGTCCCCGATGAATTCCTCGCCCAGCAGAAACGCCTGGGCCAGGCCGTCCGGCGATGGCTGAACCTTATACTGCAGGGAAAGCCCGAACTGGCTCCCGTCCCCCAGCAGGTTCTCAAACCTGGGGGTGTCCGCCGGCGTGGAGATAATCAGGATATCCCGGATCCCTGCCAGCATCAGTGTGCCCAGGGGATAATAAATCATCGGTTTATCATACACCGGCAGCAGCTGCTTGGAAGTTACCATTGTCAACGGATACAGTCTGGTGCCGGCGCCTCCGGCCAGAATAATGCCTTTCATGTGATTTATCGCCTCCAGGTTTACAGGTCTTGAATCCTGTCACAACAACTCTCCAAAATGATTATACCGAATAAAATTCTGCAATTCAACGAAAAAATACCGGATGGCTGATATGTAGGATTGTCAAACATGTTGGACAGTGAAAGATTTCAGGAAATCTTTAGGAGACGACCAACGAAGGGGAGCGCATCGGAAGAGAGTTGCTTTTTCTTTGGTGAACAGCTAGCTGTTCACCAAAGTCGGCAAGAGAGTAGAAGGAGTGGGTGTTATAGAAACGTTTCTGATCTTCTCTGTGGCTTTTTTCGACTTTACCGTTGTGCCTAGGAATATACGGACGGATCTTTTTGTGGCGGATATTCAGAAAGGCAAGTGTCTCCTCAAACAAAGTATGTTATTTCTCACCACGTGCGTTGAGATTATTCGTGAATTCGAAGCCACTATCCGTTTGAACACATTGCATCTTCATGCCTTTTTTTGAACTCGACAACAACCCTTAATAAGAACAGGCATGAGGGATAAGTGTTCTGTTCCTGATAAGCACCCAGTATACGGTATCGTGAGTACTCATCAATGGCAGTGTACTGGAAAAGACGGAGATTAGGATCAGCAATACATTTACTAGATACAACCTTCACATCGATCTGAACTCTTTCCCCGGAATTGAGTCATTTGCTGGCATGGCTTGGGTTTATATGGATTGCTCTCCTTGATTGCTATAAGACTTTCACGCTTCAGTACCCGCCAGAGGGATTCAAGGCATCGGGAATATCCCCTCTTTCGCAGCTTGCAACCAGAATTTCACCATTCCAAGTCTCAGGTTATGCCTCCTCATGTCATGAATGAGTTTCAATTCATCGGGAGTGTGTGCGTTTGGATGATGGTGTGGTCGTCGTGATTCGGGCTGAAGAGATTCGACGCTGCCGTCCCAACGACTCAGCCAGAAGTAAATGAAGGACCTGGCTCTGTTGTTTTTTTCGACTGGCTCTGCTCACGCCGTAAACTGCCGCATATTTCATGAGTGATTGCTTATACTTCATGTCCTGTGTTATAGTTGCTATGTAAGGTGAGCTCCTTTCGTGAAGGTTTTGTGTCGCAACTCAACTATAACCGACAACTGCTTACCTTGCATTTCTTTTTTTCTCTTGTCCAAGATGTATTGTAATCCTACAATTAATTACCACAATATGAGGGTGTATTGCAAAACAAGAAGGAATGATGTATCTTAATCAAAAGGCAAAATATTTATATCATTTCATTGTTTTGTATAGAGAAATTAAAGGAGGAGGAAAAGAGTTGATTACAAATCACAGAAATTTGAGCATTCTCATTATTTTCTTTGTTCTTCTTGTTGGAATGCTATTATATCTCACATCGGCATCAGCATCTGAGAGTGGGATTGACGGAAATGTTTTTTGGGAATTAAGAGATAATGGCATTCTCGTCCTTAGTGGTACTGGAACAATGAATAATTATGATTATTATGACAGTGAATATGATGAATACCATATTGAATACACTCCATCGCCCTGGAGCAAATCAAGCAATAAAATACAATGTGTCATTATTCAAGAAGGAATTACTAGTATTGGAGATTATGCTTTCGAATACTGCAGCTGCATTTCAGATGTCATTATTCCGAACAGTGTGACAAGAATTGGGAAAGGAGCTTTTTATTACTGTAGCAGCCTTAAAAATATATCGCTTCCAAACAGTATAATTAATATCAAAGATGAAGCTTTTTATCATTGTTCAAGCCTAATAGAGATAGATATCCCAGAGAACGTCACTACTATTGGTCGATATGCCTTTTCTCACTGCATAAATTTAACAGGAATAACAATTTCAAACAAAGTCAAAGTAATTAGTATATCAATGTTTCGGAGATGTGAAAGTCTGACAGAGATCATTCTTCCGGATAATCTGGAAAGGATTGAAGAATATGCGTTTTGCGAATGTAGAAACCTAAAGAAATTAGATATTCCCAGCAGCGTGGTTTCCTTTGGCAAATATGCATTTGAGTCTTGCAGTAGCCTGATTAGTTTAACAATTCCAGATAGTGCTACCAATATTGATAGATTGTTTGACTTCAGCAACCCAATTTTGTACTCAACCATTGGAAGCGATGGTGCAAAAGCATTGAGCAAATCGCGTCATGTATTTAAAGATAAACGATATCCCAAATTAATGTTTAGATACACATTTACAGATGATGAAATGCCATATTTAGGCATAGCAGATGCAGATAAGGACATTGTTACCGCCGTGATTCCAAACGCTGTAACCACTATTGAACAAGACGCTTTCTGTAATTGCAGAAATCTTACCGACATCATTATTCCAGACAGTGTGACAACTATTGGTAATAATGCTTTCAATGGTTGTATCAGTTTGAAAAATATAACTATTCCTAACAGTGTGACAGCTATAGGTGGAAATACCTTTAGGTTTTGTGGTCTGACAAGCATTATTATTCCGGATAGTGTGTCAAGAATACTATGGGCAACATTTGCTGATTGCAAATATCTAACAAGTGTTATCATACCGAATAGCATAGTATATATTGAAGATGATGCATTCTTAAATTGCACAAAATTAACAGACGTCATATTTGTTGGTACGGAAGAACAATGGAATTCTATAGAAATATCTTATGGGAATGATTATCTTATGGAAGCTAATTTGCAGTATCGCAGTTATGGCGCTTTAAATATATCAATTCCAGAAAGTGTTACAAGTATTGAAAGCGAAGCATTTGCCGGTATTAAGGATGGACTTGCTATCTATATACCAGAAACTGTTATTTCGATTGCTGATGATGCATTCTTTGGAGTTGATAATATCACTATTGTGGGAAGCAAAGGGAGTGCTGCAGAATTTTTTGCTATCGAAAAAGGTTTTATATTTTTAGAAAAATGATTTGAGAACAGTAAGGATTATAGAACATACAAGGCAAGACAGTTCGAGGTTGCAGATGTGAAAAGCAGCATGCTGTGTTTCCTGAAATGACTGATGATGCTCGGCATCCAGAATATACGCGGGTAGTGTTTCCTGACTGTTGCCGCTCAGAATATTGAGCGGTTGGTAATGGCATGAAGAATACCTATTTCTTATTAACTTGTTTCATAGCTCAATAACAAAGTGCCTATCTTCTTGCGAAAATAGGCACTTTGTAGATGGTCTGACCAAATGGCTGATAAAGCCATCCGGTACCTCACAACAGTCCATTGACAGATTACTGATTGAAGGTTTCCTTGTGAAGCTTAATTGATCAGATTATGGGAACATAAACAGCGAATAATTGCTGTTTTTCGGATAGCGCTGTGTATGCTGCGCTTCATTCGGATCGATATTCCAGGTGTAAGGATCGTTGGGATCATACCATCCGTCCGGATCAAATTTCTGGCTCCAGTTCTGAGCATAGGAAACACAATACTTGAAGAGTTCTTCCAGTGTAATAACCTTATTCTTGGGAGATTTGTCTGCCGGAGAGGAAGAACTGTTGCCTACACCCTTGACCAGTCCGTTAATGAATACATTCCCGGATTCATCTTGTGTGCTGGCATAACCTGTTTCGTATTCCCCGTAACTGTACTCCTGATGCCTGGCCGCGGCCAGAACATAGAACTTGTTCGGCACACGCAATTCACCTGTATTGAAGATCATCTTTCCGTCTTCGTTTTCAGCAGCCTCCGTCGTTTCAACTGTGAAACTATGATCTGCGCTTGCAAAGGCGCTGATTGCTTCCTGAACGATCTTCTTTTCGTCAGCATCATTCGCAAACAGCGTTTTGTTTTCTGAAACACTGGGATCATAGATTGCTGATCCGGAGCCGCAGGTTTCAATAATGACGATTACTTTTCCTTTGACATAAGTATTCAGCCAGGATGCCAGTTCGTTGAAGTACAGGTTGCTGCTCATTGTTGCAATTGCACCTGCTCCTGAACCGCTTGCAACGCTGACGACGCCATGGCTTGCAATCATAAACAAAGATACGTCTGTATCCTTCGTACCTGAAAATGTCGACTGGATCGCACTCATGATCTGGTCCTTGGTCAGGTCGTATTTCTCGGTTACACTATACTTTGTTCCGCCCGGGCCATATGTCCCGCCAAGCATAGAAGCCATATGCACCACATCTCCGCCGTTTCTTGCGCAGTATGGACTAAAGGCTCTTTCACCAACCAGCAACGCCCTGTACACCGGCTTTGTAGCCGCAAGTGTAAAGTCAATCAGCCGGATCGAATTGGTGGTAACAGAAGATGTACTGTCCTTAACGACGCAGCGGTACAGATACATCAGGTTCGATTCCGCCAGCGTGAAGGAAGGTTTCGCCCCTGTGAGGCTGGATGCGGTAGACCATGTGGATCCGTTGTTTGTACTGTACTGCCATGTGTAGGTGATGCTTCCGGAGGCATATTCTGTTTTTGTAATAAACTGAACCGTGCTTCCGATCGATGCGCCTGTGCTTCCCTTTGTAATGGATGCAGCCAGCGGTCCCTTCATTTTGCAGATGTTGGTATAAATCGTTCCGGTACTGCAGGTGACCTTGCATCTGTAATAATACTTGATAACGGTGGAGCTTACCTTCGAAATGGTGAGCGTTTTTGTCTTGTTGCCCGTAGTGCCGGAATTGGTCCAGGTCGTTCCCTTATCTTTGCTGAACTGCCACTGATAGGTGACTGTTCCGCTTGTGTTGTACGGCGTGGCGGTAAAGGTGACACTCTCGCCGACCTTTGTGGTCTTCGTTGCCGGTGTCCCCTGGGCGCTGAAGAACGTGACCGCGGCGGATGCGGCTGTCTTCCCGCCCGCTTTGATGACACAGCGGTATCTGAGCTTTACCGTGGATGCCTTGATCGCGACGCTGAGCGTCTTCGTCTTGTTGCCTGTAGCACCGGAATTAGTCCAGGTCTTTCCCTGGTCTGATGAATACTGCCACTGGTAGGTAACTGTACCGCTCGCAAAATACGGCGTTACGCTGATCTTTGCTGTCTTTCCGAAGCTGATCGGTACCCTCGTCTTTGCAATGTATGCCGTCAGCAGGCCGGTCATTTTACACGTGTTGGTATAAATCGTCCCGGTACTGCAGGTGACTTTGCATCTGTAGTAATACTTGATTACGGTAGCGCTTATGTTGGATAAGGTGAGTGTATTCGTCTTGTTGCCTGTAGCACCGGAATTGGTCCAGGTCTTTCCCTGGTCTTTGCTGAACTGCCACTGATAGGTGACTGTTCCGCTCGTGTTGTACTTGGTGGCAGTGAGTTTAACCGTTGCTCCTACTTTTACGCTCTTCGCTGCCGGTGTCGCCTGGGCGCTGAAGAACGTGGCAGCAGCGGATGCGGCCGTCTTCCCGCCTGCTTTGATGACGCAGCGGTATCTGAGTTTTACTGTGGATTCCTTGATCGTGACGCTGAGCGTCTTCGTTTTGTTTCCTGTACAGCCTGAGTTTTTCCAGGTCTTCCCCTGGTCTGAGGAATACTGCCATTGATAGGTAACCGTTCCGCTCGCAAAATAAGGCGTTACGCTGATCTTCGCCGTCTTTCCGAAGCTCACTGCGATCTTCGTCTTTGAAATGGACGCCGTAAGCGGTCCCTTCATTTTGCAGATATTGGTGTAAATCGTTCCCGTACTGCAGGTGACCTTGCATCTGTAATAATACTTGATAATGGTGGAAGTCACTTTGGAAATGGTGAGCGTTTTTGTCTTGTTGCCCGTAGTGCCTGAATTCGTCCAGGTCTTTCCCTGGTCTTTGCTGAACTGCCACTGATAGGTGACCGTTCCGCTCGTGTTGTACGGGGTGGCTGTGAATGTAACTTTCTCTCCGACCTTTGTGCTCTTTGTTGCCGGTGTTCCCTGGGCGCTGAAGAACGTGACGGCGGCGGACGCGGCTGTCTTCCCGCCTGCTTTGATGACGCAGCGGTATCTGAGCTTTACCGTCGATGCCTTGATCGCGACGCTGAGCGTCTTTGTTTTGTTTCCTGTGCAGTTTGAGTTGGTCCAGGTCTTTCCCTGGTCCGAGGAATACTGCCACTGATAGGTGACCGTCCCGCTCGCAAAATAAGGCGTTACGCTGATCTTCGCCGTCTTCCCGAAGCTGATCGCGATCTTCGTCTTTGCGATGTACGCCGTCAGCAGACCGGTCATCTTGCAGGTGTTGGTATAAATCGTTCCGGTACTGCAGGTGACTTTGCACCTGTAATAATATCCGATAACCGTGGAACTTATCTTCGATATGGTGAGCGTTTTTGTCTCGCTGCCCGTAGTGCCGGAATTGGTCCAGGTCTTCCCCTTGTCTTTGCTGAACTGCCACTGATAGGTGACTGTCCCGCTCGTGTTGTACGGGGTGGCTGTGAATTTGACCGTCGCTCCGACCTTTGTGCTCTTTGTTGCCGGTGTCGCCTGGGCGCTGAAGAACGTGGCAGCAGCGGATGCGGCCGTCTTCCCGCCTGCTTTGATGACGCAGCGGTATCTGAGTTTTACTGTGGATTCCTTGATCGTGACGCTGAGCGTCTTCGTTTTGTTTCCTGTACAGCCTGAGTTTTTCCAGGTCTTCCCCTGGTCTGAGGAATACTGCCATTGATAGGTAACCGTTCCGCTCGCAAAATAAGGCGTTACGCTGATCTTCGCCGTCTTTCCGAAGCTCACTGCGATCTTCGTCTTTGATACTTTTGCGGAAAGCTGCCCGTTAACTTTTACGGTGTTGCTGATGAATGTACCGTTACTTGCTGTAACAATACAGCGGAACAGATAGCCCGGAGTATACGAGTATACTGTGACTGTCTTTTTGGCTGTCGTCCCGACAGAGTTTTCCCAGGATGCTCCGTTGTCTTTACTGACCTGCCACTGATAGGAAACGTCTCCGCTCGCATTGTCACATTGTACTGTAAAGGTAACCTTTGCCCCGTACTTCGCTGAAGCCGCACTGGATGTGGCTACTGCCGCGATCACATAAACACTGTTCTCCGAAGGTCTGGACAACCCGTTCATGAGAATCAGGCAGCGGTACAGATATTTTACGGTGTAACTGTTGGCTGTAAGCGTGATAGCGCTGGTATTGTTCCCTGAGCTTGTACAGTTTTTCCATGTTTTCCCGGCATCATTGCTGTACTGCCACTGATAACCCACAGCATCACTGCCGTAATAATTCGCATAGAGAGTGAATTTGTCACCGATCTTTACCGTCTGATAAGATGGTGAGCATTCGACCCGTCCTCCGATAACAGGCAGGGAAGCGCTGTCAACTTCCACTCCGTTTACCTTAACAGTGCATTTGAAATAGCAATTTGTATAACTGCTTGTATAAACCGAAATATAATCTTCTGCAGTCGTTGAGTAGTATGTGCTGTAACTGTTCCAGGAACTTCCGCCGTCAGAGGAATAATACCAGCTGAATCTCACGGCGCCTGTCGCATCAGAAACGTGTACAGTGAAAACTTGATAATCACTGTCGAAAGATGTATCGATTGTCACCTTAGGCAAAGCGTTATCCTGTTGTGTTGCCGCATGTCGTTTTTTACTTTCTTCAGCCTTTTTTTGTTCTTCCTCCTGCGCGGGTTCTTCCTGCACGGGTTCTTCCTGCGCAGGTTCTTCCTGCGCAGGTTCTTCCTGCGCGGGTTCTTCCTGCGTAGGTTCTTCCTGCGCGGGTTCTTCCTGTGCAGGTTCTTCCTGCGCGGGTTCTTCCTGCACGGGTTCTTCCTGCGCAGGTTCTTCCTGCGCGGGTTCTTCCTGCGCAGGTTCTTCCTGCGCGGGTTCTTCCTGCGCGGGTTCTTCCTGTGTGGGTTCTTCCTGCGCGGGTTCTTCTTCTCCCGGCGCTGTTTCCTCTGCGTCTGTAAACCTGACCGGTTCAAGTTTGAACTCATTAAACTCTTTGTATTCAGAATGAACAGCCGCCTGCCATTTTGCTGTTTCCGCTTCATTTAATTGAATGAGAGCGTCCGGTTTGACAAAGGCCTTTCGGATCTCTATTGTATCTGTCTTTTCTGCATATCTGATCTCCGCAGATCTTTCCTCTGCTTCAACCACCGTAACTACAGCGTCTTCCGCCAGCGTTCCTTTTTTTTCGTGGCAATATTCGTCTGTATATAGAACCGTACCTTTTTTGAGCAATATAAGATATGGTTGATTTTCTGTTTCTGTAGCTTTTGCTTCTTCCGGTTCCGTCTCTTCCGGTTCGGCTTCTTCCGGTTCGGCTTCTTCCGGTTCGGCTTCTTCCGATTCGGCTTCTTCCGGTTCGGTCTCCTCCGGCTCGGTCTCCTCCGGCTCGGCCTCCTCCGGCTCGGCCTCCTCCGGTACAGTCTCTTCCGGTTCGGTCTCCTCCGGCTCGGCCTCCTCCGGCACAATCTCTTCCGGTTCGGTCTCCTCCGGCTCAGTCTCTTCCGGCTCGGCCTCCTCCGG
>CAMKEI010000002.1 GCA_946411525.1 uncultured Clostridia bacterium | reverse complement strand
GGCGGCGAACGTCCAGCACCCATTCGTAATCAAGCGGCCGCACGTTTATGCCCGACTCTCCTGAGCAAGCCACCTCGCAGATGCTTCCGTCAAGATACTTCTCAAGATCGACCGGACCAAGCATCGGACCGAGGATAATTGTTTTATGCCTGATCGGAAGCTCTGCGAAGATCGGCAGCCGGAAATCCGCCCGGTCCTGGTTTTCACAGGTGCAGCCCACGATCACATTGTCATAGCCGTCTCCCCAGTCAGCCGGCACACATTCCGGAAAGCGTTCAATGCGTTTCGTGAAAAAGTAAAACATACAGTCATGGCGGCTTTTTATCATTTCCCAGCATTCATCACGCCATTCATCCGCGTCCTTCAGCAAAAAATCCGAGGTAAAGCAGGTCATGACGACAGAACCGGGCACGATCTTCAGCGTCCCGTCACGCTTCCTTTTTACCGGCAAACTGAAATTCTGTGTCCTGCGGCACTGTTCTGATGAAATCAGACTGCCGTAGGCTTCATCCTGCCGATAAACATAGCAGTAACGGCATCCTTCGGAATACTTCGTACAGCCATGCCAGGGATTCCAGCTTGCGTATTTCTGTTCACTCATTTTTGCCGCCTTCAACGAATCATCAATTCTGCGCTGTGTTTATTCGTGGTCTCTGACCCACTGAAGCAGTTCTTCATGTTTCATACTGCCGTCAGCGACAGAGAGTCCGATACCCACCTGACTATAAACGCTTCTGTGTTACCGTTTTATGATCATTTCATAATCGATATAATTCCCTGAAAACGGTGTTTCATGATTGATTCTTTCCCTGATTTTCTCGAAGCCGGCACTTTCATAGTTTTTTTGTGCGGCCTGTAAAAATGCATTGGTCGTTACAACGATCCTTTTCACATCCTTATACTCTTTGATTCTTCTGACAGCTTCCTGTAACTGCTGTTTTCCATATCCGTTCCCTTTATATTCCGTGATAATACAATTATGTCCTATTTCCACAAAATCGGGCCTGTTTCCTGGATCCCATGATATATGTCCGATCGGTATTCCGTCCAGGGTCGTTATAAATGAATACCGATCCGCTATATCCGGATTTGAACAAAGGAAATGATCATATTCCATCCACACATCATTCCATGCTTCTTTACAATGATCATTAAAGGAATATGCGTCAACCAGCTGATTATAAAATGTCCCTTTGGGAAACTCACTCGTTTTTCTGAATGCGATCATATCATCCACCCGTTCAGAATCATGATATGGTTTCAACGCCGGCTCCCTGCCGCCGGACTGACCCCGCGGCGTCTTACTCCGCACAAAGGAAAGCGGTAAACCCAAGATCGTAAACCATGATCTTCCGGCCGAAGAACTCCGTTTCCTTTCCGGCGGCCTTGCCGTTTACGATCTTTTCCGCTCCCTCGCGGAGCTTCGGAATACAGCCGGGATAAATCGGGAAATCCGCATGGGACGGCCAGATCTCGTCAAACTCACCGGTCCGCTTCTCCAGGGCTTCCAGGCTGGCAATATAGTCGTTCATATTCCTGTGCTCACCGAACATGAAAATGTGTCCGTGCTCCTGGATGGGATCGCCGCTGATCAGCACCCGGTGACTGACATCAAGCACCGCGATGCTTCCGGGCGTATGTCCGGGCAGGTGGATGATCTTCAGGACTCTGCCGCCCAGATCGATCTCGTCGCCGTCCGCCACCGGAATCACCCGGCCGGTTTTTCCGTCCTGACGGTACTGGGCCTCGTCTGCCGGATGCATATAGAAGGACTCAAACTGTCCGTTGCCGCCCGTATGGTCGCCGTCCGCATGGGTATTGAGCAGGAAGACCGGCAGCCCGGTGAGGGCCGAGGCGATCTGCTTCGCGTGGCGGACGGTCATTCCGGAATCGATCAGAAGCGCCTTCTCCGTGCCTTTCAGCAGGAAGAAACGCACCATTCCGTTCTCAATCCGCCAGGTATCATCGGATACCCGGATCACCTGTGCCCCGTACTGTCTGCCGCAGCCGCTGCAGACCCCGGTGTGGACAGATACGACGTGGCCGCATTCCTTGCAGGTGAACTTTTCCCGCTCGTTTTCCAGGAATTTCTCCATCCCGAGCCCGCGGATGCCGCGCAGATTTTCACCGGGCGACTCATAAAGCGGATACTTCGAGGTGTAGCGGTTCTCCTTTTCCATCACATCCGCGCAGGGATAGTCCGGGCATTCATCACAGTACTTCCAGCTGTTTTCGGCCCGTTTCCCGCAGAGGATGATTCCGCATCTTTCCCGGCAGAATTCCGGTTTGTTCTCATCCGGCCCAAGGCATCCCGGGCAGGGATCCGTCCCGGTCAGCGCCCGCTTGCAGACGGCGCAGTCCAGCCCGCAGGGAGCGATCATGTTCGCGCTGATGATGTTCTGCATGGTATCCCTCCTGAAACAGTCAATATATTTATCTTTCCATCAGAAACCTGGCAAGTTCCGTATTGCCGTCCTTTTCCGCACCGGCGATCCGGAATCCGCATTTCTCCGTATAGAACCTGACGTTTTCCTGCTTGCGCAATGGCGTTACCAGGGTCAGGCGCTTCCAGTCGCCGTAATAATCCTGCACAAACCTGACGGCCTGTGTGCCGATTCCTTTTCCCTGGTACTCCGGGATGACGCACAGGCACCCGATCTCATATTCCTGCGGTCCGGTCGGATGGCACGACACGCAGCCGACAGGTTGATTGTCACACAGAATGATATGCTTCGGGTACAGGCGGATGGATTCCTCCATCATTTCGACCGTTTTTCCATATCCCGGGCATGCGCCGAACCGCTGATAGTCACTGAAAAAGGAAGCGTTATAGATATCAACCAGAAGCCCGGCGTCTTCCACTGTCGCCTGTTTATAACTGATGATCATATCTGATCCCCCTCACAGGATCCCCTGTCTGCAAGCCATTCCACACCGGAAGCCTGCTGATCAACGCCGGGATTCCGGTTTGTCATGACGACGGCGATCTCTCCGGTGCGGCAGCGCATTTTCAGGATGCACTGCCCGTTTTCTCCCCAGCCCCGGGAGACCAGCGTTTCATCTTCTTCAATAAACAAACCAAGGCCTGCCCAGGGGAACTTTTCCGCAGGTTTCACCATTTCCCGGACCGTTTTTTGCTGCAGGAAGCCGCTTCCGCCGTCATACGCTTTCATGAATTCCCCTGCGATGATCCGCAGCTCTTCCGGCGTACTCCACAGCCCGGACGCTGCAAGATCAGGGACGGAAGGGAACTTCCCCGGAATCGGCAGGCCTGCTTCATCGTAACCTGTCGCCATCCTGTTTTCAAAGCGGGCCATATTGCCGGGCGTTGAGAAAAAAGTACTGCTTAAGCCCAGCGGATCAAACAGCATATCCCGGGCAATCCCGTCAAAGGATTTCTGCAGCAGCTCCTGCAGCAGCTGCTGCAGGACGCAGTACCCGGCGTCCGAGTATTCAAAAGCTTCTCCCTGCGGTTTTTCCGCCCGGGCCGGGCGGTTGTTGTAAGCTGTTTTCCCTTCCAGGATATCCGTCAGGCTGATTTCCGGATCATTCCGGCGGAGTCCGTAAAAAGCGTCCTCCCCGTCGACAATTCCGGCAGTATGGCACAGAACCGACCGGACGAATGCGCTGCTTTCGCTTCCGTCCGGTGTGCGCAGTTTCCATTGCCGCAGATAATGATTGACAGGATGATCGATATCAATGACGCCCTGTTCCTGCAGTTTCATGACGCAGATCGCGGTAATGAATTTTGAGACGGAACACGCCGGGAAAACGGTCTCCCTGTTCACCGGCGTATTGCTTTCCCGGTCCGCGACGCCCCAGTATTCAGCGGTTGTTTCTCCGGCCGCATTTGTCCGGGCGCATCCGATTCCGGGAAAGGTTTCCCGTACTTTTGCGTATTCCATGGTTCCGTTTTCCTTCTTTCAGAAATCAGGCAGCAAGCAATGAAACGCCGAAGAGCAGCAGGCTGATCAATGCTGCCAGGGCCGGAATCCAGGCCACCACCAGCCAGTTGCTGTTCAGATTGTTTACAAACTGCAGCTTGCTGATCAACCAAAGGCCGTCCTTTTCCTCCAGGATGCCTGTTATCCTGATCGGAATGCGAAAATGAACGTAATCCAGCCTGATCTTTCCCCGAAGGACAAAGTACAAGGCGCTCCCTGCCCGGAAGAGCGCGGTCTGATCCGTATCAAGCGCCAGCTGTCCCCAGTGTTTCCAGTCGCCCTGCAGCAGCCATTTGGCTCCCTGCCGGCCATAAAAGATCTCGTCCGGGTTGGTCCCCAGGATCCGCATATTGTCCGGAAGCATCGTTTCATCAATGCAGGCGTCCGCCTGTCCGGGGTCGCGTTTCTCATAATACCCGTTCAGCAGCTTCAGGGGGCGAAGAGCAGCCTCCCGCAGCGCTTCCGGAAGTTCCTCTCCGGTGATCTCATGGGGTGCGGTCTGTTCCCGCCTGCCCTCCAGCCAGATGTGAAAGAGGAGATATAACAGAACCAGCAAAAAGAATATGAATAATCCGCCTGTGAGGTATCGCATCGTCATTCACTCCGACTTCAGAATCTTTCCTGCTCAAAGGAAAACAAGGACAGCGATCCGGATCAGTCTGCAAACAGTTCCGGATATGACTGGATTTTCGCCAGCGTAAGCTTCGGGTTTTCCGCCTACCGTTTCCTGATCGGAAAAAACATATAATCCTTCCCGGTTTGGGGGCAGGAATAGTCATTCACGGCACCCGCAAGGGGAATGCCGTTCTCTTTCATGTATTGCCACATGTCTGAAAAAGTATTATTCCCCTCGCATTCGACCATCAGATAATCGTATGCCGGAATCACCCATTTGACCCATCCTTCGGGAGCTTCCGCGTCATCCCTGCATTCAGCCCCTGCCAGATAAAGCCCCCTGTTGAAATCATCCCACGGCTTAAAGGAACGGGAAAAATCCGTCATCGCTCCCCATATGCCGACGAGGTTACCGGATTCATCCCTTTTGGCCAGATCGGCAATCTCATCAAAATGGGTATTGGCATCCTGCCACAGTTTCTGAATAAAACCGTCACCGTCCAGGGTAGAGCCTTCCTTCCCGATGACCACAAACGAGTCTTTGCTAATTTTCTCAATCTTCATCTGTTCTCACTCCTTCCGGATCAAAATCATCAGAAATCGTAATCATCATGATTCATTGACAAGTTTCCCGGTCATATGGTCAATCGTCAGTTCCAGGCATTGTGCCCGGGGAAGCGCATTCTGCAGTTCATGCTGTATATATTCTTCATCATCCGTAAATTTACGGCACAGATTAGTGCCGATCCGTTTTGCTTTTTCTTCATCCGTGACCAGGCTGATCCGACCAAAGACGATCACGCTGTGCACATTCAGTGCCCATTCTCCTTCTTTACGGTATCCGGCATCCCAGACGCAATAGCTGACCCGGTTATCCTTCCGGAGCGCGTCCTGCTTGTGCCCGGTTTTCGCACCATGGAAATAGAGCTTCCCGTCCTCCGGATTGTACCAGTGATTCAGGGGAATCCCATAGGGATATCCGTTCTCTCCGATCATGGAGAGCACGCCGCGCTTTTCCTCTTTCAGGATTCGGATGCATTCCGCCTCGCTGATCTGCTGCTTAATGCGCCTCATCGGCCTGAATTGTACCTGCCCGTCCACCGCTTTACCTCCCCGTCCGGATGTGTTCCTGCTTCAAAGCAGCTTTTCCTTCCACTCCTCTTCTCTGAATCCGGTCAGCACAAAGGAATCGCCGACCAGCAGCGGACGCTTGACCAGCATCCCGTCCGTAGCCAGGAGGGCCAGTTGCTCATCCTCGCTCATATCCGGCAATTTCTTCGACAGCTCCTGTTCTCTGTAGGGAATGCCGCTGGTATTGAAGAAACGCTTCAGCGGAAGGCCGCTCATTGCGTAGTATGTCCGCAGCGTTTTTTCATCCGGGTGTTCGCTTTTGATATCGATCACTGTATGATCGATCCCGTGATCCTCCAGCCATTTCAGGGCTTTCCTGCAGGTAGTGCACCGGCTGTAACAATAGACCTTCAGCATATTGGTTTCCTCCTCTTTCTCCTGTATTATCCTGAATAATGAAAGCAACGGATAATCCGTATTTGGGGGTAAAATCCGGGCCGCTTCCCGGCTCCGATGACAGCTTATCACCGGGGATATTTCAAAAGGAATGCCCGCCGCCGGCACTGGTTGGATGAGCTGTTGCCGGTGTGGCTGCACAGTTTGTTTTTTGATCAGAATGACAAGTCTTTCAGTTTCTGAAGGATCTCCCCGATGTCGCCGTCAAGGCAGACGGCCTGATCCTCAATCTGCCGGGGGCAGTATGCTTCTCCGTAATTCAGGCAGGCATACAGTGCTTCCGGGTTCGCCATGGTCATCTTCCAGAAGGGGAATTTAATGATGACCGGCGTATTGCTGCCGACGCCAAGCTCCAGATAAAGGACTTTCCCTGTTCCATGAGCATTGACGAACTGCTCATATCTGAGCGCGGCCTGATGCCAGCCTTCATCCTCCGCAAAGCTGTCGTCCGCCCGAAGATTGGTGGTTACAGGTCCTCCGCCGTCAGGGCAGGACGGGATCAGGCCGGACGGGATCCGCATCAGGAGCCTCCTGTCCGCCGGGACGTCAAAAACGCCTTTTTCATTCCGCACAAAGCCCTGCGCTTCCATGGCTTCCATGACCCATTCTTCGTTATCATATGTCTTTCTGTTGAAAGGGTCAACGCTCTGGAACAGGCCGTAATCCCCCTGGGTATAGAACAGACGGGATTTATTAAACCCAGCCGGCTGGAACTGATGATCCACGTTTGTGGTAAGAACAAAGTAGTCCCTGTCCTTCACCAGTGACAGCAGCAGGGGATAAACCGGTTTCGGCGCTTTGATGTACCGGTTGAAGTATATATGCCGTGCCCACCAGGCCCAGCGGGTTTCCTCATCCGGGAAGGGATAGAATCCGCCGGAATAGATATCGCTGATCCCGTACTTCTCTGCAAAGTCGAAGAAGTATTTCCGGAACCGCTCCCCGCTGTAGGTCAGTCCGGCAGACGTGCTCAGTCCGGAACCCGCACCGATCAGGATGGCATCATAGGAAGTTATAGCTTCTTTCAGTCTTCGAAGCTGCTCTTCCTTCGTGCCTTTTCCCGTTGATAGTTTCAGATCATAACTCATGGGCATACCTTCCTTGATCAGAACAGAAGCTGTTCATAGATCTCCCTGTCCTCGTCCCTGAACACATTGAAAACAACACGGCTGATACCGTCCGGATTTTCATCCAGCCAGTCGGTCACGGTCCGGACGGCGATCTCCGCCGCCCGCCTTTGCGGGAAAGCGAACACGCCTGTGGAAATGCAGCAGAAGGCGATGCTTCCGACTTTGTTTTCCCGTGCCAGATCCAGGCAGCTGCGGTAGCAGGATGCCAGCAGTTTTTCATGCGTCCGGGTCAGCGGACCGTTTGCGATCGGCCCGACCGTATGGATCACATACCTGCAGGGCAGATTGAACCCCGGCGTGATCTTTGCCTGTCCCGTGGGCTCATCATACCCCTGTTTCCGCATGATCTCATGGCAGGCCAGGCGCAGCTGCACGCCGCTCATGGTATGAATGATGTTGTCGATACAGGAATGGCAAGGCTGGAAACAGCCCAGCAGCTGGCTGTTCGCGGCGTTCACAATGGCGTCGCAGCGCAGGGTGGTGATATCTCCCTGCCAGAGAACGATCCGGCTGTTGACAGAGCGGGGATTCAGACCGTTTGCGTCCGTTATCCCTTTTTCTCGCGTCATCTCCTGCAGGTAAGCGTCCTGTACCTGCAGGAATTCTTCTGAAACCGGTCTGGGAGGCCGTACATTCATCAGGCTCCGCAGAAGCCGCTGCTGGCGTTCCTGTGTATAGGGGAAGACCGGGTACTGATACTGAGGCATTTCCTCCAGCAGTGCCCGGATCAGCCAGCGGCGTCTCTCCTGTTGGGTCATCGTGTTATCCCTCCCGGTGCGGGTCTTTCGAACCGAATCTGTCATTCACATTCCTGTTGCTTTGATCGCTCCCGGGCTGTGAATCCTGGCAACCCGGTTCCAGGCTTTCTGTCCTGAAACATGACTTGCGGTTTATCCGGCTACAGTTCTTCAACAACCGGCAGCACTTTTTTCTCTATAAAGTCTGCTCTGTCGAATACTCTGGGTTTGAACGTGCCGGTTATTCCGACAGACACGTTTTTCTCTTTGTTTACATAGATGATGTTTCCGGAATCACCGATGGCCGCATATACTTCCCTGTCATCAAAGGGCCTGTACCACAGGTATCCGTAGCTCATATACCCGAATCTCTCGCCGAGTTTCAGATGCGGGGCTGTCATCTCATGGATATAGCTTTCCGAAACGATTCTTTTACCCCTGTACATGCCGCTGTTCAGCACAAGTTCTCCGATCCTGGCCATATCATGCGCAGAGAGGCATAATCCCCATCCTGCCGTAACGGTATCCTGCGGATCCGAATACCACTCGTTTTTCCTTGGATTTTTGTTCATGAAGAAGTCAAACTGGTCTTCTTTGGAACTGTCCCCATGAATTGTATGCTCCGGAATACCCAAGGGCACAAAGAGATTCCGGTTCGCAAAATCGATGCACTTTTCACCTGTGGCATGCTCTATGATTCCTGCGAGGATCTGTATTCCGAGCGTGGCATATCTGAACTCTCCGGTGATCCCTTTCCGGCCGCCCAGGAAATCAAGCACTGCAAGCGTCCAGTCCTGTGAAGTGCATACCTTCTTCCAGGGTTCTGAGCGATATTTATATGGGGCGGTCATCGTCAGCAGATGCCGTACCGTTACATCAAAAATGGTTTTTTCTCCCTTCCTGACTGCATAGTCCGGAAAAAAATCCATGACTTTCTGGTCTGTGCCCTTAATGTATCCCCTGTCCAGCGCAATGCCGGCGAGCAGAGCCATGACGCCCTTTGTCACGGAATTGACATTCACGGCGTCTTCATTTCTGTATCCGCGCCAGCAGTCCTCATAGGCTGTGACACCGTCCCTGAAAGTGGAAATCTGACATATGTTGCTTTCATTCCCGGCGCCTGAAGAAATGAATTCATGCAGTTCTTCCCTGTTCATGAAAGCCCTCCCTGACTGGAATCCGGACATCCAGGGAAAAGCTTAATGGAATTGAAAATTCTTTTCAAGTACCTTTTGCATCTTTATATGTTCAAGGCCGGTATCCTTCTCAACCGAAAGGGGTCCCTCCGGAGTCGCGGAATAAAAGAAACGAGGCACCGCAGTGAGATCGCTGCAATGCCTCGTTTGTTTCCGTAAGGATTATTTCCCGGGCTCAGAGATGTCGTAAGCGGGAGTGCCATCCTCAAGCTTCATCGTGATGGTGCCGGTCTTCTGCATGATATGGCCGGTCAGGTTGTCGCCGCCTTCCACGGTGAAGCCGAACATCACGTCGGGCGCGTTCTTCTCCAGCACGGCTTCCATCTCGTAAGCGATGGACTGACCGTCCGGCAGGCCGCCTTCACCGGCCTTGGATTCCACTTTGTTTTCGCTCCGGGTGTCAGACAGGGTGATCACAGGCACTTTTTTACCGGTATTGTTCACAATCGTGTAGCTGACGGTGCCTTTTTCGAGGGTTTCTTCTTTCTTCGCGCAGGATACGCACACCACTGCGACAGCGGCAATCACCAGGACCAGGGCCAGGGCAATAATCATTCTCTTCATGGTAAGTTACTTCTCCTTCTTCACTAAAGCGGCACTGCCTTTCTGCAGGCGCTGATTTGTTTGACGCTGTTTAATACGCAGCCCTCCGCACGGATGGCAGTAAAATTCTGAACTTTTTTCGAAAGATGTTTTTCCGGGCTGCCGCCGTGTTTTCCGAGAAGACGAGGTATTGTCCTATAACATGAGTGCGATAACAGGAATTGTAATCACGGAGAATAACGTGGAGAAAAATACTCCTTTCGCGATATACTCCCCGTCCCGGTTTAATTCGTTGCACAGCATGACGATGTTGGAGGCAACCGGCATTCCTGAAATGAGCACAATGACTCCGGCAAGCAGCCTGTCACTGATGAACAATTGTACCTGACAGCCGCCGAAAAAAACAGAAGGTATCCTACAGTTTCAGAACCGCGGGAACTTCATCCCAGCCCTCCGGCATTTCCATCTCCTCGAAACCGAAAGAGCGGTAAAGCTTTCTTGCAACCTCATTTTCGGGCTCATAGGAGAGCCAGCAGTAATCAGCCTTGCCGCACGGAAAAGTCCGTATATACTCCAGCGCCAGCTTCATTGCTTCCCTGCCGTACCCTTTTTTCTGGTGCTTTTTGTCAATCATAAAGCGCCAGATCAGATAATTGTCAATCAGCAAAGGGAATTTTTCCCTGTCGATATCCTCATCTGAAATATTGTATCCGATCATCAGAAACCCGACAGGCTCGTCACCGTCGTAGATTCCGAAGGGTTTTGCAAATCTGCCGTCCGCAATATTCGCGTATGCTTCCGCCAGACTGTAGACGTTGTCCGCCACGAAGCTGTACTGCGATTCAAACGGCGTAAGATCGACCAGCTCGTCAAAGTTTTTGATACCCACTTCAGCAAGTCTTAAACCGCTGTTCTTCCGTTCCATGAGTATATTCCTCCGTTAAATCAATTGTCGCTTATGCTCTTTCACTTTGCCGCAAGGCATCTTTCCTTTAATCTTTTGCGTTTCTGTAAATCTCACAGGCGATATTGTCCATCGCTTCGTCTGCCGCCTCAGTGACGTTGTTGTACATCACGGCAACGCATATGCCTTTTTTGCGGGAGAAGACCCAGTTCGTCAGAAAACCCCAGTTTTCTCCGCCGTGGCCGGCAACGCTGTCCTTGCGCGTTTCCGATTCCCAGACATTAAGGCAAAGCCCGTAATTGTCCATGACCGGCGTCATCATGCGCCGCGCGGTCTTCTTTTTGAGGAGGCCGCCCTTGCGGTAACTTTCGGAAAGAGCGATGCCGATCTTTACCAGTTCCGCAGGCGTCGTCCAAAGACCCGCAGCGGCGTGCTCGGGATAATAGTGATAACCATGGGCCGGATCCTCTTTGATCCCGAGCCTGCCGCCGAATGCCGCATTGGCGGCGAGTTCTTCGTCCAGCGGCTGGAAGAAGCCGGTACGCTTCAGCCCCAGAGGCCCGGCGACTTCCTTCTGGAATGCCTCACGCAGCGTGACTCCCGTAATCCTTGTGAACGCCAGCTCGGCCAGCGTGATGCCGCCGCCGGAATACATGTGCTGCCTGCCGTACGGTCTGATTCTGCGGAGCTTCGGCGTAACGCCTTCGCCGTTCAGCACGTCCTCCAGCGAAAACGGCTCGTGATCCGCCCGGTAGCCCGGGAACCCGTGCAGGTTGTAGCCCGCTGTATGGCTGAGCAGGGCGGCAAAAGTCACCGGACCTTTTCGGACGAATTCCGGCACGACGCCGGAGATGTCCGCGTCCAGATCGATGAGGCCTCTGTCAGCGTAACGCAGCAGCGTCAGGGCAAACATGGGCTTCGAAACGGAGCCCGCCTGGAACAGCATGTCCGGGTTCACCGGGAAGTCTTCGCCGTACCTGCCGCTGCCGGAGCAGTAAGTGCTATAATCGCCGTCGCTGTCACAAACAGCAATACTGACACCGTAGCCCTTCCTTCCCCTGATCCGCATGGCCTGATCCACATCGACGCCGTAAAACTTTTTGATCATTTTGTTCGGGCCCTTCAGCATCCGCATCAGAACAGCCTCGTCACCGCTGATGATGCCGGTTTCCCGGAACCCGGCTTTGTGGTATATGTGGAGCCCTCTTTCGTTTTCCGGTTCCGTGGACAGGTAAAGCCGGTCCGCACCGTTGTCATGGAAATAGCGGATGATCTCAGTAAGCGCCGCCTGACCGTAACCTTTGTCCTGCTCGTTTTTGTCGATCATGAAACGCCAAAGCCAATACCGGTCGTCCTCGTCCTCATCTTCCGGGGCAAAGGAAAACATACAGAAGCCGACCAACTGATCGTCCGCATAGATCGCAAACGGACGTGCTACGCCGGGATATTCCGCATTTGTTTCATCAGCCTGCTTCAAAGAAACGGCATTCGACGCGACAAAGGGCTGGTCTTCCCGCACGGAAAGAGCCAGGACCGCCTTGCGGTTTGTGTCGTCAATGGTTTTCAATGTAATATTCATGGATATTTCCTCCGAAATCATTCTTTTGTATTCTTTGTTTCATTGCTTTTTCTGCAGGTAAAATCGTCGTACATCACGCAGCCTTCGCCGAATTTCAGCTTCAGCATGCCTTCCTTGCGGCCGAACTCCTCTTCGCCAATGGGATAGAGCCTGAATTCAAGTTCGTCACCGTCTTCGTCGATCGCTTTCGCGTGAAGATCGCCATCCTTCATGAAGACCTCCTCAACGATGAAATCGGCGTCTTCCGGATGCTCGTATTTTCCGCAGAAGCTTTCCCACTTTGATCTGTCGGGATCTTTGACCGCGATGTCCTCGATGGAGACGACAGGTTCAGGCTCTTTGTCCCTTGCGATTGCTTCCATGCCGTTCCAGTAGCCCAGATACGCCCTGACGTCCCGGTAGTCCCGGCAGCTGAGGATCACAAGAACCCTGTCTGCGTCGATGAAGCGTTCGAACCAGGTGGCGACGCCCGGCATGCCGCCGCTGTGACTGACGATCAGCCCGTACTTTTCCTCGTATCCGACAGCCCAGCCGAGGCCGTAGCCCAGCCCGTCATCTTCATCGTAAACGGCATCCTCACCGTTGTTGAGTTTCCCGGGGGTATACATGAGCTTCTGTTCTTCCGGGGTGAGCACCTTGCCCTCACGCAATGCCCTGTCCCAGCGGAGCATATCGAAGATATTGGTATACACGTAGTCGTCGCCGTTCAGCCCGTCAAAGGCGGCCACCTCGCCGTACTCGGCGGAGTCGATGTCGGCAACGCATTTGTCATCGTCGAACACCGTCGCCCGGGCATAGTTCTCAAAGGGAACGCCGTCCCTGCGGATATGGCAGCAGCGGGTTGAGGTCATTCCGGCGGGTTCAAAGATGTTCTTTTGCAGGAATTCTTCAAAGGGGACGCCGGAGAGCCGCTCCACCAGCAGGGCCAACAGGTTGAAACCGGTATTGGAGTAATGCAGTCCTTCGCCGGGATCAAAATACGGTTTCGCTTCAGTTTCACAGAGAAACCGAAGGATCTCGTCGTTGCCCGGCACCCGTTTTTCTTCCTTCCAGATTTTGACGAACCAGTCCATGTCGTCAAAGTAATCGGGGATGCCGCTGGTGTGGTTCAGAAGATGCCGGATCGTTACGCCCGGGTAAGAGATCTCCGGGAAGAACTTTGTGATCCCATCCTCAAGAGTGAGAAGGCCCTGCCGGATCAGCAGCATGACTGCCGCCGCCGTGAACGTCTTGCTGACCGAAGCCAGCTGAAAGATCGTGTCTTCAATGATCGGCAGCGTATCTTCGGGATCCCGGAAGCCATGAGCTCCCTTTGAAATGATTTCGCCCTTTTCCGCATAGAGCCACGCCCCGTTGAAGCCGTCTTTTTCCTGCAGCGCCCGGGCCAGGTCTTCCATCATTGTTTTCTTATCCATAAAGGTTTTGCCTCCATTTCTCAATATGTCGTTTTCATTGTTTTACTGTGCCGGCGGACAGGGATATAAAAATACCGCAGCGAAGCAGCTCCTTTCGGTGGCTGCATCCTGCGGTTCCCACGATCAGAAGTTACTCAAAAAGGTACACTGAACAAGAGGATTGCACTCCTCTGACAGCTATGTACCTGTATTCAGTTTCTCAGCGGATCACCATCATGCTGTTCATTGGTTTATGGTCCTTTCCCATATTCTGGTATCAGTATATATGAAGATGTACAAAATAACAAGCCTTCTTTCGGCATCACTGTCCCGGCATCCGGCGAATCAGGTATTCGTTGAACAAATACATTTTGTAATCGTCCAGGCTGAACACCCTGTCTGACGAAGGATCGCCGTATTCATGCGTCAGTTCAGACCACGCGCACCGGTTCGTCGCGTTCAGTGCCGGCGTATTTCCGGACAGGATGTCCCGGACCAGTTTATCCGGTTCATCCGTCTTCAGATTGCCGATCTTCCAGGGTTCGGTCATATGGGTAAAATTGTAGTAAACGTCAAAACCGTTGGAGACGTTTAACGTGATCTCATTCCCGATTCGAAACACCGGAGAAGAGGAATCATCCGTCAGCATACGGCAGCATTCCGCTTCTGACAGAATCCTGTCATAGTTGAGGAATACCTCTTTCAGCTCATCGGGTATATGGTGCTTCTCAATACGGATCGGATACAGTTTCCGGTTTTCCCCGTCGCAGCTGCCCTCATGGACAAAGAACTCCAGACCGGGACAGCGTTCCCTTCTGATTTCCTTTGCCATCCTGAACAGCTGAACGATTTCCTCCCGGTTCTCTTCATTGATGAAGCACTGCCAGCGGGGGACGATGCCTCCGCTGATGAGAAGTTCCGTGGCACGCACCACTTCCTGATAGGCGCCTTTTCGGCCGACATATCTGTCCTGTGTGGATTCAAGGCCGAAAAAGGTCAGCTGGACTTTCTTCACGCCGACAGACCGCAGAAAAGGGATATAGTTTTCGTCTCTGACAATGCGATAGAAACTGGCCAGCTCGAAGCGTTCCGGGACAGCGTTTCTGGAGATCTCCAGATCCCTTTTCCAGCGTTCTTCATAATCGTCGCAGTAATCCGGTTCCCGCAGCCAGCTGTAATAGGCGATCTGATCGAAATACGGCGAAAAGAAACCGACGATAAAGCGGTCCGATCCTTCTTCCATCTTTCTGTTGGGCATATGACCCAGCCAGCAATGAAGACAGCGATTCGGACAGCCGTTCATGTCAACTGCCAGATTCAGCTTTTTTCCGCCCATTGTTCGTTTCTCCATCCATCCGGATTGATGCTCCGGTTCATCCAAAGTCGCGGCGTGACGACTGCCCGGCCATCATCCGCAGGTCATGCAGAATAAGCACGGCGGCATGAGGAAACGACCTTCTCCGGTTAACTGCCGGGTTTGTCACAGTGTAATCACGTCGTTCATCCCAGATATCTGCAGCATTTCCCCTTCGCTGATCCGGTATGCTTCACCCCTCAGTTCTTCCCTTCCGTTCTGAATGAAGAGGTAGCTTCCGTCAGGGATGGCATAGAACACCCGGCCGTAACTGTCTGAGAAAGCAATATCTTCATACACACGCTGCCCGTCAAGGATATCATCCCTGTTTTCCTGGTAATGCGGCAGAAGCATTGTCTTCGTCAGGCCCAGACCGGGCAGGAACCTTTGATATGCAGGATCAACCGCTTCGCCTTCTCTTTCCGGCTGGGCATACACGATCTCCGCGCTGTTCATGCTTCCGGCGCTGATCCCGATCAGAACGCCGGTATAATCCTTCAGCAATGCCCGCAGGCCGATCCTGCCGAAAAAACGGTTCTGGGTCGGCACATGACCTCCGGCCAGAATCATCAGGTCGGAGCTTCTGACCAGTTCCGGCGCTTTGTGTTCATTGCGGCTGTCCAGTATGCAGAATGAGCCGAACGAAAAACCGGCGTTTTCAAAAATCTCTTTTGTTGCGTTCGCAAAGAAATCTGTTTTGTCATAAAGATCAGGGTCCGAACAGACAAACAATGTCCGGCTGTCCCTGCGAAAACAGCGGCGCAGCTCATCAATAAAGGAGTTCGCCGGATTCAGCAGTTCCGTTCCGGGAATGACCGGACTGCTTATCAGAAAACACACCATTTTATTCACCCCGTCATCTGACAGACCGCCGGAACCCGGATCCTTTTTCCCGTTGAGGAAAGATCTGATTAATCCGATATCCCGGAAATCCTTTTCCCTGCCAATCTTCTCTTTCATTTCGATCAGTCCGTTCACCGAAATGACCCGGAAGCCGTCGATGCTGATCACGGAACCGTACAGCCATGATTCAAAGACCTCAATGGATTCACCGACCCTGAACCATCTGTTTCCGTCTTTTGTCCGCCCGAAAAGATATCCCTCTGATTCAAGAAGATCCGCCATCTCAGCGCTGCAGCCAAGATCAATATCTCCCGCCTGCTCCCTGATTCCGTACAGTACCATGGCGCTGCCTGTAATCACCCAGTATTCATTCCGGTCATAAGGAAACGCTTTCAGCTGATCCAGGATTCCCTTCCTGTTCATAAACTCTCCTCCCGTTTGCCGCCGGTTTCGCCGGTCATTGTGACTCCGGCAGACCGGTATCCGTCAGCTGATGACTTTGTAGCGCAGTCTGATATATGAGTCCTGAAGCACGCAGCACTCCATGAGTTTCAGAACGCCCAGCTTATTGAGCTCCGCAGGGGTGTTCAGGGAACTGCCGTCAATCAGCGTAGGCGTATCCCTGCCGCCGATCAGTACGGGCGCCACGACAATATCCACATAATCCAGCAGCTTTTCCCGCAGGAACAGGCTGTTTACGGTACCGCCGGACTGGACTGTCAGGCGGTCACATCCGCATTCATTTTTCAGGCGCTCAAGGGCCTCGCCGAGGGAAGGCTGCTCCTGACAGATGATATACAGATTGTCTTCATCCACGTCAAAAGCAGGATGGGATCTGTTCGATGTGATCACAACCGCCTGCTTTGACAGCGCGCAGAAGTATCTGACCCCATGCTCCGTCAGATGATGATTGTCCAGCAGAACAAAGGATACCGGTGATTTGGGAGGCATCTCCTTTTCGTTGACGCCCATCTTGGCCTGAACACGCCCTGTATTGAACGACCAAAGGTCAGTGGTCTGCTCAATCTCATAATACTGATGCAGCCCTTCCTTCACGCCGGCAATTCCGGGAAAGTCACGATCCACATCCATTTCTTCCGAGGAACCGGTGCTGATTTTGCCATCCACTGACATCAGCATGAATAAAGTGGTAATCGGTCTGTTCATAAGCACCCCGCGCAATTCTGATCTGTCGTTCATCAACGAGCCTGAAAAATATGATATCAGAACAGGTTTTTGAGAATCTCCCCGGCACACTCTTCCGGAGAAAGCCTGCTGGTGTCCACGCGCAGGCTGTAACGGATATTTTTTGCCATCAGTTCCGCCTGTTTATCCGACTGCGTTTCATACCTGTCGCCGCGGTCAAGGTTGCGCTGTCTGCAGATATTCAGCGGGCAGAAAACCTCCACGATATCCAGGGGATTGTCCCGCAGGATCTCCCGCATCCGCTCATAATGGGGCGAAACCCCGTCCCGTTCCACAAGAATGCTGTCGATGATCACATTTTTCCCCATGTCGGAAAACAGCTTCGCGGTGTGATACATCAGGATGATGACCTCGCCGAGATATTTCCAGTAATCTTCCTTCAGGTATTCTTCCCCGACCATCTCCTGAAACAGATCGTTGGCCACGACATAGAAAAAGACGTCCCGGCGCGCCTGCAGCGCTTCCACGATGGATGTCTTGCCGGAACTGGTGACTCCGTTCAGATAGATGATCCGCCCTTTATCCATGGTTTCCTCCGTAAACTCAGCATTTCAGCCGCATTTCTTCCATCCCGTTTTCAAACAGCCCGGTCTCCTCAAAGCCGATGGACCGGTACAGGCTTTTCGCCGCCTCATTGTCGGGGATCACGCCCGTATAGACTTCCCTTGCCTGAAACCGTTCCTTCAGGAAGGCAATCCCCTGCTCCAGCGCCGCTCTGCCGTACCCGCGGCCCTGGTACCGCCGGTCGATCAGCAGCTTCCACAGGGTATAGTATTCCTTCTCTTCGTAGTAACCCATCATGATAAAGCCGACGACGGTCTGATCGTCATATACCGCAAACGGAAACGCGGTTTCCGTGTAAACATATGCCTGCGACAGGGATTCTGCAACGGAGGAAACAAAGCGCTGCTGACGCTCATTCACCTGAAGCACAAGGACTGCGTCAAGGTTCTCTTTTGTGACCGGTTTCAGATGCAGCATGTCCTGTCCTCCGTGAAAAACCTCTGTAAAGTTACCGCCTGATGACCACCCACAGATCATATCATATTCCAAAGAACAAAAAAAGCCCGCAGAGCCCGAAAAACAAGCCTCGCGGGCGTCCGTCCGTTTTCAGCGCGGAATATTATCAGAAAACTCCCTTGCGCCTGTATTTCACCGGTGCGGTATTTCAGGTATAAGGGAGTTCGTGTATAATGTACGCAGCTTCATTATCCGGCCAATGGACAATAACAGAGCAAGAGGTGCAGCGATGACTCAGGTACGGTTTTATGATCAGGTTGATGACCGGAAGCTCCGGTTTGCCGTAATCGTGGCAAAGACCAACGGGCACTGGGTGTTCTGCAGGCATAAGGAACGCAGCACACTGGAAGTGCCCGGGGGACACCGGAAGCCGGGAGAGGATATCCTGGCCGCAGCGAAGCGTGAACTGTATGAGGAAACAGGGGCCGTTGATTTTACAATTGAGCCGGTCTGCGTGTACTCTGTCACCGCGCCCTGGAACTACGGCGGGCAGGAAACTATCGGCATGCTGTTCCATGCGGATGTGAATGCCTTTGAAAAAGAGCTGCACGGCGAAATCGAACGAATCGTCATACAGGACGAAATGCCGGCCGCATGGACGTATCCTGACATTCAGCCATACCTGATGGAGGAAGTTCAGAAACGGATGAAGAGGACGGAAAAATGAACATCAAAATCAAACCGGATGGCATATGGTATCATGGCTCAAATCTGATATTCACGGAGCTTCTTCCCAACAGCACGATTACCCAGTGGAAGGAACTGGCCGAAGCATTCTCCCATCAGCCTTCCTCCCTGTGGTACGACGATGACGGCGTCATTCATCATAACGGCCGGGAAAAAGGTTATCTGTATGTCATAGACGAACCTGTGGAAATCGGCAGGGACATTTATCAGCATCCGCGAACGACGATGGACAGGAATGCCGAATTCCTGACAAAGCGTCCCCTGCGAGTCAGATTGCTGGACATAATACAGGAATGATCCTCCTTTGCTTTCCCAGGGTTGTTGTAATTGATTTTCTTCATTTGGGGCTCCTTTGGTCGTCGGCCTTTTTTCATGTTTACCAGACCATTATACCCTCGAGCTTATATTTGCGAACCCAGCGATAAAGCAGACCATTCTCTCATTGTCTCTACCGCTTGTCTTTTGAATTCCGGTGTGTATTGCTTTCTTGTCTTTCCCTTTGGCATATAAAATCACCCCATTTGTCAGTAGTGTATCATACTTGTCTAACAAATGGGGTGCAGTTCACAGCATCTGCCGTCTTCTTTAACCCGTCTTTTTTGAAACCACTGCCAGCCATGCGGGAAGCGCGGCAAGGGGGTTCTTTTTCCAGTCATTGATCCCTTCAAGTTCTGCGGGGCTCTTTTTCCGCAGCTCGTCGTAAGCAAACCAGAAGGAGACGTCGTGCGCGGGCAGTTCGGCCATTTCACAGACGGTCAGTCCCGACCGGATCTGGGAATTGACGATATCCTGAATCCGCCAGTGCAGATCCGGGAAAACGTCCTGATATGACTTGACGATCCCGGGCGTTTTGAAAGCCTCTCCCGAAAACGGCCTGTTGAACGGGTGCATGTCATACAGAACCGCGCAGCCGCCTGGCTTCAGCACGCGGCGGATATTCCGGTTCATGCTGTCCAGGTCATCAATCCAGGAGAGCGTTCCGTTGGACGTATATACCATATCGAAAGCGTCATCGGGCATACGGGAGAGTTTCATCGTATCGTCGCAGATGAATTCAATCTCCAGATTCAGCCGCTTCGCGATGTCCGCCGCATGCTCAAGCTGCCGTTCGCTGATATCCGCGGAAGTGACCCGCGCGCCAAGGACGGCCAGCGCGAAAGCCGCATGATTATCGCCGCTGGAGGGCAGCAGGATCCGGAGATTGTTCAGATCCGGACAGTATTTACGGATCAGTTCATAAACCGCCGGATGAAAGGCCGACGCAGGGTCCTCTTTCAGGCGGCTGATCTGTTCCTCCGTTCTCAGCGACCTGTACCAGTCGGAATCGGACGTCCTGTTCCACCATGCTTTGACATGCCCGATCCTTTCCTCTCCGTTCATACCTGTCTCCTCCGCAAATCCGGGTTTATGGCTCAGATGAATTGATTTCTCTCATGCCGATCGCTCTGGCTGCGGCTCGCATGGGGAGGTTCGTGCGCTCTGTCGTCAGGACGGCAGCCTTTCCGCCGCCGAGTATCCTCAGGGCCATTTCTGAGATCAGCGCCTTACAGTAGCCTTTGTTCCGCTGCTCCGGAACGGTCGCAACAGCGCCTATTTCCGTTTCGCCTTCGTGAAAGGAAAACGGGATCGCGAAACTGACAATCCCGTTTCCGTCCATTACAGCCAGCGGAGCGCCGACCGTTAGATCGGTTTCGTCGGGAGGATTGACCGGCGTATCGGTAAACCGGGCATAGAACCTCTGAATGGCAGCCAGATCCCTGTGCCAGTCCAGGTCACGGACAGCGCGGGTCTCTTCGTGCCGCAGCTCCTTCGCGGAATCAAGGCGGTAATAAACAAACGGATTGCTCATAGCTATGCGGCAGCCTCCTTTCCGGAAATCAATCAGGCCGGCAAAAAGCCCGGCCCCGGCCGTTGCCTTTAAACAGATCATACCATATTCCCAAAGACAAAAAAAGCCCGCAGAGCCCGGACAATGAAGCTCTGCGGGGTATGCGTCTTTCGCCGGGAGCCGGCTTCCGTCTTTCCTCCGGTGAACCGCTCCGCCGCGTTCACATCACTTATGAATCCATCCGACCGCGCCGCGCAGGCTGATGACGTACCAGTCGCCCTCTTCTTTCAGGATGGGAAGCTGCGCGCCCTTGTCAAGCAGGGCAACCTTCGGCGCGGCGGTATCATTCCAGGCATAGACCGCCGTACTCTTTTCGGTCACATACCAGGCCGGGTTGATCACGATGTAGTCCGCGTTAATCCAGCCGCAGGGCGATTCTTCGGAATCGCCGAGCGTACAGTAAACAAATCCGTTCTCTTCCTGTGCTCCTGCCGGCTGATCCGCGCCGACCACGATCGGCCGGTCTCCGTAATTCAGGGTTTTCAGCGCTTTGGAGGAAGCGTTCGGCTTCTCCCGCAATGTGAGTTCCTCACACAGCACCACGGCCGGATAACCGATCTGCTGTCCCGGTCCGCAGGGCGGTATAATTTCCGCGAGCGCGGCCCCCACGCATCCCAGCGCAAGAATCATTGCTGTCAGAATCATCAGCCAAGCATACTTCTTCATGTTCATCTCTCCTTTTTGATTGATTCAACTATCAGACGATCTCCGCGGCCGTTCTGTTCCGCCGCGATACCGTGACGCAGAGAAAAAGGCGGCCCGGGTCAGCATCCTTATCCGATGTCGTACAGATAGGAAATCATTTCGTAATCCTTTCCTCCCCAGTTATGGGTACCGGTCCGGAACGCTGCCCCGCCGGTTTTCTCATAGAATTTCCTTGATTCATCATTCTCCTTCAGGCACCATATGATCATTTTTTTCTTTCCGGATTCCCGGAAATATTCTACGGCATGCTGCATCAGGAGTTTTCCGATGCCGCTGTTCCTTTTTTCATACCTGACATACAGGGCAATCACTTCGCAGTCCGCCGGTTCCTCCTCCGACGCCTCCAGCCACGCGTATCCCAGGATCTCATCGCCGTCAGCCGCAACGATATACTTCTGATATCTTCTGATTTCGATCTCATACCGCTGGTCCGCGCTCATGGAATCCAGGAATTCGCTGTCCATGATTCCGCGGTATGCCTTTTGCCAGTCTTCCACAAGGATCTCGGCGATCTGCCTGACGTCCTCTTTTTCCGCTCTTCTTACAATGATTCCGTTTTTCATCCACAGCCTCCATGAACTATAACCTTCGTCTTTGCGGCGTGCCGGCCCGCCCCGGTCTTCACTCCCGGATCATCCCGCCGCTTCGTCACGCCTTCTTCATATGGAGCGTCACGTGTGTGCCCTGATAACCGATTTTTCTGTAAAACGCATTGCCGCCTCCTGTCATCACCTCGGCGCCGAGCGCGCGCATCACCCGGTCATGCCTGGAAAGCGCCGCCGCGGCAAGCCCTTTGTGCTGATGGGCGGGAACGGTACAGAGCGGCTCCATATAGGCCAGCCGGTTTTCCGGAACCCACCACATGCCCGAAAAACAGACGTATTCCTCGTTTTCATCGGCAATGATGACCGTATAATCGTACGTCGCGTGCGGGGACGGTGAAATCGAGGCGCACAGGACGTTCTGATACAGTTCGTGGGGACTGAGACCCCCGTTTTTCGTCGGGATCTCCCAGTTGACAAACTCGCCCATTTCCTCGCTGTTGAACCCGTTCCAAAGGCACCGGGCGCTCTTCAGCGGGTCCGAAGTCCGGGCATTCACAAAATGATAGCCTTCCGGAAGCGGATAGTCGAGTTTTCCCTTCCGGAAATCAAAATAGTGATCCGCTT
This sequence comes from uncultured Clostridia bacterium, assembly GCA_946411525.1. Lineage (GTDB taxonomy): Bacteria > Bacillota > Clostridia > Christensenellales > Aristaeellaceae > Aristaeella. The sequence continues at coordinate 87,075 of CAMKEI010000002.1, read as the reverse complement.
CCTCATATTCCACATGATAGCCGCGTCTCCCGGCCGCTTCGATCAGCGCCGTCTGGCCGCTCGTCAGATTCAGTTCCCGCGGCTCGTCAAACTTCGGATACGCCGTTTCAGCGTATTCGATCATCTCCTCCGCAAGAAATTCATATCCCGGGCGAAGAACAAACCAGGTCGACGTGACCGGCTGCTCATAAAACACAAACCCCACGGGAACGTCGCCGTCCAGCCAGAAACGGTTCAGTCTCAGGTAATCCCTGTCGATCCAGGAACTGATGATCGCGTATTCGAAAAAGGGCGCCGCCGGTCCGTTTGATTCCTCATGATTGTATACGTCCGTCATTAGCTTCCACACAAGCCCGATATCCGTCAGAATATGAAACTGTTTTGTCCTGATGTTCATCCTCAATACATCCTTTTTATAACATGTCCCGGAAACGGTCAGCCGGTTCCCCGTCCGGATTCCGGCTGCGGTTTCCACTTCATCAGGTGGTATTTCGAACGATCGTCCGCAAAACCCGCGGACCGGTATAAAGCGTAACCGTCTTCCGTGGCTTTCAGTTCGACAACCGCGACATCCTTCTCTCCTGCGTCGGCCATCAGGGCGTCCATGACCGTCTTTGCGTACCCTCTGCGCCGGCAGGACGGACGTGTGAAAACATTCAGCACAGCCGCTGTTTTCCCGTTGATAAACGCGGGGCTCATGGGTTTCATGACGATCAGCAGAAAAGCGCAGGAGACGATCGTCCCCTCTTCGCGGATCACATAGGCGAACAGGTCCCTGTTCAGATGATCCCGGAAATAGCCCGGCAGAGCGTTCCGGATCCTTTCCGCGTCGGTATCTTCGAGCGAACCGTGATCCTCCGCCAGATACTCCAGCCTGAGTTCCGTCAGTTCGCCGATATCCGCGATTCCCGCTTTTTCCACGCGCATGGCTTTTCCTCCCCCGGGATGACACATTGTACGCTTCCGTCAGTACATATCCACCAGTACGGCGTCCTCAGCGGAGAAATAATCCGCCGAATCGCTGCTGATTCCCGAAGCCTTGTATGCCTGTTCAAAAGAGATTCCCGGCAGATTGCTCAGAAACACAAACGTGGAATTCGCGGCCGCGCCCGGCATTCTTCCGCTGATCTCAAAACGGTACCTGTATGTATATCCGTCACAGTTCCAGGTTCCGTCAGCGGCCTCGCTGTATGTCCGGATACTCCCTTCGACGGCTTCTTCCCCGGACGGAAGCATCCGCAGGACCGTCCAGTCCGCCATCTCGACCGTGCCTTCAAATTCATTCCACCTCGGGTTGACAATCACCAGGATGCTTCCCCCGGTCAGGCCTTCGTCGCCCATGAAGTTGACAATCATGCTGTCTTCCCCGTTCCCGGAGAACAGATTGACCGTTCCGGTCTCGTCTTCCGCGACCGCCAGGACGGGGTTCAGGACTGTTTTCACCTTCAGAAGCAGCATGCAGTCGCCGCACTCGCCCTTCGCGTCAAGCCACTCCCGAACGGTGACAAACTTGCTGTCTTCCGCGCGGGAAAGCGCGGCGGCCGACAGGATCAGGCACACCAGCGTCAGGATGGTAATTGTTTTCTTCATAAACTGTCGCTCCTTTCATATCTGTTCCTCTTCAGTCACTTGCGTATCCGCCGCTTTGGTTTTCAGATACTCCTGAAGGGCTGTGTATTCCCGCAGGTATGATCCGCGTTTTTCCTCGCTGACGTCCGCGTAGGACTGATGGCGGGAAAAGATATCAACCGCCTCCTGAAGCGGCAGCCAGCGCGGTTCAACGCCGCGGCGCACTTCCGCGTCCGTCAGGCGCATCTGCCCGCTGCCGGTCACCTCACAGACGAAATAATGGCTGATATAACGGTATTCCTCGTAGTATTCATACAGTGTCAGAAACTGCCGCAGCGGTCTGACGATCAGGCCCGTTTCCTCTTCCGCTTCCCGGATACAGCAATCCTCCGGCGTCTCGTTCCCTTCCGTTCCGCCGCCGGGAACAAGCCACCAGCCTGACCGTGTTTCATAAGTCAGCAGGATTTCCCCGTCCCGCACAATGACTGCCCGGCTGCCGGCCCTTGTTTTTGTAAAGGTTTCAAAACGGTTCGCTCCGAGTATCTCGATCTCTTTCATATCCTGACCATCCCTCCTCAGTCCAGATATCCTTCCGCCTGCAGCAGTTCCAGGACCCGCGCCTCCCGCTCAAACATCATGTTGTTGTACGGCGTACCCTTCACGGCGCGGTTCTTCCTGATTGCCGTTGCGGGATCCGTGAACGCCAGCCTGTCAGTTCTTTCTCCCGGTTATTTCAAAGAACGGGAAAACTTTCGGGTAAACGGTTTTTTCTGAATCCGTTCAATCAGTCCGATTTCCCATTCCACGGTTCTCATCTCCGATAAATGCGATTGCGACGGTTCACTTCAGGGTTTAAGGTCATCCATCACACTATACCATATCAATCCCTTTTTGTTGAGAGGGTTTCATCCGCTATGACCGGCAGTTCCTGCCGGCGGGACCGCTTTTTTGATCTTGACCTGAAGTTAACTCTAAGGTTTAAGATAACAGATACGAAGCAACTGAACAGAATCTGACATCAGGGAGGTTTTCCATGAGCATTGAACTGAACACGATGCCGAAACTGGGTTTCGGCCTGATGCGGCTGCCCGAAAAGGACGGTAAAATCGACATCGCCCATGTGAGCCGTATGGTGGATACCTATATGCAGGCAGGCATGAATTACTTTGACACCGCCTACGTTTATCACGGCGGCAATTCCGAGAAAGCCATCCGGGAAGCCCTGGTAAAGCGCTGGCCGAGGGACAGCTTCATGCTGGCGACGAAGCTTCCCGCCTGGTGCCTGAAAGAGCCGGCAGACAGGGACCGGATCTTCAACGAGCAGCTGGAGCGCTGCGGCGTGGACTATTTCGACTTCTACCTGCTTCACTCCATCGAGGACGGCGGAAACGGGGATACCTATGAACGGCTGGACTGCTTCAGCTGGGGCCTGCAGAAAAAGGCGGAAGGAAAGATCCGCCATTTCGGCTTTTCCTTCCACGGGAGCCCGGCTTACCTGACGCAGGTGCTGGACAGGCATCCGGAGGTGGAATTCGTCCAGATCCAGCTGAACTACGCAGACTGGAAGAACCCGGTGGTCCGTTCCGGCGAACTGTACGAAATCCTGCATGCCAGAAACATCCCCATGATTATCATGGAACCGGTCAAGGGCGGCACGCTGGCCAGCCTGACGCCGGAACTGGAAGCGATGTACAAAGCGGCCCGGCCGGAGGCTTCCGTCGCGTCCTGGGCGCTTCGCTTTGTCGGTTCCCTGCCGGGAGTCATGACAATCCTCTCCGGCATGAGCACCGAGGAGCAGGTCAGGGACAACATCGGAACGTTCACAGGCTTTGAGCCGCTGACCGGCGAAGAGCGGGAACTTGTCGACAGGGTCAGAAGCATCATGCTGAACGTGCCGCAGATCGGCTGTACCTCCTGCCGTTACTGTACGCCCGGCTGTCCGATGAACATTTCAATTCCGGACGTGTTCCGCGCGGTGAACACCATGAACCTGTACGGGGACGTGTTCCGTCCCAAAGCCTTCTACGGCGGCATAATCGGCCAGGGTCACGGGCGGGCCGCCGACTGCATCGGCTGCGGCCAGTGCGAGAGCGTCTGCCCGCAGCATCTGCCGATCATCGACCTGCTGAAGGACGCGGCCGGCAAGCTGGACGCTTAAGAACAGAAAAGGATGAGAGAACGGTATATGGACAGGAATACGCCTTTATATGACACAGGCCTTTCGAACGAAGCGCGCGCGAAATGGCTCGTTTCCCAACTGACGGTTGAGGAAAAGTTCAGCTGGTTTTCCCTGCGGGTCCGGAACGACCGTCTGGGGATCGTCGCCTCCACCTGCGGCGGGGAAGGCGCCCACGGCGTCCAGGCCCGGGCAGGCCAGGGAGAAATGTTCCCGCCGACGCCGACGACTTCCTTTACCCAGCCGATCGGTATGGCCGCGACCTTTGACCGGGACCTGATCCGCAGGGCCGGCGACGTGACCGGGAAGGAATCCCGGGCCTTCGGGAACGCAGTCGGCAAGGGCGGCCACGGCCGCCTGGCGCCCACCGTCGATCTGTGCCGCGATCCCCGCTGGGGCCGGAACGAGGAAGGCTACGGCGAGGATCCGTACCTGACCGGCAAGATGGCCTCCGCCTACATCACCGGTATGCAGGACGAACACAATTACGACGGCACGCCCCTGGCGCCCGGCGCCCGGGGCGACCGCGTCCGGACCGCTGCGGTGCTGAAGCATTTCTACGCCAACAACCAGGAATACCGGCGCGGGTACGACAGCTTTGACATCAGCGACAAGGTCAAATACGACTACGAACTGGAGTCTTTCCGTTACTGCGCGCAGGAAGGCCACGCGGAAGGCGTCATGACCTCCTATAACGAGATCAACCACCTGCCCGCCATGCTGAACCACGAGGTTCAGGATATCCTGAAGGATCAGTGGGGAATCCGGTACGCCATGACGGACGGCGGCGATTTCCTGCAGACCGTAAATTTCCACCACTATTTCGAATCCCATGCAGAAACCCTGGCCGAGGGCGTGAAGGCCGGCGTGGACGCGATGCTGGACAATCCCTTTGAAGTCGTCAAGGCGGCGAAGGAAGCCTATGAGCGCGGCCTGATCACGGAAGAAGAGATGGACAAATCCATTGTCTGCACGGTTACGGAGCTGATCCGCCAGGGCGCCTTCGATCCGGAAGATCCCTATGCCGAACTGGACATGGCGGACGTGGGAACGGATGAGGCAAAACGGATCTCCCTGGAAATGAGCAAGGCGTCCAATGTCCTGCTGAAGAACGAAAACGGCTTCCTGCCCTTCGCCGGGGATGACGACGTTGCCCTGATCGGCTTTGTGGGAAACAGCTGGTACATGGACTGGTACGCCGGAAAGCCGACGTACAAAGTGACGCTGAAGGCCGGCCTGGAAAAGAAGATGCACCGGGCAATCCCCTACGAGAGCGGGCAGACCCTGTTCCGCTTCAGGGTCGGGGACAGGTATATCGGTGCCAGCCGTCCGGCCCGGATTCCGTGGGGAATGCCGGATCCCGGCCCGGCGGAACTGGTGCTGACGGACAGGGCGGAAGACGCCGTGGTGTTTGAGCAGCTGAACTGGGGCTGCGGCAGCAATTTCCTCTACGCCCCCGGTTTCCGGAAGTACGCGACGGTGGGACCGGACGGAAAAATCAGCCTGGCCTCCGACGAGCCCTTCACATTCATGGTCATGGAAAACTTCACGATCGGCAAGGCGGACGCGGTCCGTACGCCGCAGCCGCGGAACGCGAACTGCGTGGAACTGACCGAATACTGGAACGACGAGGCGTGCGACGTGAAGCTCTACTGCTTCGGCAACCGGAACGTATACCTGGAAGACGGAAAGCTGAAGACTGATCCACTGATCCGGCGCCGGCCCGAAAGCAATACCAAGGAAGGCGGCAATGTCCCTGAAGCCTGGGCCGGTTCCGAAAAGGAAGCGACGGCACTCACGGTGGAGATCGTCTCCGACGGCGTCGAACGCGCGAAGGAACTGGCAAAGAAAGCGAAAAAAGTCATCGTGGCCCTGGGCTGCAACCCGGTCATGAACGCCAAGGAAGAGGTGGACCGGAGCACGATTGAGATGATCCCGATGCAGCAGAAACTGCTGGAGGCGGTGTACGGAGTAAACCCGAACGTCGCGGTCGTCCTGATCACGAACTATCCCTACGCCGTCAACTGGATGCAGGAGCACGTGCCGGCCATCCTGCTGAACGCGACAGGTTCCCAGGACCTGGGCAACGGCCTGGCCGCCGCCATCTTCGGGGAAGCGAACCCCGCCGGACGTCTCCCGATGACCTGGTACAGAAGCGACGCGGACCTGCCGCCGATGGAGGATTACGACCTGATCAGCCATCCCCGGACCTACCGGTACTTTGACAGGCCGGTACTGTATCCCTTCGGTTACGGCCTGAGCTATACCGCCTTCGGCTACAGCGGGCTGCGGGTCGAAAAGCGGGACGGCGGCCTGCGGGTTTCCGTGAAGGTGACGAACACCGGCGCCGTAACCGGCGACGAGGTGGCCCAGCTGTACATCAGACGCGTATCGCCCGCTGAAACGGTACACCCGCTGCGCCGGCTCATCGGCTTTGAGCGGCTGCACAGCCTCGCGCCCGGGGAAAGCGGGGAAGCGGTCTTTACCGTGAACCCCTGCGATCTGGAGATCTATATGGAAAAGGCCGGGAAAAAGGTTGTGGAACCCGGAAAATACCTGGTATACGCCGGCGGCTCCTGCCTGGACGAGCGGGTTGCCGCGGAAATCGAGCTGTAAAGGAACGGAGGAACTGAACATGAAAAAAGCGGCGGTTATCTGGTCCAGCCCCAACACGGACGGACTGACGGCGTCGGCCAGGGAGCAGATCGCGCGGGGACTGGCGGACGCGGGCGTTCAGGTTGAGGAAATCCACCTGAATCGGAAAAAGATCGAACACTGCCGGGCCTGCGGCAACGGCTGGGGAACCTGCCGGTCCAACGGCACCTGCGTGATCAAAGACGATTTTGAGGAAGTATACCGGGCACTGAGGGAAGCGGACGGGATCGTCTGGATCAGCGCGGTCTACTGGTCGGACATGACGGAATGCTTCAAGGCGTTCTTCGACAGGCTCCGCCGGTGCGACGCGGTCCGCAACCATGTCCTGGCGGAAAAACGCTGCGTGCTGGTGGCCTGCGCCGGCGGTACCGGGCGGGGCACCCTGGAGTGCCTGACGCAGCTGGAAAGAGGCCTCACCCATATGGGCATGCGCGCCTATGACCGGATCCCCGTGGTGCGGTACAACAGGGACTATATCCTGCCGGCGCTGTACGAGGCCGGAAAGACCTACGCGGACCGGCTGGAAAACGGATTTGATATGTATTACTGATCATGAAGGAGGAAGAATCGATGGAATTCAGCGAACTGATCCTCGCACGCAAAAGCATCCGGAAGTATGAAGGCGGGATCGGCCATGACGCGCTGGCCGGCATCCTGAAGGAAGCGCGGCGCGCGCCATCCTGGAAGAACCAGCAGACAGCCCGCTGCTACGCGGTGGAGACGCCGGAGACGCTGGAGGATTTCCGCGCGGCGGTCCTGCCCTCCTTCAATCAGAACAGTTCCGCGAAAGCGGCGCTCATTGTAACCACCTACGTCAAAGACATCGTCGGCTTCAGCGACGGCGCGCCCGTCAACGAGATCGGAAACGGCTGGGGCGCCTACGACCTGGGCCTCCACGACGCCTTCCTGATCCTGGCGGCGAAGAACGCCGGTTACGATACTCTGATCATGGGCATCCGCGACGCGGACGCGATCCGGGCGAAGCTCTGCATCCCCGCGAACGAGGAGATCATGTCCGTGATCGCAATCGGCAAAGCCGCGGAAGATCCCGCCCCGCGTCCCCGGAAGGAGCAGGACGAAATCGTGAAATACTTCTGACACGGAGGTGCGTCCATGAAAAAGCAGGTGTTCAATCCCTATCTTCCCAGCTATGAATACATTCCGGACGGCGAGCCCCGGGTGTTCAACGGCCGGCTGTATATCTACGGCAGTCACGACCGCTTCAACGGCGAAGTCTACTGCGCCAACGACTACGTGTGCTGGTCCGCGCCGGAGGACGACCTGTCAGACTGGCGCTATGAAGGCGTCATCTACAGAAAGACCCAGGATCCCCGGAACCCGGACGGATCCCACGCGCTGTGGGCGCCGGATGTGTGCCGCGGCAACGACGGCAGATATTATCTGTATTACTGCCTGGATTTCCTGAAGGAGATCGGCGTTGCCGTGGCGGACAGCCCTGCGGGCCCTTTTGAGTTTCTGGATTTCGTACGTTATGAAAACGGCGATATCCTCGGCTCCCGGCCCGGAGAAATCCGGCAGTTCGATCCGGGCATCTTCATCGACGACGACAAACGAATCTATCTTTTTTCCGGCAACAGTCCCCGCTACAAGCTGACGCCTGTCGACAAGGACAGCCTGAAGATGGAACTGAAGCAGGATATGATCACCGTGAAGGACGGCCCGTACCACAATCTGCCTATCATCAACGACGCGGACGGGACAGAGTACGAAGCACATCCCTTCTTTGAAGCCAGTTCCGTCCGGAAAATCAACGGCAGGTATTACTTTATTTATTCTTCCTGCTGGATGCATGAGCTTTGCTGGGCGGTGGCGGATTCACCGCTGGGAGATTACCATTTCGGCGGCGTGCTGGTCTCAAACGCCGACATCGGCGCCAATGGCAATACGGAAGCACTCAACTACCGCGGCAATACCCACGGAAGCGTGGCGCTGGTGAACGGAAAATGGTATGTGTTCTATCACCGGCAGACCAACCGGCACTTCTTTTCCCGGCAGGCCTGCGCCGAAGAAATCCTGTTTGACGGCAAGTCCTTCCGCCAGGCGGAAATCACTTCCTGCGGACTGAACGGCGGTCCCCTGAAGGATGAGGGCAGCTATGAAGCCCGCATCGCCTGCCACCTGTACAGCAGGAACGGCACCACAGAGAGCCTGCCGGACCAGCAGGACGCGAACCATCCCGCTTTCACCCAGGAAGGTGAGGACCGGGAGGACAACCCCAACCAGTACATCAGCAACATGGTGGACGGCGCCACCGCGGGCTACCGGTATTTTGACTTCCGGACAGCAAAAAAAATCACCGTGGAGGTGCGGGGCACCGCGGACGGTGAATTTGTCGTACGGGACGGCCGGAACGGCCCGGAAGCCGCGCGTATCAGGATTTCGCCTTCGGAAGGGTGGACGGCTTTTTCCGCGCCGTTTGAGATCGGAAACGGGAAGCGTGCACTCTACTTTACCTATGAGGGGCCGGGCGCGGCTGATTTCCGGTCGTTCTGTTTCAGCCGCTGAGCGCCGGGAACGGCATGTTTCCGTTTCCGTATCCTTTTCGCGTCTGAAGAAATGTCTTCAGGTCGTTCTCTGTCAGTCTTCCTTATGCAATACTCATCTCTCTGTCTCCAGCTTCATATTGCTCCGCAGCATATGTCCCGCAGGCCGGACCTGTCAGTTTCGCTTCCGGGTCAGGACGGCGCCGATAACCGTGCCGATCAGAGCAAGCGGGGCGACCCTGACAAAAACAAATTCGAAGGCATGCAGCGCCGTGCCGGCAACCGCGGTTTCCGGGTCGCTGTAATCCCAGTTCAGATATGGGCTTCCGGCGACGGCGATAACGGCGAAAACCAGCACAATAGCCGCGCTCAGCAGAATGAATGTCCAGTGAAGCGCCTTCCGTTTTCCCGCTTTCTGCCGGGCCAGCTGCAGGTTGATCACTTCGAGTTTTTCCGATATCGTCTTCAGGTCGTCCGGCGCACCCTCGGCGACCGTCTCACCGAGCAATACGCCGACCGGTGTTTCTAGCACCCCGGAAATGGAAATCAGCATCTCCGAATCGGGTACGGACAGCCCGCGTTCCCACTTGGAAACCGTCTGGCGCACCACATTCAGTTTGATCGCAAGCTCCTCCTGCGAAAGACCTTTTGTTTTTCTGACTGCTTTTATGTTTTCGTTCAGCATTGGCGAAAACCTCCTTTCGCAGTCACGGTACGCCGTCCGCTGCCGTTGCCGCAAGCAACGCGTTTTAACATTCTCCGCAACAGTCCTCTTCCGCCCCGGTCATGCGGTGATCCGGTCCGGGGTTTTGCTCTGTCATCTCCCGCTCTGCCGTTTTGCCAGCAAGGTGGAGGTTGTCCCCCATTCTTTCAGAATCCGGACCTCCGAGAAGCCGGCCTGTTTCAGCGCCTGCACTTCATGCTCCACAGTCAGCGGCGTGTCATAATGAAAGAACACGTCCTCCGGCAGTCCCTGTTCACGCTTCAGCTGCGCCAGGTTCCGGAAGTATTCTTCCTCCAGTTCCCCGGATTCCGCAAAGTAATCCGTCAGGACAAATACGCCTTCCTCCTTCAGGGCCGCATGGAGTTTCCGGTACAGCTGTTCCTTCCGCTCCGCAGGGAAATGGTGCAGCGATTCCACGGAAACAGCCGCGTCATATATTCCCTCCCCCAGCGGAACATCGAAATAGGATCCCAGAATCAGGCTGATCTTCCGGTCCGGAAACTTATTCCCCAGTGCCTTCAGCATCGCGCCGGAAAGATCGATTCCCGTGACAGACGCCTCCGGATTCAGCGCGAAATACGCTTCCAGTTCAAGCCCGGTCCCGCAGCCCAGATCCAGGACGCGCGCACCTTCGGCCATGGGCAGCAGCGATGCGGTATAGGTGTAAAAATCAGAGGCACCTTCAATATTCGTGCGCATATGCTCGTCATAGCCGTCAACCCGCGCCGCAAAAAAGTCATCCATCCGTTCAAGCTTCATATACTTCTCCTTACTCCCCACGCGGAACCCTCCGTTCCGCGTATCCGCGGTCTCCGCCGCTGCCGGTCCTCAGACCCGCACAGACGGCCATGACGACGGCCTGTCAGTTGCCGTCCACGTTCTCTGTATCCAGTATATCCGTCAATTCATGCAGATCGGAGATTTCATAATCAACGCGGTAGTTTTCCGGCGCCGTCTGCCTCCCGGGATTGTACCAGCAGGTTCTGATTCCCGCGTTCATGCCACCCTGAATGTCGCTGGTCAGGGAATCACCGACGATCATGATCTCAGACAGGTCCGCCGGCCGGAGCGTGGCAAACACCTTGTCAAAGAAGCCGGCGTTTGGTTTTTCGACGCCCAGCTCCTCCGAAAGGAATACGCCGTCCATCAGTTCCCCGAGGCCGGATTTGTTCAGTTTCTTCGTCTGGGCGACAATCGTTCCGTTGGAAACGGCATACTGCCTGACCTTTTCCCTCAGCGCCCTGACAATATTCAGGCTGTCATCCCGGTAGACGATGGTATCACCCAGCGCCGGCTGATACCGTTCATTGAATGCCGGGGCAGTCTGCGGATCAATGCCGTATTCGCCGAAGAACTGCGCAAATCGTCCGACAAGGATCTGCGGTTTTGTCAGTTCGTTCCGCTCAAGTCTCTGCCAGAATGACACATTGATTTCAGCATACCGGGCAAGCATTTCCTCCGTGCATGCTCCCAGGCCGAATTCCGAAAACAGCTTCCTGATCGCCGCCTTTTCGGCGGCGCTGAAGTCCAGCAATGTTCCGTCCACATCCCACAGAACCGTTGATATCATAAACCTGATGGCCCTCCTGCTGACAGTAGTGCGCGGATCGCGGGGATCCCGGCCGGCGCGGCAGTCCTGATCACTGTTCCTTTTCGCAGAAATCAAACACCCTGCCGTAAAAGTCCCTGTCTTCCTCAAACAGTCCGTGCCCGAGTCCCTGACAGACATACAGTTCGCTGCCCCTGATCCCTTCCCTGAGTTCATAAGCCGCACGGTTTCCGACGGTACGGTCATCCTCTCCGGCGATGATCAGCGTCGGGGCGGCAATCTTCGGCAGTTCACTCCGGGCGTCAAACCCCAGGATCGCGTAAGCGTTCCTCAGGAACCGCTCATAGTCCTTCGGTTTTGTGAACCGTGCCATCAGCGGGAAGAGCTTCCTGTGCTTCTCCAGGTATGCTTCCGAATACATCTTTTCCGCCGTATCGACCATCAGGGAAACATGATCCCCTTTTTTCGCCATACCGATCCAGCCGCCCACCGCATCCTTTACGGTTTCATTGGCGTCCGGCGCAGTTACCGCAAGGATCAGCCTGCTGACAGCTTCCGGATGGCCGATCGCGATATACTGGGCGATCATGCCGCCCTGGGACACGCCCAGCACGCAGGCCTTCCCGATCCCCAGGTTTTTCATAGCCCGCACCTGGTCGTCCGCCATATCCCGGATCGTGTATCCTTCCGGCATGCTGTTCTTCCTGCTGAACATATACACCGTATAGTCCTTCAGGAATTTCCTGTATGCGCCGGCCAGCAGGAAGGCTTTCCCTTTGACCGTCGCCAGTCCGTCTGACAGCCCGGGCAGGACGACCAGCGTCTTTCCGCCTTCCCCGAAGGACACATAATACATATCCGTATTTCCGACTTTCACGCATCCGTTCTTATTCATATGCTGTCCCCTCCGGTCACGCCTGCCGTCAGCAGGGCGATCAAACTGAATGGTTTTCCTGCGTCCGTCCGTGTGGTATAGTTCTCATAGATCCCAGCCGCCGTCCGGCGAAGGGACGGTCATTGATATCACAGGGAGGCACAGATGGAAATCAGGAAAATCGCAGCCGGCTCCCCGGATATGCCGGTACTGGAAGCGATCAACGAAGAAGCGATTCCGGAGGAAGAACGCTGCGCGCTGAGCGATATGATCGCCACAGGCGCGACGGTCTGCTGCATCGACGTGAACCGGGAACCGGCCGGTTTCACGGCTGTCAGGTATTTCCGGAACCTGGTCTACCTTGCTTACTTTGCCGTCCGGAACGACCTGCGCTCGAAAGGGATCGGCGGCAGCGCCCTGAGAGAACTGATCAGGCAGCACCCGGGCAAACAGATCGTCGTGGAATATGAAGCGCCGGGTCCCGGCTGCGCCAGCAATGACATGAGGCTTCGGCGCAAACAGTTCTACCTCCGGAACGGGTTTCATGAAACCGGATGGCATACCTGCTACGACGGCACGGAGTTTGAGATCGGCTGCTCACAGCAGGACTTTGACTCGGAGCAGTTCAGGGCGTTCGCGGCAGATATCGCGAAAGTAGTCTCGGATTATATTCCCAATCCGTTCCGGAAAGCATAACCGGTCCGTCTCCCCTCCGCGGCGCTGACCGTTCCGTTCGCCGTCAGCGAACCGGAAAAGTAAAATAAGTGTCCGGGTACGGTTCATCCTCCAGCGTAAAATGCCACCATTCCGACTCGATCGGCAGGAAGCCGCGGCGCGTCATGGCGCCGCGCAGCAGCATCCGGTTGGCGTACTGTTCTTCCGTGAGACCCCGGTAAGCGGGATGGCTCAGTTCTCCGAAAAAGTCAAAGGGTCCGCCCATGTCGAGTTCTTTGTGCGACCGCATATCAAACAGCGTCAGGTCCACCGTGCTGCCCCGGCTGTGACCGGAACGCCGGGCGATATATCTGCCGGGAATGAGATCCGCCTTCTCCAGGTCCGGATAGAAATACGCTTTCATCCGGACATCGGAAGGATCCTCCGCCCAGCGCATGAAATGATCCACCGCTTTCTGCGGACGGTAGGCGTCAAAAATCTTCAGCCGGTATCCGTCCGCCGCAAGGTCGCCGCTGACTTCCTTCAGGCGGGCCGCCGCTTCCCGCGTGAGCAGCGCCACAGGCCGCTCGTAGCCGTCGATCCGCTCGCCGATAAAATTGAAGGCGGAATAATACCTGATCTCGAGGATCACTTCCGGGATCGCTTCGCCGACGAGGACAAAGCCTTCCGCGTTATCCGAAAACATCGTTCATATCCTTTCCGCCGTCAGGCGCCGAGCAGCGAGCCGACCAGGATGCCCAGCCAGGTGCCGATCACATAACCGAACGTTCCGACCAGCATGCAGGGGCCGATCAGCTTCACCCAGCCCTGGGAAATCGCCATGCCGGCCGCCGTGGTCGGGCCGCCGATATTGGCGTTGGAAGCCAGGATGATTTCCTCCAGGTCAAACTTCAGCAGCTTTCCGCCCAGGAAACAGAACAGCATGTTCACCAGCACGATGATCATGCAGAACAGCAGCAGGATCGGCGCACTCCTGATCAGCACCCCGATGGAGGCGGGTACGCCGATCGCGAAGAAGAAAAGATAGATCATCCAGGTGCCGATCACATCCGCCCCGCGCATGCTGGAAGCCTGTTTCTCAAAGCCGGTGGACCAGAGCAGGGACAGGTTCGTGATCCAGACATACTGGCTGCCGAAGAAGGTATTCAGCATTTTCAGGAACCAGTTGTCCACGGGGATCAGGTCGGTGAAGAAGCCGCTGATCAGCTTCGAAAGGAAAACCACAATCACCGCGAACGTCATATCCAGGGCGAAGTCCTTCAGCGAAATCTCCTTCCGGGTCCAGTAACGCGCCGCCAGGGTTCCCCCTTCCCCGTTCTTTCCGTTCTTCAGCACGTCATCAATATGCGGATGGCTGTAGCGTTTCCGGAACCAGGCGCTGCCGGCAATGGACAGAAGCACCAGGAAATAGATCGCCATATTCAGGTTGTCCGCCACCGTGATGGAGGCTTTGAGCGTCGGATCCGCGCTGAACGAAGCGGCCAGGGCGGTAAAGTTCACGCCGCCGCCGATATAGGAACCGGTCATCATCGCGGCGGCTCCGGGAATGCCGTCCACCATACCGCGGAGCAGCACCGTGGCCAGGATCGCGCCGGCCACTGTTCCGGCGGCGCCGATCAGGAAAATGGCCAGGAAGCGGCCTGCCTCCCGGTGCATCTTCCGCAGGTTCGTCTGAAGCAGCAGCAGAGGGATTGCCAGCGGCACCGCGTATCCCCAGACAAAATCGTCGAAGACCGGCGCTTCGGACGGAATCACGCGCAGATTCACCAGCGCGACGGCGATCACCAGCGTGATGATCGCCCCGGACATCTTCGACGCCCATTGATACTTCTGCTCCAGGAAAACCGCCAGGAACGTGGAGGCGAAGAGAATCGCCAGCAGCGCCCAGTGGTTGTCCGGAGCGATCAGCGCGGCACCCGTCCCTGTCATGGTATTCACTCCTTGAGGCTCTGTAGTTCTGTATTTACCTGATCAGGCCGCCGTGGAAAAAGCATTCGTAAATCAGTTTTCCCTGATATTCAATCGTCTCTTTCCCCTGGAACCAGTCAAAGCTTCCGTCTGTATCACAGCGGTAAGCATAGTCTCCGTTCCTGTACTCCCGGGGTCCCCGGTAGGGTTCCTCCTCCGGAACATGAAGCAGCGCCTCTTTCAGGAAATCCCCGCTGAAGTTTTCCCCGGTCACCCGGCCGGCATAGTTCATACTCCAGTATGGGACGCCGGAAATCCAGAGCGCCTCCTCCCCGGCGAACCGGTCGCCGCCCAGGTAGGTGTCGTAATACATGTATTCGCCGTCCCTGTATACCAGGTCATGGGACTTTACCCGGGACGGGGCCGTTTCGGCGCCCTTTCCGGCGTAGGTGGCCTGTTTGGCTTTGATCAGAAAACGGACAATCTGTCCGCGCGTTCCGCTCGTCATGGCTGTATTCCCTTTCGGATATCTTCAGATGCCTCCGTTACCTGTAAAGCAGGTCCAGTTCCTTCTTCAGCGCCGCTTTCAGTTCGGCAAGCTTTTCCGGCGAAGGCAGATACCGGTCGTCGTTCATGTCCTGAACCTGCCAGACCGGGCCCGGACGCGGGGTGTCCCCGTTCCGGCGCGGGAAAATATGCCAGTGCATATGCCTGCCCTTCCCGGTTCCCAGGAGTTCGTAATTCACTTTGTCCGGTCGGAAAGCCCTCTCAACCGCTTCCGCGGTCACGGCCATGTCCCGGAGGAACGCCTGCCGGAAATCAGGCGCCAGCTGGCTCAGTTCCACCGCGTGCTCCCTGCAGAGCAGGAGCGTATATCCTTCAAAGCGCTGATGATCACCGATCACCACATAGCCTGTTTCCAGTTCTTTGACAAAATACGGATTGGCCCCTTCCCGGGTCTCTTCGATCCTGCCGCAGACCCCGCACTGATCCGCCGGCTGGGGCAGATTCCGGCGGTAATACTTCGCCGGGTACGTCCGGCTGCCGTCCAATTTGTCATAGCTGGTGTCCCGGACGTAGACCATCCCCAGCTTTTCCATGACCCGCCGGCTCTTGCTGTTCTCCGCGGCGAAGACCCCGTCAATGGCCTCCACCGGGCGGACCTTCCGGATTTCCTCCATCAGCGCCCTCAGGTATTCTCCCGTATATCCGTTGCCCCACTGGTCCGCCCGGAGGTTGTATCCGATCTCCCAGGCGTTGCGCTCCGGATGATAGCGCATGCCGCCGCTTCCGATCAGTTCGCCGGTGCTTTTCAGGACGATGCCTTCATCGTAGTTGTCCGGATCGTCCGGATCCCGGCTTTCCAGCCAGGTGCGCACATCCTCCGCCCGGTGATACAGGGGATAGATCATGTACCGGTTGACCTCCGGATCCCCGCCCCAGCGGAACACCGCCTCCGCGTCATCCGGCACCAGCGGGCGGATGATCAGATGCTCTGTTTCAAAATTCACTTTCACGGCAAACGCTCCTCCGGAAGGACACGCCGGGGAAAGTATGCGCGTACCTTCCGCAGTCCTCCCTGTCCATGTCAGATAGTCTGTTCATCTCCGGGATTCCCCGGCGGAACGGGTTGTGTCATTTTACCATACGCGAAAAGCCTCCGTCAAAAAAAAAACAGGTTCTCCCCGGTCCGGGTTTTTTTGCTGAAAACCCTTGACAGCTGCCAACTGTATTTGATAAAATATATTTGTATAAAACAGGAAGAAGGGGTGTTTTCGTGGAAACCGACTACCGCGAGGCGATGAAGCTCGCCAATCAGCTGTGCTTCCCGCTGTATGCAGCGGCCAGGAACGTCACCGGCCTCTACACGCCCCGGTTGAAGCCGCTGGGGCTGACCTACACCCAGTACATCGTCTTCCTGGTGCTGTGGGAGAAGGACGGGATCTCCGTCACGGAGATCGGTGAACGGCTGATGCTGGACAACGGAACGCTCTCTCCCCTGCTGAAGAAACTGGAGCGGTCCGGGTACATCGAAAGGCGCCGGAGCAGCGAAGATGAGCGGGTCGTCGTGATCACGCTCACGGAAGCCGGAAAGGCGCTGCAGGAAAAGGCAAAGGATATCCCGTACCAGGTGGGCAGCTGTATCGATCTGTCCCCTGAAAAGGCCCGGACGCTGTACGCGCTGCTCCACGAGCTGCTGGATCATCGGAAAAGCAATGAAACGGAAGGAGAAGAATGAAATGAAAACGGTTTATGATTTCACAGTGAAGGACAGGCAGGGAAACGAAATCAGCCTGTCAGCCTATCAGGGAAAGGTCCTGCTGATCGTCAACACGGCGACCGGCTGCGGATTTACCCCGCACTACGAACCCCTGGAAGCCATGTATAAGGAACTGAAAGGACAGGGGTTTGAGATCCTGGACTTCCCGTGCAACCAGTTCGCCAACCAGGCCCCGGGCAGCGACGAGGAGATCCACGCGTTCTGCACGCTGAAATTCGGCACGGAATTCCCGCAGTTTGCCAAGACCGACGTGAACGGCGAAACCGCCGATCCGCTGTTCGCCTTCCTGGCAGCCGAAAAGCCCTTTGAGGGATTCGGCAAAGGCCTGAAGATGGCCGCGATGAACAAATTCGCGGATATGAACAACAAACAGTTCGGTGACAAGGCGTATATCAAATGGAATTTCACCAAATTCCTGATCAGCCGTGAAGGAAAAGTCATCGCCCGGTTCGAGCCGACCGTGGATATGAAGAAAGTCCGGGACGCGGTGATTTCCGCCCTGTGACGGATACGGGATTATGGAAGGGAGAATATGCAGCATGAAAGCCGCAGTCAGATACTATACCAAAACAGGAAACACAAAACGCCTTGCCGATGCCGTTGCCGCGGCTGTCGGTGCGGAGGCGCTGCCCATCAGCGTACCCGTCAGTGAGCCGGTGGATGTCCTCTTTCTCGGAAACTCCTACTATGCCTTCACTATCGATCCCGAAGTCCGGGACTTTATCAGGTCCCTGAATCCGGAACTCGTCGGCCGGATCGTGAACTTCGGCTCCGCCGCTTTGCTGAATTCCACTTACAAGAAGGTGAAGGCGGAGGCGGATAAGGCCGGTATCCGGATGGACGAGCGGGAGTTCCACTGCAAAGGGGAATTCAAAAATATCCATAAAGGCAGGCCCGACGAAGCCGATCTGAAGGCTGCAGCGGAATTTGCCGGCAGGATCATGAAGTGAGGGCAGGATGATGAACCGCAACCCGGAACCGCAGACAGCAGGCGGAAAAGAAACAACCCGTGAGAAAACGATTATCCGGACCAGCATAACCGGTATCGCCGCGAATGTGTTCCTGGCAGCCTTCAAAGCGGCGGTCGGCCTGCTGACCCATTCAATCGCCATTGTGCTGGACGCGGTCAACAATATATCCGACGCAGGCAGCTCGCTGATCACCATCGTCGGAACAAAGCTCGCGGGGAAGGAACCGGATAAGAAGCATCCGTTCGGTTACGGACGGATCGAATACCTCAGCGCCATGATCATCTCCGTCATCGTACTGTATGCCGGCGTCACGTCCTTCGTGGAATCGGTCAAGCAGATCATCCATCCGGAGACGCCGGATTACAGCGCCGTTTCCCTGATCATCGTGGCGGCGGCGGTCGTGGTGAAAATCCTGCTCGGGCACTACGTCAAAAGCGTCGGCGAACGGGTTCATTCCGATTCCCTGATCAACTCCGGGAAAGACGCCGTACTGGATTCCGTCATCTCGGCCTCCACACTGGCCGCAGCGGGTATTTTCCTGATCTTCCGCGTGTCGCTGGAGGCATGGCTCGGCGCGGTCATTTCCCTGGTAATCATCAGATCCGGCGTCGGAATGCTCCGGGATACCATTTCGCAGATCCTCGGTGAGCAGAACGACCCGGAGCTGGCAAGGAACATCACGCAGACCGTGGCCGGTTTCCCGGGCGTGCAGGGAGCCTACGACCTGGTGCTGAACAACTACGGCCCGGATGCCTGGAACGGCTCCATCCACATCGAGGTGCCGGACTCCTGCCCGGCGGACCGGCTGGACCAGCTGATCCGGGATATTCAGGCGGCGGTTTTCCAGCGGTATCACGTCATCCTGACGGCCATCGGCATATACTCGGCAAACACAAAAGACGCTGAGGTGGCCGAGACGCAGCAGAAGGTCCGGGAGATTGTCCTCGCACATCCCCATGTGAAACAGATGCACGCGTTTTATCTTCTCAAAGGCGAGAAAGCCATGCGCTTCGATCTTGTCATCAGCTTTGACGCGAAAGACCGCCGCGCGGTATACGCGGCGGCGGTCGGCGATGTGCAGAAGGCGTTCCCTGACTATCGGCTGCAGGTCACAATGGATACGGATTTCGCGGAGGAATAGGCGGGGTGTCAGCGCTTTCTGAGCGCTCTGGCGATCCCCGTCACCGCGCCGAAGGCAACCCCAGCCACGGGCCAGATGATCCAGGACCGGTCCCAGGCGTTTCCGATAAAGCTCCAGGCCAGGTACCCGGCGGTCGCCAGGCACCAGTATATCCCGCCGATATATCCGCAGCGTTTGCTGTTTTCCTTGTTTTCGCGGGAATACTCCTCCTCTTCCAGCAGCATCTGGTAGCTTCCCCAGATGATGGAAACGCGGATGATCAGCAGGACACCGGCCGCTGCCAGCACCAGAACGGACGCGATACCCAGCACGGTCCAGAAGGATTCGGACCGGAAGATCATGCAGATAAACAGCGGCACCGCCGAGGCGACGCAGAGCATGATTCCGGTGAGCAGATACCGGGTATGCACAGGCCGGAACTTCTCCTTCCGTTCCCGGACCATGCCCGTCACGCCGTACAGTGTTTCCACCGGTTCCTTTTCCAGGTATTCATAGCGGGAGATCCGGAGGTTGGAGATCACGAACAGGCCCACAGCCGGAACGATCATCAGCATCAGGATCACCAGCCCTACGCCGCAGGCCGCGTTTTCCGTCCAGTTCAGCAGGCCGAACGCCTGGGCGCCGCCCAGCAGGATCAGCGCGACGGGAGAGAGGACGCACAGCATGACGCCCAGGGCTACCCGCCTGGAGTTTTCTTCCTTGGTGTTCAGGAAAGCATTCGCTTCCTCCATGCTGACCGTACGGGAGGAACTGTCCGGAGTGCTTTCCCGGGAATGCTCCGCCTGTTCCATACTGTCTTTCAGCAGGTAATCGGTGCTGACGCCGAACAGTTCCGACAGCTGGATAATCCTGGACATGTCCGGGACGGACTGGGCGCCTTCCCATTTGGATACAGCCTGCCGGCTGACATTCAGTTTCTCCGCCAGTTCTTCCTGGGACCAGCCGTTCTTTTTTCTCAGATCAATCAGTTTGTCCGCAAAAATCATCTGGTATCTTTCTCCTTTGGTTTTGTCCCTTCCGGGCAAACCCAGAATAGCCGGCCCCGCCGTTGCAGGCTATCAAACGGGGCTTGAAGTTCCGCAACCGGCAGTTGCAACTGCCGGTTTTTTAACGTTTCAGCCGGTTTTTTCGGAAATCCGGACCGGCCGCACAGCGGGCGTTCCATCCTTCGGATCCGTATTTTATACCGCCGCCCATTATAAATGAAAAGCAAACCGGCAGGCAAGAAATATATCAGGCGAAACGCCTTCCCGGCATGAAATCCGGTTGCCCGAAACGGCAGAACCGGCTATAATGATGGTAGCAGAAAAACAAACAGATAACGATTCGGCTGTCCGGGAGGAAAGAGTATGCTGAGAAAGACAAAGATCATCTGTACCATCGGTCCCGCCTGCGAAAACGAGGAAACGCTCACCGCCATGTGTAAAGCGGGCATGAACGTAGCACGGCTCAACTTTTCCCACGGCGTCCATGAGGACCATCTGAAACGGATTGAGCTGATCCGGACCGTCCGGGAAAAACTGAACCTGCCGATCGCCATCATGCTGGACACCAAGGGTCCGGAATACCGGATCAAAACCTTCGCGAACGGCCCTGTCACGCTCAGGGACGGGAACCTGTTCACCCTGACCACGGACGATATCCAGGGGGATGAAACCCGCGTCGCGGTCACCTACGCCAATCTGACGCAGGAACTGTTCCCCGGGGACACCGTGCTGATCAACAACGGGCTGGTCATCCTGAAGGTGGAGGAAATCCGGGGAAACGACGTGATCTGCCGCATACAGAACGGCGGCGTCCTTTCCGACCGGAAGAGCATGAACTTTCCCGGCAAGGTGCTCAAGCAGGATTTCCTGTCCGAACAGGACAAAAAAGACCTGATCTTCGGCATTGAGCACGGCATCGATTTTGTGGCCGCGTCCTTTGTTTCCACCGGGTCCGACGTGCAGGCCATCCGGGATCTGCTGGACGGGAACGGCGGGAAGGATATTGATATCATCGCCAAGATCGAAAACCGGAGCGGCGTGGACCACGTGGAGGAAATCTGCGAGATCGCCGACGGCATCATGGTGGCCAGGGGCGACCTGGGCGTGGAAATCCCCTTCATGGAAGTCCCGGCGCTTCAGAAATACCTGATCAGCAAGTGCCGGATGCTCGGAAAACGGGTCATTACCGCCACCGAAATGCTGGAAAGCATGATCCAGAATCCTCGTCCCACCCGGGCGGAGATCTCCGACGTAGCCAACGCGGTCTACGACGGTTCCTCCGCGATCATGCTCAGCGGGGAAACCGCCGCCGGAAAATTCCCTGTTCAGGCAGTCCAGACCATGGCGGATACCGCGAAGTTCACCGAAGCGGGGATTGATTTCGCGGAACGTTTCCGGACCATGGAATTCACCATCCACAGCAACCTGGACGCAGTCTCCCACGCGGCCTGCTCCATGGCCGTGAACGTGAACGCGAAAGTGATCGTCGTCAATTCCATTTCAGGACAAACAGCCCGGATGGTTTCCCGCTTCCGGTGCCCGGCAAACATCATCGGAACCACCACCAACGAGCGGGCCTGGCGCAAACTGAACATGTCCTGGGGCGTCACGCCGGTACTGACGGAGAACTATTCCTCCATCGACGTCATGTTCTGGCAGGACCTGAAAATCGCGAAGGAAGTCTTCTCCCTGGAAAAAGGCGACAACGTGGTGCTGACCGGCGGCCAGATCAACGGCGAGCCGGGCAACACCAACATTATCAGGGTTGAGCGGATTAAATAAATCCGCTCTTTTTTATTTCATCATAACCGTGGTGGCCAGCATGCCGTACTTCAGGGGCAGGAGCCATTCGCTCTCACAGAGGAGCTGCATGACGGTCTCCGCTTCCCTCAGCTGGAACAGCACCGGGAGTTTCGCGGCGTAACCGGCCAGATGTTCCGGCGCGTGTTCCGCCATGATCCGTGAAATTCCGCCGATCCGTTTTTTCGCGTTGTCGCAGATGCTTCCCGCGAGGGGACTGATCAGGCCGTTCAGGATTGCGCTCTGTTCCGCGTTCAGGCAGGGGAAATTCGGCAGGATCCTGCCGTCCTTCTTCCGGGCCAGGCCCAGTTCCAGCAGTTCGGAACAGACGAGCTTTTCACTTTCCGAAGCGGGCCGGGAATCCGCAAGGGATATCAGCATGTTTGCCCGTACGGAGCTGACAGCCGGATGAACCATTTCCCCGTTGACCGGCACATCCCAGAAAAAAATGGAGCCGTTCTCAGTAATCTGTGCTGAAACGCCCATAAAGTAGGGATCGTTTTCCGGAATTTCCATCAGGAAACGGAAACAGGCGTTCCCGAAGCAGTCCGTCGGGTAATCAGGCCTCATTTCACCCTGCAGCATGTCGACATACGCCCAGCGCAGGATCAGCGAAACGAGCATCCATTTGAGTGAATTGGCGGGCATATCGTTTCCGTAAAAGCCGAGCGCGCGCACCCGGTCCATATGCCCGTCGGCAAACGCACGGACGGTACCGGCAATTTCTTTCAGGTCCGCCTCATTGAACCTGTCGACTGCTTCCAGTTCCTTTTTCGTGAGAATGACGATATTGCTCTGGTAAGCCAGTCCTTTTTTCTTCAAAAGTTCATATTCCAGCAGTTTTTTCAGGTCAGCCTCCAGATACGCGGTGGGCACACCGAGCTGGAGGCTTAACTGTTCCTCGGTCATCCTGTCGTAATAACAGGCCATGACGATGTTCTGGCGCAGCCTGTTCCCATCGAAAATCTCATAGTACGTATTTCTCCCGCCCCAGAAAAACAGGGTCAGTTCGACGGGATCATAACTTAATCTGCCCAATTCCTTTTCCATGACAATTCCCTCCCTGATACGCTTTCTTGACTGAAAAAGCAAATACTTGACCATGCTTTCAGACAGGGAAAAACGTCCGGCGATCTCACGGACGGATTGTCCGTCCAGGTAATACGCCACCGTGACCCGGCGGTAATCGGAGGAAAGCCCGGAGAGCTCGCGGAGGATCAGCTGAAACTGTTCGTGATCCCGCGCCTGTTCCTCCAGTTCCTCATACCGGCGGTCGACCAGCTTTTCGTCCGGTACATCCGCGCGCTGACCGGCCCTCCTGCGGTACCAGGCCTTCAGGATATTGCCCGCCGTTTTCCAGACGAAGGCATAAAACGCCTTTTCATTCTCAAAACAATTGGTGGTCCTGCAGGCAACGAGCATAATCTCCTGGGCCAGATCCTCCGCGTCATAGTAGGAGCCGGTTCTGGACAGGCAGAAACGGAAGACCGTCCTTGACATCTGTTCAATCTGTCCGTCGTTGATTCCGCCTGTCATTTTCCTGAATTCCTTTCCCTGTCTTTGGAAGCTTCCGTAAGGATAATGTCATGAAAAGGGAATCGGTTAGGCCCCTCCGGAAAAAAACAGCAGTCCGCCGGACGTACTGCCTGGCAGAAATGATTACAGCATGATCCCGTTGATCACCGCGCGCACCCGGTGGTGATGGTACAGCTCCTCATTCGGCCGCATGTTGTGCATATAGGCGACGGCAAATCTGTCAACGGGATCCGCCTCAACCCATATGCCGGTGCCGCCGGTCCAGCCGAAATCGCCCGGGTGGCCGTTATGGCCGTATTTCCGCGTCAGCAGTGTACGGAAGCCGAGGCCGTAGCCGTAGCCCGCCAGATAGTCGTTTTCAAAATCTTTCAGCTGGACCGGTCCGAGCTGGTTTTCATGGAGCATCGCGACCGTGCCGGCGCCGAGATACTTCCTGCCCTTATAAGTGCCTCCGTTGGCCAGCATCTGCATGAAAACAGCGAAGTCCCGGGCGCTGATGAACAGGTTCGGACGGGCGCCCGCCGGCACCTTATCAGGATCCAGCGACAGGAAATCCGCCAGCGGTTCAAACCGGCCGGGTCCTTTTTTCGCGTAATTCGTCACAATCCGGTCCTGATTCTCAGGGCGTTTAAAGGTGTCCGCGTCCTCCAGTTCCAGCGGATTGATGAGCCGGTCCTTAAAGACCTCCCGCAGCGGCTTTCCCTCGAAGGTTTCGACGAGAACGCCGGTAATCTCGGATCCGAAGCCGTACTGCCAGTGCGAACCCGGCTCGAACATGACCGGGACGTCGGCCATGACGCGCACCTCTTCGGCAATCGTACTCGGGCCCCTCTTCAGCAGTTCCTCCATCTGCCGGCTCATGGCTGCCAGCGTGGGCGTCGTCGGATCAACGGCGGGGACCATGCAGTAAGGCAGGCCGCACATCATGGCCACCGCGTCCCGGATCGTGATCGGTTTCTCCAGCGGCGCCGTATCGACCGCCCCGTTGGGCAGCGTGATATATTTCCGCGTGTTCCTCCACTCAGGAAGGTATTCGTACAGCGGATCGCTGAAAAGGAACTTCCCTTCCTCATAGATCATGCCGAGAATGGCATAGGTGAAAAGCTTCGTCGTGGACGCCTGGCTGAACATGCTGCGGATATCCACCTTCCTCCCGGACTCAATATCCGCGTATCCCGCCTCGCCGTGATAAATCAGCTCATCCCCCTGCATGACCGCAACCGCGCAGCCGGGGTTTGTCCCCTCTTCAGCAAAGCGCTTCAGCAGGTTGTCCATTCTTGTGAAATCCTTCATAGCCATCCTCCCATCATTGTCGGCATTCATCCCGCCTCCGGTCCGGCGGTATATCTCTACAGCACCATGGACAGAATTCCGAAGAAAGCGACCAGCAGCATCAGGAACAGCAGTTCCTGTTTCCATCGTTTTGCCAGCAGGCCCGCAGTTTCCCGCATGAAAGCGTTCGGCCAGAACCACCATTTTGTTTTGCTGCCGATGCCCTCCGCGGCCAGGCCGGCCAGTCCCGCCAGGATCCCGCTGCGGAAAACATGATAACTGCTGGTTGAAAAGACGGTTTTGCCTTCCGGATTTGCCGCCCGGATGATCCGCGCGGAAAACGCCATGTTCTCCAGGGTGTTCACCGACCGGTCCTCCGGTATGATCAGCCTGTCCTCAATCCCCTGTGAAAGCAGGTACTGCCGGATCGCTTCCGCCTCAGGCACCGGTTCGTCGCTCCCCTGTCCGCCGGACGGAACGAAGGCCGCCTCCCTTCCGGTTTTCTCCTTCTGTTCCCGCCAGAAAGCCAGCGCCCTGTCCGCCCGTCCCCGAAGCAGCGGCGGCAGCGATCCGTCCTTCCGGAACCAGCAGCCGTTGATAATGATAAAATCCTTGTCCGGAGCGGGCCGGTGCCTTGCAGCGTTTATGCCGCAGACGGCCGCGCCGGTCAGCATGCACTGGAAATAGATGAACAGCGTCGCGTAGGTATTCCGGAACGTGCTGTCGATCCGGCCCTCCAGCTCGGATCCCATGAAGTCCCGGGTAAAAAGATACCAGCCAAGCGCTTCCCCGGCAATCAGCAGCGCGCTGACAGCCAGGCCCAGGATATTCTGCAACCGCGGTTTCTCATGCCGCAGCAGGGCAATATTGCTCACGGCCATGGCCAGGGCAAACGCCAGCACAAGCGGCGACGTCATCTGCATGTACCGTGTGCTGGCCCCGGCCATGGCGGAACAGGCAGAAAACATATTGTAGGTTTCAGGATGGACCATACGGGAAACCGTCACGCTCAGCATGACCAGGCCGGACGCCAGGGCAAACAGGGAAAAACCGGAATAATAGATCGTTTCGTAATCATAGAACGCCGCGCCTTTCGCCCGCAGAAAATGCCACATCATGATCGCGCTGACCAGCAGCCAGAACAGCGTCACGGCGATCAGCACCGCCGTATCGCCCGTATAATTCCCGCTGTTCAGTTCAAACACCGTATGAAAGCGGTCCACCCGCAGCATACGAAGCTCCTCCCGGCTGTTGTCCCCGGATCCGAAATACACGTCGGCATCGCCGGGTTTTTCGGGAATAACCGGGATCTTCAGATACCCGTCATGCTTCTCAGCAGGTCCGAGGCGAAGAATCTCCGGCTGCTCCACCCGGATCGGCGTATCCTCCTGCCAGTCTTCCCCCAGCGGGAGACAGATGCTGAACTGATTGAAAAAAACAATCCGGCAGGCAACGCAGAGCAGTGTCAGGATCACCGCGCAGATCACAATCTGTTTTGCCGCTTTTCTCACGTTTTCATCTCCGATGAATCTTATTGACTTCCGGTTTCCATGACAGCATCTCATCATAAAACCCGCCCCTTGTCAAGCGGACCGGCGGCACATCCGCCGGATCTTTCACTTGAAAAGAGCCCCCGGATCGGGGATAATGGCAGGGAACGGAATCGGAAGCGGGAGAGGGAAACGGATGGAAACGTTCTATACCGCCGAGCGGAGCGTCTGGCGGAAATACCTTGAGGATCATTTTGAAACCGCCCGGGAGATCTGGTTTGTGTTTCCGATGAAGGAATCCGGGGAGAAAAGCCTGTCCTACAACGACGCGGTGGAGGAAGCCCTCTGCTTCGGGTGGATCGACAGCACAATCAAACATATCGACCCGGTCCGCCGGGCGCAGCGCTTTACGCCAAGGCGGAAAGGGAGCCCTTACTCCCGGCCGAATATCGAGCGGCTGATCTGGCTGGATGACCGCGGGCTGATCCATCCCAAAGTCCGGGAAAGCATCCTCCCCTTGATCCGGGCGCCGTTTGTTTTCCCGTCGGACATCATCGACGCCCTCCGGCAGGATGAAACCGTCTGGGAGAACTACAGCCGGTTTTCTGAGCCCTATAGGCGGATCCGGATCGCCTATATCGAGGCGGCCAGAAACCGCCCGGAGGAATTCAGAAAACGGCTGGACAGCTTTGTCGGGAAAACCCGCCGGAACAAACTGATTACAGGTTACGGCGGGATTGAGAAATATTACCGGTAAACGGAACGGAAAAGAGGTTCTGTCATGGAAAAACATCGCCGCAGCATCGGCCCGCTGCTGATTATTCTGGCCGGCTGCTTCTGGGGCAGTATGGGGATCTTCGTCCGGAGGCTCACCGCCTTCGGCTTCAGTTCGGTTCAGATCGTATGCATCCGCGTCACGCTGGCAACGCTGTTATTCTGCGTCCTGCTGCTCATCAAAGACCGGTCCGGTTTCCGGATCGCGCCGCGGGACCTGCCGTTGTTCCTGGGGCTGGGTTTCGGGAGCATCCTGTTCTTCACCGTCTGCTACTTTACCGCCATCACGATGATGCCGCTTTCCACCGCTGCGATCCTCCTCTATACGTCACCCATCTGGATCATGCTGATGTCCGTGCTGTTTTTCCGGGAGAAGCTGAACGGGAGAAAGCTTCTGGCCCTTGCGCTGGCCTTTGCCGGCTGTGTGCTGGTCTCCGGGATCTCCGGTGAAGGCGTCACCCTGACCGGCCTGCTGGTCGGCCTCGGTTCCGGCATCGGCTACGGCCTGTACAGCATCCTGGGCACGGTCGCGCTGCGCAGGTATTCTCCCTATACCGTCACCGCATGGACCTTCCTGTTCGCCGCTGCCGGTTCCTGGCTGATCTGCTGGCCGGCGGACACGGTTTCCAAGTTCGCCGCCGCCCCGGATCTGCCCTGGCTGCTGTTCTTCTGCGGCCTGACCGCGCTGGTTACGGCCGTGATCCCGTTCCTGTCCTATACGCTCGGCCTCCGCACCGTGGAAGCCAGCAGAGCCGGCATCCTCGCCACCGTCGAGCCGCTGGTGGCAACGCTGGTCGGGATCCTGGTCTTCTCCGAGCCGCTGACCCTGCTTTCCGGGCTCGGGATCCTCCTGATCCTTTCCGCCGTGATCATCCTGAACAGGAAGCCAAAGACCCGGGGACAGCCATGAGATACAGCAATGTCATCCCGGCAGCCTTCATTGACAGGCCGAACCGGTTTACCGCCCATGTAGAGATTGGCGGCCGCGCAGAAACAGTCCACGTCAAAAACACCGGCCGGTGCAGGGAACTGCTCCTTCCCGGGGCGGAAGTCTGGCTGTCCGGATCGGACAACCCGTTCCGGAAAACAGCCTATGATCTGATCGCCGTCCGAAAACAAAACGGCCTGCTCGTCAACATCGACAGCCAGGCGCCGAACGCCGTGGCGCGGGAGTGGCTGGAAACGCAGGGCTTTGATCTGATCCGGCCGGAATTCCGGTACGGGGAATCCCGCCTGGACTTTATGATGAGACGGGGAAACGAACAATTCCTGATGGAAGTCAAGGGCTGCACGCTGGAACGGGAAGGGATCGGCTGGTTCCCGGACGCGCCGACGGAACGCGGCACAAAACACCTGCGCGAACTGGCAGGCGCGTCAGGATACACCCCGGTCCTGATGTTCGTCATCCAGATGGACGGCGTCACCGAGGTTCGCGGAAACCTGGAAACGGACCCGGCGTTCTGCGAAGCGCTGGAAGACGCAAAAAAGGCCGGCGTGAAGATCTTCTTCCTGCCGTGCCATGTGGAACCGGATCAGTTGAGTTTTATTCCATAGCCATGCTTCCGGGAGGCCGCCAGGGCGGCGCCGTCAAGGGGCTTTCCCCGAGCAGAAGACCTGGATGGCCTTGTTCGCAAAGGCGCCTGTGCCTTCCCCGCCCGCACGGTCAATATTGGCTGTCATCTCCCCGCCTGCGGCGTACATCTGTCCGAGGCCGGCGAGCACCTGATCGGAGCAGGTGTAATAGTGTACCGAGATAAAATCCTGCAGTTTCTTCACCAGCGCCTGGACCTTTTCGGAAGCGGGATCGTTTCCCCTTTCCATGCCGATCTCCGTAAAGATCCCCATCATCTGCGCGCCCAGTCTGCTTTTGTCCGCTTCAGACCTGCCTTCCGATTTCCGCTCATACTCCCTGTATTCCGGCGTCGCGCCCCATTCTTCCCTGGCCTTGCGGGCATACTCCTCCAGTTTTGTTTTGTCAAATGCTGAAAAATCCATTGCTGTTCCTCCCTGCTTCATCCTGCCGGCCAGGGTAATCAGGTCCTCCAGGTGTTCCTTCTTCAGCCGGAGCAGCCCGATCTGCTGATCGATCGCTTTCTCCCGGTCGAAATCCGGATTGGCGATAATCCTCCTGATTTCCTTCAGGGGAAATTCCAGTTCACGGAACAGAAGGATCTGCTGCAGGGTTTCCAGGGCCGTATCGTCATACAGCCGGTACCCCGCTTCGGTGTGATCCGCCGGATGCAGAAGACCGATGCTGTCATAATACTGCAGGGCGCGTATACTCACTCCTGTCAGCTGACTGACCTCATGAACCGTTCTCATGGCATTTCCCCTCCCTGGCCGTTGCAGGAACAGTATAAAGTATGACGTTACGTCAGAGTCAAGGGGATATCTGTTGTTTTTTTTCGTTCCGCCGGACTGTTTACCGGTCTGCTTTCCGGGACAAATGCCCGTTGTTTATCCGGTGGAAACATGGTACATTCAGTTCATCCCATCCGTAATAAAACAGGAGCGTCCGGCATGAAAGTGATCATCATCAACGGCCCGATGGGGGTCGGAAAAACCACGACGGGAAAATGTATCGCCGACAGCACCCCCGGCACGGCGCTGATTGACGGGGACTGGTGCATGGATCTCCATCCGTTTGTCGGAAACCGGGAAACCAGGGCCATGGCAGTCGACAATATCCTGCACATGATCGGGAATTACCGGAAATGCTCCGAATGCAGAATGGTCGTCCTGGTGTGGCTGATGGACGACCCATGGGTATACGACAGCCTTCTGGACGGCCTGGCCGCCCTGGAGGCGGAAGTGAAAAGCGTTACGCTGGTATGCAGCAGGGAAAGCCTGATCAGGCGCTGGAAGGAAGACAGCCTCTGCGAATGGCGGACAGACCGGTGGCTGGAGCTGAGCCTGAAATCGCTGCCTTATTTCGCAGCAATGGAAAACGCCGTCGACGTCAGTGATCTTCCGGCGGAACGCGCGGCGGAAATGATCATGCGCCAGGCATGAAAGGAGGATTTGTCCGGATGTCCAGGATCTATTTTATCTCAGGGCCCTGCGGATGCGGAAAAACCACTTTCACGGACGCTTATGCAAGGCACCTGGTCCGGCAGGAACACAAAACCGTTTACGTGATCCACGGCGACGATTTCCATACCGGCTTCGTCGAGCCGGAGGACAAAGGGGATTTCTTCGTGGACGGGCAGGCTTCCGACCGGGTCCTGTGGGAGAACATCCTGCGGTTCAACTGGGACTGCATCATCGCCACGGCGGGCAGGGCGCTGCGGGAAGGCCTGGACGTGCTCATCGACTATGTCATAGAGGA
This sequence comes from uncultured Clostridia bacterium, assembly GCA_946411525.1. GTDB lineage: Bacteria > Bacillota > Clostridia > Christensenellales > Aristaeellaceae > Aristaeella. The sequence continues at coordinate 56,862 of CAMKEI010000002.1, read as the reverse complement.
TGAGCTTCCCAGGGTAAAGGCCCTGGCGGCGGAGCATCAGGCAGGCCTGTATTACATTGTGCTGACAGCGGACACGGAAGAACTGGAACGGCGCATCCGCGGCCGCGGCGACACGGATCTGGTTGAGCGTGCGCTGTTCCTGAAAAAAGAGCTCGAAGCCATGCCCGAAAACCGGGGGCATCTGTACAACAACACAGGAAAAACACCTGAAGACGTCATCCGCGACATCGTCCCGGACCGTTTTCAGGTGCGGTAAATTCCCGGCAGTCAGCGCAGGTTGATCAGAACGAGGCCGGCCAGGCAGATAATAATCCCGGCGATCTTGTTCCAGGTAATCGCCTCATGGTAGAGCAGGTATCCGACAAAGACCAGGATCACCGCCAGCACAGCGGAAGAAACGATCTGGGCCATGCTGATCTGCCATCCGGCCCGGAAGGCGTAAATAAAACCGACCTCCAGACCTACGATGACAATGCCCAGGACAGCCGGCGCCCAGTTCGTCAGCCGGATCTCCCGGAAAAGGTTCGCGTCCCGGTTCAGGATATAGTACAGCGCGCAGGAAACCGCCGCCCCGATCAGGTAGGTGACTGTCAGCGAAGCCAGCGGGTTCATGCCCTCCGGAACGGATTTCGCGCAGACCTGGTAGAGCGTATTGGAAAGGACCACCAGCACAAGGGGCCAGATATAGGAAAACATGGTTCAGTTCCTCCGGATCATAAGATCATTCATTCAGAGATATAACGGGCAAGCTCCAGCGCGATGTCGAAGTGGCCGGGATCATGCTGGGTGTCCTTTTTCTGTCCCTTTTCCTTCCGGGCGTCCCACTTCGGCGCGTCCAGCAGGTCCCCGCAGGTGAAAAAGAAGTAGACGTTCAGGCCCCGGTAATCACACATGGCCTGCACGGCGGCGCACTCCATCTCCACGGAAATGCATCCCTCGCTCTTCCGCTTCTCAAAATTGCCCCGGGTTTCCCGGTGCACCGCATCCGTGGTCCAGGTTTTTCCCTGGATCCAGGGCAGCCCCGCCTGCTCCATGAACGCCGCCACGGTGTCGCTGTTTTTCACCGGAATATAGTCCGACGCCGGCGCATAATGGTAGGAAGTTCCTTCGTCGCGGTAGGCAGCCGTGGGAATCATGACCTTTCCCCGCGCGATCTCCTTGTTCAGGCAGCCGCACCCGCCGAAGACCACATACCTGTCCGTATTGATCAGGGACAGCGTGTCCTCGATGTCAGCCACGCATCCCGGCGCCCCGACATAGGACATATAGACCGCGAACTCCTTTCCCCCATAAGTGAACCCGTATACGGGATTCGCTCCGTTGGAAGAATACAGGTCCCCGATCTTCGTGCATTCATACTGCTCCAGCACATATTTCAGGATCTCGCCCGAGAAGGTCAGGATGCAGGCATCCACCTTCTTCGCGTTTTCATTGTGCCCTACTTTGATGATTTCCTCTGTCCGGTTATCAAAGCTGTCTGTGATCATACTTCCTCCGCTTGCAATTGCTGATGGCGTCCTGTCCATCATACCACGCAGGGCCGGAATCCGGAACCGGCAGTTTCCGTCAGGCCTCCTCCGACAGCCTTCTGTCCGCCTGTGCCTGCATGGATTCCGGCGGCATTTCCATAATCTCGATTTCATTACCGTCCGGGTCGTGGGTCCAGAACATCAGGCACCGGGAGTTCCCTGTCCTGATCTCCGAATCCAGCGGGCCGCCCGCGTTCCGGACCGCTTCGAAGGACCGCCGGATATCTCTGGTCATCAGGCAGAGATGACAGACGCCGATCACGTCCGGGCCGGCGGCGGCTTCCCGGGTGCCGCCGGAAAACAGTTCCAGGTACTGCCCGGGCGCCAGGTACAGATAAACAGTCCCCGGGAAGTCGTCCTCCCGGTACATCCGAAAGGCCTCCCGCAGGCCCAGCACTCCGGTATAAAACCGGACGCTGTCGTCGATGCTGCGCACACGGATCGCTGCGTGGCTCAGGCCTTCCACAGTGTGTCGTTTCTGATCGTTCACAGACGCCTCCTGAATTCTGATGCAGTCATGGTATAGCTCATCTCCAGCAGCATTCTGATATCTTCCCGGCCGGCCGAACCGTCCAGCAGGATGGTGATCCATTTGTCCTTGTTCATATGGTACGCCGGACAGAAGCCCGGTTTCCCCCGGAAGGACCCCGCCGCGATCGGGTCGCATTTGACGTTGAGGATATCGGCGTATCCGTCCCTGCCGATTCCGATCGTCCTGTACGGGACAGACATGGCGATTCCGAACCATTTCCGGTTGTCCGTATGCCGGAACACACAGGTTACGTCATCCCGCGGAAACGGATAATCCGGCTCAACGCTGTAGGTATCGAAAATATAATCTGTCAGTTCCTGCCTGGTCATGCCGCTCACTCCGTTATCCGATCTCCGTATAGATCATGCCGTTCTTTCCGCGGTCGGACCGGTAAAGCGTAACCCGGTCGACCGTCATGGTGCTGCCGGGAAGACGGATCTCCGGAAGTCCTTTCCCCGGATCCATATTTCTCATCAGGGTGATATGCGGCCTGAAGGCCTTCCGGTCGTAAGGGATCCCCGCTTCCGCCAGGCCGCGGCGGAGACGCTTCACCAGATGCTCCAGCGGATCCGACGGCCGGATCCCGGCCCAGAGGATTCCGCCGCCGAAGATCCCGACCTCTCCCAGGGTGATGGGAAACGGCTGAAACGAAATAGCGTCCGTCATGTCCAGAACCGGCTCCGGGTCCGGAAGCTCCCCGATGAACACCAGGGTTATATGGAGGTTTTCCGGAGGCGGGCAGCGGCCGCGGACGCCCTGCCGCAGCAGTTCGTCACGGGTCTTCACCAGGGCGTCCCGGACCTCCTCCGAAAGCCTGACCGCAGCAAACAGGCGCATGGTTTTCCTCCCGTATCGTTTCTGATCCCATCATGCATTTTTTGCGCACCGATGTCAATCCGGCGCGCTGAATACCCGGACCGGATTCATCTTGTCCGGCCGGCTGTCCCGTGATATGATCTGTCTGCAAAAAGACGGAGGGATAAGGCATGATCAAAGGAATCCATCATATTTCCCTGAAATGCGGAACAACGGAAGAATTTGAGAAAGCGAAGGATTTCTATCTGAATCTGCTCGGTTTTTCCCTGGTCCGGGAGTGGCCGGAGGGCGTCATGATCGACTCCGGGTGCGGCTTCCTGGAGATCTTCCGCAACGGGCCGGGCGTCCGGACCAAAGGCGCGCTGCGCCACATCGCCTTTGCCGCGGATGACGTGGACGGGATTGCCGAAAAAGTGAAATCGGCGGGATATGAAGTGTTCATCGAACCCAACGATATCGAAATCCGGTCGGATCCCCCGCTCCCCGCGCGGATGGCGTTCTGCTTCGGTCCGCTGGGCGAGGAGATCGAATTCTTTCAGGAAAAATAGGCAAAACAAGGGCAGGGAATCATCCCTGCCTTTTTCCTGTTACATCCGCAGCGCCCGGTATTCGCCCGGGGCCATGCCCTTCTCCGCGTGGAACACCCGGTTGAAACTGGAGATGCTCTGGAACCCTGACAGCATTGCGATCTCTGTCAGGGTTTTTTCCCTGTCCGCCAGCAGCTCCGTCGCCTTCTCCAGGCGGATCATGTTCAGCCATTTGCTGTAGTTCATGCCGGTCACATTCCGGAAAATCCGGGAGAAATAGTCCTTGCTGATGCCGGCCATCCTGGCCATCGCGCCCTGGGACAGGTCGTCCGCCGTCAGGTTGTTCTTGATGTGGTCGGTCACCATGATCATCCGCCGCATGACCGTGTCGGTATAGCTGTAAGTCTGCCCGTTCCGGAGCTCCGGCGCAAATTCCTCCCGGTGCCGGTCCAGCGTCAGCATGAACTCCATCAGCAGCATGCAGCATCTCAGTTCCCGGTCGGGGCCTGCGGATAAGAAAATCTCTCTCATGCTGTCCGCAATGCTCCTGAGCCGGGAAACCAGTTCCGGATGCGCCTGAATGCACAGCACATGCAGGTTCCGGTAAAAATGCATGATCCGCTGCAGGTCGAACAGGGAGTTCATGAACGCGTTGCTGAACTGGATGACCAGGGATTCCTTCCGGTCCGCGTCGATGATCGCGTGCATCTCCATCGGCCAGATCAGCAGGAAGTCCCCTTCCACCAGCTCATAGGTCTCCCGGTTAACCATGAAGATGTTGGTCTTTCCGGGTCCGACCAGCAGGATCTCACCGTATGAATGCCAGTGCGTCTGATAGCTCCGTTCCTCGTACCCGGTGGACAGGTTGAAGGCGCTGGCGCGCTCAAACCCGTAATCCTCATATTGGCTGTAATCCATTTTTTCTCTCCGGTCACTTTCCGTAAGGACTGTCAAACTCCGCTTCCGCCTTCTTCACGGCATCCTCCAGCGACATCCCCGTGAAGTGCTGCGCGCCGAGATAGCGACCGGACTTTCCGTCGTCCACAAAAACGCCCACCGTGATGCCGGGAATGGCGCTCTCCGGCGCGTTCGGCGCCTGGGCCCCGCCCAGGTCCGTCCGGCACCAGCCGGGATCGGTCAGGTTAATCAGTACGTCCGTGCCTTCGACTTTCGAGCCCAGGTCGATGGTAATCTTGTCCAGCGCCGCCTTGCTAGCGGAATAGCCCGCCTGACAGACGTCCAGCGCGATACCGCTGGTGGTGTTCAGGATGCGGCCCGTGCCCTTTGCCATCATCTTCGGCAGGAAATGATAACAGATCATCGCCGGTGCGATGGTATTCACGCGGAAACTGACCTCATAATCTTCCGCGGGCGTGGCGCAGTAATCCGTCCGGTAGGCGATCTGCAGCCCGGCATTGTTCAGGACGATATCCACGTCCACCCCGAGGTCGTCAATCTCCTGCAGCATTCCCTTCACGGCGTTCAGATCGTTCAGGTCCGCCGCCACCGCCACCGCGGACACGCCGCGGGCACGGACTTCCGCCAGCGCCTTTTCCGTATGCGCAAGATCCCGGCTGTGCAGGATCAGGTTACAGCCCTGCTCTGCCATGAACTTCGCCGTCAGGTATCCGATCCCCCGGGCCGCGCCGGTAATCAGCGCCCATTTTCCCTTTACCTGGTACATCTTCCGCTCCTCCGTTATCTGCTGGCTTTGTAGATCGCCAGCATATCCTCTTCCTTCAGCAGCCGGGCGGAACCCTTCGCCCCGTTGACGCCCACGGCGCATTTGTGCGCCATTGTGATCAGGTCCTCATCCGTCGCGTCGACGCCCAGCTCCCGCAGGTTTGTAGGCATATTGATCCGCCGGTAGAACTCCTCCATCGCCTCTATGCCTTTCAGGGCAGTCTCCTCATCCGATCCGGCAGGTTCCACGCCCATGACGTTGACCGCAAACCGTACGAACCGCGGCAGGCAGTTCCCGCATACATACCGCGCCCAGCTTCCCCAGATGGCCGCGAGGCCCGCGCCGTGCGCTACGTCGTACAGACCGCCGAGCTCGTGTTCGAGCTTATGGGTCATCCAGTCACCGCCGTCATTGCCGCAGCCGGTCAGGCCGTTGTGCGCCAGACTGCCGGCCCACATGACCTCAGCCCGGGCGTCATAGTTCTTCGGATCCTTCGCCAGAATCTCCGCGTTCTTCATGACCGTACGAAGCAGGCCCTCCGCCAGGGCGTCGGTGATCTCCATATTTCCGCCGTTGGTGAAATAGCGCTCCATCGTATGCATCATGATGTCCGTGCAGCCGCAGGCCGTCTGGTAATCCGGCAGCGTCATGGTCAGTTCAGGATTCATGATCGCGAACTTCGGCCGGCAGTAATCGCTGCTGTATCCGCGTTTGACCAGGCCCTCCTCCTTCGTAATGACGGAGGAATCGCTCATCTCGCTGCCGGTGGCTGCGATGGTCAGGATCACGCCCAGGGGCAGACAGGCTGTCGCATTCCGTTTGTAATCATAGAAATCCCACACGTCGCCGTCGTTCGTCACGCCGTAGCCGATGGCCTTGGCCGAGTCGATGGCGCTGCCGCCGCCCACGGCCAGCAGGAAATTGACGCCTTCTTTTTTACACAGCTCAATACCCTCATACACCAGGCCCAGATGGGGATTCGGCACCGCGCCGCCGAGCGTCACGTACGGAATGCCCGCCTCGTCCAGCGTATCCGTCACCCGCTGCAGCAGCCCGGAGCGGACCACGCTCCCGCCGCCGTAATGGATCAGTACCTTTTTGCCGCCGAATTCCTTAATCAGATCCGCTGCCTGGGCTTCCGTGTTCTTTCCGAAAACCACCTTTGTGGGCGTATAATAATTAAATCCGAACATTCTGTTTCCTCCTTCGTATCAGATCGTTGCCGCGTTTTTCTGCTTTTATGATAAAACTTAGAGTCAGCTTTAAGTCAAGGTGCAAAATATGAGATGCCGTCCGTCAAAAAATGGGAAGTACTCTCCCCCATCCAGGCCCTACAATAAACTGAATCACGGTGTAAAGGGGGAAGGATCGATGAGTCTGACCGGTGCAGTTGATCCGGCGAAGCGAGGGCTTTTCCCGCTCCGCAGACGCTCCCCCCGCAACACGACCATGAACATGACGGAAGGCAGCCCGCTGGCGCTGCTTGCCGTTTTTGCGCTGCCGCTGCTGATCGGCAACCTGTTCCAGCAGGCGTATAACCTGGCGGACTCCATGATTGTCGGCCGGCTGCTGGGTGCCAACGCCCTGGCAGCTGTAGGCGCCACCGGCTCCATCTCCTTTCTGTTCTTCTCCATCTTCAACGGAATCAGCGGCGGCTGCGGCATCGTCACGGCTCAATATTTCGGCGCCCGCGATGACCGGCTGGTCTGCAAAGCCATTGCCAACTCGGCGTATATCATGATCGGATCCTCCCTGCTGACCGGATCGGTCGCCTTCGCCATGGTTCCCACGGTGCTGGCCTGGATGGGCACACCGGCGGAAATCCTGCCCGACGCGATCACCTATATGCGCATGACTTCGGCTTCCGTACCGCTGATCGCCGTCTACAACTACGCTTCATCCATGCAGCGCGCTTTGGGAGATTCCCGTACGCCGCTGTATTTCCTGGTATTCTCCTGTTTCCTGAACATCGGACTGGACCTGCTGTTCGTCGGTGTGTTCCGTCTGGGCGTGTTCGGCGCGGCTTTCGCCACCATGCTGAGCCAGCTGCTGGCAGGCGCCGGTTCCCTGATCTGGGCGTTCAGGCGCAATCCCTATTTCCATCTGACCAGGGAATCCCTGGCCTTTGACAAGGCCATCGCGAAGAAGACCGTCCGCCTGGGTCTGCCGCTGGCGCTGCAATGGAGCCTTATCGCGATCTCCACCACAGCGCTGCAGTCCGTTGTCAACGTCTTCGGCCCCACCGCCATGGCGGCCTATACTGCCGGCAACCGGCTGGAGCAGCTGGTGCAGATGCCCTTCGGTTCCATGAGCATGGCCCTGTCGACCTATACGAGCCAGAACATGGGCGCCGGCAAAATGAAACGGATCCGCGAGGGATTCCGTGACAGCCTGCTGGCCATGGCCGTCCTGGCCGGAATCATGTCTCTGGTCATGCAGCTGTGGGGCGGCAGCCTGGTGGGCCTCTTCGTCCGGGAGAAGGACGTCATCGACCTGGGCCGCAGGGCGCTGCAGATCACCAGCTGCTTCTACATCTTCCTCGGCGTGATCTACGTCTGCCGCGGCGTGCTGAACGGCGTGGGCGACGCAGTCTTCGCCTTCGTCAACGGTATTGTGGAGATCGCGGGGCGCGTCGGACTGCCGCTGCTGCTCCTGGGCATCACCGCCGCCGGCGTCTGGTCCATCTGGATTACCGCAGGCGTCACCTGGATGCTGGCAGGGATTTCATGTATACTGAGATATGTAAGCTGGAGAAGGAAAAACATCAGCGGCAACGCATAATCCGCAACTCATCATTCTGATCTGCTGTCATTCCTTTGGCATATCCCTGTCTGCGGAAAAGCGCCTGCAGTTCCGTCTTTGCAATCCGTTATCCCGAATGAAAACCGTATTGACCGGAGGAAAAAATGATTAAAACCCTGTGGCGGCTCAGCCGTGAAGCCATCCGGTACCGAACCCTGTACGCCGTCGCGATCCTGTCTACACTGGCGCTGACCGCGGTGAACCTGACTGCGCCGAAACTCCTCTCCGCCATGACGGGCATTGTGGAGAAGGGGGTGGACGATGCCGGCCTGCAGACCATCGGCCTGTTCACCGCGCTGCTGGTAGGGCTGTACCTGCTGCGGATCCTCTTCCGGTTCCTGAGCAATTATCTTGCCCACAAAGCCGCCTGGTTCCTGGTGGGCGACCTGCGCACCCGCACCTATGACAAGCTGGAGCACATGCACCTGGGCTATTTTCACGACAAGCAGACCGGCGACCTGATGAGCCGGATCGTGAACGATACCCGGGATTTCGAGCTGCTCTACGCCCACATGATTCCCGAAACGATCACGAACCTGGTCACCTTCACCGGCGTCCTGGTCGTGCTGCTGACCATCAACTGGAAGCTTGCGCTCATCACCTGTGCGCCGATTCCCCTGATCTTCGCTTCCGGCATCGTCTTCTCTAAAAAAGTCCGCCCTTTCTTCCGGATCTCCCAGAAGAAGATGGGCGAACTGAACGGCAAGCTCCAGGACAACCTATCCGGCATCCATGAGATCCAGTCCTTTGGCCGGGAAGAATACGAGACGGAACAGGTCAACGTATCGAACTTCGAACACATCCGCGCGATGCTCCAGGCACTGAAAATCAGCGCGGTCTTCCATCCCTCCGTCGAATTCATTTCCTCGCTGGGCACGATCCTGGTAGTCGGCTTCGGCGGTTATCTCGCCTTCCGGGAGAGCCTGAGCGTAGCGGATATCGTCGCGTTCCTGCTGTACCTGGGCCTGTTCTACGGACCGGTCACGGGCCTGGCCAACCTGCTGGAGAACATGCAGCAGTCCATGGCCGGAGCGGAACGCGTACTGGCTGTACTGGACGCGCCGTCAGAGATTCAGGACCGGGAAGGTGCCGAGGACCTCGGCACCGCGCAGGGCGAGATCACCTTTGATCATGTAAGCTTCTCCTACCAGGAAACCGTACCCGTACTGAAGGACGTTTCCTTCGTCTGCAAGCCCGGGCAGATGCTGGCGCTGGTGGGCCCCACCGGCGTAGGCAAGACGACCCTGACCCAGCTGATCTCCCGGTTCTATGAGCCTTCTTCCGGGCGTATCCTGATTGACGGACATGATATTCAGGACGTGACCATCGAAAGCCTGCGGAAGAACATTTCCCCTGTGCTTCAGGATACCTTCCTCTTTAACGGCACCATCGCGGAGAATATCGGCTACGCGGTTACGGACGCTTCCATGGAGGAAATCCGGGAGGCTGCGAAAGCCGCCAACATCCATGAGGACATCACAGCCATGCCGGACGGATACGACACCCAGGTCGGCGAGCGCGGGCTGCGCCTCTCCGGCGGGCAGAAGCAGCGGGTGGCCATTGCAAGGGCAATCCTGCGGAAAAGCCCGATCATCATCCTGGACGAAGCAACCGCCTCCGTGGACGTGGAGACGGAACAGCAGATCCGAAAGGCCATTGCGGGCATCGCCGGCACCCGTACGATTATCGCGATCGCGCACCGGCTGTCCACCATCCGCGGCGCCGACCAGATCCTTGTCATCGAGGAAGGCCGCATCACCGAGCGCGGCACCCACACGGAGCTGGTTGCCCTGGGAGGCAGTTACGCTCGGATGAACAGTATCCAGAGCGACGAACAGAGGAGACCGGAATAACCAGAGCCGGTTTTCTCATTCTTCATTCCTCCTTTTATCCCTTTCCCCACAGCAAGAAACGGCGTTCATCCGAACGCCGTTTCTTTTTGATTCCTGTTATCCCGGACGGTTCTTCAGCGGCATTTCTGTTCAGGCTTGTTTTTTAAACAGTTTGGAAAACAAGCCGCCCGATTTTCCGGGTTTAACCTGCGGATATTTCGACGTCACGTCGTTCGTCAGCGTCATGCGGCCCGGCACAAGGTTCACCTCGAACACCCGGTTGCAGCTGTCGCACATGACCACATTCTCGCTGATGTCATGGCTTTTCGCGAGATTGGCAGCCGACTTGAAGGTCAGCTCCTTCCCGCATTTCGGGCATTTTCCTTTCGCTTCCTGTAGCATCGCAAAGATATCCATTCCATTTCCGACAAACATGCTTTTCCCCTCCTCTTACTTCTGTTCCTCCTGTTTCTTCCAGGTATCCCTGAAGCCCAGCCCGCAGAAGCTGGTGCTGTGGCCGGGCGGATTGACGAGGGTTCCGCCCTGCACGGTGCCGTCAGCCACCAGCGGCTCGCTGACTGCGCCCCTGCGGATGCCTGTGCGGGAAAGGACCGCCTTCAGCGTGGAATCCGCGCGAAGTTTGTCTTCCACGGCGTCCAGCGCGGTATCGCTGCCCCGCAGGCCGATCACATATTCATTGGCTGAACCCCGCAGCGTGGCATTGGAGTCGCCGCTCAGGATGCTCATCCCGTTCATCATCGAAGCAGGTACGGCCTTCGCTACCGCCTGCCCTGCAGAAAGGCCGTACGCGCCGCCGCCCAGCTTGTCGATATCCATGTACACATACAGCGGCCCCCTTATCCGCGGCGCGGGAGCAGGCTGTGCCGGCCGTGCAGGCTGCGCGGGCTTTGCCGGTTCACTCTTTTTCTTCTTCAGGAAATCAAACAGTCCCATGATATACCCCTCTGTTCACTTGTCTTTCTGTGCTGGCTCCATAATAAATGATAAAACCGTTTTGTGCAATATTCCCCTGCCGTTCTGCCGCGGGAAAACCGTTTCCTGCAAGCCCCGGCCGGTTGTTTTCCGGAAGAACAGAAAGCCGCAGCAGACCATTCTGCTGCGGCGTCGGGATGCCTTTTACTCCCCGTCGGGGGTTTTCTTTTCCATCCGGCACAGGGTAAAAGAAATACCGGCGGTATACTTATGTCCGAAGCTTTCCATAAACGTTGCGTAGTCCTGGAATTTGGTTGCCCTGCCATAGAATACGGGCAGCCGGAAAGTCATATTCTGTTCCGCCTTTTCCTGCGGAACCAGGCATTGCCTCCATCCGACAATGGTACCGTCCGGCAGTTTCATATCCGTGCCCGCCATAAAATCCAGCTGCGTGCCGTCCTCCAGGATAAGGTTCTCACGGATGCCGCAGTACGGAAATTCCAGCCAGCGCTGCCCTTTGCCGTTCAGCCATTCATATTCCTTATCCACATCCGGATACCCGGTGGGATTCAGATCCCCGGGAATCCAGTCCTCGACGACCTGATCCCATTCAGTCCCCTCTTCAGGCGCGCCTTCGTGAAGCACGATCAGGTCTGTATTGGCGCTGATCCGGTAGGCGATCACCACCCGGTCTCCGTCGTAGTAGCCCTGGCTGATCTCAATGACCATGCCGTCCTCAGTGGTCAGGGACGCCGAAACAAGCTCCGCGATTCCATCAAGGATCGCAAGCTGTTCATCCGGATATTTGTCCTGCGCCAGTTCGCCGAACGCCCCGCGTGGCGCCGTCTCAGCGGACGCGGAAACAACCGTCAGGAACAGAACCAGGATCAAAGCTGCCGCTCTTTTTATCTTCATATTCATCCTCCTTCAGGCGCAGTCAGCCGGTTTTGTCTTGTCACGCCCGATAAACAGACGATTGCCGGGGCGGTTTTGTTTCTTTTCCCCCGGATCATACCGAAAACCCTGCCGAAAAGTTTGCCCCGTGTCAGGATCAGTCCTTCAGCAGCGGCTTCAGCGCGTCCGCCACGTGCTGCACCTTCGTCCCGATGATGACCTGTACGCTGTTTTTCCCGGGCCTGATCACACCGCGCGCGCCGGCTTTTTTCAGGATACCGTCCTGAACCAGCTGAGCGTCCCTTACTTCCAGCCTCAGACGGGTAATGCAGTTATCCAGTGATTCAATATTCTCTTTTCCGCCCAGTCCTTCCAGGATCGCCGTAATGTCATACCCCTCGGCAAAAACATGGCCGCCCGCACTCTCCGCGGCTTCGGCGGGTACGGACGCCTCCGGTTCCGTCTCCTCCTCTTCCCGGCCGGGCGTCTTCAGATTCATCCGGGTAATCATCACCCGGAAGATCCCATAGAAGAGCACAAAAGCCGCCGCTCCGAGCGGAAGGATCATCCAGGTCTTCTGCGCCGCCGGCAGGGAAGCGGAAAACAGCAGATCCGTCGCGCCGGCGGAAAAGGCAAACCCGGCCCGGAATCCAAGAACCGCGCAGAGCCAGCTGAAAGCGCCGTACAGCAGCGAATAGACCAGATAGAGCACCGGCGCCGCAAACATAAAAGCAAACTCAAAAGGTTCTGTCACACCGCAGACAAAGGCGCACAGCGCGCCGGCCAGCAGCATGCCTACGGCGGCTTTGCGTTTTTCCTTCTTCGCGCAGTGCACCATGGCCAGGGCCGCGCCGGGAATCCCGAACATCATGCAGGGAAAGAATCCGCTCATATATATCCCCAGCTGCCAGCTCACGTCCGCCGAAGTATGCCCCGCCCAGAAATGAGTCAGGTCCCCGAGCCCGATCGTATCGAACCAGAACACATTGTTCAGGGCATGATGCAGTCCGAAGGGGAGCAGCAGCCTGTTCAGGAAAGCATACAGTCCCGCGCCGGCAGGTCCCAGCTCCGCGATCCACAGGCCCAGGCGGATCAGCCCGCCGAAAATCACGGGCCATGCCACCAGAAGCAGGGCGGAAGCAAGGACTGCCGCCGCGCCGGATACGATGACCGTGCTGCGTTTCCCGCTGAAGAATGCCAGCCACTCCGGCAGCTTTGTCCCCTTGAACCGGTTATAGCAAAGGGCTCCGATGATTCCCGACAGAATTCCGATGAACGGATTCCGGATTTTCGCGAAAGCCAGCTGAGCATTATCCGAAAGGGACGGAATGAACTGCAGGACGTTCTCCGTTTGCAGGAGCGTCGTAATCACCAGCCAGGCCACCAGTGCCGAAAGCCCGGCCATGCCGTCCCGGTCATCGGAAAGCCCCGTGCCGACCCCTACTGCGAACAGCAGCGGAATCTGATCCAGCAAAGCTCCGCCTGCTTTGGTCAGATAGAGGCCCACAACGGGCAGCGCCCCGGTGACGCTGCCTCCCTGCATGGACGCCGGGCACAACAGGTACCCGATCCCCATCAGGATACCGCACAGCGGCAGCGCCGCCACAGGAAACAGAATCGCCTTCCCCAGTCTCTGTAAAAACTTCATCTCATATCCCTGCTTTCTGTATCATCAGGCCGACCGGTACAGTAATCGCTCCGGACACGTTTATTCTTCCTTCCGGATGAACAGCTTCTCCGCGTTGCCGAACGCCACCGCATCGGCATACGCCTCATTCGTGTTCTCATACAGCCACCGGATACCCTCCTTCAGCCTCGGTCTCCTTTTCCCCGGCCTCGTCCCGTGCATATCGCTCCCGATGAACGAGATCATCCGTTCCTTCGCCAGCCACCGGGCCAGGTTCTTCGTTTTCAGGCTGGAGTTCAGCTCCAGATCATAGGCGTTCACCTGCATCAGGATTCCCTGCTCCCGGAGTTCCTTCAGCCGGTTCCAGTCCTCCTGCATCGCCGCGTACCGCTCCGCGTGGGCCAGGACCGGCCGGAAGCCCCGGTTCTTCAGCTCCAGCAGGTTGCAGGAAATCTTCTCCCAGGGCTCGTAGATACCGCCGTATTCCAGGAACTCCGCCAGCACGTAGTCCGTGTCATTCATCCGGAACGCGTCCCGCCGGTGCACCCGGTCTCCCAGATCCCACGAGCAGTACCACTCCGTACCCAGGTACAGTTTCACCTCCGGCACTTCCTCCGCAGCGCGCTCCTTCAGCAGTTCAAAGTTCCGCATTACCCCGGCCGCGTCCGGCGCGAATCCGTTTTCCATGCCGTAATGCGGCGTGGCGAAGACCGCGTACGCGCCTTCCTCCCGGTCCAGCTTCAGGAGCTCAATGGCCTCCTTCAGGCTTTCCGCGCCGTCGTCCGCACCGAAGATAATATGGCTGTGGATATCAATAAACCTGTGGTTCATACGCGTCCTCCGTCTGTTCCTTTTTTTACCCGTTTTCAGTCCTATCCGCCGGGTTCTTCCTTCCGCCGGATGTCTTCATGTCTTATGCTCTTCTGTCATTATATCATACTGTCCGGGCAGTTTTACCCCCGTTTTTACAGCAAAAAAGCGGTCGGCTGTCAGCCGGCCGCGTCGCCTGCAGTATTTATTCCGCAGGGGTTTCCGGGGCCCCGGAGCCTTCCGGATCCACCAGGCCTTCCATGCCCTCCAGGCCTTCAATGCCCTGCAGGCTTTCCGGACCCATCAGCTCATACAATTCGATGGCAAGACGGATCTGTTCCTCCGCGCCGGGGAATTTCTCCGTCAGCGCCGCAATCAGGGCTTCCTTATCAAGCTTCCCGTCCTCACCGGCGGCACCGGCGATGATTTCCGCGATTTCATTGAACACCGCGAAGGGATTCTCCTCCGGATCCACAGTGCCGTCCGCGTGGAACCTCGTTTCCGCCGCGTTGTTGGAAAGGCCGATACACGTCCCGGTCTTCACCGTCAGGCCGTCGAACAGATCCTCTTCCTGGGCTTTCTCGTACGCCTGCTCGTCTTCGTTGATCACAAACTCATACCTGTATACGCCGCAGTCCATGACGAAGACAACCTTTCCTTCCAGACCTTCCGGGCCGGCGGAAAAGAACTGATATCCGTCTTCCTCCAGTTCCCCGATGCTCTTTCCGGCCAGGGCGTCCAGCTCCGCCTGCGCTTTCGGGGAAACAGTGAACTCCTCAGTATAGGTAATCGGCAGCGTCGCGACATACTCATCGTAGGCAGCGAACGCCGCTTCGATATCATCCGCATTATCCGCCGCGGAAATCGCCTCCCCCAGCGCCGTTTCCTTCTCATCCAGATCCGCTACGGCGCGGATGTATTTCCCGTCCATCTCCAGCGCAACAGCATAGTACTTTCCGTCGCAGCCATGGATTGCTTCTCCAGCGCCTGCCGCGATCGCGTCGCCGACCGTCGCGAACAGGGGCTCTCCTCCTTCCGCCGCCGCGCACGCCGCGCACAGCATCACCAGTGCCAGAGCAAGGGCCAGTATCTTCTTCATGGATTCTCCTCCTTCATATGCTTTTTCAGGGATCTTTTTATTCGTCAGTGTTTCCTCTTATCATACACTGCCTTGCGGCTGCCCGCAATTATCCAACGAACACGGCGCCGGTTCCGTTCCGGAACAGGCTTTTCTTTCCATCCCGGGCTTCCGCTATTTCTTCGCCTTTCCCACGCTCAGGACCATGACCAGCGCGAACCCGTACCCGACGGCCAGCGGCAGCAGCCCGTCAAACCGGGTTACCGCAAGATACCCCAGACCGGCCAGGATCACGATCCACAGGATCAGCGTGAACCAGTGCTTCTTTCTGTCCCGGATATCCCGGATACTCCCGACAATCTGAGCCCAGCCGAATATTCCCACAAGCCAGGCAAGCACACCGGTCAGCACCATTTTCAGCAGCATATTTCTCACATCCTTCCGGATTCAGTTCCCGTTGACGATACTGATATAGGTTTCCTTCGGAATCATCGGTGTTTCCAGCCGGGTGACGGTCTCCGGGAAGAGCTTCATTTCACGGGCGTATTCCTCCCCGGCCTTTTCAAAGCAGGCCAGCAGCGGATCCGCAACGACGGCCGCCTCCGGGACATTCAGCATCGGAGTCTCCGGGACGCAGACGATGTCCAGGTTGCCGAAGCACTGCCGGCACTGCATCCGCAGGCCGTCAAAGTTGCCTTCCCAGTCCGGGAATCCGCAGCCGCAGATAACCACCGTATGAAGCCGGGAGAAATCCGCCAGGGCTTCATGCCGGACTGTCCCGTCCGCTTCCTGGCGCATCGTCATCTTCACCAGCGGGATCGTGCGGTCCAGCACCGCTTTCAGGTGTGAGGGCATACCGTAGCAGTACAGCGGAAAGCTCCAGATAACGAGATCCGAGTTCCGGTACCTGTCCAGGATCGCATTCTGGTCGTCCTCAATCACGCAGTGGCCGTCCGTTTTCTGCCAGCATCCGAAGCAGCCCCTGCAGGGCGCGATGCTTTTTTCGATCACGTCAACAATCTGAACGTCGTGTTTCTGTTCCCTGTTCAGTCCCCTCAGAAAGGCGTCTGTCATCCGAAAGGTATCGCTCTTTTTCTTGGGACTCCCGTTCAGTACCAGTATCTTCATTTTCCTTCCTCTTTTCCAGCCATGAAAACGCCCACAGGAGAACCAGCCCCTCTGAGCGTTTGTATGCGTATCACCTTGAGTATTCGCCGGTCAGGACTTCCCGCTGGAAGGCCTCCTTCATCGGCAGGTCAGGATAAAGATCGGCAATCTTCGCCGCTTTTTCGTTGTCATACGGAACAGAAAGGACCGTAATGCCCAGCGGGCCGCCCTCCGGGTCCCCTTCCAGCAGCAGGGCATGGGCCCGGGGCAGGCTGAGATTGTCCCCGACGCTGCCGGTATTGAGCGCGTATCCGCCTTCCAGCGGCCGGATGAACGGCCGGTGGCTGTCCGCGCAGATCAAACCGTCCGCGTCCGGTCTTCCGTCATGAAACCGGAAGCCTCCGCGGAGCTTCTCATCCGGGTCAAAGCTCAGATACAGCGGATCCAGGAAGCGCCCGTGCACCAGGCGGAACCGCATCCCGGCTATCGTCAGCTCGTCCTCCAGCGGAAGGGAATCCAGCCAGGCAAACCGTTCCGGTCCGATCTGCCGGGCGTAAAATGTATCTTTGTCCTTCTCCCGGCTCAGGCCGCGGTCCCAGTTGCCGGCGATCCAGTGGCTGCAGCGGTTCCTGGCCCAGTCGCAGGTCTTATCGCTTTCAGGACCTTTCCCGACCGCGTCGCCGAGAAACCAGACGTCGTCCGGACAGATCCGGTCCAGTTCCCGCTCCATCGCCTCGGTAGCAGCCATATTGCCGTGGAGATCCGCCAGAAGCACAATTTTCATCCCTGTTACCTCATCGCTTATCATTCCGGGACCATCATATCAGAACTGCCGGAGGAGTCAAGTATGAGCATGATACAGGGAAACCGTCCGCCCGGGCGAACAATCACGGATGAAGCAGGTTGTGCATCCGCGTGATCATCGGCCAGCCGTCATCAATGCTGTCGCCGTGGATCTGCCAGACGATCAGGCCGCCCAGCTTATGCTCATGAATATAAGCAAGCTTAGCTTCCAGGGAAGCGGCACTTTCATAGGTATAGAAGGTCAGATATTCGGACGAGGCGGGATCGTCATTCCACAGCCAGGCAGCTTTTTTCCGGTCATCATAGCCTGTATGCCAGCCGGGCGTCCCTTCCGGAACGGCCGCCTGCTCCAGAAGCATCAGTTTATGCCAGTCCAGGTCGCCTTCCTCCAGCGGTTCCGCCGGAACCCCCACTGTCTCCTCCGTCAGCGCTTTCATCTTCCAGCCGTGGCTGTACAGCGGTGAGCCGATGGCGATCTTCTCCGCCGGCACGCCCTGATCCAGCAGGTACTGCACTGCCGTCTCCGCGGAATTGTCTCCGAGCAGCGCCGTATGGTGCCCTGTGGTTTCCTCCCAGGGTCCCGCCATGTCGTAGGTCATCAGATTGATCCGGTCGACATAGGCATGCAGCGATGCGTAATCCTGCATGCACAGGGAGTATCCGACGGATGCGCCGGCGCATACGGTCAGGATTTTCCCCGGCCCGAAATGCCCGTCCAGCGCCTCACGGAGCTCTTTCAGCAACAGGGTATAGTTGGTCCGGTCATCCCCCGCGACCGGATTCCCTTCGTCCCCGTCGTCCTCAGGTTCCCGGGGCACGCCGGGGTATTCCCAGTCGATATCCAGGCCGGACAGGAAGGGCCAGGCATCCAGCGTTTCCAGGCAGCTCCGGATAAAGGAGCCACGGCTTTCCGCCGTCAGCGCCATCTCGGAAAAACAGCCTGAATCCGTCCATCCTCCGACAGAGATCAGGATCTTTGTATCAGGGTACTTTTCCGCGTATTCCGCGTATTGGGGAAAATGGGCGTTGGGGTTGTCAGGATCCGTATCCGCCCAGGGATCGGTGGACGCGAGAACAAAGCTGCCGTCCGCGGGAACTACCTTCCAGAAGGCGTGGTTGACGCAGTCCAGCCGGTCCCACGGCAGGCTGCCGACATCATTCCGGCTGTCGGAATAAATATTCCAGTTCGGAAAATAGACGGTCACGCCGGGTTCCTCCTTCGCCGGTTCGGCGGCAGCGCCGAGAAACGGCACCGAAACCAGAACGACAGTCAGCAGTACGCAGATTCGTTTTATCATGTCAGACCCTCCGATGCAATTGTTTTTTCCGCCTGGATTCATTCTATCACGCCGGCGGGCTGCCGTAATTGTTCCGTGTTGTGCCGTTTTTGCCGGTCCTTGTGCTGTTGCAGGACTGTGAGACGGCTTTGCCGCGTTCCGGATATGCAGAATATCATTCAGGCCGGTCATCCGATGACCGGCCTGAATGATTACGGAATTTGTCTGCAGGAGAGAAATCCCCCTGTGAGGATTCAGGAGATGGCTGTTTTATCCGTTTTTCGCCAGGCCGCTGTGGGAGTAGCGGATGATGAGCAGCGTGGAGCAGAGGATCCAGCCTACAGGATAGGCCAGGGCAACCGCGATGAATCCCGCGCCCAGCGCTTTGGTCACAGCCAGGTAGATCTGCCGGAACACCACAAAGGACGCCAGCATAATGACCGTCGGCATGGTCGCGTCCCCGATGCCGCGCAGAGCGCCCGCATAGATCTGGTTAAAGCAGATCGCAATATAGAACGGAGTCACGATATGGATGAACCGCACGCCGTATTCTATCACTTCCTCATTGGGGGAGAAGAAACCCATCAGAAGCCTGGCCAGCACAAGCACCAGGATTCCAAGCACGGCGGTGGAAACCAGGCTCATGACCATTGCCGTCCGGACACCTTCCCGGGCGCGTCTGACCTGCTTTGCGCCCCAGTTCTGTCCGACAAACGTGGTTGATGACATACTGATGCTCTGCACAGGAATCAGCGCGAAGGCATCGATCTTTCCGTACACGCCGTACCCGGCCATGCAGGCCGAGCCGAAAGCGTTGATATAGGACTGCACAAACACATTGGAAAAGGATGTGATCGCCGCCTGGATGCTGCTGGGCAGGCCCAGTTTCAGAATCAGGGAGAGCGACTTTTTATCAATCCCGAGCTTCCGCCACCGGATGCCGTAGTTCCCTTTTTCCCGTGTCAGTGTAACCAGAATCAGAAGGGCGGACAGGAGCTGGGACAGTACCGTCGCCCAGGCCACGCCTTCCACGCCCATGCCGAAAGCCAGCACGAACAGCAGGTCCAGCACCGTGTTCAGCAGGGCGGAGACAATCAGAAAAACCAGCGGTCTGCGGGAATCCCCCACGGCGCGCAGGATGCCGCCGCCGAGATTGTAGAACAGGATCCCCGAAACTCCCGCGAAATAAATGGAAAGGTATTTTGATGATTCCGGCATCACGTCGTCCGGCGTCTGCATGAAGCGCAGCATCGGATCGATAATGAGCTGGCCGAGGAAGGTCGCCAGCAGGCTGACAATGAAGGTCAGCGCGATCGTCGTATGCACTGCCTTGCCAAGCCCCTCGTCATCACGGGCGCCGTACCGCTGGGAGATGACCACCGACGCGCCGGTGCCCAGGCCTGCGCAGAAACCCACGATCGTGTTGATGATCGGCCCCGTGGACCCAACTGCCGCCTGGGCCTGGTGACCGACAAACTGCCCGACCACCAGCGTGTCCACGGTGTTGTAAAGCTGCTGGAACAGCAGTCCGACCGCCATCGGGATTGAAAACCGCAGCATATGCATCCAGATATTTCCCTCAGTCATATCCCGGTCCATCCGAGCCAAACCATCTCACCTCCTCTGCGCTGCGGAATCAAAGGGAACCCTCAGGATCAGATCCGGCTGATCTTTTCCCAGTGCAGTTCGTGCGCTTCCTTCGTGTCGGCCGGGTAGCCCAGGGCCAGGGCAATCACGAAATCATAGCCTTCCGGGCACTGCAGCCGCGCCCGCAGTTCATCCGCCTTCTCTCCCATGAACGCGGGCTTCGGCAGGCCGAGAATCACGCTTCCGACGCCCAGTCCTTCCGCTGCCAGCGCCATGTTCTCCACAGCGATGCCGCAGTCCACCTGCGTCCAGCCGAAATCCTTCTCCCCGAAAATAAAGACCGCTGTCGGAGCGTGATAGAACATCTGGAACGCGTCGTCTGAAAACCGCGGGTTTCCGCCTTTGCCCATAACGGCTGCCGCCTCGTCATGCACCGCCTGGATCAGTTCCGCGTCCTGTACCACGGAGAAATGCCACGGCTGGTGATTCCGCGCGCTGGGCGCCTCCAGCCCCGCCTTCAGAATCGCCGAGAGCACCTCTTCAGGCAGCTGTTCCGCTTGATAGATCCGGTGAGATCTGCGGTCTGAAATTGCCTTCAATACATCCATTGTATCTCCTCCTTGATCAGTCTCACATTCAATCCGTAAATTTCATATTCGCCAAAACCGGCGCTGTCCCTGCTTGCGCAGGGACAGACAGCCGTTTCGGATTCAGCTGACCTTTTTCAGATCGGCAGTCTTTACCCGGATGATATAGGAGACATCCCTGCTGTAAACCGTGTCCCGGTCCTCAAAGATGTCATATTCCACATGCGCCTTCTCCAGCCTGTCGATGTAGGCATCCTTCTGCTGCTCGGTCTTCAGAATGATCGTTTCTTTTTTGCTGAATAAACTCATTTCCGTTACCTCCCCGGCGGTCTTTCCGGCCGCGCTGTTGTTTTCTGGGACAGTATAGTCATCTTGTGAAAACGATGCTTTTCATTTTTTGACGGCGGGAAACCCACTTTTTGACTGTCCTTCACTTGCGCCGGAGATGCACTCCCGGATCGACGTTCTCCGACAGGAATCCTCCGTCTGATGCCGAATGATATATTCAGGCAGCATGCGGAGGAACAGATGGGCTACGAATACGATCCTTTGCCCGAGGCGGCTGATGGCCGGCCCTCCCCGGACTGTTCGGAAGAAACAGTCCTGATTTCTGTTGACGATTTTTACGACCTGCTGATGGAGCAGCAGGAGCAGATGTAACCCGGGAGAATTGTCCCGTGGTTGAATAAAGGAGTATCGTTGTGATTTTCAAAGGAATCGGCCGAACGTTTTCAACGGAAAACGAGCGGCAGTACGAAACTATCGGAGCGTTCTGGGACGAACTGTCAGCAAAGTACGGACGGGAAAACCTGCAGGGCCTCGGATATGGCTGGACAGACTGTTCGATTGAGTATGTCATCGGGCTGATATCCGGGGAAATCGTCGGCGCGGACCGGTCGGTGGAACTGCCGGACGACGGCTGGAGTTCCGTCAGCGGACGAACTGAGAACCTCGGACGGATTTACGGCAGGATCTATAAAGACGGCAGTCTGAAATATGAGATTGAACGGTTTGACAGCAAGGGCGGCTGTGAGATCCTCTACCGGCGATGAACCGCCAGTGGATCCCGGAACCGGTCCGTGTAATGATTGGAGGCGATGATCCGATGGGTGGAAGAACCATAAAGAAAATCATGCTCTGTGCCGTACTGCTGCTGATTACGGCATTGGCTGCCGGCGCGTCCGCCGGGAGCGATCCGCAGGATGCCGGATCCGTTCTTACCGCGGAAAGCCCGGCCCTGATTGTTGAGCAGGGCTCCAAAGTGAGCATGAACGGCGTCAGCGTGGTCAGCCTGTACGGAAGCTGGTACGAGATGGGGCGGCAGTACGGCGCGCTGATGAAGGACGAACTGTCCGAGGTTTATTACTTTGTGAACACAATCATTGAGTACAGCATCGGAAACGCAGAGAAAGTGGACAGTATCGTCGCGGTTCAGACAGCACAGACCCCTTACCGGATTCATGAGTTCATGAGAGGCGCGTCTGAAACCTCCGGCCTGACGGCAGCACAGCTGCAGGCCGTGAACGCGGTGGAACGTATCGGCGGCCTCCCGAAATGCAGCGCAGCGTTCTGCTGGAACGACTATGCGGACGGCCCGCTTGTCATCGGCAGAAACTATGATTATTCCGACGCTTTTGCCCTGCTGAAGGACGACGTGTCCGTGACGGTATACCATCCCGCCGACGGATCCCTGGCCGTCGCCACGATCGGTTATGTCGGGGAAATCTATGCCGTGAACGGGCTCAATGAAAAAGGGATATTCATGGAACTGAACAACGGCAAGCCGTCTGCGAACATCAAATCGCCCGACGCAAGGGTCACCGGCACGACCATGCTTTTCTCGGCGCTGTTTGAAATCGACGAGCTGCCGGACTGGGATCTGTTCTTCAATACCACAAACTGCAGTTCTTCCTACATTATCAATGTGGCGGACAGTTCTTCAGCACGTTCCTATGAATGGTGTCCCGTCGGCGTGAAGACCGGCGGCTTCGATCTGCCGGAAGGCCTGCTGGTTTCCGCCAATCACTACGTCAATCCGGAGTGGCTCTTTGCGGTACCGTCCGACGCGGCTTCATGGGAAAGCCTGACGCGGCGAGGCAACCTGATCAGCCTCTGTGAAGCCTCCAAAGGAAAGATTGACGCGCTGAAAATGCGTGAAATTATTGAAACGCCCCTTGCGGACGGCGGCGCGATGAACGAACTCACCGTCTTCCAGATGGTTGTGGTCCCTGAAACAAAAACGCTCTGGCTTCAGGTCGTGGGCGGCTCCGGATGGACCCGGATTGAACTGTCCGGATTCCTTCAGTAAATCCGGCCGAACCGGTTCGCTGCCTTACCGGAATCAGCCTCAGGGACAGCCGCCCGTTTTACCGGGCGTTCCGGACCTGTCGGCGGCGGTCAGGGCTGGCGCTTCCCCGGAATGAATACAGGAGGATATTGGCATGAAGAAGATCAGCACGCCCGCGCCGACAGGCGAATACAGTGTCGGAACGCTGACATTCACCGTCAGAGACGACAGGGAAGAAATGCTGAATCCCGGCACGATGCGGAGTATCGCGGCCCGGGTCTATTATCCGGCGCTGAAGGAAAGCGTGAAGGAGCTCCCGAAGGCGGCAGCCCTGTCTGAGAACATGCTGAAAGGATTCAAAAGCGCATTTAAGATTGTACCGGATCTCGTGAACAGCCCGGAAGCCGGTTTTTCCGAATGCTTTCCCGGGGCGGAGAGAGTCCCGGGGCGGAAGTTCCCGCTTATCGTGTTCAACCATGCCTATAATTCATACCGGGAAGGAAATTCGTTCCTTTGCATCGATCTCGCATCCCATGGATATGTCGTTCTTTCAGTAGCCCATTCCCTGGAAGGGATCTGCACGGAATTTGACGACGGATCCGTCCTGTTTTTTGATAAAAGCCTGACGAAGAAAATGTACCAGCCGATGCTCGGTGGTCTGCTCGCCATGTACAGGCTGATGAAAGCAAAGGGCACCACCGAAGAACTGGCCCGCAGGTTCGACGAAGCTCAGAACAAGTACTGCAGGTTTATGATGGAAAGGCTTCCGGAGTGGATAAAGGATAATGAGGCCGCCCTTGCATACGCCAGGCAGCACTTTTCAGACCTGATCGACTTTGGCCCGGGAGTCGGTGTGTCCGGCCATTCAATGGGCGGAAATACGGCGTACGCACTCTGCGCGCGGAATGCCGATTTTGCCTGCGGCGTCAATCTTGACGGTGCGCTTTTCGGGTATTATACCGGCGACGTACAGGAAAAACCGTTCATGCAGATCAGCTGCAGGGACAATGAAAACGTGGTCACCCGGGTTTATGTCAGGCATACGAAGCCAATATACAAGGTGCTGTTCAGGGATATGAAGCATATGGGTTTCTCCGACGCAAAGCACCTGATCCCGATGAAATCCGTAATGGGAAGGCTGGATCCGGACGTGATGCACAGACAGCTCTGCAGATGCCACCTGGAATTCTTTGACGCGTTCCTGAAAAAGACAAAAAAAGCCCCGGATCTCCGGAGCAATGAGGTAATCACAGTATCTGTCTTTCAGCCCGACCGGTAAAGGATAAGGAAGTCAGGAAACCATCTCGCGGTTATCTCCCTTTCATCCATTCTCTTACAGCATCCAGCACCTGATCCAGGTGATGGTCATAGCAGTGCGTATCGCCGGGAATCAGCACCAGCCTGCAGTCCCTGTATCTTTCTGCCGCCCTGATGCCATACTCCACCGGCACCGCTTCATCCCGGTCGCCGTGAACGATCAGGACCGGACCGGTATAGCGGTCGATTGCCTCCTCCACATGGATCGTCTGGGCCACGCGTACATAATTCCCTTTCAGGCCGCGGTCACCCCAGGCCGGAAGGATATCCGGGATATGGTCCGGATCGAAATCCTGCCCCAGCAGGGTTCCTTTTCTTGCGTCTTCCGGAATCATCCAGGCAGGTGAAAGCGGAATCAGGCCCTTGATCACTTCGTGCTTCATCGCGCCGGCCAGCATGACTGTCATGCCGCCCTGGGAATGGCCGCAGAGATAAAGGTCTGTGACGAAGTCCAGCCCGCGCGCGTAATCGATCACCGTCAGCGCGTTGGTCAGCCATTTGTACAGCGTATGATCCTCAAACCTGCCTTCACTGTTCCCGTGGCCGTACATGTCCACGCGCAGCGTCGCGAAACCGATCTCATTGAGCGTTTTCGCCACAGCAATAATATGGCGCTCTTCCATATGGCCCGTAAACCCGTGGATGACGATCACCATCGGGCATTTTCCGGCGTGGTTTTCCGGCATGTCAATCTTCACGTTCAGCCTGATCCCGTCGTCAGTGATATACATCTTTTTCCCCTCCGGTCAGACTCTGTCATATAATCTTCGCGCCGAATGGCGTCAGCGCAAGTTTCGCGATTTTGAAAAACTGTTTCCCGAACGGGATTCCGATCACGGTGCAGCACCAGAGGAAGCCGACGATCAGGTTAAAAACCGCCATCCACAGCCCGCAGACCAGGATCCAGATCACATTGGCCAGCGTGGAAGGCGCCCCGCCGCCGTAAACAACTTCTTTCCTGAAAGGCCAGAAGGACAGGCTGGCAAACTTGAAACACTGCCTTCCCAGCGGGATACCGACCACCGTAATGCAGCACAGCAGGCCGGCGGCCAGCCACAGAAAGCCGCTGATAAATCCGCCGAAAACAAACCACAGAAGATTCCCGATCGTTTTCATTTCCACCAGTTCCTTTATCAGTCATCACAGGCCGCGTCAGCTGACGGCATCGGCTCTGTGTTCACTGTCAGTATACCATACGGGAGGCGGTTCATCCTTAATCGATCATTAGAAAGACATAAGTAATTTACTTCCGGACTTTGGGGATATGATACTCCACGCCCTGGTCAAAACAGACCTCCTCCGGCGGAATCTCCAGTTCTTCCGGATGGTCCAGATAATGAATGATATCAAAGAAGAACGCAGCGTAATGCGCGCCGGAACAGACCCGCTCATCCGCCGTAATGCCGACCGGCAGCACACGGCGCATCCTGGCGCTGCCGTTTTCCACAACGGCTTCCTTCAGGATGCTGCCCATGCCGAAAAACAGGCTCACATTTCCGAAGTTATAGATATGGTGCAGGGGGTGATGCAGGCCGATGGAGCCGTTGTTGGTAATAAACAGTCCGCTGTAGAAGGGCAGTTCCCGGATCAGAATCCGAGGCGCGATTCCGTACCGGTCCAGCAGCCGCACCAGCGTGACAACCGTTGTCGCGAGGCCCGGGACGGACAGCACTCCCCTGGCCAGTTTGATGACAAACCCGCCGTCCTCCGCTGACCGGCTTTTCTCCACTGCCGCGTTCATCCGGTCCCGGACATCGAAAACCGTGTCCGTCAGATCAAAGAGAACGCGCACCGCGTCCTCATTGCTGTTGGTATCCTGGGGATTCTTCAGGACCGTATAGGATACGGAGCAGTTGTTCCGGGCAAAATACTGCTTGTTGAAGATAAACCGGTTGACCTCCGGATTCCTGCTCACGGCCCGCACATAGGCGGCCACCAGGATCTGCATGAAAGTAATCTTCTGCCCTTCCTGGCTTTTTCGCACAATATAGCGGCTCAGTTTCTCATAATCAGCCCTGTGCTCCAGAAATACCTGGGCGTCACAGCGCATCGGCATCAGATAGGGTGTCATCTGTACAATGGGATCCAGTTTCTTCACCCGTTTTCCGTCAGGCCTGCGTCCGAACATAATCGTATCCTCCTTTGTTCCGTCGCCTTTGTTTATCAGCCACACACACGTTACCATACCCCGCCGAAAAAGGGAAGCGTCTCTTCCTCCCCCGAATTGACCGGACAGGCATACTTTTGATTTGATACCTTCAGGAAACATCATGTGATGCTCGGGTGTTTTTATAAAAAGACTGATTTCCGTCCTGATGATCATGTTCCTTGCGCTGGCCATGTCCGCCGGTGCCGCCGCGGCAGAGGAGGAAGGCACTGCGATCCCGGGCGAACACTTCCCGGACTTCACGGCAACGGATACGGAAGGAAATACCTTCACACTGTCCGAAGCGCTGAATGACTATAAGGCGGCGCCGATCAATTTCTTCACAGCCTGGTGCGGCCTGTGCAGGTTTAAATCCCCCACTTTCAGAAAGCGTGGGAAAAGTACGGCGACAGGGCAGCCTTCATTGCGCTGTCTGCGGAGCCGGATGATACGCTGGAGATGGTCGCGGCTCTCCGGGCGGAGTGCGGCGAATGGATGCTGCGCGTGAAAAAGGACTGACGTTTTGACACGGCAGTCCGGAATATGGTATAATTCTTGCAGAACAAAAAGACAATTCAGCAGAACAACAACGCTTCGGGGAAGGGAGAGAACACTTTGGAAAACGTTAAGGATTTTTTTCTGGACGAGCTGAACAAGCTTTCCGGCGGCGATCTGACGGAAGAGGATAAGCGTCACCTGAACAACTGCATCCGGCTTTTCAAAAACGACGGAAAGCAGCTGGAGGAAATGCTGGAACTGTCTCCGGAAGGCACCGTACGTGAATATGTCCGGTCCAGATGGGATTCGGTCCATTCCTTCTGAAAAATCATGCTGTTATGTGAACCGGTGCGAAGACACCGGTCCTTTTTTACTGATTTACTGCGTACATAATCGCCTGCTGGATCCTGACATACAGTTCATGCGACAGCTGGTCGTAATCCCCGTCCCTGCCTACATCATGCGCGTAGTAGGGCGGGGAATCATTCCAGGAGCCCATCCCGCCGAAATGATTCGCCTTCTCGGCAGCCAGGAGCAGCCGCATGGTATCCGGGTTGAACAGGTACAGGTCCTTCTGCATCCATTCGGGGGCTTCAGCCGGTTTTTTCCCGTTCAGAACCGCATATGCTTCACCGAAGCACCATGCGTAACCATGGCATCCGATCTCATCGGCTAATTTACCGATATCCTTCAGCGTCGCTTTGAAGTCCTCCGTCGGATCCTCCTGATCCAGGTACTCCATGCGCATATTTCCCCACAGGACTTCCGTATAATGAATGTTCCACGCCTCCGTCTGATCGTCATATGACCATGAAGGGAACCAGCAGGTCACTGTCCCGTTTTCGCAGGCTGTCACGATACTCTCCGCCTGGCCGTTGGCATATCCGGCCATCTTCGGATCGTTTGTTGCCGCGCTGATATATATCCGGATATCCCGGAGGCCTTTCTGCCGCAGGAGCCTGCACCAGTCCCGGATACTTTCCGCGGGTTCGTTTTCCTTTCCGGAAAAAGACCTGCCGTCCGCAAACGTGAAAGAGATACTCCGGATGCTTTTCGGCATTTCCAAAGGAACATCCGCGCCGTCCCTGACCGTTTTCTTCACATAGGAGACGATTTTCACCATCTGATACGTCGAGCCGATCATCATATTCTCTCACCGTCATTTCTGATTATGCTGTATTGTATCATAACCCCGGGCTTTGTCCGGAAAATTAGCAGGCTGTAATCCTCGGTTCCTGTCCTTTTTTTCGGAGTTTCCCGGTGCTACGATATACGTACGGTCAGAAAACCCTGACTGAAAAGAATCGGAAAAACGGAGGAAAACGGATGATGATCTGCCCGTTCTGCGGAAAGGAAATGCAAAAAGGGATCCTTTCCGGCGATGGAAGAAGCGGTGTCAGCTGGAAACAGGGAGAGCGGAAAGCCGGTTTGCTTGACAGAATCGTCGGAGAAGGAAAAGTTACGGCAGCGAAGGGATCCCTGGTGGCCTTCACCATTGAGTCGTATTTCTGCCCCGGCTGCAGGAAAATGATCTTCGACACGGATATCACAAAATAAAGGAACGGCAGCAGATGAATCTCCGCTGCCGTTTTGTCACAGGAGAATCAGCCCGGCCATGCGTATTTACCACCCATCCTCCTCATCCCAGGCTTCCATCTCGTCTTCTTCGTCGTCAAACTCTTCATAGTCCGTTACGCTGCCTGTGAACCCGGCGCCGCAGTACGGGCAGGAATCCGGTTCCCCGGTGAATCTCCTGCCGCAGACGCCGCATTCGTACTCATCCTCTGAGATGATATGCGGATGATTGATCCGGATACCCGCAGCTGATCCCGCGGAACGTTGTCCGGTCTTTTTCACAGGCCTTTTCCTGTCCCCTTCCCTGGTTGCGGCAATCACACCCCAGACAAGGAACAGCAGAACCGCAATCAGCCCTGTGGACATTCACATTCCTCCCCGGTCTCACATGTCTCATCTTCTTCATGGATCCCGCACATCTCTTCCCATATCCGGAAAGCAAGATACTCCTCCCCGGGATCCGTGACGCCGTCACCGTCTGAATCAAACATCATAAACCTCCGGCCGGTTATTTCGTTTCCACACCTGTATCATAACCCGGACCCGAACATGGAATACAGGATCAAACCCGCACAATAGCAGGCTCTAATTCTCTGTTCCCGGAACCGCGGACACTATCAGGAGAAGAATGTTTCCCTCTCCAGCACAACCGTTACTGCCAGCACGAAAAGAAGCCAGATCAGCGCACCCATTTCCCGCATCTCCTTCCGAATACTTACCCGGACCCTTCCGGGAACATCTTCAGTATGGCGGAAAAGCTGTGCAAATTTACCCCATTTTCGGTTTAATACGAGCCGGCATCATCATTTGAATGAAATAGTAAACGCGCACTTTGACAACTGATGATCGTCCGGATCAACCGGTTCACTTCCGCTCTTTTAATCCCTCTGAACGTATGTTAATATGTTACAGCAAAATAATCGTATTCTGCCGGGAGAGGATCAATATGCTGAGCAGACCTGACAGCGGCTGGACTGTTTTTCAGCCGGGCAGTGAAAATACCGCCTGCCGCCTGAGCTATCTGACGGATGTGGCGGTCGAATGGCTGGATCGGGCGATCCGCGGGCTGGAAACCCTGGATGTGTTTTCCGTGCACGGGTTCTGTGAGCCCGGGCGGATGGTCTGCACCGTCAGCTTTTGGAACTGTTATATCATCCTGGAGGGTGACGGCCGGGATGACAACTGCGAGAGCGTCTATACGGTTCACATCAGTATGATTGATTTCTGCAGGAAGCTTCACGACGATATCGCAGGCAGCCTGGAAGCCTGGGTGCACTGGGACGACGACAGCATCGAAGCGCCTGACGATTCGGAAGAAGCGTTTGACCGGGCCACCAGTGAGCGCCGGAATGCGATCCGGGCGCGGCTGAACCGGCTTGGGGATCTGATCAGCCGGGTGTCTGAGGATTTTGAGGACGGTTGCTTTATCTGACTCTCCCGATAATATGCCTTGTGGTATCCACGGCCTGCGGACCTTGCCTCAGTTCGGGGCTGTATTCTGAAATAAGGCGGCGCACAGTCCGGCTCTGTTTCAAAAATGACAGGAGTAAACACCGATGATCCGAAAAGCCACGACAGCCGACCTGGACGGCGTGCTGCGCCTCTACGGGGAAATGCATGACGCCCAGGAAGCCGGCCTCATCTGCACAAACTGGAAGCGCGGGATCTATCCGTCCCGTGTTACCGCGGTTTCCGCCCTGGAACGGGACGACCTGTTCGTGCTGGAAGAGAACAGCAGGATCATCGGCAGCGGGATTATCAACCAGGTCCAGCTCGGAATCTATGCCGGGGCGGCCTGGACGCATGCCGTACCGGATGAACAGGTCTGTGTGCTGCACACAATGATGATCTCCCCCGCCGCTTCCGGCAGGGGGCACGCCAGGGAGTTCCTGGCCTTCTATGAAGAGTACGCGCTGGCGCACGGCTGCACGGAACTGAGAATCGACACCAGCGAGATCAACACGCCTGCCCGCGCCATGTACCGGAAACACGGATTCCGGGAAGTCGGCATTGCGGAAGCAGACCTGAACGGCATTCCGGGCGTTCGCCTGGTCATGCTGGAAAAACACCTGGGAGATGAACGGATATGATCAGAAAAGCGGCGACGGAAGATCTGTCGCGCATCGCGGAAATCCTGGTATTTGTGAAGCGGATCAAATTCCGCCCGATTTTCCAGGACGACGACTACTCCTTCGGGGAACTGCAGGTACTGTCTGTTGCGAAGGAATATGAGAAACTGCTGGATAATATCTGGGTATATGAAGACAGGGGCATCGTAAAAGCCCTGATCCGGATTGAGGGAGACGAAGTCAGGGAGCTTTATGTCGATTACTTTTTCTGGAGCATGGGCATCGGCTCCGAACTGATCGAGTTCGCGAAGAAGGAGCATGACGTTCGTTTCCTGTGGGCCATCGAGAAGAATACGGACGCCATCCGGTTCTATATCGCCCACGGTTTCACCCTGACGGAAGAAAAACAGTTTGAGGAAGACACCACCGAGTACCTGGTGAAAATGATACGGTAAGCGAAGATCGAAAAGCGGGAGCGCAAAATGCCGAAGAAGATACTGTTTGTCAATGCCTGCGTAAGGAAAAACTCCAGAACCGGACGGCTCGCGGAATGCCTGCTTTCCCGTCTGGGCGGCGACATCGAGGAAGTCCGGCTGGAAGACGTGGATTTCGGAGTCTCGGATGAGCATTTCATCGAGGAACGGAACCGTCTGCTTTCAGCGGGCGATTACAGCCATCCGAGGTTCAGCCTGGCCCGCTCCTTTGCGGCCGCCGATCTGATTGTCATCGCCGCGCCGTACTGGGACCTTTCGTTCCCGGCTGCCCTGAAGCAGTATTTTGAACAGATCAACGTCATCGGGATCACGTTCTGCTACACGGAATCCGGGGAACCCCGTGGCCTGTGCAGAGCGGAAAAACTGTATTACGTCACCACTGCGGGAGGCCCCATCCTGTCTGACGAATACGGGTATGGATATGTACAGGCGCTGGCACGGACTTTTTACGAAATTCCCGAAACCGAACAGATCCGCGCGGAAGGCCTGGACCTCATCGGGGCGGATCCGGAAGCCATCCTGCAGGACGCCGTCCGAAAGATCAAAGGATGATTATCCGCAGAAAGGAAACGGAACTGCAAGATGACTTTTGTGAGATCCGCGGAAATGAAAATCACGCTCGCACCTGACCAGGAAGAAATGCTGTCCACAAAAGAAGACATCAAAACGATTATCAGGGACAATCCCGATACGGTAATGGCCTTCGATATCTTTGAGGGGGTCGATCTGATCGGTTTTGTCCTGGTGCACCGCTTCGAGGCGCGGAAGTATTTCCTGTGGGAATACGCCATAGACATCAGGCACCAGAACCGGCACAAGGGAACAAAGGCTCTGACCGAGTTTATCGGATATATGAAGGCCAGCCATGCCGCCGAAGAGATCACGACCACATACATATACGGCAACGACCGTGCGAAACATGTGTATGAGAAAGTGGGCTTTGTTGAAACCGACGTGGTGGACGAACCGGACTGCCATGAGGTGAATATGGCGTATTACCTGTAAAGCGGAGAATTTTATTACAGGAACCAATTACATGCCTGTCTGGAATTAACCGGCTTCAATTTCACAAAGCGTTGTTCTTCAAGGCCTGCGCGGTTTTACGCAGGCTGTGCTTTTACATGCGCGGGTGTAATCAGGGGGATAGCGGGCCGAAATTCCGCTTGCTTCAGCAACCTGTGTTATGGTAATATGTGGTAAAAGGTACGGTACTTTACGGACAGAGCCAAACAGAAAGCTGGATATACCGATGGAATTCAGGAACCGATTCCGTGAGCTGCGCGAACAGCGCGGTCTGTCCCAGGCCGCTGCTGACGAGGTGTTCGGCCTGATGCGCGGAACCTGCAGCAACTGGGAAAACGGATTCAGTGAACCCGAAAAAGAACTGCTGGAGGATATTGCCAGCTATTTCGGTGTCCGGATCAGCGAACTGACCGGGGAGGGCTGAACCTGTGATAAGTGTCATGATTCGCCTGAGCCTCGCCAAAAACGTCAATCGGTTTGTCAATATCATCAACCGTTATCCGTTCGAGATGGATCTCAGGTCCGGGCGCCACGTCGTGGACGCCAAATCGGTCCTGGGGATCTACTCCCTGGACCTGAGCCGCCCTGTCAGCCTGGAAATCTATCACGACCAGTGCGACCAGCTGCTGGAAGAACTCCGCCCGTTTACAGGGACGGAAACCTGAGCGCTGTCTTCATGGGGGTATTATCCTTTTTTTCTCCGCGGTGCCTGTCTGAGCGCAGGCACCGCATTTCATTTCCTACTGCAGCAGGCCGTTTGCCGCCTGGTTCTTCATCAGGTTGTGCGCCGGGGGCTTGTCCCAGAAGCGCTTCCGGACATTCAGTTCCGCCTCGTGTATTGTGACCTGCAGAACGCCGCAGGCACCGTCCTTGGCCTGGACGACAGCGCAGCGGAACAGCATCCATGGCCTGCCGTCCGGCCGGTCCGGGATCCGGTGGCTGTCATCCCTGCGCCAGGCCTCAATAAAGCACGGGAAGATCCTTCCCGGGCTTCCGTCTCCGGTCATCAGCTCCACGAACACCAGCCGGCCCACCGTCGGGTTGCTGCCGGTTTCCGTTACCTTTTTCAGATCCTCCGCGGTCAGGATTCTCGCGTCGTTATAAGTGGTCATCTGTCTTCCTCCATCATGCAGCCGGTACGGTACGGGCCAGAAGCGCCGGAAGTATAGCTCCGCCTGAACTCCGCGTTGATCTCGCGGAGCTCTTTCTTTCCGTCGATATAGTCCTGGTACATCTCAATGATTCCCGGGCTGCAGCCGTCGCACAGACCCGAGATATTGCCGATGGATTCCGCAACAATCTGCTCGCGCTCCTCCCGGGTGGTATCGGCGATCCGGAAACTGCGCGTCATTTACCTGTCCTTCCAGCACTCATTCTTCGGCGTGCCGTCCTGATAGGTCTCCTCGTAGGGTTCCGGCCGGATTTCCTCTTCATCATCCGGAATCTCGTCGGACCATTCCTTTTCCGCTTTGTCGGCCTTCCGTTCGCTCATGGTGGTTTCTCCTTTCAGTATGTCCATTCGGATCTGTTCGGGACGGGCGTTATGGCAGTAGGCGTAATACCAGCACTCATAGGGGCAGGTACACTGCTCCCCCGGTTCCTGCTCCGGTTCCTCCTGCTGTTTCCACATCCGGTTGAGGTCCCAGATATGGTCGTTGATCCAGGGTGCCAGGGCCTTTGCCTGTTCTGTAATGTCTTCCGGAACAAAAGGATTGTTCTCGTCCGGACCGTGCAGGACGATGTATATACGGTGAATACGGACCTTGCAGCGGTCCATGATGTAGTACTGGAAGGCTGCATCCCGTATGAACTGATCCTTCACGGTGCCGGTGTTCTTGACTTCGTACAGGTCGTAACCGGCGTCTGTCTTTTTCAGGATATCAGCAGCGCAGTAATTGTTGTAGTACAGGAACGCCGCCTCGCAGATGACCGGCGTGCCAAGCTGCAGGTGAAGGGCGGTTTTCTCCGCCATCTTTTTCTTGTCCGGGATCCGGGTACCCGGCAGGTACACAGTCATCTCCTCATAGGGCCCGAACATGCTCATGGCCCGGTCGCCGAAGACATTCCCGGCGTCCAGTCGGGCACGGGTTTCCGGCGGGATAACCCTGTACTGCGGTTTATGCCGGTCCAGCCAGAGCATCTTACGGCACTGCATTCCCCGCATGAAATCCGTTTTCGTGATACCCATGTTTACTCCTGCACTCTTTCATGATACGATTATTATATCACAAACCGCGAACAGGAGGATACAGCATGACCGCGCATGTTAACGGCGTCGACCTGTTTTATGAAAAGACCGGGGAGGGCCGGCCGCTGGTTATGGTCCACGGGAACGGCGAAGACCATACAATTTTCGACGAAGCCGTGGAAATCCTGAAGGGCCGCTTCACATGCTACTGCGTGGACAGCCGGGGACACGGACAGAGCTCCCCCGCCTGGGAACTGCATTATGCCGACATGGCGGACGACGCCGTCGCACTGATGGAAGCCCTGGATCTGTCCGACGCGATATTCTATGGGTTCAGCGACGGCGGAATCGTCGGGCTGCTGGCGGCAGCGAAATGCGGCCGCATCTCCACGCTGATCGTCAGCGGAGCAAACCTGAATCCCCGGGGTGTGAAACTGAAGCTGCGGCTTTTGTTCCGCGTACTGTACCTGCTGAAGCGGGATCCGAAGATCCGCCTGATGATGGACGAACCGGATATCCGGGATGAGGCACTGCGGCTGATCCGCGCGAAGACGCTGGTGCTGGCCGGAAGCAGGGACCTGGTAGTCGAAAAGCAGACCCGGCACATCGCCGCAGCCATTCCCGGCGCGGAACTCCGGATCCTGGACGGCGAGGATCACGGATCCTATATCGTCCACAACCCGAAGATCGGGGAGATCATCCTGGATTTCGCAGGCAGGCTCGTCACTCCAGCGTGATTTCTTCCCCGGCAGGGATGATCAGGCGGTCCGGGACATCGAAGGTTTCCGCCCGCGCTTCATCGAAGAGCTTTCCCGGCGCCATGTGGTACGGAATGCTGTGGCGCGCGTTCACCGTCTTTGCGCAGGCGATGGCTTCCTGCATATCCATATTATAAATGCCGTCGCAGCAGAAGAAGGCATAGTGGAGATCCCGTTCCCCGAGCTCCCGCATCTGGTCGGTAGTGGAAGTATCGCCGGAGACATAGACCGTCACGCCGCCGGAAAGGGTAATCACCCAGCCGACGCACTCCCTGATATTATGGTTTCTGTTGTTGCCGGCCTGGACCGCCTCCACCGTGGTGAACCCCAGGTCGAAAGTCTTATATTCCCCTTTGACAAGGGCTTCCTCCCATTTAATGGTCCGGCAGCCCTCATTTTTCTTTTTGATCAGTTTTACCGCGGTATGATCCGAATGGCCGTGGGTCATGAGGATCAGGTCGGCAGGCAGATCATAGCCGTCCCCGGCGTAGGGATCAATATAGATGACCTTGCCTTCGGCCGTGACGATGCGAAGGCTCCCGTGGCCCTGGTAAAGCAGTTTATGGGCAGGGACGTCCTCCGCCAGGGCGGTGCCGCAGCCCAGCAGCAGCACGGAAAGGGACAGAATGCCGCACAGCGCTTTTTTCATGATGAGATCCTCCGTTCTTTTGCTTTTTCTCTGAAATGATTATACCACAGAACGGTAAAAGACAACACAAAAACAGGGGAGAGCGTCTGCTCCCCCCTGCTGTGCTTTATGGCTTACTGGCCGAAAGCCACGTCATAGGTCTTCTGGTAGATATCGATGTATTCCTGCAGGCCCATGGCGTCCAGCCGTGCGAGATAGTCTTCCCATTCATTTTCGACGCCGCCGCGGGCAAGCCACTCGGCGCGCTTCTCTTCCGCCAGACCGATGATGTCCGTGCTGATGTCGGCGATACGGTCATTATCCTCCGCGCTGAACAGCAGGGTCGGATAATACTTGGTGGTCGCCACAGGCAGGTACATCTCGCTGTTGATCTTGTCCTTGGCCTTGGCGCTGTCGGGCATGGACAGAACCGTGTCATAGAAGTCGCGGAACAGCGCCAGGCAGGAGTCCGGATAGGTGTTCCCAAACAGGAACTCGTCATAAGTCATGCCTTCCGGATAATCGATGTACTCATACTGGAACTGGCTGCCTTCTTCGGCTTCCTTGATATTGGTGCCGATGCAGCCGTACTCGAGCTGCATGCCATAGTAATCGTCATAGGTCAGGTCCGCCCACTTGAGCAGGTTAACCGGATCCTTGCAGTCCTTGGTGACGATCAGACCGACCGTCTCGATGCCGGAGGAGGTCACATAGCCCCAGCTGGTGGTGCCGTCAGGTCCGAGGAGAGGCGCCATGGGCACGTACTCATCCTTGTGGATTTCGCCCAGGTCGAAGATGTTCCAGGAGAAGTAGGACCCGATATTGGCGACCTCGCCCTGGTTCTGGGCATTGTAGGTGGCCTTGTCCATGGTGAAGCCTTCCTGGTCGATCAGGCCCTTGGAGAAGAAGTGCTCGTACAGATAGGAGCAGGCCTTCTTGTAGCCTTCGGTGGTCGGGGTGTAGATCACCTTCCCGTCGTCCACGCAGAAGTGATGCTGGCCGGTATACAGGTTATCCGCATAGCCGAACATGCCGAACAGGCCGCCCAGGTCGCGCTGGGATCCTTCAAACTTGAAGGTCATGGGGATCTCATCGTCCGGATCGCCGTTGCCGTTGCAGTCGTTCTCCTTGAACGCGGTCAGGACGGTTTCCAGCTCGTCGATGGTCGTGGGCACTTCCAGGTTCAGCTTGTCCAGCCAGACCTTATTGATGAACATATTGCTCGGGATCTGGCCGGTCAGACCGTCGAAGCGGCAGAACGGCAGGGAGTAGATATTGCCGTCGGGGGCCGTGATGGCAGCCTTCACTTCGGGATGGGCTTCCAGCTTGGCTTTGAAGTTGGGCATATACTGCTCAATGTAGTCGTTCAGGGGCAGGAACATACCCTGGTTGGCGTACTGCAGCAGCTGGGTGGAGTTCAGGGAGTAACCGGAATAGTAGGCGTCCGGCAGATCCACGCCGCCGTTCAGGTTCTGCAGGATCTTCTCCTCCCAGTCAGCCTGGGGGATCTGCTCAAAGTTCATGTGAACATTGGTCTTTTCCTCCATGATCTTGAAGATCTCCATATCGTCCGCGTTGCCGTTCATCGGGCGCATGCGGATCCAGACGTTGTAGGAGACCTTCTCCGCCGGGTAGTAGTCCTCGGCGAGAGCGGCGGCGCAGGTCATGAGCAGGGCCAGCGCCAGAAGCAGGGAAATGAGTTTTTTCATGGTTCTTCCTCCTTATATTTTTTCAGGAATTATCAATCCTGAAAATTACATCATTGACCGGGGAAACCGTTTCCCCCTGCAGCGAGCAAAACTCTTCTTATCCTTTGATCGCGCCGATCATAACCCCCTGCACGAAATATTTCTGCAGGAACGGATAGAGGATCAGGAGCGGGAGCGAGGAAACGATAATCATTCCGTATTTGATCAGGTCACCCATACGCTGCTGGGCAGCCTGGGTCGCCACGTCGTTAACCATGTCGTCCAGGGTGTTGACAATCAGGATGTTGCGCAGCACCAGCTGCAACGGATACTTGGAGGTAGATGTCAGGTAAAGCAGGGCGTTGTAATAGCTGTTCCAATGGGACACGGCGTAGAAGAGCACCATCACCGCAATAATCGAGGCGCTCAGGGGAAGCACCACCCGCAGGAAGAAGGAAGTGTCCCCGCAGCCGTCCAGCTCCGCCGCCTCCCGGAGCTCGTCGGGGATCGTCTGCTGGAAGAAGGTACGGCACACGATCAGATTCCAGGTGCTCACCGCGCCCGGCAGGATAAGGGCCCACATGGTATTGTAGATCCCCAGGCTCCGGACCAGCAGGTAATTCGGGATCATGCCGCCGGAGAAGATCATCGTGAACATGACGCCCATCATCATGACATTCCGTCCGACGAGTTCCTTCCGGCTGAGGGCGTACCCGGCAGTCACGGTCAGCAGCACGTTGATGGCCGTGCCCACCACGGTGTAGATCAGCGTATTTTTGTAACCGGTGAACAGGCTTTCATAGCTGAAGATGCGGGCATAGCCTTCCAGAGTCGGCTTGATGGGATACAGGATTACGCGCCCTTCGTATACAGCCACCGGGTCGGAGATGGAGGCGATAACCACGAAATACAGCGGATACGCCACCAGCAGGAACGCGATGGTCAGCAGGACATAGTCCATGATATTGAAGACCCGGTCCGCCCTTCCGAGGGAGACGCCTTTTGCCTTTTTCATCTCTTCATCTCCCTCCTCAGAACAACGACGAGTCGGTCACTTTGCGGGAGATCCAGTTGACCGAGACCACCAGGATCATATTGACGACTGAGTCGAACAGGCCTACCGCCGTGGACAGGCCGATCTGGGATTTCAGCACGCCGCGCTTATACACATAGGTAGCGATGATCTCGCTGGCGCGGATGTTCAGGGAGGTCTGCATCAGGTAGGCCTTCTCAAATCCGACATTCATGATTTTGCCGGCGTTGAGGATCATCATGATGACGATGGTCGGCAGGATGCCGGGAATATCGATGTGCCATACCCGCTGGAATTTATTGGCGCCGTCCACCAGCGCCGCCTCATGCAGCTCGGGGCTGACGCCGGCCAGCGCCGCCAGGTACAGGATGCTGCCCCAGCCGGTGGACTGCCAGACCTCGGAGATCACATACAACGGCACGAACCAGCCGGGTTCCGCCGTATAATGAACCGCCTTGCCGCCGAAAGCTTCCGAGATCTTGTTGATCAGTCCGGAAGAGGGCGAGGTAAACAGGAAAATCATTCCCACCATGACCACGGTGGAAATGAAGTGCGGCGCGTAAACCGTCGTCTGGACGAGCTTTTTGTATTTCAGGGAGGGCAGCTGGTTAAGCAGCAGCGCCAGGATAATCGGCAGGGGGAAAGTGAAGATCAGGGTAAATACGGAAACGCTCAGGGTATTCCACATCAGTTTCCCGAAGTCTGCCGTGGTGAAGAAGCGCCTGAAATTGTCCAGCCCGACCCAGGGGCTGCCGGAAATGCCGTCCAGGATCCTGTAATTCTTGAAGGCCAGCTGGAGGCCGTACATCGGATAAAACCGGAAAAGCAGAAAATAGATGACTGTCGGCAGCAGGAACAGGTAAAGCTGCCAGTGCTGCCGGACCATCTTGATCCGCATATGCCGTTTTCTCTGCCGAAGTGTTTTTGCACTTAACTCCATCTTTGCCACCCTTTATCCTTATTCCTTGTTCCCGTTCAGTGCCCGAACCGCCTCCGCATGGAAGCGCCCGTTGGAGGCAAGGACATCCGTCTGGGCCAGCGTGCAGGGCGAGCCGTCCATCCGGGTGACTTCTCCGCCCGCTTCCCGGACCAGCAGGATCCCGGCCGCCATATCCCACAGATGGATGCCGGCCTCATAGTCAGCGTCGGACCGACCGCAGGCGACGGACGCCAGGCTGACCGCCGCGCAGTTCCATACGCGCATGGACTGGAAAACGCCGGAGACCGCAGGAATCCGGGAAACCATATCCGCCCGCGTTGTCATGCTGCAGACCGGCATGCTCGTATTGACGATCGCGTCCCCGGTTTCCTTCGCCGCGGAAACACGGATCCTTTCACCGTTCCGGAAAGCGCCGTGCCCTTTCCGGGCCGTGAAGAGCTCGTCCCGGAAGGGATCGTAAACAGCTCCCGCAATAATTTCCCGGCGATGGATGACACCGACGGAAACCGCGTACTGGGGATAGTCCCGGATGTAGTTGACCGTTCCGTCAATGGGATCCACCGCCCAGATGAAATCCTCGTCCCGGAAGGCCTCAATCTGTTCCCGCTCCTCCTCCGGGGAACAGCCGGAAACAGATTCCTCCCCGAAGAAGAGATGGTCGGGATACTTTTCCAGGATCATCTCCCGGATCATATTTTCAGACATCTGATCCTTGTCCGAGACGAAGTCGTTCCGCGATTTGGCGCTGACCAGCAGCCCGTTCCCGCGCGCCTCCCGGATGAAGATCCCGGCTTTGCGCGCCGCGTCCGCCGCCAGGCTCAGGATCTCCTCATACAGCTTTTCCATCTTTGTTCCCTTCCGCTTCGCCGGAGAGCAAACGCACCGCGCTGCCCCGTTCCACGATGGTCGATCCAAGGAGCAGGTTTTCCGGATGCGGCCGGCGGTTCTCGATAATGTCCAGCAGCATCTGTGCCGCGGCCCGGCCCATCTCCGTCCGGTTCAGGGAGATTGTCGTCAGGTCGAACCACGGCAGGGAGGAATAGTCCATGTCGTTTGCGCCGACCACCGAGATGTCCGCCGGGACGCTGAGTCCGGCCTCCCGCAGGTAAATCATGGCGCCGATTGCCAGCTGGTCCGTTCCCGCGAAAACCGCCGTCGTGTCGGGATACTTCTCCCGGATGATCTTCATGGCCTCATAACCGTTTTCCTTTGCCTGATCCAGCTTGTTCGCCGGCAGATCCACACGCACGTCCCGCGCCTCGATCCCGCGGATGCGGCAGAAATCCCGGTAGCCTTCCCGGCGGATTTCGCCGATACAGGTCGGCAGCATAATATGTGCAATTTTCATATGGCCCAGGCCTGTCAGGTAAGCCATCATCTCCATGGCGCTCCTGTAATGGTCATTGTCCACAAAGGGCACACCGCTGCTCTGAGGCGGCCGCCTGCGCAGCGATACCACAGGAATGCTGATCCGCTGCAGGGTATCCAGCAGTTCCTCGCTCCACTCGTCCGGCGTAATGATCAGGCCGTCAAAGCGCATCTGCCGGGCCTGCTGCAGGAATTTCAGCAGCTTTTCCCCGCTTCGCTCCATATTCCCGTAAAAAATCTGGTACCCGTTCTCCTGCAGCAGCTTTTCCGCGCCGGCAGCGTTTTCCGAGAAAAACGGATCCTTGATATCCGGGATGGTCAGCCCGATGATCCGGGTATTCTTTTTTGAAAGCATCCGCGCCGTGTCGTTCGGCACATAGTCCAGCGTCCGGATGGCCGCGAAGACCCTGTTCGCCGTTTCCTCGCTGATGTCCGTATAGCCGTTCAGCACCCGTGACACA
The DNA here is from genome assembly GCA_946411525.1 of uncultured Clostridia bacterium. Lineage (GTDB taxonomy): Bacteria > Bacillota > Clostridia > Christensenellales > Aristaeellaceae > Aristaeella. Next base: position 15,963 of record CAMKEI010000002.1, on the reverse strand, counting down.
GTGGAGACAGACACTCCGCAGTACTTCGCCACGTCCCTGATGGTTGCGCTCACGCTATTCTCCTTTACTAAACCGGTTTCGGTCAATAAGAGTATAAGCAATAACAGGCACGCTTGTCAATATCTTTTTCGTTTTACTAAACCGATAAAGCTCCGTCATGGGAATATATGCAAAACCGCAAAATAACAGCGCTTATCCGTCTCCGAAAACCGTTTATTCCGGAGGCGCTTTCCGATATGCTTTTCCCGAAGCAGAAATACAGCTCTGCGGAAGAAAGAGGACGGATCCTCTTTTCAGACTGACGAAAGGAGCGTCACTATGGAAAACATTCTTACTTTTCTCCAGACCGGCTGGTACTGGATTCTGATCGGCATCGCGGCACTGATCATTCTGCTGAAATTCCTGCCGCGGTACAGGGTCGCCCCGCCGGACAAAGCCCTGATCATTTCCGGCCTCATCCGGCGTAACTACAAGGTCCGGAATCCCGACGGAACCGTATCAACCAAGAAATTCGGCTACCGGATCGTCCGCGGCGGCGCAACCTTCTGGATCCCCGCGCTGCAGCGCGTTGACGAACTGGACATGTGCCTGACCCAGGTGGATATCCGGACGGCACAGCCGGTACCGACCAAGGAATATATCTCCGTCATCGTGGACGCCGTGGCAAACATCAAGATCGGATCGGACGACCTGTCCATCGCGACCGCCGCGGAACAGCTGCTCCACTACAATCCGGACCAGATCAAGGCGCTGGCCAAGGACGTGCTGGAAGGCAACATGCGTGAGATCATCGGTCAGATGACCATCGCCGAACTGGTACAGAACCGCGACAAGTTCGCCCAGGAGTCCATTAAGGCCGCCATGACCGATATGAGCAACATGGGCCTTGAGATCATCAACCTGACTATCCAGAACTTCATCGACAAGGACGGCAACGTCGTCGATACGATGGCTGCCCGGAATATCGCCGAGAAGGAACAGGACAAACGCATCGCCGAAGCCGCCGCAGAAAAGGAATCCAAGTTTGCCGAGATGCAGGCGGATGCCGAGATTGCCCGCCAGAACCGCGACGTGGAAGTCCAGAAGGCTTCCTTCAAGCAGGAAACCGAAGAAGCAAGGGCAAAGGCCGAAATGGCCTACAGCATCGAACAGGAACGCATCCGGAAGACCTTTGAAACGGAAAAGGCCGCCGCGGAACTGACCCGCCTGGAAAAGGCGACGGAGCTGAAGCGGCAGGAAGTCGAGATCGAGCGCGAGAAACTGAACGTACTGATCCGTGAAAAGGCCAAGGCCGACAAGGACAGCGCCATCGCCGCCGCCGACGCGGAGAAATACCGCCGCCAGGCCGAGGCCGACGCGGCCCTGTACGCCGCGGAAAAGGAAGCGGAAGCGATCCGGATGAAAGGTGAGGCGGAAGCGGAAGCCATGCGGCTGAAAGCCGAAGCCATGCAGCTCTATGGTCAGGCCGCCATGATGGAAATGGTCACCGACAAGCTGCCCGACATCGCCCGCGCCGTGTCCGAACCCCTGAGCAAGACCGAAAAGATCATCCTGTTCGGCGAGGGCGGCGCCACCGCCATGGCCCGGGATACCGCCGGCACCATGCTGCAGACCTTTGAAGCCGTAAAGGACGCCGTAGGCTTGGATATTCCGAAGGCTATCCGGAACGTTACCACCGGCGGACTGGTCGGCAAAGCTGCGGCAGAAGCGGCTGAGGAAGACAAAAATGTTCTTCCGGAAACAGCCGAAGAAAACCAAAACGGCTGAAAAAACCGGTAAAACCGAAGCATAATACAAACACGGCCCGCTGCCGGCAACGGCAGCGGGCTTTTCCCTGTCAGAAGGGGATCAGCCTCCGTGTTAATCTCTCTCCGCAAACTTCCGGATGGTTTTCATCACTTTCCGGAGTTCCCTGATGTCCTGATCCACATCCCCGGTCTCCAGGGAATGGTTGGCGCCTTCGGTTTCGTACAGCGGAATACCCTGCCGGAAGCAGCAATCCTCCACAGTTCCGGTATCCACCCAGGAATCCGCGGTGCCGTGGAAGGCGATCGCTTCCGGCCTCCCCGAGAATTGAAAACTGGCCTCCACCGGGGTGAAAAGAACCCGGCGGCAGCGGACGCCGTAACGCTCCGCGTAGGCCGCGCAGACGATCGTGCCGAGGCTCTTGCCGACGAAGAGGATATCGTCATATCCGTTCCAGTCGATCCCCTTCAGCATTTCCTCCGCCTGCTCCAGCGCCATTTCAATGGTTCGCTGCGTCTTGTCCCGGTTTCCTTTCACCCTGTCCGGGAAACCGGAATAGGGGACCTGGACCACTTCCCAGCCGAGCCCTTTGAGCAGCCTGCCGCAGTAGTACATCAGCGGCTTGTCGCAGGTGTAGCCGATACCGGGAAACAGGCAGGCTATTCTTTTCATCTCACGGTTCCCTTTCATCAGAAATTCGCCTTCAGTTTCATCATGAAATCCCGGATGAGGTCCTGCATTTCTTCCTGACAGCGGTCAAAGTGATGCGTCTCGCCATGCATGACGGCCAGTTCACAGTCCGCATACCGGGCAGCCATTTCCCGGGAATCCCCCAGCGGCAGAGTATCGTCCTCATCCCCGTGGAGGATCAGGACAGGTCCCCGATAGCGATCCACCGCATCCTCCGTATAAATCGTCTGCAGCACACGGAGATAGTTGCCATCCAGGGTCAGGCCGTTGATCGCCGGAATGCTGTCCGGAAGGCGATCCGGATCAAAAGCATACCCCAGCACACTCCCTTCCCGGGCCCATCGGGGAAGCATGAAGGCCGGCGCCCGGAGCACCAGGCCCCGGATCCGGTCCGCTTCCATACCGGCCGCCAGCGCGGCGGCCAGGCCGCCCTGGGAATGTCCGGAAAGAACCAGGTCAGTATAGCCCTCCGCCCTGGCCCAGTCGATCACGGCCAGGGTGTTTGAAACCCATTTGTACAGCGTATGGCTCCGGAATTCTCCGCCGCTCTCCCCGTGGCCATACAGGTCGAAGCGCAGGGTCGCGAAACCGGCGTCGCGCATGGACTTTGCGGCGAGAATCGTATGGGGCCTGTCTTTTGCGCTGGTCAGGCCGTGAAGCAGGATCGCCAGCGGGAAGCGGTCCTCACCGGTTTCCGGTGTTTCCAGCACCGCGTCCAGTGCGATCCCGTCGTCATGGATGATCATGGTTACTTCTCCTTCGTGTGTTCCGTAAAGAACGCCGTCTCAGCGTCCATGGCGTCGCTGCGGGCCTTGCCCGTAAAACCGTGGCCCTGCCCGGAATAAACGATGAGCTCCGCGTCCGGCAGAACTTCCTTCGCCCGCTCGGAATAGCGCAGCGGCACAATGGGGTCCTTATCCCCGTGGAGGATCAGGACAGGACAGGCGCAGGCAGCGATATGCTCGTAATAGTCAAAGGAGACCGCGTCTTCGTTGTACTTCCTGCCGAGGGTGACACCCAGCACGCTGCTGGTTTCCGGGAAAGTACCGTCCGTAAGCATCTTCTTTTTCGCGTCGTCCTGCAGGACGATCGCGGGAAACTCCAGCACCGCGGCGCGGATGTCCCCTTGTCGCTGCGCGGCGACGTATCCGCTGACAAACCCGCCCTGGCTGGCGCCCCAGAGCATGATGCAGCTGAAGCGGCTGTCCGCCTGGAAATAATTTACGACGGCGTTCAGGTCCTCCGCCTCCGTCAGGACGCTCATTTCCTTCATGGTACCCGCGCTCTTCGTACGGAAGCCTCCGCCGCAGAAGTCCAGGTTATAGGTCGCGAACCCCTGCTTCACGAAATGATCCGCGTAATCCCGGTTACCGGTATGATCCCCGCCGAAGCCGTGGGACAGGATAATCAGGGGAACGGGTCCGTCCGTATCAGGAATCGTAAGCTCCCCATACAGTTCTCCCAGGCTGGCGTCAATCCGGATTTCTTCCACAGTCTTCCCCTCCGCCGTACATACTGCGGCCGCGGCCAGGACAGCCGCAAACAGAATCGCCGCGATGATTCGTTTCATATCCTGTGTTCATCTCCTTTTCGGTCCGGCAGTATTCTATCATGTGTCAGCCCGGATGAGAAGAGTACCCGTGCTTGTTGTCTGTTTCTTTCCATGATATGATACGGGCAGCAGAGGACGGAACGGAGGTGCGTGCATGACGATCCTGGTGGATATGGACGACGTGATGGAGCAGCTGCTGAAAGCGCTGGTGAACCGGGCAAACAAACGGTTCCACCGGAACGCGAGCGTGGATGACGTCACGGACTGGAGCATCGTGTGCGCATTTCCCGGCATCGCCAAACAGCAGGTCCTGGACTTCATGCGGGAAGCCGACTTCTGGGAAACGGTGGAGCCGGTGCCCGGCGCCGCGGAAGCGCTGCGTCATTTCCTGGACGAAGGGCATGAGGTCTACGTCGTGACCGCGACGGAATACGAGCATGTGGCGGAGAAGATGAAAGGTGTGCTCTTCCGGTACTTCCCGTTCCTGTCCTGGGACCATGTGATCGTCACCGGGCGGAAGCAGATGATCCGGGGCGACGTGCTGATCGACGACGGCGTCCACAACCTGGAGGGCGGCGAATACAAGAAGATCCTGGTGACCGCCCCGTACAACAAGGACTACGACGCGGAAGCCAACGGCATGATCCGGGTTCACGGCTGGGACGAGATCGTCCGGATCATCGACGGGATGGCGGAAGCCTGATTCTCCGGAGAAAGGATGATCCGATCATGATGACGCTGATGGAAGCTATCGACGCCCGGCATTCGGTCCGGGCCTATCAGGACAAACCGGTGGAAGAAGAAATCCGCCGGCAGCTGGAAGCCTTCACGGAGGAGTGCAACCGGGAATCCGGCCTGCATATCTTCATCCGCTGGGACGATCCGGAAGGCTTCGATTCCCGGATGGCGCATTACGGGCGGTTCCGGAACGTTCGGAACTACATCGTCCTGTCCGGAAAGGAAACGGACGATTTTGATTATATCTGCGGATACTGGGGCGAGAAAGTTGTCCTGTTCGCGCAGCAGCTCGGGCTGAACACCTGCTGGGCAGCGCTGACCTTCAACAGAAAAAAAGTCAGGGAACTGATCCCTGACGGAGAAACGATGTGCATGGCAATCTCCCTCGGCTACGGCGTAACGCAGGGTGTTCCCCACAGGAACAGGTCTGTCCGGGAGGTCACGGAAAACGCCCCGGACGAAGCCTGGTTTGCCGCAGGAGTGGAAGCCGCCCTGAAGGCGCCTACCGCGATGAACCAGCAGAAGTTCCTCTTTTCTCTGAATGACGGCGAGCCTTTCGCCCGGGTAAAGGGCCGCGGCGCCTGCAGGACGGTTGACCTGGGCATCGCCGCGTACCACTTTGAAGCCGGGTCCGGCCGGAAGGTCCGGCACTGATCCTTATCCGTGAACCCTGATTTCCGGCAGCACGGCGTCGATATCCACAAACCCGATATTCTCATCGTACCGGTCGATATAGACCGGTACTTTTTCGGATGTGAGCAGTTTGGACACGTTCGTGTACAGATAACGGCTCCGGTAAACATGCACCACGCCGTTTGGATCGGTCCAGGCTGCCTCGACCATCCTGGGATGGCCGCCCATCATGTTCACATTGCCCTGCTCCACCACGCCGAGGATATCCGCCTCCACGCAGTTGCCGCTTTCCCAGGCCCTGCGCAGCCGGATCCGCCGGCGGACGTCAACGGCCAGGAAGATCAGGCCGAGGAGCAGGAAAAGCCCGCCGATGCCGCAGAACACCGCTGTAAAGACCACCGGATCGTCCACGCTTCTCCAGCGGACAAATCCGCCGGGCTGTCCCAGCACCATGCCGAGCACCAGAAAGGGGATGCCGATCGGGGCAAAGATGAACCCGAGAATCCCGTACACAGACCAGCCCATTTTCTTATTCACTGGCGCTTCACCTCTTTCAGATACAGGATACCGCGGCAGGCATCCGGAAAACAGGATAAAAGGCGCAAAATACCGGCGGTTATTCTTCCCTGCTGCCCATGGAATAGAAACGCGCCGGGATATGGCAGTAGCCGCCCGGGTTCTTTTCCAGGTATTTCTGGTGGTATTCCTCCGCGCTCCAGAAGTTCTTCAGCGGTTCCACAACCACGGCAAGCCTTGCCCCGGCTTTGACTTCCTCCCGGGAATACACCTTCCGGATGATATCCCGCTGGCTTTCATCCGTATAGAAGATGCCGGTCCGGTACTGGATCCCCTCGTCATGGCCCTGACGGTTCACGGACAGGGGATCGATTACCAGAAAATAATCGTCCAGCAGTTTCTCCAGCGGCATCCTGCTCTCTTCATATTCGATCTTCACCGTTTCTGCGTGGCCGCTGTCGTTGCAGACATCCTCATAGGCCGGCGCCCAGTCAGGACCGTTGGCGTATCCGACTTCGGTACTGATCACGCCGTCAAACTGGTCAAAGAATTTCTGCAGGCCCCAGAAGCATCCGCCCGCGAGATAAATGGTTTCAGCCATTGTAGTGTCCTCCTTTACAGTCCCATCTTTCCCATAATACCGTCGGCCGTTACCCCGGGATGGGTCACATACAGCCGGGCGATCTGTTCCGTCAGCGCCGGATCCACGTCGTACCGGGCGGCGATCCCGTCCACGGAACGGCCTTTCCGCGTTTCCCGGATGACGGCCTCGATCAGGGTCTTCATATCCCCGGCGTCGATTTTCGGGGCTGTCTCCTTCGGCATGTGCGGAATCTCGATCCGCTCGGCGGCAAAGCCGTCCTCCCCGATCCGGATCAGCGCCAGCGTGATAGGCTGGTGAAACCGCCTGGGCCCGCAGCTGCCCGGATTCAGAATCAGGGTACGCTTTCCCTTCGTTTCCAGCCACTCGCAGGCATACTGGTGGGAATGCCCGCAGACAGCCAGGTCGTAGGAGGACAGGTCCGCGGGCAGGTCCTTCTTCTTATGGGACATGCAGATCCGCAGGCCGCCCAGCTCAAAGTCCAGGAAAGCCGGGAGGGATTCCGCCCAGGCTTTGTCGTTGTTTCCGCGCACAACCCTGACCGGCGCGACGGCTTCCAGCCGCTCCAGGATCCCGGGGCTGCTGACGTCCCCGCCGTGGAGGATGCATTCACAGTTCCGCAGAGCCTCCTCAACCTCCGGGCGCAGGAGATCGTGGGTGTCCGAGATAACGCCGATGATCATGACCGTTCTGCTCCTTTTCCGATTCACTGTCATTATACCGATACAGGGAAAGCAGGGCAAGACGGACAAAAAGCCGCTTGACAAAAAGCGGCGGTCTCCCCGTATAATGACCGGGTAAAAATCAGGAAGGAGGTTCGCAGATGCACCAGAATGACCGCAGATCCCTGGCAATGTTCGTCTCCTCCATGCTGATCTTCGGCACGATCGGTGTGTTCCGCCGGTATGTCCCGTTCTCCTCCGCATTCCTGGCAATGACGCGGGGGCTCCTGGGCGGCCTGCTGCTCATGGCCTTTGTCCGGCTGACCGGCAGACAGGCAGGCAGGCTGCCTGGAAAGATCACGGCGAAACTCGCCTTCACCGGCGCCGTGATGGGGGTCAACTGGATCCTGCTGTTCGAAGCATACAACCACACCACGGTAGGGGTCGCCACCCTGTGCTACTATATGCAGCCGACCATCGTAATGCTGCTGAGTCCCCTGCTGTTCCGGGAAAAGCTGACCGGGAAAAAGCTGCTGTGCGCCGCGGCGGCCGTCATCGGAATGGTGCTTGTTTCAGGCGTGACGGAAGAGAACAGTGCCGCCGGAAACCTGCGGGGCGTGCTGCTCGGGCTGGGCGCGGCGGTACTGTATTCCGTCGTGGTAATCATGAACAAGAAAACGCCCGGTATCGATCCCTGGCAGAAAACAACGGTCCAGCTCCTTTCCGCCGGGCTGGTGATGATTCCCTACCTGCTGCTGACCGGCGGTTCCGGCAGCGTCACGTACGACGCGCGCGCGGTTATCCTGCTGCTGGTGATGGGAATCGTGCACACGGGAATCGCGTATGTCCTGTATTTCGGAAGCATGGACGGGCTGAAAGCCCAGTCCGTCGCCATCTTCAGCTATATCGACCCGGTATCCGCCCTGCTGTTCTCCGCACTGCTGCTGGGGGAAAGGCTGAGCGCAGCGGGAATGATCGGCGCGGCGCTGATTATCGGCTCCGCAGTCATCAGCGAACTGAAAGGATAAAAAGCATGACACAAAAAGAGATTCTTGACATCGCGCTGAAACAGGCCGCCGCGGACTGCTCCTGCGACCCGGAAGACTTCAGCCGGACTGAAAACGTCGTGAATGAAGCTGTCGCTTCCCCGTCCGCACGGCGGGACCGGCCGGGCGTACCTGTCTGCCGTCTGTACAGCTTCGGTCCCAACGCGGTGGCCAGCTGCCGGAAAGACCTGATCCCGGAAATAACAGCCTACCTCAACGGACAGGGTGCCTGCTACCGCTGCTTCCAGCTCCCCAATCTCTACGATCTGAACCGGATCCTGGAAAAAGCGGACGCGCGGGCGTCCCGGATGGCGGCTGCCTTCCTGCCGGATCTTGCGGCGGTGTTCGGCGCGGACCTGCAGATCCCGTATGAAACGCGGCTTCTGGAGCCGGAGGACTTCCGGGATCTCTACGTACCCGAATGGGGCAACGCCCTGTGCGCGGACAAGAAGCAGCTGGATATGCTGGGCGCCGGCGCGTACGACGGCGGCAGGCTGATCGGCCTGGCCGGCTGCTCCGCGGACGGGGATGATATGTGGCAGATCGGCATCGACGTGCTGCCGGCATACCGGAAGCAGGGCATCGCCTCCGCGCTGACCAACATGCTGGCGCGGGCCGTCTTTGAGCGGGACAGGCTCCCCTTCTACTGCGCAGCCTGGTCAAACGTCATTTCGTACCGGAACGCTCTGCGGAGCGGCTTCCGCCCCGCGTGGGTGGAACTGAACGCGGAAACAGTCAGGAAATAAAAGGCGGCAGCCCGGGAAAACCCGGGCTGCCTGTATATATTCGCTTCAGTCGTTTCTGTTATTGCGACTGTCGAAGCGTTATCCATTGAAGGTCCGGTAAACCGGCGCTTCATCGATTTCGGTTTCCACAGCGGTTCCGTCTACGGTGCCGCTGTTTTTGCCTTCCGCATTCTCACCTGCTGCGTTCCTCTTATGAGTCCGGTAATACCAGATCAGGCTGAGGATGAGACCGGCAATAAAGCCCCTGGTGAAGAACGCATGGGAAAACAGCCGCGGAATCAGATGCGCAAGGCCGTGGGCCACAGCGCTCAGGACCATGACGCCGGCGCCCAGGAAGGCGCCGATGACCGCAATGAACACCCAGCCAAAGAAGATGAGTCCGATGATACCCGCGAAAACTCCCGGGCGGAATCCTCTGTGCCCTGCCATGCGGCCACGAGGACCCATATTGCAGCGATTGTAACGATACATTTTACAGATCCTCCTTTGCGTCATTCGGCAAGGGCTTATTCCCTCACCGTGGCCTGATCTTACCATGGGAGGACCGCTGAATACAGGACCAAAGGTGAAAAATAACATCGCTTATTTTTCCGCTCCGCGCCGGTACCTTCAGGCCGTGAGTTTCTCCATCATCCAGTTCTCGGAATAATCCAGATACTTCCGGCAGAACTGCTGATAATCGTTGAAGCCCAAAAGGTTCATCTTGTTGGGCAGTTCGCCGAGCGCCTTCAGGAAGCCGTCCCGGTGCCAGGGAAGCACCTTGCAGATTACCAGGCGGTAGGGATTGACCGGATTCACAAACTCCTGCTCATATTTCACAGCAACGTTCCGCCGCGCGAACAGGGAATCCGCCAGGTGGTCCTCCAGGTCAAAATAGGCATACCGGCAGTACAGTGCCGGGGACTTGGTGATATTGATCCAGTTTTTCTGTTCCATGGTTTTCTCCTCCGCTTCACGTTTGGTTTTGCGTGCAAATCTTTCCGTATCCTGCTTTCGGCATCCTCAGAATAGCTGTTTTTTTGTTGCAGATTTACCCCATTCCGTGATAAAATCTGTCGCGGATCATAAATAAAGTGAATATCAATGAATAACTGTGCAATTTCATCCTGTATTCAGTCCGTCATAATGAATTGCGATGATGAATTACGATTGTCCGGAGGGCGGAACATGGCCAGAGACATCATGAACAAAAAGAAATACGTGGTCTTCGACATGGTGAAGATTCTGAAGGAACACACGGACCCGGAGCACCCGATGAAGCAGAAGGAACTGGTGGAGCGCCTGCACGCCCTGGGTTACACCACGGACCGCTCCACGGTGCGCCGGACCATGACCGACCTGGTGCTGGATCCGGAAAGCCGGGTCTGTTCCCTCTCCAACACAGCCCATGACGAAAAGGACAGCGACTATGAGACCTACTACTCCGGCCTGTACTACGACCAGGAGTTTTCCGACGCGGAGCTTCGCTGGCTGATCGACGGCATCCTCTACAGCCGGAACGTACCCCACGGTGCCCGGAAGGACCTTCTGGAGAAACTGTGTAACCTGGGCAACGCACATTTCCGGAAGAACCTGAACCTGAACAAGATCCGCCGCCTCGCCGCGGACGAGCCGGTGAACCCGGAGCTGTTCGACAGCATCGACAAAATCGGCCGGGCCATCGACGCGGGCCGGAAGATTACCCTGCAATACAAATATATGGGCACGGACTTCATGCTTCATTCCCGGCAGAGCTCCGGGCACCTGCTCAACCCCTACGCGATGGTCATCCGCAACGGTTTCTACTACCTGATCTGCAACAATGACAATCACGATACCCTGACCGTGTACCGCATCGACCGGATGACGGACGTGGAAATCCAAAAGGAGACCGCCCGGCCCGTGCGGGAGCTGCAGGGTTATCACGAGGGCTGGAACCTGCAGGAGTTCATGGAGCACAACGCCAACATGGCCTTCGGCGACCCCGTGCGGATCACGTTCACCTGCACGGAACGGGGAATCCCTATCGTCATCGACGCCTTCGGCAAGGCCGTGGAATTCCGCGAGAGAAAGGATTGCCTGACCGACTGCACCGTCCGCGTTCCGGCCTTCGATATGAAGCTGTTCGCCATGCAGCACAGCGGATTCGTCCGGGTCACCTCCCCGCAGGAACTGGCGGACGAAATCCGGAACGACCTCAAAAAGGCGCTGGAAGCGTATTCCTGAACGGCGGAAACCACATATAATACTGAGCCAAAAGAAAGGCGGTCTCTGAATATGAAGAAACATCTTGCAACTGTGCTGGTTCTGATCCTGGCGGCGCTGGCCCTGTGCGGCGGCGCGTCCGCCAACAGCTGGGGACTGACGGGAACGCTGTACCGGGTGGTGGAACAGTCCAAAGCCTGGGACAACTATACCTCGCTGAGCAGCCAGGCGGACTGCTTCGCCGTAATGTGTGACTACGGGGATTATCATAACGCGCTGTTCCATGTGGATAAGGAAGACAGGCTTCATGTTTATACCACAGCGGTTTACCAGCCGAAGGACAAACGGGCAGTCCCGGATCTTACGCTGGAAGGCGGCTGGCTGACCATCCGCTACGGGGAAAACGAGTCCTATACCTTCTGTGAAACGGACGGCGGATATGAACTGTTGCAGGCGGATATCGGGGATTTTTATGTGGAGGTACTCGCCGGGGACGAGGGCTACGACTGGCACTACGCTGCGGGGGATACGGAGGACGACGTGGTGTTCCCGGTGGCTATTACGCTGGATACGTTCAACATCAGTCTGTTCCCGCATTCCTGCGACGAAGTGCGGGATATCAACCATATGCACGCCCTGTTTGACAGTGGACGACACTGCCTTGGCGGCGGAGCGGCCGGGTATTCCCCGGACAGCCGCGGCGAACTGCAGCAGCCGAAGATGAAAGGGACCGCGCCAGTATACAGCGCGCCTTACGGCAGGAAAGCCTGGCGGGCTGCCAAAGGAAAAGCCGCCGTGGGCACGAACGGCAGCATGTGGGTGCTGACCCGGTATACCAATGAAAACAATGAGGCCTACGCCTGCATCCGGTATGACGTGAGCGAACGGACGCAGCGAATCGGCTGGGCCCTGTGCAGGGACATCGGGCTTCCGGAGACCCAGGCAAACGAACAGTCCGCCCTCTTTATGCAGGTGCCTGTCCGGGCTTCCGCGGAAACCTTCCTGACGGACGACCCGGATGTAAGCCAGTACGCTCAGTTCACCGTTCCGAAGGGAACGGAACTGACCTGCCTGGGTCTGTATAACGATTATTACGCGTATGTCGCCGCCACGGAGAAGAACGGCAAACTCACCGGTAAAGGCAGTACCGTATGGGGCTTTGTCCCGGTCCGGGACCTGCAGCCCGTATCCGGAAAACAGCAGGCGAAAGCAATGAAGCAGGCTGCCGGCAACTGGTATCTGGACGCAGGCGGCAGCATGGCGGGCGATATCCTTGTTCTGAACGCGGACGGATCCTTCGTCTCAGGCATGGCAGGCTGTCCGGATGAAGAGGCGGCGGAACTGGAAGGCGTCTGGTCCGTAACGGAATACGACCCCGCGGAAGGCCTGTACTGGAACGATCCGGCGTATCAGATCACGCTGCTGTACCGGAACGGCAGCGCGAAAGTATGCGGGCTGACCTTCACGGACGACGGTCTGAGCCTGACCAGCGGAGAGGGCGGCGGCGCCTATATCCGCAGTGACATCCCGCAGGAGACTGAAGAAGAATGAAAACCATCCTTTCCGTGAAAGCCATGCGCGAAAGCGACGCGAAAACCATCGCGGACGGAATCCCGGGCCGGGAGCTGATGCTCCGCGCGGGACAGGCGATTTACGCCCGCACGGACTGGAACCCCCCGGTGGCCGTTCTGTGTGGAAGCGGCAACAACGCGGGCGACGGCTACGTCATCGCGAAGCTGCTGCACGGGGCCGGAACGCCCTGTGAGCTGATCCGGCTGAACAGCCGGAGTTCGGAGGACGGCGGGTACTACCTCGGCCTGTGCCGGGAGGCCGGCGTACCTGAGCGCCTGTGGGAACCCGGCATGACACTGGAAAAGTACGGCACGGTAGTCGACTGCATTTTCGGCACCGGATTCCGGGGTAAGGTGACGGGCACCGTGGCGGAAGCGATCAGCCGGATCAACGAAAGCGGCGCGCGCGTGGTCAGCGTGGATATCAACAGCGGGCTGAACGGCGACAGCGGCCTGGCGGAAACCTGCGTCCGGTCGGACCTGACGGTCTCGGTCGGCAGCTTCCAGCCGGGGCATTTCCTGAACGCCGCCAAGGACATGATGAAGGAAAAGATCAACTGCGATATCGGTATCCGGCCGGTGGACGAACATATGGCGCTGGTTGAAGCGGCGGACGTCGCTCCCTTCTTCCGACTGCGGGCGAACAACGCCCATAAGGGCACTTACGGCTATACCGCCCTGATCGGGGGCAGCAAACGCTACAGCGGAGCAATCCGCCTGGCCGCCATGGCGAACGCCGCGATGCGCTCCGGCGCAGGCGTGGTGAAGCTGGCCGTACCGGATGTGCTCTGGCCGGTCATTGCGCCGGCAGTACTGGAAGCTACCCTGTTTCCGCTGAATGACGACGGCAGTGAAATCGCATTCCGCGAAAAGGAATTCGCGGAGCTGACGGCCAATATCCGGACGGCGGCCTTCGGCATGGGCATCGGTACAGGCGAAGGCGCCGCACTGGCGCTGGACTGGCTGCTGAAGTCCTATGAGGGCACGCTCATCATCGACGCGGACGGGCTGACCCTGCTCTCCCGGATGGAAAAGGAGAAGATCCGCGAAGCCTCCTGCATGCTGATCCTCACACCGCACATGAAGGAGTTCTCCCGGCTGACCGGCCTGGAGATCCGGCAGATCCTGGAAAACCCGGTCGGTTCAGCCGAGGCGTACGCGCAGGAGAACAAGGCGGTCGTGCTGCTGAAGGGGCCGTCAACCGTTGTGACGGACGGCAGGCGGACCCGGATCGTCGATACCGGCTGCCCCGGTATGGCGACCGCAGGCAGCGGCGATGTGCTGAGCGGCATCCTGGCCGCTGCCGCGGCTTTTGTGCCGGACCCGCTTGAAGCGGCGGCCGCCGCGGCCTGGATCAACGGAAAGGCCGGAGAACTGGCCCAGGAACGTATGGGCTCGGTCAGCATGAACGCGGGAGATACGGCAGGCTGCGTGGCGGAGATTGTCCACACGCTGGAAGAAGAAGCAGGGCGATAATTGTCCCCCGGAATTTGCAAAAGTTGTACATACAAACCATGGAAAAACTGTCCGGGATCATGTATAATGGATGATATCAAAAATGAAAAATACAGGCAGGAGGACAGACATATGGCCATGATGGAAAGACCGCAGGTGCGGGAAATCACCGGGGGGAAATGCTGGGAACATACGTTTGAGCGGTTTGATCTGAAGGCATACGTGCCGGACAACAGCCTGGACGGCCAGGTAAACAACTACGGATTCCGGGCGCCCTGCCTGCTGGTGTTCGAGGAAGAGAAGCAGGATATGGACAGCGCGGTACGCTTTGCCCGGGAAAGCGGACTGGCAAAAATCGCGTCGGACTTCGACACGAGCGTGCTGTTCATCTACCCGACAAAAGACGGCGGCTGGGCCGCTGAGGATGAAGGCCTTTACGCCGCAGTGATCAGCGAGATCAAAATGATTCAGGTGTATAAGGACGGCATCGTGGAGAACTATGACTTCTTCGCGAGGCAGTTCAAAGGGTATTTCGTCCGCGGCGCGATCTTCCGCGCGGACATCTATTCCTTCGGCGTTTCCGCCGACTATGCAGCGAAACACCTGCTGAAGACCCTGCAGGGCGACTATCTCTGGGGACCCGGAGAGATCACCCCGGCCATGTGCTCCATGGAACGGCTGAGCGTCATACCGGACGTGCAGCGGAAGGACATAGCGGTTCTCAGCGCCGGCAACAGCGCGGAAATCAACAAGGCGTTTGAGGGCTGCCGGCACCTGCTGGTCAAGGATCAGGCGGAGTATGAAAAGGACTTCCACGCCTTTGTGAAAAAATTCAAGATGTGGTGCGGCCAGATCCAGTATGAGCCGGATTTCCCGGCGCTGGGCATGACCGAGGACGCGGGCAGCTATACCGTAAAGACCTCCCCGGACAATGTCGGCGCCTACAAGGATCAGCCGGCGCATAAGGTCGGGTATTTCGCCTATTACAACAACGACATCTTTGACAGGGGCCCGGCCCCGCTGGTGGTCGGCTTCCACGGCGGCGGCGACAGCTCCATGTACCTGACCTACGTGGCCGGATGGTGGGAAGTCGCCCACAAATACGGGTTCCTGTTCGTGTCGGTGGAAAACCACATGGACGTAACCGCCACTGAGGCGGTGGAGCTGATCGGCGAGCTGAAGAAGCGGTACAGCATTGACGAGCACCGGATCTACGCCACCGGTTTCTCCATGGGCAGCGGCAAAACCTGGGACTGCTACCAGGAGTATCCGGAAGTGTTCGCCGGTTTCATGCCCTGCAGCGCGCTGTTCCCGGTGTACACCACCTTCTTCGGCAAGCCGGTGACGGATAAACTGAACAAGACCGTGCCGGGCGCCGTGTTCTATTCCGGCGGCGAAGAATCTCCCCTGCCTGAGCTGCCTTTCCAGGCGCCTACCTGCCTGGAGCGCGTGCAGTACGTCGCCGAGGTCAACAAACTGAAGAAAGCGGACGCCTTCAGGAACGCTTCCTTTGAGCAGAAGGACAGCTGGGAGGAAACCAAATGGGTCATCCCCGGCGACCGGATCGAGCAGATCCCGGATCCTTCCCGGGGCAGCGTCCTGACAGTCCATTACTACGACAGCGAGGACGGCGTCTGCCGTACGGCCTTCGCCGGTGTCAGCGGACAGCAGCACGAGTGCCGCCAGCACAGCTGCGAAAACGCCTGGAAGTTCGTCTCGCAGTTCAGGCGGTAATCTAAAGTAAAAAAGAGGGAACGGTTCCGCAGACTGAACCTGTAAAATGAAAGTAGACACTGAAAAGTGCCTACTTTCATTTTTGTTAT
>CAMKEI010000001.1 GCA_946411525.1 uncultured Clostridia bacterium | reverse complement strand
GTCGCGGGTCCGAGTCCCGTCTACCGCTCCATTTTTTTACGGTGCCATAGCCAAGCGGTAAGGCGAAGGTCTGCAAAACCTTTATTCTCCGGTTCGAATCCGGATGGCACCTCTTTCTCATCCCGCTGTCTGTACAGCGGTTTTTTTTTCGAAGAACATTTGCTGTATACTGAAATTGTCAAAAAATTCTGTACAAATGAAAAACAACATGATATACTTGCACAGTAAACCCAACCCCTGGTCGTTACTACGGTTCATTTCCTCTATGGTTGTTTCTCATAACCATTATCTGGAACGGGGCACGATATTCATCACCAATGGCGCGGGTAAACAACATTTTTAGGAGGGTATGATCCATGTACGAAGACAAAACACTGACCTGCTGTGACTGTGGCAACGAATTCATTTTCTCTGCCAGTGAACAGGAATTCTATGCCGAGAAGGGCTTCCAGAACGAGCCCCGTCGGTGCAAAGCCTGCCGTGACGCCCGCAAGGCCCAGAACGGCAACGGCGGTGCTCCCCGTCAGATGTTCACCGTGATCTGCGACGGCTGCGGATGCGAGACCCAGGTTCCTTTCCAGCCCCGCGGAGACCGTCCCGTGTACTGCCGTGACTGCTTTGAAGCACAGCGCCAGAACAGGTTCTGATTAACCGGACCCAAAGGACTGCCATTACGGCAGTCCTTTTTTTATCTGCACAAACGGTCAACCAGTTCCTGAAGACGGTCCAGATTACGCCCGGCGCCTTCCGGTGAATCCGATCGTGAGAAAAGATATGCTTTCAGTTTCGGTTCCGTCCCGGAGGGACGAATGATTACTCTGTCATTTTCAGACAGGGAAAAACTGATTACATTACTTTTGGGCAGGCCCGTTTCATCGAAAAGGTAATCCGTCCTCTTTGACATGGAAACGGACGGATCCTCAATCCTGTCAGGCGGGATTCTGAGGCTTTCCATGATCTGCTGCATCCGTATAAAGCCGCTTTCTCCCTCATATTCATAAGTAAGCAGACGCTGACTGTAGTATCCGAATTCAAGCTGAAGCTCACGAAGCCGGTCCAGAACCGTACGGCCGTGTTCTTTCAGATCCGCAGCCATATCGCAAAGCAGAAGCGCAGCGTTGACGGCATCCTTATCGCGCACATCCGTTCCGGAAAGATAACCGTAGCTTTCCTCAAAACCGAAAAGAAAACGCTCTGTCTGTCCGGCATCTTCAAGCATTCCGATCTGTTCGCCGATATATTTAAATCCGGTGAGCACGTTCCGAAGTTCGAGCCCGTATTTCCGGCACATCGCACACGCCATGTCCGTAGTCACAATCGATTTGACAACAACGGGCGGGAAGCGGTCTGTACTGAAATCATGGTGACGGCAGATATAATCCAGCATCAGGATACCCATGTCATTGCCGCTGATCAGTTTCACTTTATTTCCGATCCGTATTCCTGCACCCATGCGATCGCAGTCCGGATCTGTTGCAAAGCATATATCCGCTCCGGTTTCAACCGTCCTGGCTATGGCAAGGCTCATCGCGTCACGGATTTCCGGATTCGGGTAAGGGCAGGTTGGAAAAGAGCCGTCGGGCATTTCCTGTTCAGCGACTATATCCACATGGATGTTGCCCATGCGGCGAAGGATTTCACGGACAGGGACATTGCCGGTACCGTTCAGCGGTGAATACACCACATGAAGCGGCTGATCCGATTCGGAAAGCCGGAGATTCAGCACCGACTGATAATATGCCTCAACGGTTTCAGAGGATATGTACCGGATACGGCCGGAAGCAAGACCTTCATCAAAAGAGGGAATGCTGTCAGGAAGATCTTTCTGACATTCAATCTGCTCCTGGATCAGGCGGGCTGCTTCCTGGGTGATCTGACAGCCGTCCGGTCCGTAAACCTTATACCCATTGTATTTTGCAGGATTATGGGACGCAGTGATCATAACGCCTGCTGAAGCGGAAAGATGGCGAACCGCAAAACTGAGCATCGGCGTAGGTTGAAGCGCCGGATACAACATGACTGTGATTCCCATTTCTGCCAGTACGGCAGCGGTCAGTTCGGCGAAATCACGGGAATGAATCCTGCTGTCATAGCTGATGGCACAGGACGGGTTTTTGAATCCCTGCAAAAGACAGGAACCGAGTCCGCGGGTCGCTTTCATGACCGTAAAGACATTCATCCTGTTCGTCCCAGGGCCCAGAACGCCCCTGAGACCTCCTGTGCCAAAGGAAAGATCCCGGTAAAAAGCATCATGCCGCGTATCCGGATCCATGGAATGCAGCAGCGACAGAAGCTCTGCCGTCATAATCGGACAGCGCACCCAGGCGGTATACTTTTCCTCTGCAGTCATCTTATCATCCTTTCAATAAAAAAAGCACCCGAAGGTGCGGCAGATTTTATACGACACCTTGCCGGCCGGAAGAAAAGAGCTGGCTTTTCCTGAATGGACGAATCCTGTTTGAATCCCATGTAAACCCGTCCAGAGTCAGACGGATACCGTTTTCGGCAAGCAGATTGGCAACATCCTCAAAAAGAACATAAAGATGTCTTGCAAAAAAACCGGACTCGGATCCGGATGGCTGGCAGAGAAGATCGTTGATTCCCCATACCCGGATCGGGTCATAGCCGTCAAAGGCAAAGGAAGAAGCATAAGGGGTGACGCTGGCGCCCCGAAGATCACATGGTGTATCGCCCAGCCAGCTTCCCGCATTCCGAAGCAGGCTGTAAAAACACTGATTAACCCGGACGGGAAGGGAAAAACACAGTTCATCCATGAAAGAACCGTCCGCATGATAGGTGCTGAAGGAAAGAATGCGGTTTTCATACAGAATGACACAGAAACCGCCGTCCAATACCCGGTGATCCTGCATCAGGGGACGGAATTTGTACTGAAAAACCGGTTTGCTTCCATATCCGGCAATCATGATACAACCCCTCCCTGGCCTGAACCGTTTTTAGACTCTATTCATAATATCTAAATATATGATTCAGGTCAACACGTCCATACTACATGTTGTAGTCAAAAATATGAAATTTTCGTAACAATTACAGAATAAAGGACATAAGCGCATCCCTGTTCATTTCCGGCGTCGTGGTAGGCCTTCCAAGATCAGAACGGGAACCGCAGGCACAACGCACTTCAATCAATACAGGACCTTGACCGTCTGTTGCCTGTCCAAGCACGCTGACAAGGCTGTTTTCGGAATCTGCGGACAGTACGCGGGCGTACCCGGCTGCCTGAGCCAATGCCGGAATATTCAGGGAACCGGAGCATACCGGCATGCCGCCGACTGTCTCATGAGAACCGTTGTTCATAATCACATGAATCAAATTCCGGGGATGACGCCTGCCGATCACAGGAAGCGCGCCGAGATGCATCAGGGCCGCTCCGTCTCCGTCCAGGCACCAGATCCTGCGGTCGTTTTTTTCAACGGCGATACGGAGAGCAATCATGGATGCATGCCCCATGGAACCTACGGTCAGGAAATCCCTGGCATGATCCTCATGACGTTTTTCACGCATCTCAAAAACCTCTCTGGACAGTTTGCCGGTTGTGCAGACAAAAACATCTTTACCACCTGAAGAAGCAATGATTATTTCCAAAGCAGTTTCCCGGGACATGGAATAACCGTTTCCGTAGGAAGGAGTACGTTCGGAAACAAGCGCGCCTTTCCGGAAAACCAACGCCGCGGTTTTTCCTTTTCCGATTTCCTGCTGCAAATCATGAAAACAGCCGAGAAATTCCCTGTCTGTTGTATCCGCGGAAACAATACGGTAGGGAATGCCAAGCAGCTCCAGCTGGGCAAGGGTAATCTTTCCCTGTTTGACATGCTGCGGTTCGTCTTTTACGCCCGGTTCCCCGCGCCATCCGATGACAAGCAGGCAGGGTATGTTATATACTTCGGGATCCATCAGGGAAACAAGCGGATTGACTGCGTTCCCGATCCCGCTGTTCTGCATATAGCAAAGCGCGGGTCTGCCTGTCGCCAGATAATGCCCGGCGCATAAGGCAATGGCTCCGCCTTCATTGTGCGCGACTACATGCGTATCACTGTCAGTTCCGTATCGGTCAAAGAGCTCATCGCAAAGCCCTTTCAGTAAAGAATCCGGTACGCCTGTATAAAAATCTATTCCGGCATCGCGGCAGATATCAAGAAATAAAGAAGCATTCATGGGAGCGTCTCCTCAGTATTTCCAGTCGAGCGGATACTCAGCCACCGGATATTCCAAATATTTCCTTCCATTGTCTTTCAGCGTATTGATGATTCCCTCTATTCTCATATCGTCCGTTACAGGCGTAGGCACATAATTGTTCCTGTCTTTCAGGGACGTAATGCGGATCGGGATAATCCTGAAACCCGTATTGGTGATTTCACGGTTCTTCGAAACTCTGAAGCGGGTCTGGAAGATATAAGAGTTCATGTCGCTGGGCCTGTCATTGCCGGAAAAGCAGAAATTGCCGAGAGAATAGCAGATATAAACGCCTTTGTACTGTTCAATCGGATTGATCCTGTGTGAATGGTGCCCGATTACAAGATCCGCACCGGAATCCACCGCCCATCTTCCCATTTTCAGCTGGTTGTCTGTCGGATAGTAATAAAGCTCTTTTCCCCAGTGAAATGAAACGATGACAATATCATACTTCAGATCTTCCTTTGTATATCGGATATCGGCAGCCACTTTATCGTACAGATTGTCATATCCTCCGACCGGCTTGTTGTACCGGTCAATGCAAAGATAGCTGAGCATGGCGATCCGGATATCATTATCGAAAATATATTCGCCGATCTGGGTTGAATTCGAATAAATGATACCGGCGTCCCTGAGCGTCTCCATTGTTTCTTCGTAGCCTTCCTGTCCGTGATCCATGACATGGTTGTTCTCAAGGCTGACCGCTTCTATATAATTATCAGTGAGAATATTGACATATTTCGGTGAAATATTAAAAAGAAAATCGTTTCCCTTTTTACTGTCGGGAACATCTTTTCTGTCCGTGAAAGTCCCTTCAAAATTCACGAGGGTCAGATCGTCCTGCTTAAAGATGTCCCGTACGTTCGCCATGGTAAAGCTGATATTGTCGTTATTCTTTTTCAGCTCGTCATAGAATTTTTTACCCTTTTTATGGTAATTGTCGCCACCGATCGTCAGATCTCCAGTACAGGTAATGGTAATCGTCCTGGACCCGTCCGTTTCGACAATTCCAAGTTCTTCCTCCTCGGAACCGATATAAAAATCCTCGATATACAATTCCTCTTCATTCAGATCCGCAGCATAAACACACATCGGTATCATAACAAGAAGAATAATGAACATGTGAAAGCATTTCCTGATCATAAAAAGATCCTCCGTCTGAATCAGGAATGGGCATTTACAAAATCGCCCATTCGTTCGAGCGCAATGTTGATCTTGTCGACAGCGGTCGCGTAGCAGCAGCGGATATGGCCCTCACCGGAAGCACCGAATGCATTGCCCGGTACGGCAGCCACGTCTTTTTCCTGCAGCAGTGCTGCGCAGAATTCCTCACTGCTCATACCGGTACGCCGGATCGACGGAAATACGTAAAATGCGCCGTAAGGCTCAAAACAGTCGAGGCCCATGGAACGGAAAGCATCCACCATCAGTCTGCGTCTCCGGTCGTAGCTTTCGCGCATTGTTTCAACGCTTTCATAATTGTTTTCACGGCCCAGACGCAGCGCAGCCGCAGCGGCGACCTGTCCCTGGCGCGGAGCACACATGATGGCATACTGGTGAATCCGGTTCATGACCGCAATGATTTCCGGTGCGCCGCAGGCATAGCCGACGCGCCAACCGGTCATGGCGAACGCCTTGCTGAATCCGTTGATTGTAATTGTCCGTTCATACATTCCGGGTATGGCGGCAAAGGAAACATGCGTGTGTCCGCCGTATACCAGTTCCGAATAGATTTCGTCCGAAATCACAAGCAGGTCATGTCTCACAATCACTTCTGCAATTGCTTCCAGGTCGGATTTTTCCATGATGGCGCCGGTCGGATTATTCGGATAGGGGAGAATCAGCAATCTGGTTTTTTCCGTGACGGCCTTTTCCAGAGTATCCGCTTTCAGCCTGAAACTGTCTTCCTGCCTGGTTTCCACAGGAACAGGAGTACCCCCGGCGAAAATAACGCCCGGCGCGTATGAAACATAGCTCGGATCCGGAACAAGGACTTCGTCTCCGTCTGAGACCAGTGCCCGGAGCGCCAGATCAATCGCTTCAGAAGCACCGATCGTCACAAGAATCTCATCCTCAGGCTGATAAGAAACAGCATACCGGGAAGAAAGATAGAATGCGATCTCCCGTCGCAGCTCAAGCAGGCCGCGGTTGGCCGTATACTGCGTCTCCCCGTCAATCAGGGAATTGATTGCCGCGTCCCTGATGAGATAGGGGGTCCTGAAATCCGGTTCACCGACGCCCAGAGAGATCGCGTCTTTACGGGAGGCAGCCAGGTCAAAAAAGCGACGGATTCCGCTGGGCGGTACGGAAGCGATCCGACTGTTCAGATAGCGGTCATAGTTCACGGAGAAATCACCAGCCTGCGATCGGTATCGTCATTTTCAAAAATGACTCCCTCTTCCTTATACCGTTTCAGAACAAAACTGGTGGCTGTTCCGGTAACCGTTTCGAGCGGGGAAAGCTTCCCTGAAACGAAAGCGGCCAGTTCCTTCAGCGTACGGGCTTCCACAAGCACCAGCAAATCATATGAACCGGACATCAGATAGACGCTTTTCACTTCGTCAAAACGGTAGATTCTCTTTGCGATGGCGTCAAAACCCATATCCCGCTGGGGTGTGACACGGACTTCAATCATAGCTTCCACCCGTTCACGGTCCGTACGGTCCCAGTTGATGACAGGACTGTAGCGAAGAATAATCTTTTTCTTTTCGAGGGCGTCTATTGCAGAGGCCACATCTTTAAGAGAAGCACCTGTCATAACTGCCATTTTTTCCATCGGAATACGGCAGTCCTCCTGGAGAATATCGAGTATTGATGTCTCGAGCTTTGTCATGGCATGATTCTTCCTTTCAGAAGCATATAACATTATATATTTTACAACAGATACATAATCGTGACAAGTTGATGTGAATTCCGCAGATATGCATCATGAAAAGAAAAAACTTCCTGATCAAAGATCAGGAAGTCAGCGTCTGGGTGAGAGGATTCGAACCTCCGGCCTCTTGAACCCCATTCAAGCACGCTACCAAACTGCGCCACACCCAGATGTCCTCCGCTTTTCAGCGAACGCATGAATTATATTACGAAGATCGCACAGTGTCAAGGATTTTTCAGACAAAAGAAACGATCGTACAAGCAATATGTAAATATCAGGCAAAATGGTATTTTTTTCTTGTTATAATGTTTTTTTTCTGTATAATAGTATGCAGAAAAATAAACAAGGAAGCGTGAAACAATATGAAAACAAGACGTCTGACGAAAAAGGAAATGTGGGTTTTTGCCGTAGGACAGCTGGGCTGGTCTATCCTGGGCGGAATCATCAATACGTGGCTGGTGACATTCTACCTTCCGACGCAGAGCTCCGTTTCAGCAGGCGCTGTATTTTATGTGCCGACAGGTCTGATCATTTTCGGCGTCCTGACCGTGCTCGGACTGATCACTTTCATTTGCAGAATCTTTGACGCCGTGACTGACCCCTGGATCGCATCACTGTCTGACAGAAGCCGCAATCCAAAGGGACGGCGTATTCCGTTTATGCAGAAAGCCGCGGTTCCTTTTGCGGTGATCACCGTTCTTGTGTTTTTCGCCCCGGTTGAAGCAATCAGCACGGTCAATATCATATGGATACTCGTATTTCTGATTCTTTTCTATCTGTTCATGACCATGTACTGTACGCCCTATAACGCGCTGATCTCAGAATTCGGCAAGACCCAGGAAGACCGCATGTATATTTCAACGGCTATCTCCCTGACTTTCTTTTTCGGTACACTGGTCGCCTATCTTCCGTTCGTGTTCGCTTCCTTTCTTCAGTCCGCCGTCAGCTATGAGTGGAGCTACCGTATCCTGTTTATTATTCTTGCCATCATCGCACTTTGCTGTATGCTTGTTCCATGCGTAAAACTGAAGGAAAAAGACTTTGTGAATGCAGTGCCCAGCGAAAGCAACGCCATGAAGAGCCTTACAAAAACATTCAGAAACAGGAATTTCAGACGTTTTGCCGCCTCGGATATCGCTTACTGGATCGGCCTGACGTTATTCCAGACGGGCTTGCCTTTCTTTGTTAAGGTTTCCATGGAGCTGGATGAGTTCTACACAACCGTATTCCTCGGAGCCATGACTGTACTGTCCGCCTGTTTCTACCCGTTCGTTTCCCGAATGGTCGAGAAACACGGCAAGAAGAAACTGGTCATCATCGGGTTTTTCGGTCTGGCCCTTGCTTATGTTATCACAGCATTGATCGGTATTATTCCCGCGCTGACCGGTATCATTCCCGGCGCATTAATTGTCATTATCGCCGCTTTCCCTATGGCACTTCTCGGTATTATCCCGCAGGCAATCGTTGCAGACGTCGCAGAACAGGACGCGCTGCTGACTGGTGAGAAAAGGGAAGGGATGTTCTTTGCGGCGAGAACTTTCGCCATGAAATTCGGACAATCGATCGCCATGCTTGTATTTACTTCCCTTGCAGTACTCGGAACAGCGCAGGACCTGACAAGCAACAACCTGACCGCTTCACCGGCGGGATTGCGTATCGTTGCCATAACAGCCGTATGCTTCTGTGTGCTTGGCGCATTTATCCTGATGACCTATGACGAAAAGAAGGTTATGAGCGATATTCATCACGATGAAGAATAATCCTTCAACGCAGAAAACCGGGCTGGGTCCAAACTCAGCCCGGTTTTTCGTATTATCCGGTCAATCGTGATTCCCTGAATTCTGTTTCAGAGTTTCAACTTCTTTTTTTAAAGTATCGATTTCTTCCTGAATGACGACCGCATCCTCCAAGGCGCTGTCAAGTTCCAGCTGAGCGATATTCAGCTGTTTTTTCTTCTCTTTCAGATCATCCTGCAGCGCTTCCTTTTCAGCCGCCGTTTTCTGCCATTTTTCAACACTTTCATTAAGCTGCCTGTCACAGTCCGCCAGTTCATTCCGCAGACTGGTATAATTCAGCAGGCAGACAGCTATCAAAGCAACTCCGGCAGCCATCACGATGAAAAGGATTGCTTTCATCTTTTTATTCATCATCATTCACCCCCGCCTGCTCAGATGACGCGGCTTTTTCAAGTTCCTTTTTTTCATTCCGAAGCGCTTTGCGCTCTTTTTTCAGTTCACGGACTTTTTCCTGGGCTTCCTCACAGAGCGGCAGAACCCGTTCCAGTTCAGCTTCCGTTTCAGGGATAGCCTCAACGGTCTGATTATATTCATACTGCTGTTTGCGCTCCCGGCCCTGACTGGTTTCCAGACTTTGCTGTTTATCATTCAGCGTAAAGCGAAGGCTGCTGACAGCAGGAATATACCACAGCAGGAAAGCGACGAAGATCATCATGACGATGGAAAAAAGAACCGGAAAAACAGATCTGTGTTTCATGGATATCCTCCTCTTACTGTTCGGGCAGATGTTCCCTGTAAAAACTGATGACTGAATGCCACCAGGGGACAAGAACGCTGTCAGGAGAACGGAAGATCTCATGGCGTGCTCCTTTCACCATGATCCGCTTTCCGTCAGACACACGCTGTATAAAACGTTCCTGCGGTTCAGGAAGCACGCTGAAATCCGTTTCGGCGGAGAAAAGCAGCACGGGGCAGGAGATCTTTTCAGGCTCACCGGGAGCAAGGATTTTCTTCGTCACATGAAGCGCTTCAGTCGTCCACTGCCAGGAAGGCACGCTGTTCTGAAACTCGGTTCTGGCAGCCTTGATCTCATCATACCAGGAAAAACGTTCAGGATCTGAAGCGCAGGAGGTGGCGAAATCTTCCGGACCGCTGTACCGTTTCATAAAAAACGGATTGTTTTTCCTCTGCCCGAGTAATTCTGCCACATTACCGACAGCGGAAGCAATGGGAACAGGAAGACCGCCGATATACGGCGCAATCATGGGAGATGAAAGAACAGCCGCTGAGAATATGTTACGATACTGTTCCAGGAACAGTGCCGTTACGGCGCCGCCCATGGAATGTGCAAAAACAAAGAACGGTTTCGATGAGCCCGGCGCACAGGTGTCGCAGATGATCTTCATGTCACTGACATATTCGGAAAAATGATCAACATGAGTAACCGAAGGGGAAGGGATCTTTTCCGCGCGCCAGGAACGCCCGTGACCACGCTGGTCATATGCAATGACCGAAAAGCCCAGATGCAGCAGCGACCAGATCAGCTCAGCATATTTATATGCATTTTCTGTGAAACCATGGACGATCAGGACGGTGGCAACAGGATTCTCCGCTTCGTAGGAAACACAGTAGAGGGGACGGTTCTCAAATCCGGGAATAACGGATGCATGTTCCTTTCCCGTGAGCCAGGGAAGCACTGTTTTATTCATAACATCCCGGTAACCGGAGCCCTGAACCAAATATTCTTCACTGAAAAACCCGTCCATTGAATCAACTCCCGATCGTTCATACGGTCAATAGGATTTTGTTTTGAAACGTTTCCTGACACGGTAAGGATTATAGAATGTCTGCGGCGTATTGACAATCACGTTCAACGAACGGTTCCGCGTAACATTCAGGACCAGGCCGACACCGCCCATATTCGTCATCATATTGGATCCTCCGTATGACAGAAAAGGCAGCGGAATTCCTGTAATCGGCATCAGTCCGAGCGTCATTGCGATGTTTTCCATCACATGGAAAAGCAACATGCCCATCACGCCGATAATAATCAGCCGACCGAATTTATCCCGTGTAAACCATGCCAGGTACAGCATCCTGAGAAGAATCAGCATATAGCCTATGAGAACCGCGACGCAGCCGATAAACCCCCAGGTTTCACCGATGGTCGCGTAAATGAAATCCGTCCAGTCCGCGGGAACATAATTGAGCTGAGAGATCGCTCCGCTGATGAACATGCCGTTTCCCGACAGCCCGCCGGAACCGATGGTCATCTTTGACATGGTCTGCTGGTATGCGTCAGAAGAGGAATACACATCCGGATTCAGCCAGCCCGCGATCCGGGCGAGACGATAGTCTGTCGAGCCTGTGGCTTTCATAAATCCGTATATGGAAAGAACGCCGAGAATCGCAAGAGACGCCAGAACGATCAGCGTTTTCATGGATACGTTGGAGAAGTACATCATGACAGCGAACATGAAAATAATCACCAGCAGCGATCCCGTTTCGCCCTGCAGCAGAATGACGAGACCGGGCAGGATTACCAGCATGAAAATATGAACGAAGGATTTGATATCTGCCATGGGCCGGTCCTGCCTTGACAGGTTTTTGGCAAGAATGAGGATCATGGCCAGTTTGGCAAACTCCGAGGGCTGAATGGTATATCCCCACAGGGTATCAAGCCACGCTTTAACGCCTGTGGCGCGGTTAAATATGGTTGTGACAGCCAGCAGGATGAAGGATGCCCAGTAAAACAGTTCAGCCCGGCGCAGAAGAATATCAAACGGGAAAGCCATGATAACACCAATTACCAGCGGCGCTATAAGCACAAACAGGCACTGTTTTTTGGTGGAATCAGATTCGAAAACATGCTGCAGGAATGACGCATCTGACGCGGATTGAGGAGTATAGGTCGCAACACATACGGCAACGATGCCGAAAAGGGCCATGGCAAACACCATCGCGATCAGGACACCGTCCACGTGAGCCCTTGAATGCCGGTTTTCAGTAATTGTCAATCGGAGTCACCTCCTTCAGACGTCTGTTTTCCTTCATGCGTCTCCTGAAAAAAGAATGCTTTCTTTCTCCGTAAACAGCGACAGGCAGATTATGTCCCTGAATCCTGGACGATATGCGCATTACAGCGTTTCTGGCTTCACAGTCATAATGAACAAACAGATCATGCCGCAGCACCGAACGATATACGACAGGATCCTCGGGAATCGCTCCCAGCAGTCCGAGATCAAGTACCTGGCTGGCGGTCTGTGCAGTAATCATTTCGCCGTTACGGATCAGCTCCCCGTCCAGGCGGTTGACAATCAGCAGCGGACGGGGGCCTTTTTTTGCGTCAATGACCTGTACGGTTCTTTCCGCGCTGCGCAAAGAAACATCATCAGGAGACACAATCAAAAGGATCTCGTCCACACCGGCGTTCAGCACATTCCGGAGACCCCGTTCGATACCGGCCGGACAGTCAATGAAAATATAGTCATAGGAGCTTCGAAGGGAATGAATGATACGGGCCAGTTTTTTTGGATCAAGTGCCTTGGCCCTGTCAAACTGGGCAGCAGGCAGAAGATGAAGCAAAGGGTTCGTTTCGCAGGGAAGAATTGCCTGGTCCGGACGGCATTCCCCCGTTGATACATCAATCAGGTCATAGACAATGCGGTTTTCCAGACCAAGCATAACATCCTGGGAACGAAGGCCGATATCAGCGTCTATAATCAGAACACGGCTGCCGCTCCCTGTAAGAGCGGAAGCGAGATTCGCCGTAATGACCGACTTGCCGACGCCGCCTTTTCCTGAGGCGACTGCATAGCATTTTGACATGATACTCCTCCGTTCCGTGGTCAGGGAGCCAAAGAATTCCCCAAAGGCAAAACGATATCAACACCGCGCAGCGTTTTCTGCTTCATATACCACTCAATAAAGTCACGCGGAGCGATAGAGGATTCAGATCCCGAATACCCGTTCGGAATGAAACAGGCCACAGCGATTTCCGGGTTTTCATAAGGTGCAAAGCAGACAAACCAGGCATTGTTCTCCAGGTCGATAGAGGTAACCTGAGCCGTTCCTGTCTTCGCGGCGATCTGTTCCTGATACGGCCAGTTCCGGAAATATTTCTTTGCGGTACCGGATTCGTCAACCACGCCTTTCATCCCTTCTCGGATTTTGCTAAGGTATTCGTCCGAATGTTCAAGCCTGTGAATCAGCGTAGGTTCCCTCTGGGAAAGAATCTCTCCCTCCGGGGAAGTGATTGAGTCAATCAGGGATACATTGTAAAGACGGCCGTCATTGGCCACTGTGCAGACATAACGGGCAACAGCTATCGGGGTGAGCACTGTTACGGACTGCCCGATACCGGTCAGAATCGTCTGACCACCGCCCCATTTAATATCGTTCATGTAATTGTAGGTGTCACCGATCACAGACTGGAGGTAAACCATTTCCTTGGTCATGTTCAGCTCTTCCATCAGAATGGTGCGCATGTTTTCAAGCCATTCGCTTTCATTCTTGTTCACAGCCATGTCCATCAGGCGCTTGGCACAGATGGAAAGCCGTTCGTCATCATATTCGATATTGCGGGACTGGCCGCAGTTTCTCAGATGTTTCTTGATCGAGTTGAAAACAATGATCGGCAGGGATGTGTCCTGATTTGCTTCGTTGACGGGCTTGGAAGGATCATACAGTGTATTCTGACATCCGACGACCGAATGGACCTCACCAGGAAGGTCAATGCCCGTTTTGGACGTCAGGCCGAACAGAGAAGCGTAACGGTAGAGGCGCTCTTCCCCGAGACGGGAAGACAGCTCGTAGAAGAAATAATTGCAGGAGTTGGTCAGCCCTTCAACGATGGTCTGATTTGCATGCTGCCATCTGTAGTTTTTATTGATCCAGCACTTTGGCGCGGTTGTAAGGTCCTGATTGTACTTGGTGTAATACCCCATATCGGATATGGTTTCCGTCAGCTTGAGCACCCCTTCGGACAGGGCGCCCATGCCGGTTACCATCTTGAAAATTGAACCCGGCGTTCCTCTCGCATGAATACCATAGTTCAGCAGCAGGTTCCTGGAATCACCGAGGATCGCCATGGCATCTTTGCCGCCAGCTACCAGAGCGTTCAGATCATAGGTCGGATAATTGGCGAGCGCCAGGACGCGGCACTGCATATCCAGCACAATCAGGCAACCGTGCTCGGCGAGCTGAAGCGGATATTTGACCCAGTCACGGTTATGGATATCACTCTTGTTCGCTTCAAGCCAGGATTCGGAAGCCAGCTTTTTTTCCTGGTTGTTGCGAACCGTGATTACATTGTTGCGGATACACCGTTCCGCTTCCTGCTGGTATGCAGCATTCAGCGTAAGCTTTACGTTGTCGCCGTCTCTCGGTTTGGTGGAGAACTCTTTGAGTTCACGGACAACGCGTGACATCTGATCGCGTTCCACGACCTTCGAGCCTTTTTTCAGGGACGTGTTCTGAGTCAGCCACTCTTCCATCGATGATTCAATGCCGTCACGGCCGATCGTATCGTTATATGAGTAACCTTTCGCCTGCAGCGTAAGCCACATGGCCCTGGTGGGAATGGCGCCGGTATAGCCGATAATCTGCGAGGCGAGATTGGATCTGGGATAGACACGCTTTGTGCCGATCTCAACACTCATCCCCGGCAGCATCATGGAGCGCGTCTCTATTTCAATGACGGTTTCGTACCGGACATCCTTCGCGATAATGATCGGCTGGGAATTGAATATGTTCATCTGCATCTCAGAATAGATCGCCATGATTTTGAGCATGTTTTCTTCTGAGACAAGAATTTTGGTGGTGTCCTGATTATTGGGATCAGTGGTAATCTGATATCTGTCCTTCAGTTTTTCGATACACTGGTCGGCTGTTTTATACTTGACCTTATTCGTCAGATAGTTGTTTGACCGCCACTGGTCTTCGCGGGTGTCACGGACTAAATCCGATATGCCGCTTCCGAAATTAAAGGTCCATTCACCCGGATTCTCCGGCGTTGGTTCAGTATTGCGTTCAATAACAAAGGATACTGATATTTTTCCGTTATTCTTTTCAACAATGTCGATTGTTTCAAGGATGGAAGTGGTATACTGATAATATAGCTCCTTTGTGTTGGCTGTCGCGTCCTTCTGAAAAGTAACATTGTAAATCAGTTCATCTTCCGCCATAATGACAGAGTCGGAAGTTGAGATGTTTCCGCGTTTCCCACGAAGCGCGATAGTTTTTGTTTTGGTTGTTTCAGCTTTTTCGGCCAATTCATCGGTCTGTTTCAGCTGCAGATTGATCAAACCGGACACGAGCCAGATGAAAATGCCGAAAACAATCGCCAGAAAACCGGCAAAACGCCAGAATTCGGGAGTTCTGTTCTTCTTTTCCATTTTTCAGCTCCTTTCTCCGGAACAGCAGCAGTCATCCTGCGGAAATCAGTTCTTTCGGAATACAACAGGCGCGCTTTTCAGAACGAGGATATCCGTTTTGCGCCCGAATATCATTCTCCTCAGCGGAAATAACAGAATGAAGCACAGCAATGAGGTAAGGATTATACATGCAAATGCCCTGAGAAAATGCCCTGCCTGAAGGACAGATCCTCCGATATAAATATATGTCACATTTACCGTCTCGTAAATCAGCGTATTCAACGCGGTGCACAGCACAGTACGAAGCCATGCCGGAAGCTCCTTCCGGTTTTTGTTGGTAGCCCTTTCATATTCAATGGTCTTCAGCGGTTTGTCAGCGAAAGCGAAGGAACAGAAAAGCGTCGTGATCGGATAGACGGCCAGGTTCAGGAAAGTGACCGAAGGAAGCATGATTTCCATGACCAGCCCGTAAAACACGCCAACCCAGAACGCCCGAAGTTTTCCGTAAGCGACCGTAATAACCCCGATTACCACATACAGAAGATTCGGAGAAACGCCGAAGGGGCGAAAATAGGGGATGATACACACATGGCAGAGATATCCGAGGATAACGATAAGCGCGTATGACAGATACTTTCTGAGGAATCCGGCCTGCATTTCCCTGCCTGCAGTCTGACTGTTCATCTATTCACCCTCTTCCTCGAACGTCATTTCGTCCGGATCGGGAGTAAAATACGGCGTGTAGGTGGGAGCAGCTGTCGGAGTAGGCGTCGGCGTGGGATCTCCGCCGCGCTGAACAACCGTATATGTCAGGGAAGTCGTGTCGGATGTGGGTGCGGCAGTGGGGGTTGGAGAAGGCGTCGGGGAAGGTGTTTCCGTCGGTTCAGGGGAAGGCGTTTCCGTGTCATTGGGGTCGACTGTGTTTTCGGTCTGGGACTCAAACAGAGAAGACGCTATTTCCGGAACTACAGGCGACGGTCTGGCGCTTTCCAGCGGAAGAAGACTGACATCCGTTCTTCCGTTTTCCCTTCCTTCAATCGCCTCGGCCTCAGGCTGATATTTCAGCACGATCACATATTCCAGATGCTGGAAATCCACAATCGGCTCCAGGACGATATATTGTTTGTTCGCATCCATTCCGCGGGTACTGGCGCTGACAGTACCGATCGGAATTCCTTTGGGGAAGGAGAGACCGACACCGGAAGTGACGACCAGATCACCAGGACGCGGCAGATTGTCATCCGGAAGATAATACATGCGGCATAACGGCGTACCGTCCACACCGAGCGTACCGCGGACGGTTCCCTGATCACGCGATGACTGGATCAGCGCGGCGATCGACGCGTCGGAATCAATAATGGTACGGACCGTGGATTTATGGGCCTGGGTACTTTCCGTATAGCCGACAAGTGCGCCTGAAATCGTTACAGCCATATAGTTTTTCACACCGTCCTCATACCCCTTGTTGATTGACAGTGTGGAAAAGTAGTTTGAATCACTTTTACCGACGACCTTGCAGACAATCGGTGACATTTCCTGATTGGCCTTGATCTCATCGGACAGATCTTCATACATTGACAGCGTGTTCTGCAGTTCATCCGCAAGCATCGCTTTATAGACCAGCTGTTCGTTCTCAGCCCTGAGGGCATTGTATTCAGCTTCAATGTTCGCCCGCAGTTTCATGGACCTGAAGTACCCGAAAACAGTTTCCGTCAGTCCGGAGAAAAAATCCTGGACGGGCGTGACAACCGACCCGATTGCATTTTCAGGGATATCCAGTCCGGGAGTATTTTCATAGATCCTGTGAAAAACAAAGGATATCACGGCAAGAAGCAGCGACAGGGTAACCAGTGTCAGAATGATGCCCCGGATCACGGGATGCGGGCGACGGTTCTTTTTTTCTTTCGTGTAAACCGGCTGCAGGTTTTCATCGAGCATGATTCCTGACGAATAAACCTTTGCCGTTTCCGATCCGGGCGTTTCTTCCGGTGCGTCCTGTATGTCAGGCGTATCATCTGAGGAATCGTTTTTTTCGGACCCTGCGCGCCTGCGTTTCAGTTTGCGGATCGCTTCTTCGGGGGTATCGGAAAGCGGTGTATTTTCCTCACCGTTATCGAAGGCGGTATCCGGTTCATCATAAATAAAATCGTCAGTCACAACAGGACGGCGGTCCTCTGAATTCTTACTGGTTTTTTTCCTTGCAGACATAACCGGATCTCACCTCCTTCCGATCAAAAGCCGGTTGGGTTATTTCATAGACGGCCTGGACTTTTTGTCCTGGGGCGTCACGAGCTGTATGTTTTCCGTCAGGTATCCGATACCCAGGATGCAGCAGTCACCGGGATCTCTCGCCAGCAATACGGGCATGCCGAGACTTTCGGAGATATAACGGTCAAGGGCGAAAAGGCGTGCGCCGTCGCCCGTCAAATGGATGCCGCTTTTCATGATATCAGCGGCCAGTTCAGGAGGGGTCCTTTCCAGCACCCAGCGAATCGTTTTGACGATCGCCCTGCAGGGATTTCTGACAGCTTCATAGGCCTGCTCGGAAGAGAACTGCACTGTGCCGGCGGAAGTATTCAGCTGATTAACGCCCCGGACCAGGATCGAGCGCGGTTCATCGAGCGGAAGCGCGGAAGCCAGATCTTTCTTGATGTTGTCTGCGGTCTGCTCGCCGATCAGTATGCTGCATTCCTTGCGCAGGTATTCGGCGATCGCTTCATTAAATTTGTTTCCCCCGACCTGAACGCTCTGGGAAACGACCAATCCTCCGAGAGAAATCACAGCGACATCCGTCGTACCGGCACCGATATCCACAACCAGGTTCCCGATCGGATCATATACCGGAAGACCCGTTCCGATTGCGGAAGCAAAAGGCTTTTCGATCAGGAAAACGTGCTTGGAACCGGCCATATGGATCGCTTCAGTGAGCGCCTTGCGGTTGACATCGTTCATCCCGCAGGGAACGGAGACGATAATCCGCGGCTTTCCAATATAGGAAACACCGATCGCCTTCCTGATGAAATACTTGAACATCAGTTCCGCTATATCGAAATCGGCAACCTGTCCGTTACGGATCGGCGATACAGCGATCAACTGATCCGGTGA
This sequence comes from uncultured Clostridia bacterium, assembly GCA_946411525.1. Taxonomy (GTDB): domain Bacteria; phylum Bacillota; class Clostridia; order Christensenellales; family Aristaeellaceae; genus Aristaeella. The sequence continues at coordinate 194,822 of CAMKEI010000001.1, read as the reverse complement.
CCGGCCGTAAAGGAAACGGGCTTCGTCACCGACCGCACGGACGGTATGCTTGTTTTCACGGTCAAGCACAACCAGGGAGGGCTCCGAAATCACGATGCCGCGGCCGCGCACGTAGAGATTGATGTTCTCTGTTCCGAGGTCAATACCGATATCAGGTGCCAGAAAAGGCATAGTACAATCATCCTTTAATCGTGTTTGTCATATTCAGGCATTTCCGTAAAGAGGAAAACCGGAGCGGATCAGCAGCCTGCGGACCAGATAGAGCGGAAGTCCGATCACAGAAGTGTCGGATCCGTTCAGATGCGTGATCCAGGCTCCCGCCCGTCCCTGCAGCGCGTAAGCGCCGGCCTTATCCATCGGCTCGCCTGAAAGGACACAGGCCATAATCTCGTCATCCTCAAGGCTGTCAAATGTGACGTCGGTACAATCCAGCGCCGTCAGGTTTCCACCGCCGGGAGAAATGACTGTAACGCCGGTATAAACCTGGTGAGTGCGTCCGGAAAGCGATTTCAGCATCCGGAAAGCCTCCGCCTCATCCTTCGGTTTTCCAAGCGACCGGCCGTCAATCGATACCAGTGTGTCAGCGCCGAGTATAAAGCAGTCCGGATGAAGCAAAAAAGCAGCTGAAGCCTTTCGAAGTGAAAGCAGCTGAACTGCTTCCGAAGCTGGGAGATCGCATTCCTCATCGACATCAGGAGCATCCGTCTCAAAAGACAGTCCCATACGGGAGAGCAGCTCGCACCGGCGCGGTGAACGAGACGCAAGTATCAGACGGTTCATGAAGATCCCCTCCTTCCTGCGATAACTTAACTGAATTATTATATCATAATGAGCGATGAAAAAAAAGTAAAATTGACAAACGGACAAAGGCGCCTCTATAATATTATGATTAATGAACCGGAGGAGTTAATTATCATGACCAAAGCGCTGATATCTGTTACAGGCCTTGATTCAACAGGCATTATCGCAAAAGTTGCTACCAAGCTGAGCGAAATGAATATCAATATTCTGGATATCACACAGACGATACTGGACGGATATTTTACCATGATGATGGTAGTGGACCTGGACGGAGCTCATCTGCGCTTTGAAGAGATCGACAAGGGACTTCAGCCGGTAAGAGACGAACTGAAAATGACCATTCACATGCAGCGTATGGACATTTTTGACGCAATGCACCGCATCTGAAGGAGGACAACCATGATTGAAACAGGCGAAATCCTTCAGACGATGCGGATGATTCAGGAGGAAAACTTTGATATCCGGACCATCACACTCGGAATCAACCTGCTGAACTGTTCCGAGGCGGAAGCAGACCGCTGTGCCGACCGTGTTTACGACAAGATTTGCTATACAGCAAGGAATCTGGTCCATACCGGCGAGGAGATCGAAAAGGAATTCGGGATTCCGATCGTCAACAAGCGGATCAGCGTAACGCCTGTCAGTATGATTGCGCAGGGTGATCCTGTGCCGATTGCCCGTGCGCTTGACCGTGCGGCAAAGGAAGTTGGCGTCAATTTTCTCGGCGGGTACTCCGCGCTCATGCACAAGGGCTCAACGGACGCCGACGAACGTCTGCTGGCATCGATACCGCAGGTACTCAGTGAGACTGAACTGCTCTGTTCCAGCGTCAATGTCGCTTCAACCCGGGCCGGTATCAATATGAACGCCGTACGGGAAATGGGCCGGATCATCAAACAGACCGCGGAAAAAACGTCGTCAAACGACGGGCTCGGCTGTGCGAAACTTGTGGTTTTTGCCAACGCGGTTGAGGATAATCCCTTTATGGCCGGCGCCTTCTGCGGCGCAGGTGAACCGGAATGCGCCATCAACGTAGGCGTATCCGGACCCGGTGTTGTCAAGGTCGCACTGGAAAGCGTCAGGGAACAGCCTTTCGACGTCGTGGCGGAAACAATCAAGCGGACTGCATTCAAGATTACGAGGGTCGGTCAGCTAGTTGCCAGAGAAGCAAGCCGCAGGCTGAATATTCCGTTCGGCATTGTGGATCTAAGCCTGGCTCCGACACCGGCGAGAGGAGACTCGGTAGCCTATATTCTCACGGAGATGGGTCTGGAATACGCCGGAGCGCCTGGAACCACCGCTGCCCTTGCGCTGCTGAATGACGCGGTAAAAAAGGGCGGCATCATGGCCAGCAATCACGTGGGCGGCCTCAGCGGCGCGTTCATTCCTGTAAGCGAGGATATCGGAATGATCGAGGCGGCGTCCGCCGGAGCGCTGACCCTGGAAAAGCTGGAAGCGATGACGTGCGTCTGCTCTGTCGGCCTGGACATGATCGCTGTTCCGGGAGACACTTCCGCGGAAACGATCAGCGGTATCATTGCCGATGAGGCGGCGATCGGCATGATCAACAATAAAACGACAGCCGTACGCATCATCCCCGCCGTCGGCAAAAAGGCCGGTGATACCGTGGAATTCGGCGGTCTGCTCGGACACGCGCCCGTTATGCCTGTTAACGGATACAGCAATGCTGCTTTCATCGCAAGAGGCGGAAGAATTCCCGCGCCGATTCACGCAATGAGAAACTGAAAGGATTTATAAAGAACAGCATGGGTAATTTCGTAGATCATGTCAGGATCACCGCGAAAGCCGGCAACGGCGGCAACGGATCCACCTCATTTCATCGTGAGAAATTTGTTATCAACGGCGGGCCTGACGGCGGAGACGGCGGAAGCGGCGGGGATATTCTGATTTTCGCGGATCCGAACATGCATACCCTGCTCGATTTCAGATTCAGGAGCAAATATACTGCCGAGAACGGGGAAGACGGCAAAGCCAACCGCTGTTCCGGAAAAAAAGGGGAAGACCTGATCATCAAGGTCCCCGTGGGGACGGTCATTATTGACGATCCCACCGACCGCGTCATGGCAGACATGGATACTCCCGGTGAAACGCGCCTGCTCCTTCACGGCGGAAAAGGCGGCTGGGGGAACCATCATTTTGCCACTCCGACCCGACAGGCTCCGAATTTTGCCAGGCCGGGTATCCGGACAAATGTCAGAACTCTCCGTCTGGAACTGAAAACAATTGCCGACGTCGGCCTGATCGGATATCCGAATGTCGGTAAAAGTTCCATTCTCAGCGTCATTACAAGCGCCCGCCCGAAAGTCGGCAACTATCATTTTACTACGCTCACACCGAATCTCGGGATTATCCGCAGGTTCGGAAAGGATATCGTTGTAGCGGACATTCCCGGACTGATCGAAGGCGCGGCTGACGGAGCCGGGCTGGGCCATGACTTTCTCAGGCATGTCGAACGGACCAGGCTGCTCCTCCATGTGGTGGATGTATCAGGCAGCGAAGGCAGAGATCCCTGCGACGATCTCGACCGCATCAACTCCGAACTGGACCGATACGGAGACCTGGGGGACAGGCCTCAGATCATCGTATGCAATAAAATGGACATTCCCGGTGCCGAAGAGAACCTGAAAAGGGTTCAGGCGCTCGCAGACGGTATGGGATGTCCTGTATTTCCTGTCAGCGCTGCAACGCATCAGGGATTTGAAGAACTTCTGGATGAAACTGCACGCCGGCTTGAAACCCTTCCGCCTGTGCTGCATTTCAGCGAAGAGGAGATTCCTGAGGAGAAGGAAGACTATAACGCTTTTGAAATCACTGAGGAACACGGAGTATTTATTGTTTCCGGATCGGGTATGAACAGGCTGATTGACAGTGTGAATTTCGAAGATCAGGAAAGCCTCAACTGGTTTCACCGCACACTCCGGAGACTCGGTGTCATCGATGCGCTCCGTGAAGCCGGCGCACGGGAAGGTTCAACCATACGTATCGCAGAAATGGAATTCGATTTCATTGAATAAGACCCACAGGGAACGGAGGGACCGGCATGACAGGGAAGCAGAGAGCGGCACTGCGTAAAATGGCAAATCCGCTGGAAACGATTATTTATATCGGAAAAGACGGCGTCACCGATCACGTAATCAAGGAAGTATACGACGCACTTGAAGCGAGAGAGCTGATCAAGGGATGTGTTCAGCAGGGCGCTCCTCTGGATGCGAAAAGCGCACTGACCATCCTTTGTGAAAAAACCGGCGCAGAACCGATCCAGTTTATCGGACGCAGGTTCGTGATGTACCGCCCCAGCCGCGAAAACCCGCGGATCGTGATAGACCAGTAACAGGAGGTGACTGCGCTTGAATACTGCCCATATCCGGAATTTTCCCGGCGGAAGGATTCATATGATCGGCATTGGCGGGAGCAGTATGAGCGGGCTTGCGGAAATGCTGATCGATCAGGGATATCAGGTTTCCGGAAGCGACAGGGACGAAACCTATCTTGTTCATTTTGTCCGCGAAAAACATGCGGAAGTTTTTATCGGTCATCGGGCTGATAATGTTCACGGGGCTGATCTTGTGGTTTATTCCGCCGCAATCGCGAAAGACAATCCGGAACGGGTCGAGGCGGACCGTCTCGGAATTCCGAGCATCGAAAGGGCAACACTGCTCGGCCAGCTTATGGAGGGATTTCCAAAGGCTGTCGGCATTTCAGGCGCTCACGGAAAAACAACCGTCACCTCCATGCTCAGCCAGATGCTGCTGGAGAACGGCATGGATCCCAGCATCCATATTGGCGGACGTCTTGACGCCGTCGGTGGCAGCACAAGGGTCGGCCACGGACCGATTTTCGTTGCGGAAGCATGCGAATACAATCGCAGTTTCCTGCATCTTTCTCCATCTGTCGCTGTCGTCCTGAACATTGACGCTGATCATCTGGACTGTTACAGGGACATTGATGAGATTGAGTATACTTTCGGCCGGTTCCTGGGGCTTCTTCCGGGCAATGGCATCGCTGTGGGCAACGGTGATGACGAGCGTGTTCTCCGATGTTTCAGCCGGGTGAAGTGCAGAAAGGTCCTTTTCGGAATGGACAGTTCGCATGAATGGCATCCGGAAAGCCTGACGGAGGATGACAGGGGATATATCTCCTTTGAACTGTGTCATAACGGGAAAGCCCTGACTAACATACACATGAGTGTACCCGGCGTTTTCAACGTCATGAACGGACTTGCCGCCATCGCGACGGCAAATGAGCTCGGACTTGATCCGGTAAAAGCGGCGGCCACGCTGGAACGGTTTGCCGGCGCACACAGACGCTTTGAACTGACAGACACGATTGACGGCGTCGAAATATATCACGACTACGGACATAATCCCGCAGAGATGCGCAACGCCGTTTCCATTGCAAGAAAGCGCTGCAAAGGCCGTCTATGGGCAGTCGTCCAGCCGCATACTTTCAGCCGGGTACGCACACTGTTCGAACAGTACCTGACCTGTACGGAAGAAGCTGATTTCACACTGGTCACCGATATCTGTGCCGCAAGGGAAAAGGATCCCGGAAATCTGAACAGCGGTATGCTGGTGGACGGTATGCTCCGTCACGGAATCAACGCAATATGGACGCCGTCTTTTGACGATACTGAGGGGTACCTGAAGGAGCATTGGAAACCCGGTGATCTGGTCATTACCATGGGCTGCGGCGATATTAACCTGCTGAACGATCAGATACACAGGCATTTTCTGGAATCCACAGGAAAGGACCGTTGATCCATGATACCGCGAAACAGGAGGATTATTGATCTTTCATCGATTCAGCACAATATGGAACTGCTCCGTTCCGTCACTCCGCCCTCTGCAAGGATGATGGCTGTCGTCAAGGCGGACGGCTATGGGCACGGTGCCGAAGAAACGGCACGAGCTGCGATCCGCGGCGGAGCCGATATGCTTGCTGTCGCTTCGGCCGGAGAAGGTAAATTCCTGCGGGAGCAGGGAATTACCGTCCCGATTCTTGTTCTCGGAGCCGTAACTGAAACGGACGCTGCAACCGGCGTGCAGTATGGGCTGATCCAGACCGTCTGTTCACCGGATATGGTCATATTATGTGAACAGGCTGCGGAAAAATTGCAGAAACAGACCGAAGTCCATTTGAAATGTGATACCGGTATGGGACGCATCGGCGTCAGGAATCAGGCGGAAAGAGATGATGTTCTTTCAGCGGTTGCGAAAAGCCACCGCGTTAATCTGACCGGTGCCTATACGCATTTTTCCGACGCGGACGGCAATGAAGACGGCCTACGCTATACCCGGCAGCAATATGCATTGTTCCGGACACTGACAGCACCGCTCGACAGAGATGTTATCCTGCACTGCTGCAATTCTGCGGCGATTCATCGTTTTCCTGAAATGGCGATGGATATGGTCCGCGCCGGAATCAGCCTGTACGGTTATCCTCCTGTACCCACTGACCTGCCGCTTCGCCCCTGCATGACATGGAGTGCAGACATCAGCTATATAAAGGAAGTGCATCCGTATACTTTTATCAGTTACGGCAGGGATTTCAGAAGCGAACGTACCGTCCGCGTGGCGACCGTTACCTGCGGTTACGGGGACGGATATTTCCGGGCTGCCGGAAAAGACGGATATGTACTGATCGGCGGTCAGCGTGCCAAAATAATCGGCAGAATATGTATGGACCAGATGATGGCCGATATTTCAAATATCGACGGAATTTCCGCCGGAGACGAAGTCATCCTTATGGGACAGTCGGGCAAAGAATCAATTACTGCGGAGGATATTGCATCCTGGGCAGGAACCATCAGTTATGAAATCCTCTTAAGCGTCGGAAGCAGGGTAGACCGTATATACCGGAAAAGATCCGTTCGGGAGTGAAAACGATGAAAATAAACATGAAATCCACCGGGGGACAGAACACGAAAGAAGTACGCAAGCCTTATCTTACAGGATCCATATTCGACGAAAGGTCCGTCAGAACCATACCGGCTTTTTTCGGTACGATTATCATCATCATTTTTGTCACTTTTATCGCCTGTGCTTCCGCCATATTCAGCAATTTTCTTCTCAGACTGCTTCTGAACGGGGCGGCCATTATTCTGGGTCTGATCATCCTTTTCAATATCGGATCAAAACGCGGTGCCGATGATGTCAACAGAGGCGAGATCCTGTGGCAGAAAAGAGAAAAAGGTCAGCCTTTCAGCGACAGTGAACAGCGCATGTGCTTTCATCCGATGAAAGGATATATCACCGGACTCATCGGCATGCTTCCATTGTTTATTGTTGCGGTTCTGCTTGCTTTGAACACCTCCGTGCAAATGACCGGATCAGGCACACTGCCGTCCTGGATGCAGGCATATACTAAAAGAAGCGATATCGGGAACGCGCTGATCAATTATGTTCAGCCTGAAGGCATGCATCTGATTGATTATCTGCGTGCCGCTGTCCGTATTGCGATCATTCCTTATGTGAATCTGATCGGATCCGACAACAAAACCGGCCTGATGATCCTCGAGCGGATCAGTCCGCTGATTATGCTTCTTCCTGCCGCGGCTTACGGCACAGGCTATCTGACCGGGAGAAACATCAGGACGCAAATTCACACTGCCATTTCCGAAAATGAAAAGAAAAGGATACGCAAAGAAAGAAAGCAAAGAAAAGCGCGGGCTTCATCCGCGCGAAGCCATGAACCGGAACAGCTGAACTGAATCGGCCGAAAGAGAGTAAAAAAGAACATGCGTATTATAGCCGGGGAATCCAGGGGAAGGATCATCAGTGCGCCTGAAGGGATCCATACAAGGCCGACCCTTGACCGCGTACGTGAAAATATATTTAATATGATTCAGTACAATATTCCCGGCAGCCGTGTCCTTGATCTCTTTGCGGGCAGCGGAGCACTGAGTCTCGAAGCCCTGAGCCGAGGCTCCGCTTTTGCCGTTTTGAATGATAAGGACAGAAGGGCATACGCTGTCCAGCAGAAAAACATCCTGGCCCTGGGTTATGATGAACGCTGCAGACAGCTTCGGTGCGACTGGCGGGCAGCCATTGAGACGCTGTGTAAGGAGAAAGAAAGTTTTGACCTCGTTTTTCTCGATCCGCCATACGCAATGCTTGATATGAGGGAAGTATTCTCTGCCCTGATTCCCCTGATCGGAACCGATACACTGATTGTTCTGGAACATCAGTCAGGAGAAGAACCTCTCGTCCCGGAATGCTTTTCTGCGGTGAAACGCAGAAGCTGGGGCTTCTGTGCCGCCGCGATCTACAGATTATCAGAAGAAGGAGTGTAAAAAAACATGGTTTCCTGCGTTTTCCCCGGGTCCTTCGATCCTGTGACGAAGGGACATTTTGATCTGATTTCAAGAGCCTCGCGCATGTTTGACCGGGTGACGGTTACTGTTATGAACAATATCCGTAAAAAGGGATCCATTCCGGTCGAAAAACGGATCCAGATGCTCCGCAGGGTCTGTGCGGCATTTCCGAATGTTTCCGTTGATAAATGGGACGGTCTGCTTGCCGAATACATGAACCGTAACAATGAAACGATTGTCCTCAGAGGTATACGGGGAAATTCCGAACTGGATCAGGAACTGCAGTCCTGGGGAGCCAACAGAATGCTGAACAGCAATATCGAAACAGTTTTCATTCCCTGCAATCCCCTCATGAACGGGATATCCTCCTCAGCCGTCAAGGAGATTGCCTCTTTCAGCGGGGATATCCGTCCCTTTGTTCCCGATGAACTGGCAGAGGAAATTCTGGATCTGTTGTCGAAAAAAATATAGTAAAGCAGGAAGGGGAGAATTGATTCATGGCCAATGATATCAAAAGTTCGGAAGAATGCCTCAAGGCAGTCAGCGTTTTGATGGAAGAACTGAAAAATGCCAAAAGAAGCCTGATCAGCAGCGAAGGATGTATTGTCAACCGCAACCTGATGCAGGCGCAGCTGGAATATCTCAGGGATCATCTGCCCGACACAGTCAAAAAAGCCGCGGCGATCGTCCAGGAAGAAGAAACAATCCGGAACGAAACTGAACAGAAAAAGCGGGAAATCCTTGAAAACGCGTCCACGCAGGCCCAGAATATGGTCAATGAGGCCACACAGAACGCTCAGCAGATCATGGAACAGGCAAACCGTGAGGCGAACGCGCTGATGGACAGGGCGACAAATGAAGCTTCCGCCCGGATGGATGCGGCGGCAGCCGAAACCAGCCGGATGATCAGTGATGCAGAAAAAAAGGCCCAACAGCTGGTTGAGGAAGAAAGTATTGTCCGCAGGGCCCGCGTCGAATGCGACGAGCTGAGGGAAAGCGCCCGGCAGGAAGCCGCGGAACTGCATAAAAACACGCTTGACTATATGGATTCGCTGCTTGCCGATACCGACAGGAAGCTCAGTGAGCTGATCAACAATATCAGGCTCGAGAGAAACGAAATCCGGAATCACCGCTGATTCTTTCTGTTCATTGTCAGAATTGCACAAAAAGAGAAGGAATTCTTGTTCAAACAGGCAATTCCTTTTTTTATTCATAATCCTTATAATACATGTATAAACAGGGCAGAGTCCCTGAAATCAGAGGAGGAACAGGAAAAATGGCAAGTGTATCCCTTCAGCACATTTACAAAGTCTATACCGGAAACGTAACGGCTGTCAGCGATTTCTGCCTCGACATTGAAGACAAAGAGTTCATCGTTCTTGTCGGGCCTTCCGGCTGCGGAAAATCCACCACGCTGCGTATGGTGGCCGGTCTGGAAGAAATCTCCGACGGTGAACTGTATATCGGGGACAAGCTGGTGAACGACGTTGCTCCCAAGGACCGCGACATCGCCATGGTTTTCCAGAACTACGCCCTGTATCCCCACATGACCGTTTATGACAATATGGCTTTCGGTCTTAAACTTCGCAAGACCCCCAAGGATGAAATCAAGCGCCGTGTGGAAGAAGCAGCCAAGATCCTGGACATTGCTCACCTCCTGACCAGAAAACCCAAGGCTCTGTCCGGCGGTCAGCGTCAGCGTGTTGCCCTCGGCCGTGCTATCGTCCGCGAACCGAAAGTCTTCCTGTTTGACGAACCGCTGTCCAACCTGGACGCCAAACTCCGTGTGGCCATGCGTACTGAGATCACCAAACTGCATCAGAGACTGCAGACCACCTTCATTTATGTTACGCACGACCAGACCGAAGCCATGACCATGGCCAGCCGTATCGTTGTTATGAAAGACGGCGTTGTGCAGCAGGTGGATACTCCCCAGAACCTGTACGACTATCCGGCCAATGAATTCGTCGCCGGCTTCATCGGCAGCCCCCAGATGAACTTCTTCAATGTTAAGCTCGACCGTGAAGGACAGGATGTTGTCGCAACATTCGGAGACAACAAGATCGTCGTACCGGAAAAGAAGGTCGCGAAGTTCATTGATGAAAGCTATATCGGCAAGGAAGTTATCATGGGCATCCGTCCCGAAAACATTCACGACGACGAGCAGAAACTGGCCGAGTATGCCTCCGCAGCGATTGACGTTGACGTTGAAGTTACCGAACTGATGGGTTCCGAAACCTATCTGTACCTGAGCACCACCGGCAAGGAAGGCAACATCATCGCCCGCGTTGATCCCCGTACTTCCAGCAAAGCCGGTCAGAAAATCAAGATCGCCCTGGATACCAACCATCTCCACTTCTTCGACAAGGAGACCGAGAAGACGATCCTGAACAGATAAGAGACTCAGTAATATATCACACAAAAAGATCACCCCGGTTTCCCGGGGTGATCTTTTTCATTCAGGAGGATTGTATCTCGAAATTTTCAGCCAGTGAAGATCGGATATTTCTTCAAGCGAATCGGCCTCCGTCGCATTGACACCCCTAAAGCCCCGGCCCACCGAGATCCTGTTGCAGGCGGAACCAGATACCTGAAGGAAAAGGATTTCCTCGCCGTTGATGGCATATACCACCGCGCTGTGCTGATAAAAGTGACCTTTTTTTGTGTATTCGCTTCTGACGATGTCCCCGACACGAAGCCCTCCGGAGGCTTCCACAGAGTAGTAAAAATCCCAGTTGCCCTGCGGATTAATTTCTCCTGAAAGCAGATATCCGATGAACTGTGCAAACCCGAAACACTCCGCGTATCCGCCCCGGCCTGGTGCGGTTTCCATCACTGAGTTGACGGGCCATCGGCACCCGTACCAGCCTTTCAGATAGTCTTTCCGGCCGGAGGCTTCCGCAGAGGACGTCCATCCCGGCGAATCCGGACATCCGTGAAAAGTCTGAACCACACCGGACCTTGTCGTCCAGTACCATCCGTCAAACAATTCATATTCATTGATTATCGCGTCAAGATTATCTGTGGTCATATTGCCGCGGAAACGGTCATCAGAGAAAAGAAACTCGGATGAAGCTACGCAGACCGTCAGAAGAACACAGCATAAGCAAAGGTGCGCAGCGACCAACCGGAACAGTTTCATGGCCGTTCACCTCCGCTGACTTTTCTTGAATGTATTATACCTTCAGGCACACATGGTTTCAAGCAGGCAATTCATATACAGGCGGAGATTGCATTATTTCCGAAACGCCTGATTTGTGTTATAATCATAAATCATGGTATACGGAGGTGTTTCGCATGGATACGGACATCAGACAGGCAGACGTCTGCGGTTATGACGAGCTTTCCGAAGACGTCCGTAAGATGCTGGACGCCTCACCGGAACATGTATGTTCAGCAAACGGAAACATTTATCTGGTATTCCGTGAGACTGTTTTTATCCTGCCTGATACTCCGGCCGGAAATGAACTGGTATATACCGTTACCCACGGTGGGAAAGGAAACCGCTTCAGACCAGGAAACGCGCAGGAACTGTTCGACAGGGTGCTTAACGATCCGGACTATATACCCGATCCTTCCCTGATGAAGCAGTATATGATCAGGCAGCCAAGAAAACGTTGTATTGCCGTACTTCATTCCTTTTCTCCGCTTGACAGAGACCTTTATTCGTATGTTATCTCCATGGCTCCCCTGGAAACGGGTGACCTGATTACCGCTTCCGATTTTCAGACCGCCGTTCTCATCAAAGACCTTGAAAACCAGTCGGCGGATGATATAAAAGAATTCATTGAAGCGGTCATCGGTACAATGGAGGCGGAAGGAATCACTGATATCCGGGCGGGCATCGGACATGCGTATACCGAAATAACAGATCTCAGGTCCAGTTATTCCGAAGGAAAGCAGGCGCTTGATCTTGGTATGCGCTATCATCCTAACGATCAAGTTTTTGTTTACGATGAACAACTGCTGGAGCGCATTGTTGACACAATTCCGGAAGAAAAGAAAAAAGAGTTGCAACGGATGATACTGTCCCGAACGGCAGGTAACAGAATGTCCGACGATATGCTGGAAACGGTCAGGGTGTTTTTTCAGAACGACCTGAACCTGACAGCCGCTTCAAAACAGCTGTTCATTCACAGAAATACACTGAATTACCGGCTGGATAAAATCAAAAAGGATTTCAACCTTGATCTGCGAGTTTTTGAAGATGCTGTCATTTTCCGGATTATTTCCGAATTGTCGGATGGAATGTAATCCGATTTAATATACTCGGTCTGAAAGGAGCCTCCCGCATATGAAAAAGAAATTGCTGATCCTGTTCGTTCTGCTTTCCGCACTGCTGCTCAGCTCATGTACTCTGATACCGGCCACCCGCCTTCAGTCCATGTTCAGATCAGACAGCGCAACCTCCGTCACGAGCGGCGGCTATTCGGAAAATACAGGAGATACAGTCCCCATCAGCCGGGAGGAATATGAAAAATACAAACAATTTTCAGATATGTTCTACCTTTATGATATCGTAAAAGAAGAATTTTATCAGGAAGTTGACACGGAAAAACTCACTGAATACGCTACCAGAGGACTGATGGCCGGTCTGGATGATCCCTATTCATTCTACTATAATCCTGAAGAATATGCCGAGATGTGGGAGGATGACGAAGGCAATTATGTCGGCATCGGTGTTATGATCCAGGCCAATATGGATACACAGGTGTGTACGATTATCAGGGTATTTAAGGGCGGACCGGCTGAAGAAGCCGGCGTTCAGCGCGGAGATATTCTCTACAGGGTAGGAGAGGATCTTTATGTCAACGCAACAAATCTTCAGGATGCCGTCGACATCATGCGCGGTGAACCGAATACCGATGTTGATGTGACATTTCTGCGCGGCAAGGAAGAGATTACCTACACAATCACCAGAAGGGCCGTAAACGTCAATCAGGTTGAAAGCAAACTGATCGCTCCCTCAATCGGATATATCGCACTTTATGAATTCGGCGGACAGAGCGACCGGGAATTTGAAGCGGCGCTCAACGAACTGATGCAGGAAGGCGCAAAGGGAATCATTATCGATCTGAGAGACAATAAGGGCGGCTGGGTTGATCAGGCGCGTTATATTGCCGATCTGTTCATGGATGACGGTGAAGTGTGCTATCTGAAATACCGCGACGGAGAGATGCATGACAGTGAATACCGTACCAAAGACGGAAAAGTTGATGTCAAACTGGTAATCCTGATCAATGAAAACTCTGCCAGTTCCTCTGAAATTCTGACCGGAGCACTGAGAGACTGCGCCGGCGCGGTCACGGTTGGCGTCAAAAGCTTTGGAAAAGGAATTATTCAGGCGGTGAGTTCTGTCGGAGAAAAAGGTGCAGGATTCCAGATCACCGTAGCCCAGTATTTTACACCGAACGGTTCAGCTGTCCATAAAATCGGTATTTCTCCGGATTATGAAGTGCCCCTTCCTGAAGGAGATAACGGTATGTATGATTTCGCGGATCTGAAATACGACATTCAGTTGATCAAAGCGGTTGAAGTGATGCAGGAAGCGCTTCAGTAATTTGATTTCATTTGCATATTGTCATCAAGTAGGATATAATATACTGGTATGATATTCCAATAAACCCCGGAGGTCATTGGATGTACAAACTTTTGCTTGTTTCTGATCAGGAGGATGTGCTCAACGCTTTTGCCGGGATCCGGAACTGGGAGCTGCTCGGTTTTAAGCCACCGCATATCCGTCATGATTTTGAAGGAACAAAGGACAGCCTCGCCAAACATCATGCTGACGGGATCTGCATTGCCGTGGATCATGATCAGGAAGAGCTGATCCTTGCTTATCTTCAGCAGTATTTCCCGAACGTATCCATTTTCGAAGCCGGCCATAACGGAGAGGAAGTACTCCGTTATCTCAGTGAGCTCAAAATCCTTCTAAACCGGATCAATGCAGATTTCTACAATGAACGTTCAAGCACCAGAGACAATCTGCAGATGTGCCGGCATGAGTTTTTCCGGAAAGTCATTAACGGCAAAGTGAAAAACAGCGATGACCTTCATCGCAATATGAGGCTTCTTCGCAGCAGGATGGATGCGGATCGTCCCTGCCTGCTGATTGAGCTTGATCAGTCCGCTCCGAATGACAGGCTTGAGGGAAGATGGCATTACGGCAAAGACCAGCTTGAAATTGCGCTCAGAACCTCTTTTGCCGGTGATCTGAACGGCATTCATATTCTGCCGACTATACACTCTGACGGCAGGATTCTTGTGCTGGCATGCCCGCTCCACGGAGTGGATACGGACATGACCGTGGACACCATGACCGCGATGCTGACCACATATACAGCAGACAGCATTGAACATATGAAAGAGTTTTTCGGACTGGAACTCCATATTTCAGGAATCCGCGTATTTCCGGCACTGACTGCTCTGTGCGAAAATACGGATGAAGCATAAAACAACAAGGAGGAAAGAAAATGGGTATTCTTGACGCTATCAAAGGACAACTGATCGATGTAATTGAGTGGTCCGACAATTCCGGCAAAACCATGGTGCACAAATATGACATGAACGGTAAAGAGATTATGATGGGCGCTCAGCTGACCGTTCGCGAGAGCCAGGTTGCCATTTTTGTCAACGAAGGCGAACTTGCCGACGTTTTCGAGCCGGGCAGATACGAGCTTAAAACCAGCAATATGCCGATCCTTACGGCTCTTAAGAGTTGGAAATACGGCTTTAACAGCCCCTTCAAATCCGATGTCTATTTTGTCAATACAAAACAGTTCCTCGATATGAAATGGGGAACCAGCAATCCTGTCATGATGCGTGACGCCGAATTCGGCATGATCCGTATCCGCGCTTTCGGCATTTACAGTTTCCGAGTTTCTGATCCGGCCAAATTCCTGAAGGAAGTATTCGGCACAGCCGCGCTGTTTACAGTGGAAGGCGTTGAAGGGCAGATCAAGCGTACACTGGTCAGCGGACTGAGCGACGCGATCGCTGAAAGCAAGATTCCCGCACTCGATCTTGCCGCCAATTATGAAGAACTGTCCCAGTATGCGCTGCAGGCGATTAATCCCAAGCTGGCCGATCTTGGCCTGACCCTCTGTAGCTTTGTCATTGAAAACATTTCCCTTCCTGAAGATGTGGAAAAGAGTATTGACAAGCGGACCTCCATGGGCGTGCTTGGCAATATGGATCAGTATGCCAAGTATCAGGCCGCTGAAGCTATGCGTGACGCTGCAAACAACCAGAACGGTGTTGCAGGCATGGGTGTCGGTATGGGTGCCGGAGCAGCCATGGGGCAGATGTTTGCCCAGAGTATGAATCCCGCTGCTCCTCAGGCTGCTGTTCCTGCTGCTCCCGCTGCTGCAGCGATCTGTGCCGCATGCGGTGCGCAGATCCCCGCCGGATCCAAATTCTGTCCGGAATGCGGTGCAAAACAGGCTGCCACAGCCTTCTGTACAAGCTGCGGCAAGGAGATTCCCGCCGGAACAAAATTCTGTCCGGAGTGCGGCGCCAAACAGTAAAGACAGACTTACAGATAAAGGAACTGCAGAAATGCAGTTCCCTTTTTATGTATTCCACGATTCGTTGATCAGCTGTTTTCTATAATCAGCCACGAATAAAAACAACTGCGAGGAATCTCCATAATCGTTCTTCTTCAGGAGAGCATTGCCGCGCCGATAATGCCGGCTTCAGAGCCGAGTACGGCAAGCTTCAGGGGAGGGATTGTCTGATCATTAAACAGTATATATTTCCTGTATTCTCTGGAGAGCGGATCCAGCAGGAAGTCGCCTGCCTTACTGACGCCGCCGCCCAGTACAATCACCTCCGGATCCAGTAGATTCACGACACTGGCTATAGCCTGAGCCAGACAGCTGATATAGTACTGATATACTTTCACCGCAACGGGATCACCGGCACGAGCAGTGTCAAAAACAGTCTTTGCCTCAATACGGGAAGGATCATTGTCAACAGAAGTCAGGATCAGTGAGTCAGGTTGTTCTGCCACTGCCTCCCTGGCCATACGGATCAGCGCCGTCGCAGAACAGTACCGTTCTAGGCAACCATGATTTCCGCATGTGCACGGAACGCCGTCCAGGTCAAAAATGACATGCCCCAGTTCACCACCGATATGGTGGGCGCCGCTCCACACTTTACCGTTTATGATGATGCCGCTGCCGATCCCGGTGCCGATTGTGATGAAAACGCTGGAGGATGTCCCTGCGCTGACACCGGCGACACTCTCGGCGAGAGCGGCGACATTAGCGTCATTATCAATATATACCGGTTTGTTCAGGTAGCGGTTGAATACTTCGCGGAAGGGAAGATGATGCCATCCCATATTCGTACATTTGATCACTTCCCCGGTTTTGGCAGAAGCGATACCAGGTATACCGAAACCGATTGATTCGATATCGTTTTCCGTCAGTCCGGCGTTATTCACTGCAGAAATGATACAGTCGGCCATTTCCCGAAGCTGTTCTTCAAAAGGGAGATCCGTGCGCGTGTGAATAGATTCCTCCCTGATAATCCGGTTATCCGCGCTGACTACGCCGACCTGGATACCTGTACCACCTACATCTACGCCAATTCTGATCATATAAAAGCACCTTCCTTTATTCGCCCATTTCATCCTGGAAAAGGGATGATAATTCACGGGCGGCATTATAACCTGTTCGTTTTAGACTCAGATTCCTGGCAGCAACTTCAACGATAATCGCGAGATTCCGGCCCGGTTTGATCGGCATCAGCTGATGGGGAACCCTGACACCGAGAATCTCAATTTCATCATCCTGAATACCGATCCTGTCATAGGCTTTCGTTTCATCCCACGTTTCCAGCTCGATAATAAGATCAATTGATTTGCTTTTGGCTACAGCTCCGATGCCGAACATCGCCTTGATATCAATGACACCGATCCCGCGGATTTCCATCAGGTAACGAATCTTTTCCGGACAGGTGCCAATCAGCCGGTCATCCGCTATCCTGCAGATATCCACAACATCGTCTGCAACCAGCTGATGGCCGCGCTTTATGAGTTCAATAGCCGCCTCACTCTTTCCGACGCCGCTTTTCCCGGACAGGAATACACCTACGCCATATACATCGACAAGCACGCCGTGTTTCGTAATATGAGGAGCAAGACAGCGGTTCAGATAATTGATGGCCAGCGCAGTGAATTTGCTCGTAACCATCGGGCTTGAGTAAACCGCGACATCATGAGAGGCAGCTGTTTCAAGAAGTTCTGCTGGAGGCTGCAGATTCCTGCAGATAATCATACAGGGAACGGGATAGCTGAAATATCTGTCAAGGATTTCTCTCCGTTTTTCAGACGTCTGTTCCTCAAGGTAAGCCATTTCGGCTTTTCCGATCAGCTGAGGACGCTCAAAAGCAAAAAACTCATAGAAACCGCAGAATTGAATACCGGGCCTGTTCAGGTCAGGCGTACGGATATCCCATTCAGACCGGGAGGAAGGGACGAGACATTCCAGCCGGAGCGCTGACTCAAAATCCTTTACTGAAATCAAAGAACCACCTCGCCGTTCAGAAAATGCTCATTAAGATAACAGGCAGGCCCGTCTTCATTGTTGGACAGGCAGACATCGTCACAGTACTCTCTGATGACAGGCCATCCGTTGGCAACCGTAACGCCGATGCCGGCAGTTGTCAACATCGACAGATCATTAAGGCTGTCTCCGAATGCGACCGTGTCCTCCCTGCTGATATTCAGTACAGAGCATAATCTTTCAAACGCTTTCCCTTTGGTCGCATTGACGGGATTAAACTCAAGGTATACCGGCTTGGAGCATGTTACGGAAGCCCTGTCTTTAAACTGAGCTGTCGCCTCTTCGTACATCTGTGCAATTCTGTCTTCCTGATCAATCAGAAGAACTTTATTCCTCGGCTCGTGGATGTACTCGCTCAGCCTGCCGACATAAACGCCTTTCAGCCTCGTAAAGGTCGCATATCGCGTCGCCCAGGGACAGTATTGATTGAAGTAAAAGCAGCCACCTTCATATACCTGAGCGTAGCAGGAATGCTTCTCCGCAAAACGCGCGATCTCTAGCGCCAGATCCACTGAAAAGAGTTCCTGATGCATCAGTCGGTGACATGCACCTTCCCAGATTTCAGCGCCGTTACATGAAATATAGGCATCGACACATCCGATCTGATCGACATAGGGTTTCATGCTGAACTGAGATCTTCCGCTGGCAATGATTATCCGAAAGCCTTTCGAATGAAGCGCGCGGAAAACACGGACCGAATAGTCCGAGATCGTCAGATCGTCGCGGAGAACCGTATCGTCAAGATCAAAGATCACAGCGTTCAAACCTGAAATACCTCATCATTTCCTGAAATGATCAGCCGCGGCTTTCTGGGCGGGAAGACAGCTTATGAAACGTTCCATATAGCGGTCAAAACCTTCTTCATCCACCGGATCAGGCGAAACGGTCATCTGTTTCATTCCGGTGAAAACACGATTCTGGAGATAATCTTCCAATGTCTCATCATTTTTCCTGTTTACCATATAATCGGCGAGGAGAGCAATCCCCCATGCGCCGCCTTCTCCGGCTGTTTCCATTACGGTCACAGGCGCATGAATGGCAGCTGCCAGATACTTCTGTCCGACTTCCTTCGTCTTGAACAGTCCGCCGTGTCCATATACGCAGTCAATGGCGACATGTTCTCTCTTCATAATCTCCATACCGTATTTCAGTGTTTCCATACTAGCATAGATCTGAGCGCGCATAAAATTGGCAAGATTCATCGAAGCGTCAGGAAGGCGCACAAACATGGGACGTCCCTCGGCCAGTCCGGTGACGGGTTCCCCGGCGAGATAATTGAAGTTGACAAGTCCGCCGCAGTCGCTGTCCGCCTCCAGGGATTTTCTGAACAATCTGGTGAAAACGTCTCCCGCATCGGTTTCCAGACCGAGCAGGCCGGCAAATTCACGGAAGAGGGAGACCCAGGCATTGATATCGCTGGTACAGCTGTTGCAGTGAACCATACCAACGGGTTTTCCGGTCGGGGTTGTGACGATATCAATTTCAGGATAGACCCTGCTCATTGGTTTTTCCAGCACAATCATACTGAAGATAGAAGTCCCGGCGCTGACATTTCCGGTGCGGGCACGGACGCTGTTTGTGGCAGTCATGCCTGTTCCAGCATCACCTTCAGGGGGACAGAGCGGGCAGCCTGACTGAAGTTCTCCTGAGGGATCAAGCAGTCTGGCTCCTTCCTCAGTGAGAAGGCCTGCGTTTTCACCGGCGCAGAGAACAGTCGGAAGGATATCTGCCAGCTTCCAGGGATACTGCCTGTCTGCGATCAGTTTATCAAAAGAATCAACCATTCCGCTGTCATATGTACAGGTGTCCGGGTCAATCGGCATCATGCCGCTGGCGTCGCCCACGCCGAGGACCTTCCGTCCGGTAAGCAGATAATGGATCCAGCCCGCAAGGGTTGTTAAAAAAGCGATATCCTTCACGTGAGGCTCATCGTTCAGAACAGCCTGGTACAGATGACTCAGACTCCAGCGCTGGGGCATGTTGAACGAGAAAACCTCTGTCAGTTTTTCCGCCGCCGCGCCGGTGATGGTATTCCGCCAGGTACGGAAGGGGACAAGCAGACGCATTCCGGCATCAAAGGGAAGATAACCGTGCATCATGGCGCTGATGCCAAGGCCGCCGATCCTGGTCAGCGGGATATGATAGCGGGACAGGACATCTGACTTCAGATCAGCATAACTCGCCTGGAGTCCTTCAATAATCGCTTTTTCACTGTAAGTCCAGATCCCTTCCACATAATCGTTTTCCCATTCATGGCTTCCGGACGCAATCACCTGATAATCACTGCCGATCAGAACGCTCTTGATTCTGGTGGAACCGAATTCAATGCCCAGTATCGCTGTACCGTTTTTAATCTGATCAATACTCATATTCTTATCATATCCCCCTGTAAACATTTCTATTCTTAAATTTTATCGTATCACATCGGGTTTTTTCTGTAAAGATGAAGATTCGCTGCGGTTTTATACCTATCTGATCAGATAAAACCGTCTTTCTTTTAATCTGATTTTCATGTAGTTCTTGCCTGCTTTTCAGAACAAAACTGTCATGGTATGATATGATCATCCTGCCGGAAAACGGCGGGAAAGGAGATCTTCAAATGGAACCATACACGATCGAAGATATTGAACTGCTCAGACAGAAAAGCGGACTGAGCTATCAGGAGGCAGTTGCGCTGCTCGATTACCATAACGGCAGCCTCACACGGGCCCTGATTGATCTTGAAAAGCACGGAAGACTTATCAGCGAAGAAACCTCAGAGAAAGAAGGAACGACAAAAATGAATGAGAACACAAAGAAAGGCGAAACCAAAGGGAAAGCACTGAATCTGCTGCAGAAGCTTTACCGCAGCAGAGTGAAAATCCGCAAGGGTGATACAAACATTTTCAACGTTTCCGTCCTGTTTGCGGGACTGTGCCTTCTCTTTGCCCCGCATATGACCATCGCAGGCGTGATTGTTTCCATGATCCTCGGTTATCAGTTCTCCTTCACAGGCATGGATCCGGATTTCGCCTCGGAAAATCTGGAGAAGATGGTAAAGAGTGCTGCGCAAAATGCAAAATCCTCCGTGTCAAGCGTTGTTCAGACGATCACGAATGAAGCGAAGGACATCCAGAAAAAAGGAAACGTCAGATTTGACCTGAACATAAATACGGACTCAAAAAAAGAACCCGTTAAGGAAACAAAGAAACAGGATGATCTGGAAGATCAGGCTCAGAGCCTGCGCGATCAGGCCAGGGAACTTGAAGAAACAATGGATTCCTTTTTTGAAAGCAATCCTGCGGCAACCAGTTTCCATAGCGCTTATTCAGCTGCAGCGTCCAGCGTACCGACCATTCAGGTACCTGTCCAGGCGGAAACGCGGGACGGCGATGTGACTGCCGAAGACGATCAGGACGGATATTCTTCCGTTACGATCGGATAAACACATCATGTGAACGGTATTCTGACGGAATACCGTTTTCAGCATAAAACAGAAAAGGACTGATCGAATGCCTGCCATCCTCATCGTCGAAGACGAAAAAAAAATCGCCCGCTTTCTGGAACTGGAACTGAAACATGAAGGATATGAAGTCCTGACTGCTTTTGACGGCAGAAGCGGACTTGAAACAGCTCTTGAAAAAGACCCTGATCTTCTGATTCTGGATCTGATGCTGCCTGAACTCAGCGGTATTGAAGTCTGCCGGAGGCTGCGCCATACCAGTGACCTGCCAATCATCATGCTGACAGCGAAAGATGATGTTTCTGACAAAGTCATGGGGCTTGATATGGGCGCCGACGATTATGTGACAAAACCCTTTGCCATCGAAGAACTGCTGGCCAGGATCCGTGTCGCACTCAAAAAGCGCAGAGCCAGAGATGCCGTGCAGCAGGAGCAGCAGGATCATATTCTTTCCGTCGGCTGCGTCAGCATAGATACTGCCTCCTGGCAGGTTCATGTGAAGAACGAACCGGTTATGCTGACAAAAAAGGAATTTGACACACTGAAATATCTGATGGAGCACCGCGGCACGGCCGTGACACGTGACCAGCTGATGAATGAGGTTTGGGGATATGATTATATCGGCGACTCCAATATCGTTGACGTATACATACGTTATCTGAGACATAAAATCGATGATCAGTTCGGAATCAAAACGATTCACACCATCCGTTCAGTCGGCTATTTGTTTGATTATGAAGAAGAGCAGAAATAAAAAACAGAAAAACCTTCAGCCATCAGTGGCAAACGGCACGCGTGATTTTGTGATCGCCAACAGGGTCAGCGGAAAAGTGCACGGAGGACTCAGCCGGGTCCGGCTTTCCCTGACTTTCCGGATCGCCCTTCATTACTGTGTCCAGCTGATGCGTAGCTTTATTCCCGTGGCGCTGATTCTTTCAGTGCTTCTGTGTGTTTTTATCAGCTATCCGGTTTCCCGTGAAATCCGCAGGATGATACCGGAAGCAGCCGGTGAGTCTCAGTCCGTGATTGAAACGGGTTATCTGACCGCGATTCCCACGGAAACCATCCCTGAAAAAGATTTCTTTCCAAGACTCGGACAGCAGTTCTCTGTTTTTTTCAGCAAGCTTTTCAGCAGTGAAGAATTCAGTTTTTACTATACTTCACCTCAGAACAGTCTGTGGCTGATCCGGCTGAATATTCATGACCTGTTGATTTTCTGGGCCATGCTGATGCTCGGAGTAATCCTGTGCGATGTCTTCCGCATGATCTATTTCTTCCGTCATGACCAGCGACTCAACAGGCGTGTGCTGGCTCCCATCCGGGATATCGCTTCCATGGCTGAAACGCTGTCGGAAAGCAATCTTTCAAACAGGATCAATATCGCAGGCACCAAGAATGAGCTGAAGGATCTGGCAGTCGTCATCAACAGAATGCTCGACCGGATCGAGCGCAGCTATAACAGTCAGAAACAGTTTGTTTCAGACGCCAGCCATGAGCTGCGTACGCCTATCTCTGTTATCCGGGGATATACCGATATGCTGAAGCGTTGGGGAAAGGATGATCCGGAAGTTCTGGAGGAAGGTATTTCCGCGATTTCCCAGGAAACTGAAGGGATGAAGGATCTGGTTGAAAGTCTCCTGTTCCTGGCCCGGCACGACAAGAAAACGCTGATGATGGAAATCTCAGAATTTGATCCCGGTGAATTGATTTCAGAAGTTCAGAAAGAGGAAACGATGGTCCATGCTGAATACCGCTTTATCGCTGAACAGCTGGAATCCATGCATGTCAAAGCTGACCGGAACATGATGAAACAGGTGCTCCGGATCCTCTGCGACAACGCGGTTAAGTATTCCGCCCCCGGAACAGCTGTCACCCTGTCATGCAAAAAAGAGGCAGACAGAATGTGCTGCCTCTCGGTAATGGATGAAGGCCAGGGAATCTCCCAGGAAGATCTGCCGAAAATCTTTGACCGTTTTTACCGGAGCGATAAAGCGAGAAAATCCGAATCGGGGGGTCACGGTCTGGGACTGAGCATCGCGAGGATCATCGTCATCGCTCATAACGGAAAAATCCGTGTACGGTCCAAACCGGGCGTCGGAACCGTATTCTCAGTTCTGCTTCCGGCGGAGCCGTAAAACTTCTTATTTCACATACCTGTTGACAGGCTTTGGAGCATGAAATCTGCGTGCTCCTCTTTTTTTTCTCCGGATGACAAAAAATACTACCAGCCCTGCAAGTACAAGCGGCGGACCGAAAAGAATCAGGAACAGTTCAAAACTGAACGGAGGGAAAGGATTCGGATCCGAATAGGTTTCTGTGATGATCTGTTCAAGGGTTTTCGGGACATTCTCACGTTGTTCCACACTTCTGGAGGCGGTAAGCGCGTAAACAGCTGGATCGTCTTTCTCCGGAAAATAAGTCATTGTTCCGATCGTTTCCCCGGCAGTCACAGGCGCCTGAAAATCGTCACGGACGTACTGGATCAGTACAATATCCTTGAGATTGTCAGCCATCCGCCTGATATCCGATCTGGTCGAAACAATATATACATCACCTGTGTCCTGAAGCGGCGAGCAGATCAGCCGCACCTTGCCGCGGTCAGGATCGGACGTGGAGTAGTTGCTGGTTTCTATGGTGATCGGATTCATGTTGTACAGCTCGACCGGAGTCACGCTCATATACTGACTGAATCCATAGTTCATCAGTTTAATCGTATCAGCCCATCGCGCCCGTTTGCCTGTGTACATCACGACAGAAATCAGATCTACTCCGTTCTTCGAAGCGGAACCGGCAAAACAGTAACCGGAGTGCGAATGGGATCCTGTTTTGAGACCGGTCGCGTACGGATAATAGTATTTGTTCGGCTTCTCGTCGGAACCGGTCAGCATATATTCCGTTTTGGTTGTGATGGTCCGGGCCCGCTGTTTGTTTGTTCTGGGAATCTGATAAGTTACTGTACCTGCAATCTCACGGAATGTATCGTTTTTCATGGCTTCCCTGGAAATAACGGCAATGTCCCTAGCCGTCGAATAATGATTATCGTCATGATACCCGTGTGCGTTTTCAAAATGTGTACTGTAGCAACCGAATGCTTCAGCGGTTTCATTCATTAGAGCTACAAATCGGGGAATACTGCCCGATACGGTCTCGGCAATCACGTTGGCGCCGTCATTGGCGGAAAGAAGCATCGTCCCGTAAAGCACATCGATGAAGCGTATTTCTTCTCCGGCTTTCAGGTACATCGTAGAGGAGTCTTCAGGAACAGCAACGGCTGTCTCGGATACCGTGACTGTCTGATACAGATCATCCACGTAAAGCACGCCCAGCAGAACTGTCAGGATCTTGGTCATTGAGGCAGGATACCGGATCGTATCCGGATCCTTACTGAAGATGATTTCACCTTTGTCCTGAGTCATCAGCACGGCGGAAAGCGCGTACAGCTGATCCGGATCCAGATTCTCGGGATGTTCAGGATCATAATCGGCGGCTTCCGGTGAAAGCGTGGGCTCAGGAATGGGTTCGCTGGTCGGAGCCGGATCTTCTTTACTTTTAGCGGCGGTCGCAGACGGAAAGGAGGCGAAAAGAATCAGAAAAACAAACAGCAGCGCTGTCAGTTTCTTCATGTTCATCACCTCCGTCAGAAATAAGGACTGTATCCGTAAATGTTAAATCATGCTGCGGGAACCGGCACGGCAAGAGGCGGCACTGCTGCGCTGCCCGTAATCTGGAGTACCAGATAAACAACGCCGATTACCGCCAGATAAAGAGCAAACCAGGAAAGCGGTACCTTGGCAATGATCTTAAGCATAAAACGAATGGAAATATATCCGATTACGGCAGCCACAATGATGCCGATCATGGAAGGAATCAGGGAGATTTCCTGAATGTATCCCATCTCAACTGCGTCTTTTCCTTCCATCAGAAGGGATCCGACGATCGCCGGTGCGCTCATCATAAAGGAAAACTTGGCTGCGGTCGTTCTGTTCAGTCCCGTGGAAACACCGCCGAGAATGGTGGAACCGCTTCTGGAGACGCCGGGAATCATACCGATTCCCTGAAACAGTCCCATAACAACAGCCTGGAGGATTCCGACCCGGCCGCCGCCGCGCGAATTCCCGCGAAATGATACCCGGTCGCAAAGGAGCAGAAAAAGTGCGGTGATCAGAAAAGAAGTGCCCAGGAACCATCCGCTGTCAAACACAGCAAAACCGTTCCAGGCCGGGAAGAGTTTCTTTGCAGCAAGATAGACAGCAAGCGTAGGTACGGAAGCAATCACAAGCAGCAGCAGCGTTTTATTGCGGACCGGATGAAGAATCATATCGATCCAGTCCTTCCGGAAAACAATCAGGACAGGAATCAGCGTTCCGATATGAAGCAGGATGTCAAGCATCTTCATTGCGGGAGATTCCGTTTGAATCCCCAGAAAAAGACGGGCAAGCAGCAGATGCCCACTGGAAGAGATGGGAAGGAATTCTCCGAGTCCCTGAATCATACCGAGAAAAGCGCTTTGAAGGACAGACATAAATCGGCCTCCCGAGAATTAATCAATGTATTCTACCATAACGGCACCACTTTGGAAAGCTTGACTGTTTTCCGGCCAGCAGATATAATTTTCAACTGGAAACATGACGGAAGAATCCGTAAACAAGGAGTGCTGCTCTTTTATGAAACTGGGTGTCGTTGGCCTTCCGAACGTCGGAAAAAGCACATTGTTCAACGCAATCACCAACGCCGGTGCGCAGGCTGAAAACTATCCTTTCTGCACGATCGAACCGAACACGGGCGTCGTCCTCGTTCCGGATCATCGGCTTGATGTTCTGGCGGATATGTATCATCCTAAAAAAGTTACACCGACTACCATCGAATTTGTGGATATCGCTGGTCTTGTCAAAGGCGCCAGCCGCGGCGAAGGACTCGGAAACAAATTCCTCTCACACATCCGTGAAGTGGACGCAATCGTACATGTCGTACGCTGCTTTGATGACGACAACATCATCCATGTGGACGGCAGCGTCGATCCCGCCAGAGACATCGAAACCATCAATCTTGAACTGATCTTTGCCGATATGGAAACGGTACAGAAACGCAGGGACAAAGCTGAAAAAGCTTTCCGCGGCGGTGACAAAAAAGCCGGAGCGGAAACAGAGCTTGCTCAGAAACTGTACGAGCATCTGGAATCAGGAAAGCCTGCAAGAACGCTTGAATGTTCAGATGAAGAAATGCAGATTATGCAAAACTGGTTCCTGCTCACAACCAAACCGGTCATCTATGCCGCCAATATCGCCGAAGAGGATCTCGGCAAAGATATAGATGACATTCCGTATGTGGAGCAGGTGCGTCAGGTCGCTTCCGGAGAAAATGCCGGCGTAATCGTGATTTCTGCGGCGATTGAACAGGACATCGCCTCCATGAGTCCGGAAGAGAAAAAAGAATTCCTTGATGAACTAGGAATCGGCCAGAGCGGCCTGGACCGCCTCATCACAGCCAGCTATCAGCTGCTGGGGCTGATTTCCTTTCTCACCGCGGGTGAGGATGAATGCCGGGCCTGGACAATTGTGAAAGGAACAAAAGCTCCTCAAGCTGCCGGTAAAATCCATACGGATTTTGAAAAAGGATTCATCCGCGCGGAAGTCGTTCCTTTTGAAACCCTTGCTGAGCTTGGCAGCATGGCTGCCTGCAGGGAAAAGGGTCTTGTACGCAGCGAAGGCAAGGACTATGTTATGAAGGACGGGGATATCACTCTGTTCCGTTTCAATGTTTAAGGGAAGGAATGAACAGCAATGTCCAGATTTCAGTATTTCCGGAAGCGCCTGATGAAAATGGACTGGAAAGCCATGTGGAAAACCACAGGGCTCCTGAAAAAACGCAGCGGAAAAAGCAGAATATGGCTGATGACCGATATGCTTAAATGCGGTATCAGATACAATGCCGGATATATCGACTACAAAATAGCACAGATGTACAGGCTGAATGACGAGCAGCGCAAAACAGTCATTACCCGCGGTATTTCAAACGATATTGTCCGGCGTATGAATCCGAAGGAATACTGGCATACATTTGATGACAAAGCTGAATTCAATGAATTCTTCCGTGAATGGATACCCCGCAAATGGATCAGAATCAATGAAAACACGACTCCTGACGAGGTCTTTTCCCTCTGCCGGAATTTTTCACAGCTGATCGGGAAACCGCTTGAAGGTTCCAGCGGCGTCGGTATTCAGAAATACACGGAAAACGACTGGAATGAAGGACCCGAGGCATTCCTTGAAAGGCTCAGAAAAGACGGCATCGGTATTCTGGAAGAAATTGTCGTGCAGCATCCAAAGATGGCTTCCCTCTGCCCGACATCTGTCAATACATGCCGGATAGCGACATTGCTGGGTGACAAACAACAGGGTATCGTTTATGCCTTCCTCCGGATCGGAAACGGCAAAGTAATGGACAACGTAGACTGCGGCGGCATGGCCTCCCGGATCAACCTGGAAACAGGCAAGCTTCAAACTGTCGGCGCAGACAAACAGGGCAACACATTTATCAAGCATCCGATGACAGATACCAGTATCATCGGTTTCCAGATTCCATTCTGGGAGGAAGCTAAGAAAATGTGTATGGAAGCAGCCATGAAAGTCCCCCAGATGCGTTTTATTGCCTGGGATGTGGCCATTACTGAGAACGGGCCGACCTTTATTGAAGGAAACAGCTTTCCGTCCCACGCGATTCCTCAGTTTGCCGCGCATTATCCCGATGGAATCGGTATCCTTCCGGAGTTTGAGAAATTTATTGATCTGTAAGGTATAATTAATGCTTGCATCTGGGAATCATTTATGATAAATTATTAATGTTATGCGGACGGTCCTCTGTCCGGAAGTTAAGATTCATCCGTTCGGATGAGCCACCGGAGTACGAACGTCTATGAGGGAAGGAGGCACAAACCATGAACGAAATCATCCGTTCCATCGAAGCAAAACAGATCCGCAGCGATCTGCCGCAGTTCAACGTCGGCGACACCGTACGCGTATGGGTCAAGGTTGTTGAAGGCAACCGCGAACGTCTGCAGGCTTTCGAGGGCACTGTTATCGCCAAGCGTAACGGCGGCATCCGTGAAACGTTCACTGTTCGCCGCATGTCTTACGGCATCGGCGTAGAACGTACTTTCCCGATCAATTCCCCCCGTGTGGATCATGTAGACGTTATCCGCCGTGGTAAAGTCCGCCGCGCGAAGCTGTACTATCTGCGTGAACGTCAGGGCAAGGCGGCCAAGATCAAGGAAGTCAAGCGTGTGTGATTTGTGCACTGCAAAAGACTGCTGCTTCGGGCAGCAGTCTTTTTTATCCCGTCGGCTGCACCAGAAGGATTCATCCCGAATATTGTTGAAATATTATTAAATAAAGACTAAAGAAGGGGATTGTGCCATGAAGGACAGAACCGAAGCGAAATCCAGAGCCAGAGAACTTGTCAGCCGAATGACTCTGGAGGAAAAAGCCTCCCAGCTGAAATAT
This sequence comes from uncultured Clostridia bacterium, assembly GCA_946411525.1. Taxonomy (GTDB): domain Bacteria; phylum Bacillota; class Clostridia; order Christensenellales; family Aristaeellaceae; genus Aristaeella. The sequence goes on along the minus strand of CAMKEI010000001.1, from coordinate 166,178 downwards.
GACGCGCCGGCAATCGAACGTCTCGGCATCCCTGCCTATAACTGGTGGAATGAAGTACTGCATGGCGTCGCCCGGGCCGGTACCGCCACGGTTTTTCCTCAGGCTATCGGCCTGGCAGCCATGTTTGATGAGGAACTGCAGGAAAGGATCGCAAGCGTCATCTCGGATGAAGCTCGTGCAAAATACAACGGGCAGAGCAGTCACGGCGACCGGGATATTTATAAGGGGCTGACAGTCTGGAGCCCGAACATCAACATTTTCAGGGATCCGCGCTGGGGAAGGGGACATGAAACCTACGGAGAGGATCCATATCTGACTGCCCGGCTTGGCGTACGTTTTATCCACGGACTGCAGGGAAGCGGCAAGTATCTCAAGGTTGCCGCCTGCAGCAAACATTTTGCCGTGCATTCCGGTCCCGAAGCGCTTCGCCATGAGTTTGATGCCCGGGCAAATGCCAAGGATCTGAATGAAACCTATCTTCCTGCTTTCAGGGCGACAGTCCAGGAGGGAGAAGTCGAATCCGTCATGGGTGCCTACAACCGGGTAAACGGAGAACCTGCCTGCGGCAGCAGGACGCTTCTGCAGGAAACCCTTCGCGGCAAATGGGGTTTTCAGGGCCATGTCGTCAGCGACTGCTGGGCAATCCGCGATTTTCATGTCAATCACAAAGTGACCTCAACCGCCCCGGAAAGCGCCGCCCTCGCACTGAAAAACGGCTGTGACCTGAACTGCGGCAATACATATCTTCATATTCTTGAAGCGCTGCAGGAAGGACTGATTTCGGAAGAGGATATCACAACTGCCTGTGAACGCCTTTTTACTACCCGTTTCATGCTCGGCCTGTTCGACAGCGACTGCGAATACAACCGGATCCCTGTTACAGATAACGATACAGACGAGCACGCCGCCCTGGCGCTTGAAGCAGCGGAAAAGAGTATGGTTCTGCTGGAAAACGACGGGCTCCTCCCGCTGGACGCAGGAAGTATCAAGACCATTGCGGTCATCGGACCCAACGCTGACAGCATTGCAGCGCTGGAAGGAAACTACAACGGCACAAGCAGCCGATACGTCACATTCCTCCAGGGATTGCGCAGCTATTGTGAAAAGCACGGAATCCGCGTTCTGTACAGCCTCGGATGCCATCTGTTCAAAGACAGGACATCCAACCTGGCGCAGGCTGACGACCGACTTGCGGAAGCAGCCATGTACGCTGAAATCGCGGATGTGACAATCGCATGCGTAGGCCTCGATGCCGGACTCGAGGGAGAAGAAGGCGACACCGGCAATGAATATTTCAGCGGAGACAAAAAAGACCTGAATGTTCCGGAATCACAGAGAAGGCTGATGTCAGTACTTGAAAAGAGCGCTAAAAAACTCGTAACCGTTATCGCCGCCGGATCAAGCCTGAACGTTTCCGGCGGAAACGCCAAAGTATTTGCATGGTATCCGGGTCAGGCCGGCGGTACAGCGCTTGCCGGATTGCTGTTTGGTGAAAAGAATTTCAGCGGACATCTGCCGCTCACTTTCTATCAGGACGTGAATGATCTTCCCCCGTTTGAAGATTACAGCATGAAAAACCGGACTTACAGGTACTTCTCAGGCAAACCTCTTTATCCTTTCGGTTACGGACTCAGTTACACCAATTATGTTGTAACAGGCGCGTCTCTGGAAGGAAATGCGGTCACTGCGGAAGTTACCAATTCGGGACATATTGCCGGCGACGCCCTCATCCAGGTTTACGTCGCCTGTGACAGTCCTTTTGCGCCTCTGCATCCCAGGCTGTGTGGTTTCAGGCGGGTTAGCCTGGATCCCGGGCAGCGGAAGTCTGTTTCAGTAGATCTCGATCCTCTGACAGACACAGTTGTTACCGATACGGGGGATGAACAGAAAACGGCGTCCTATACGCTGTATGTCGGATTTTGCCAGCCCGACGAGCAAAGCGTTTCCATGACCGGTTCCACGCCGTATGTCATCAAACAGACCAAAGTCTGATTTATATGGTTCGTCTGAACAGGAGGATGCCTTGTTTACAGGTTTTACCGATGAAACGGTTCAGTTCCTGATGGATCTGAAATTCCACAATAATCCGGCGTTTTTTCATGAAAATCATGACCGCTATGTTGAAACGGTCCAGACACCTTTCTACGAAATGATTGATGATCTTGCTCCATTTATGAAGGAAATCGACCCTCAGATGGAGATCCGCCCGTATAAATGCCTTTCCAGAATACACAGGGATACGCGGTTTTCCCGGGATAAAAGCCCATACAGGGATCATCACTGGTTCCTTTTCCGCAGAGCAGGAGAGCCGCGCGAAAAAAGCCTGATGTATTACTTTGAGTTCGGTCCTGACCGTCTGAGCTGGGGACTAGGCTTCTGGGGCGAAAACAGAGAACTGATGGATCTTTTCAGAAAGCGGATGAGAGCTAATCCGCTCGGAACGCTGGCATTGATTGACGACATGAATCTTCCCGATAGGAATCTGTTTATGGGCGGTTCTTTTTTCAAGCGGATGGAAATCCCTCCAGAAATCCCGGACAGGCTTAAACGCTGGTATACGGCAAAGGAAATGTATATCAGCAGATATGATCCTGTACGTCAGTGGGCTTTCAGTACGCGTATTCTCAATGAAGTCCGGAAGGATTTCACTGTACTTTCACCCCTGTACCGTCTGCTGAGAGGGTACATGGATGAGCTTCAGCTGTGATCATCCTGTCAATTAACAGAAAGCAGGACAGTAAACATGAGAAGATTCTTCAGGCGAAGAGAACCGCATCCGCACAGTGAAAGAAAACACCATTTACCGGTGTTCGCCGTCATTCTGATGGGAATCGGTCTGATTACAGTGCTTTATTTTCTGATTGTGTACCTGCTAATTCCGTTTCTCGCCATGCTGACGCCTGTGTGATGAGGTCACAAAAATGAAAAAAACAGGAAAATGGCTCTTGTCACTGGTTTCCAGAACGCTTGTAATTATTCTTGTGATCCTTCTCCTTCCATATGCCAGGGAACTCTATCGTGCCATCATCCCCGGTGTTACGGGCGAGATCAAAGCGCAAAGCAGAATCATTGAGCAGAAACTGGAATCAAGTCAGCGTCTTGAAGTGACCCGAATAGACGAGGAAAGTATCCTTGAGGCAAAAACCAGCGTCATCATACTTGGAACCGTCGGGTCAACGACAATCCGTTACCGTTACACCGCCAGCGTCGGAATCAATCTCCGGGACGTCATGATGACAGTTGACAGCGACCGGATTATATTCTCGCTGCCGCAGGCGGAAATCCTCAACGACGGAATTGAAGCGTTGGAAATCAACAAGCGGAATCTGTTTTCAAAAGCAATCGACAAGAGTGTTGAAACACTGCTGGCTGAACAGCGTCTAAAATGCAGGGAACAGTATATCACGGATGAACAGCACTCACTGAAAATTCAGGAGGATACCGTCAAAGCATTTAAAGAAACAGTCTGTCAGTGGCTGGAAGATGCAGGGGAAAGCCATTATGAATTTGAAATCCTCCTTCCTGAAAAATCAGCGGCCGAATGATCGGCCGCTTTTTTGAACGGATCACTCATGATTGCACATATGACTGTTTTGTTCGCCTTGACTGATGACTGCTTTTTGAATAATATAATGAAGAAATTTTTTCATAAAGGATGAAACATGAGCGAAAACAGCAATCTGATCAACTGGTACCCGGGCCATATGGCAAAAACGAAGCGGCTGCTGCAGGAACAAATCAGGCGTATTGATCTGATCATAGAAATCTGCGACGCACGTCTTCCCGTTTCCAGCAGAAATCCGGATCTTGACAGAATGATTCTGCAAAAACGACGTCTTCTGTTTCTCAACAAGTCCGACCTTGCCGACGGGAATCTGAACCGAAAATGGCTTCGTTATATGAATGATCATGGTATTGAGGCATATCTGACGAACGCGGTTAAAATGCGGGGAAAGGAAACCATCGGTATCATTGACAGGGCTACAAGGGATATCGTTGACAAAGCGCTCGAAAAGGGAGTCCGCAAAACCGTCAGGGCCATGATTATCGGGATCCCCAATGTCGGGAAAAGCACGCTGATCAATCGGCTTTACGGCCGGTCTGTCGCTCAGACCGGCGACAGACCCGGCGTGACAAAGAGCAATCAGTGGGTGAAGGTATCTCCGTATCTTGAACTGCTCGACACGCCCGGCCTGCTTTGGCCAAAACTTGACGATCAGTCCGCCGCCCGTAAGCTGTGCTATATCGGATGCATCAAGGATGACGTGGTGGATCAGGCAGACCTGACCATTCACCTGCTTGAGGAACTCTGCGAAACAATCCCCGATATCGTTAAGGAACGCTATCACATTACGGATACCGGGCTGAAAGGCACAGAACTGCTTAACGCGGTATGTTCCGGAAGAGGTTGGCTTCTGAAAGGCGCACAATACGATTATGACCGATGCTTCAGCGTGGTGCTTGATGAATTCCGCGCCGGAAAACTCGGCAGAATTACGCTGGAGTATCCTCCGGCCGGAACAGGGGAGACAGTGAAGAATGACCAACCGTGAACATCATGCTTCAGAACTGCTGGCATTTGATCTGCCTTACAAATCAGGCGGAATGGTCGTGGCAGGCATGGATGAAGTCGGACGGGGACCGCTTGCGGGCAATGTGGTAACTGCCTGTGTCGTTATGCCCGATGAACCTCTTCTGATCTGGATCGATGACAGCAAAAAGCTCAGTGAGCACCGGCGCGAAATCGTTTTTAATGAAATTATGGAGCACGCGCTGTATGTGGGGATCGGCGAAGTATCGCCTGCGGAAATAGACGAAATCAATATTCTGGAAGCAACCCGAAAAGCAATGCGGATCGCCGCCGCCGCTGTACCCGCGGATATTTTCCTGATTGACGCCGTAACCGGGCTCGGCCTGAAAGGAAAAGAAGTTCCGATCATCAAGGGCGACGCCTCTTCATATGCCATCGCGGCAGCCAGTATCGTCGCGAAGGTTACACGTGACCGGCAGATGATTGAACTGGACAGGCTTTATCCCGAATACGGCTTCGCCCGCAATAAAGGATATGGAACACGCGAGCATACAGACGCCCTGAAACGATTCGGTCCGTGTCCATTCCACAGAAAAAGTTTTATCGGACATTTCGTATGAAGAAGACATACGAGACGGGGCTCATCGGCGAGCAGAAGGCGGCGGAATGGCTGAAAGAACAAGCCGGAATGAAGCTTCTTGAGCAGAGGTACAGAAATCAGGCGGGGGAAATCGACCTGATTATGCTTGACCGGGATACAATCGTATTCATTGAGGTCAAAACCAGGCTTCACGCCGTTCCGGGTGCCGGGCTCCTGGCGGTCGACCGGAAAAAGCAGCAGCGGATTGCCCGTGCCGCGTCTCTGTATCTGATAGGAAAAGGCTGGCTCAACCGTTCCGTACGATTTGACGCAGCGGAAGTCACCCAATCCTCTGTCATCCATATTCCCAATGCTTTTCAGCCCGGAGACATGTTTTACCGTTAACGAAAGGACGCAATACTGAATGTTCCTGAAGAAAACCGCGTTTGCTCTGTCTGTGTTTCTGATCATCCTGACGGGATGCCTGTACTGCGGCGCGTTCGCTGAGAATTTACTGACAAACGCAGACTTTTCACAAATCGGTGATGACGGCCTTCCTGACGAATGGTATACGGACGCTTATATTTCCGAACCAGGTTATTCTGTTTTCAGCCTTTCAGAAGGGGATAACGAGCACCCGCTCGCCGTGTCGATTCAGAATATCGGTGAAAACGACGCACGGTTTGCGCAGACTGTCAGGGTTGAGCCGGATACGCTTTATTGCCTCAGCGGATACATCCGTGCCGAAGACGTCGAAGGCGGTCACGGAGCAAATCTCAGCATTGAAGGCGTCTATGCTTTCAGCGACAGATGCTTCGATACGGAAGGCGACTGGGAATATATCGAGTATTACGGAGAAACAGGTCCCGATCAGAATCTGCTGACTGTTTTCGCCCGTCTTGGCGGATACAGCGGTATGAGCACCGGAAAAGCGAGTTTTGCCGGCCTTGCCCTAAAAAAGGCGGAAAGCGTACCGGATGACGGAATCGCGGATCTGTGGTATGTCGCGGATTTCTATGATGATACCGACGATGATTATAAAGGCGATGAAACGGAGACAGGATCATCAGCCTCTTTCAGAATTTGGCTGGCGTTAATCGGTCTTATTTATGCCGTTCTCGCCGTTTATGTGATCAGCCGTGAACATGGCAGACAGAAACTCCCTGCCCGCGAACAGGTACATACCGGCCCGGCGGCATTCGCAGTTCTGATCATTTCATTCATACTTCGTCTCTTAATCAGCTGGCTTGTGGAAGGTTATATGGTTGACGTTAACTGCTTCCTGAGCTGGGGATCCACATTTGCGTCTGTCGGACCGGCCGGATTTTATGAGGCGACAAGCTTCTGTGATTATCCGCCGCTTTATACCTATATACTCGGTCTGAACTTAATCCTGTCTCACCTTTTAGGCGGATCCGAGCAGGTTTCCCGTCTCATCTTCAGACTGCTTCCGTCTCTGTGCGACCTTGCCGGATGCTGGATGATTTACAGGCTTCTGTTGAAATCAGAAGAATTTGACAGACGTTCCTGCATCCTGTTTCTGGCACTGGCTGCATTCAATCCCGCGTTGATTCTGAACAGCGCAGCCTGGGGCCAGATGGACAGCGTGCTCTGCCTTATGCTTGCCTGCGTTGCACTCCTTGCCGAAAAAGGGAAGTGGAAGGCTGCTTTGCCGCTTTATGTGGCATCCGTACTGATCAAACCGCAGGCACTGATGCTTGGACCGCTTGGATTGGTTTATCTTGTTATCCTTTGGATCAGGAACCCTGAATCCAGGAAATCAATCCTTTCAGGCACCGGAATCAGCCTTCTGACGCTGGCCGCAGGCGTGATCCCGTTCAGCCTGCATCAGAAATGGGACTGGCTCATTCAGCTTTATGCCAGAACGCTCGCGTCCTATCCGTATGCAACCGTCAACACAGCGAACATATACTATCTCGCAGGCGGAAACTGGTCGCCGGCAAACAATCCCGCTCATTTTGCCGTTCCCGTCATTCTAGCGCTGCTGACGTCAGGATACGGTGCATGGTGGTATTACCGGTCCCGCGGAATGAAATACAGGAAAGCGGAAACCGCCATCAGTTTCGTTTTTGCTGCTGTCTTTGCCGTGTTCGGGTTCCTGCGTGCCTCATGGGCGCTGATCGGAGCGACCGCGATGGTTTTCGCGTTTGTGATCGTCATCAGCCCTGCAGTACGAAGCAGAGATATACGTCTGCTTCCCTGGCTTGGAGGTCTTCTGTTCATTCTGCTGTATGTATTCGGCGTAAAAATGCATGAACGGTACGTTTTCCCCGCATTGCTTCTGCTTGCGTCAGCCTGGTATCTCAGAAGGGACAGACGTATCCTTTATCTGATCATTCTCTTTACTGTCACTGTTTTTGTCAATGAAGGCATTGTCCTTGACAACAGTATACGGCTTGGTTCGCAGATGGGGCATCTGAACAGCGATACCATATGGCTTGCAGACATCATCAGCATACTAAATATTTCCGGTGCGGTTTATGGAGTATGGCTCGGTCTTGAATTGTTTCTGCCCGAAAAATCGTCTGCATGCACAGACGCTGCTGCCGGCCGCCGTCCGGAATGGGCAGGTGACAGAAGACTTCACTGGAAACGTAAAGACACAATCCTACTCGCTTTGATCACCGCAGCATATACCTTTATCAGCCTGATAACGCTCGGAAGCACGAAAGCGCCTCAGACCGGCTGGTCCTCCAGCAGCGCTTCCGAGCAAATCATATTTGATCTGGGTGGACAGCGGGATGACGTTGAGATTCTATATTTCGCGCAGGTAAGCCGAAATGATTTCACTTTCTCATCCAGTAAGGACGGAGAGCACTGGGGAGAAGAAGTCTGGTCTCAGATGGACCAGGGGCAGTGCTGGAAATGGAAATATGTAACCGAATCCTATGATGCCGGCGACGGCACACGGACATACTTTAACTCAAATGAAAACAATATTGTTCGTTTCAACGGCCAGTATATCCGTCTCACGGCTCAGCAGCTCGGCCTGAAACTGAATGAAATCCTGTTCAGAACCGAAGAAGGCACAGTACTGCCTGTCACAATCAGCGGCAGGATCGGGGCAGAGCCGGGATCCGAACTGTATTCCGATCCGGAATCACTGATCGATGAGCAGGACTCTATGGAAGGCCTGCCTGCTTTCCCGCAGACTGAAGAAACAAAGAACGAAAAAATTCAACCCAGTTGGTGGAACAGCACCTATTTCGATGAGATTTATCACGCAAGAACCGCATATGAGTTTCTTCATGGATCTGTTCCCTATGAAACAAGTCATCCCCCGCTCGGAAAAGTGCTGATGAGCATCTGCGTTGCGATTTTCGGCATGACGCCTTTCGGCTGGCGTTTTGCCGGCGCTGTGGCCGGCGTGCTGATGCTTCCCGGAATGTATCTGATTGTCAGGCAGCTGACAAAAAAGACATGGCCGGCAGTAACATCCTGTCTTCTGATGGCGCTGGACTGTATGCATCTAACTCAGACACAGATTGCAACCATTGACAGTTTTCCGGTTCTGTTTATCATTTTTGCCTATTTCTTTATGCTTCGCTTCCTTCAGACCGATTTTATACGTGAAAAATTAAGCACGTCCCTGATCAGTCTGGGATTCAGCGGTTTATTCATGGGGCTTTCCATCGCAAGCAAATGGATCGGCATATATGCCGGTGCCGGACTGGCCGTTCTGTTCTTCTGGCACTGTATCAGAATGATCCGAATGCATAATAATACGGAATCATTCATTAAACAGTCCGCTCTTTCCGATATGCACGGCGAGACATCGGACGCCGCTGCCGCAGTCAGACGGACGCTGGTAATCTGTGCATGGTGTTTCCTGTTCTTTATCGCCGTTCCGTTATTCCTGTATCTGGTCAGCTATATACCATATATGGCCTACAGCAAACGGATTCATTCCCTGTGGGATTACATAAGCGAAGTATGGCGCGCGCAGGTTGGCATGTTCAACTATCACAGCACGCCCAACCTCGGTATGGATCATCCTTTCTATTCTCCCTGGTGGGAGTGGCCGGTGATCGGTAAACCTATGTATTATGCGTCACAGCAGTACCTTCCTGAGGATTATCCTGTTCATCACAGCATCTTTGCTTTCGGAAATCCGGTTATCTGGTTCGGCGGTCTTCTCGCGTTGCCGGTCTGCCTGATTCGCTCGGTTTCAAACAGAAGATATGTCGCACCGGATACTGATCTGCATTGGCATATCAGACCGTTCCGGGATGATACTCACTATGTATTCCTGTTTGTCGGCCTGCTGGCGCAATACCTGCCCTGGGTGCTTGTACCGAGAGGCACATATATTTACCATTATTTCGCCACTTTGCCCTTCCTGATGGCTTCGGTCTGTCTGAGCCTTGATGTGCAGAACCGCAGGGGAGAAAGAATCTGTATCATCTTCGCTTCTCTTCTGATCGCCGCGGCAGCTGTATTCTTTATCATTCTTTTCCCGTATGCCAGCGGAATGAACGTATCCCCGGAATGGCTCAATATCGGGAGAAATATCCTCCGGATCTGGTACTGAGGAGGCAACCATGTCTGATATTCTGGCAAAGGCACTCAGCTTCGGTGTTTCCGGAGTGAACGGATATCCGGTTCATGTCGAAGTATTCGCGACAGGCGGACTGCCTGTCATGGAGATCATCGGCCTTCCGGATGCATCGGTACGGGAAAGCAAGAACCGGGTGACCGCTGCTATTATCAACAGCGGCAGGGAAGTAAACCCGTATCGCATCACAGTCAACCTTGCGCCTGCCGATATCAGGAAGGAAGGTCCCTCGTTTGATTTACCCATCGCACTGGGTGTAATGATCGCCACGGATCAGCTTCATCCTGATCCGCGTGTTGATATGGATCATATTGCCTTCTTCGGAGAACTGAGCCTGGACGGGTGCATACAGGCCATAAACGGTGCACTTCCCATGGTTATCAGCGCAAAGGAAAACGGCGTTTCATCCGTTATACTTCCGGAGAAAAACGCGAAAGAAGTCTCCTGTATTGAGGGAATACGCATACTGCCCGTATCCCATCTGAAGCAGGTGATATACTGGCTAGAAAACCTTGAAGGTATCACGGAGCAGCTTCAGACCTCCTTTGATACATTGAAAACCGAAGCAGTTATCAGCACCGATATGTCGCAGATCAGGGGCCAGAAAGGCGCCCGGCGTGCCATTGAAGTCGCTGCTGCAGGCGGGCATAATATGCTGATGATCGGAGTTCCCGGAAGCGGAAAGACTATGCTTGCCCGGTGTATTCCCGGAATTCTTCCTCCAATGAGTTTTGAGGAATCACTTGAGACGACCCGCATTCACTCGATTTGCGGAAAACTGCCCGCCGGAAACGGCCTGATGGTTACAAGACCGTTCTGTTCACCCCATCATAACGCGTCCGTCGCTTCTCTGATCGGAGGAGGCCAGGACGCAAAACCCGGGGAAGTCTCGCTCGCTCATAACGGCGTTCTTTTTCTGGACGAACTGCCGGAATTCAGCAGAAGCGCGCTGGAGGCTCTGCGGCAGCCTCTGGAAGACGGAATCGTATCCGTCGCGCGTGTACGCAATCAAGCACGCTATCAGTCATCCTTTATGCTTGTAGCCGCTATGAATCCATGTCCCTGTGGCTATTACGGAAGCAGCAGGCGCAGTTGCCGCTGCACGCCTCCCGAGATCAGAAAGTATCTGGACAGGGTTTCCGGGCCGCTTCTGGACCGGATTGACCTGCAGATTGAAGTCGATTCCGTTCCACTGAACGAAATCAACGATTCTGAGCCTTCCGAGTCTTCCTTCACCGTTGCCGGGCGTGTCGAAAAAGCGCGCCGCGCCCAGCTGGAGAGATATAAAGGCACGGGGAGACACTGCAATGCCCAGCTGAACAACGAAGAAGTCAGAAGATACTGTACACCGGATCCTGAAGCGGTTCGCCTTCTTCATATGGCCGTTGATTCGCTTCATTTGTCAATGCGAGCCTATCAGCGTATTTTGAAGGTTTCAAGAACAATCGCCGATCTGGAAGGCACGGATCACATTTCTTCCGCACATGTGGCGGAAGCAGTTCAGTACCGTGAACTGGATCAGAAATACTGGAGATGAATCAGAAGATGAATAATTCAAACGGGGCTGTTTACGACGCATGGATTGCGTCCGCCTCTATACCTCCTGATACAGTCCGTCTTCTGCTGCAGCAGTACGGTGACGCGGAAAGATGTTTCAACGCTGTGCGGAGCGGTGAAGACGAAATCACCGGAATGCTCACTCCCAGGTTTCGAATGATCCTTGAAAAAAACGGCAGAGAGGATAATCTGAAAAGACTGGAAAACCTCATTCAGGCGCATGATATTCGTGTTCTCCGTTTTGATGATCCGCAATACCCTGTTTTACTGTCTGAAATCAGCCAGGCCCCGGCTATACTCTTTTATCAGGGTGAACTGAATTGCCTGCATCGTCGTCTGCTTGCAATGGTCGGCAGCAGGGCCGCTTCCTATAAAGGACAGAAAGCAGCCAGAAAACTGGCTGCGGATCTCAGCATGAAAGGGATAAGCATCGTCAGCGGACTGGCCTGCGGTATCGATGCGGCTTCGCATCTGGGATGTCTTGACGGGGGAAGCCCAACCGTTGCGGTAACTGCCTGTGGTCTGGATAGCGTTTATCCGAAAGAGAATATACGGCTTCATGATGAAATACTTCTGAAGCAGGGGCTCATCCTTTCCGAATATTCCCCCGGAGAAAAGCCTTCCGGTTGGCATTTTCCGATCAGGAACAGGATAATCGCAGGACTCAGCCAGGCGCTCATCCTGATTGAGGCAAAGATCCGGAGCGGAAGCATGACTTCCGTACAACATACGCTTGAGCAGGGGAAGGATGTATTTGTCTATCCGGGCGACCCCGAATCCGATTATTTCGAAGGTAACCATCAGCTGCTTCGCGAGGGTGGTATCTATTTTACCAGTGCTGAAGACATCCTTGAAGATATGCACTGGCTTGACAATCCCTCCGCGGTAAGGCAAAATATCGAAAGCTGCCCTGAGCATACCGGTCTTCCACCTGAACAGCAGGCAGTCATACTGGCGCTGAAACCCGGAGCAATCGGTTTTGATCAGTTGCTCGCCGGAACACATCTTGATCCGCCGACATTGATGAGTACCCTGACGATCATGCAGATCAGTGGAATCATCGAGTCCCTTCCCGGCAAAAAGTATCAGCTGAAACATTAATCCATACCGGAGGAATCAATAACATGGCATCCGCAAAACAGAAATTAATCATTGTCGAATCTCCCGCCAAAGCGAAGACGATCAGCAAGTATCTGGGCAAAGGATATAAGGTCGAGGCTTCACAGGGGCATGTCTGCGACCTGCCCAAGAGCCAGCTCGGCGTGGATATCGATCATGATTTTAATCTGAAATATATTACCATCCGCGGCCGCGGGGAGATCCTCAGCAGAATCAGAAAAGAAGCGAAAAACGCTTCGCAGATATACTTCGCGACCGACCCTGACAGGGAAGGGGAAGCCATCAGCTGGCATCTTTATCATGTGCTCAACGTCGATGAAAAGACGCCCTGCCGGATTGAATTCAATGAAGTAACAAAAAAAGCAGTGCAGGCCGCTATCAAGAATCCCCGCAGACTCGATACCGGCAGAATTGACGCGCAGCAGGCCCGGCGCGCTCTGGACAGGCTTGTCGGTTATAAGATCAGCCCTCTGCTGTGGGTAAAAGTGAAAAAAGGATTATCCGCCGGCCGGGTTCAGAGTGTCGCGACTCGCATGGTCGTGGAACGCGAACGTGAAATTGATAACTTTATTCCGGAAGAATACTGGGATATCAGCGCCGACTGTTCCGTCCCGAACGGAAAGAAAAACGATCTCTTTACTGCCCGGTTCGTTTCTGTGGACGGAAAAAAAACACAGGTCAGCAACGGCAAGGAAGCTGATAAAATCCGTGGGATGATTGAAAAAGCTTCCTTTACTGTTACCGACATCAAAAAGAAGGAAAAAAAGAGACAGCCCGCGCCTCCTTTCACAACTTCCAGCCTGCAGCAGGAAGCAGGCAGAAAGCTCAGTTTCACAACGGCAAAAACCATGCAGGTGGTTCAGCAGCTCTATGAAGGCGTTGACCTGCAGGGTGAGGGAGCGCAGGGACTTGTTACCTATATCCGGACGGACAGCGTACGAATCAGCGACGAAGCCATGAGCGCTCTTCGTGCTTTCATTCCTGCAAAATTCGGCAGGGAGTATCTGCCGGAAGAGAAGAACGAATTTAAAGGAAGAAAGAATGCACAGGACGCCCATGAAGCCATCCGTCCAACAGATGTAAACCGGACTCCGGAATCCATCAAAAATTCCCTGAGCAGGGAACAGTTCATGCTGTACCGGCTCATCTATAACCGGTATGTAGCCAGTCAGATGTCTTCCGCTGTTTATGAAACGCTTTCCGCCGAAATAACAGACAAAGATATCGGACTGCGCTTCTACGGCGAGCATAAGGTTTTCGCCGGATTTACCGCTCTGTATGAGGAAAGCACCGACGAAACAGCCGACATTGTCGAAATGACGCTGCCTGATCTGAAAGAAGGTCCGCAGGTCCGCATTCACGAAATCCATACCGATCAGCATTTCACGCAGCCCCCGAGCAGGTATACAGAAGCCAGCCTGGTTCGTACGCTTGAAGAAAACGGAATCGGCAGGCCTTCTACTTACGCGCCGACCATTACCACAATCATTGGACGTGGCTATGTATCCCGTGAAAAGAAACGTCTGTTTCCGACAGAACTGGGCGTTATGGTCACGGAAATGATGGAGAATTATTTCTCGAAAATCGTCGATACTGAATTCACGGCAAATATGGAAGAACAGCTCGACCTTGTTGAGGAGGGCAAACTCGACTGGAAACAGGTGCTGCGTGAGTTTTATCCTGAATTTGAATCCACACTGTCGGTCGCTGAAAAAGAAATCGAAAAGGTTGAAGTAAAGGACGATATCAGCAACGTTCCGTGCGACAAATGCGGTGCAATGATGGTCTATAAAATGGGCAAATACGGCCGTTTCCTTGCCTGTCCGAATTTTCCGGAATGCAGGAACACGATGCCGATCCTGAATTATATTGATGCAGCCTGTCCCAAGTGCGGGAAACGTCTTCTTGAAAAAACCAGCAAAAAGAACCGCCGTTTTTACGGCTGCGAAGGATATCCCGAGTGCGATTTTGTCAGCTGGGACAAACCGGTTGAGGAAAAATGCCCCAAATGCGGACATTATATGATCGAGAAGAAAAACAACAAGGGTGAAACAATCCACCTGTGCGCAAATGAAAACTGCAGGCACCGCACCGCCGCTGTCAGGAACGAGGATGAGCTCAATGACTGATTGTGCCGCTACGGTCATTGGAGCGGGTCTGGCCGGATGCGAAGCTGCATGGCAGCTCGCCAAGCGCGGCATCAGCGTGACGCTGATTGAGATGAAGCCTGTCAGAATGTCCCCGGCGCATCAATCCCGTCTGTTGGCGGAACTTGTCTGTTCAAACAGTTTTCGCGGTGACCGGCTGACCAATGCCGTGGGACTCCTGAAGGAAGAAATGCGGATAATGGGTTCACTGATCATGCAGTGTGCTGATAAAACCCGTGTACCGGCCGGCGGCGCGCTTGCGGTGGACAGAGATTCCTTTTCAGCTCTGGTTACAAAAACAGTATCGGAGCATCCTTTTATCCGACTTGTCCGGGAGGAGGCAGTCAGCATTCCGGACGGGCCTGTCATTATTGCTACCGGTCCGCTGACGAGCGACGCGATGGCTGACGCAATCAAAAAACTGCCCGGTGCCGGAACTCTGAATTTCTATGATGCGGCTGCCCCTATAGTATTCCGTGATTCCCTGGATGAAAGCAAAATGTTTCGGCTCAGCCGGTATAACCGCGGAAATGATTATCTGAACGCGCCGATGACTGAAGAGGAATATACTGTTTTTATCCGCGAACTTGTTCAGGCGGAAACGGCTGAAATTCACGGTTTTGAGGAAAACAGGGTTTTTGAAGGCTGTATGCCGATTGAAAGTATGGCCAAACGCGGTTTTATGGTCCCTGCGTTCGGCCCGATGAAGCCTGTCGGTCTGGTGGATCCGAGAACCGGAAAGGAACCCTTCGCGGTTGTTCAGCTGCGCCAGGACAATGCTTCAGACACCATGTACAATATCGTCGGTTTCCAGACACGGCTTAAGTTTCCAGAACAAAAAAGAGTATTCGGTCTTATTCCGGGCCTCCAGAACGCTGAATACGCCCGATACGGCGTCATGCACCGCAATACTTTCCTGAACAGTCCCGGATTTCTGAACGCTTCGTTTGAGATGATCGGACGAAAACAGTGTTTCTTTGCTGGACAGGTAACAGGCGTAGAAGGATATGTTGAAAGCGCTGCAAGCGGCCTGGTCGCCGGTATTTCACTTGCTGCCGAGCTGAACGGTCTCACCGTTCCGGTTTTTCCGACCTATACGGCGCTGGGGGCTATGGGCCGCCACGTATCAAGTCCGAATGCGGATTATCAGCCGATGAACTGCTCCTTTGGGCTGATTGACCCGCTGCCGGTAATTCCCGGGCAGAAAAAAATCCGAAAAAAGGAAGAAAGATATCAGGCCGTTGCCGACAGAGCGTTGGCCTGTATCAGAGAGTTAAGCAGACAGACAGGAGGATGACCGATCATGTCCAGTCAGTTAAGAGGAACCACAATCTGCGCGGTACGGCGCGACGGGGAAACCGCCATCGCGGGCGACGGACAGGTTACAATGGGAGAGCATACTATCTTCAAGACAACAGCCCGCAAAATCCGGAGGCTGTACAATAATGAAGTCGTTGTGGGGTTTGCTGGGAATGTAGCGGACGCTTTTACGCTCTGCGAAAAGTTCGAAGAGAAACTGCAACAGTGCAACGGAAATCTCGAAAAAGCAGCTGTCGCCCTTGCCCAGAACTGGCGCGGGGATCAGGCGATGAGACAGCTTGAATCCATGATGATCGCGGCCAACAGGGAACGGCTTTTGATTTTGAGCGGAACAGGCGAAGTCATCGATCCCGATGAAGGCGTCGCGGCCATCGGATCTGGCGGAAACTATGCCCTGGCCGCGGCGCGCGCACTGCTGCAGAATACAGAGCTGAGCGCGTCCCAGATCGCTGAGAAGGCGCTTCATATCGCAGCCAGCATCTGTGTCTATACCAATGATCAGATTATCGTCGAAACGGTCTGAAACGAACAGGAGAGGTATTTATGAACGAACAGCAGCTTACGCCCAGACAGATCGTGCATGAACTGGACCGATTCATTGTCGGACAGGATGACGCCAAGAAAGCCGTGGCAATCGCTCTCCGCAACCGATACCGCCGCAGCCGTGTAAGTGACGACCTCAGGGACGAAATCATACCAAAAAATATACTGATGATCGGTCCGACCGGCGTCGGTAAAACTGAAATCGCCCGCCGTCTTTCCAGGCTGGTCTGCGCTCCTTTTATAAAAGTTGAAGCAACCAAATTCACTGAAGTCGGTTACGTAGGACGTGACGTTGAAAGCATTATCAGGGATCTGACCGAGAATGCGGTCCGCATGGTCCGGAAAGAGCACGAAGAACGCGTCATGCCCCGCGCAAGGGTACTTGCCGAAGAAAGACTGAGCGAAATCCTCGCCCATGGACCGAAAAAGACCTCCGCTGCGTCCAATCCGCTTGATTTCCTTCTCGGGAAGCAAAAGGAGCAGCAGCCTTCCGGTGAAGAAGTGTCCGCGCTGGCCAGACGAAAGGAAGATATCCGACAGCAGCTTCTTCGCGGAGAAATAGAAGATACTGAACTTGAGCTTGAAGTTGAGGAGGAAGCTCCTACGCTCGAGGTCGGAGGGAGCAGTATCAGCCTCGGTGACATGATGGGCAACATGATGCCCAAACGCACAAGAATGCGGCATGTGAAGGTACGCGAAGCACGCAAGATTCTGACGGACCAGGAAGCCGCCAGGCTGATCGACAACGACGCCGTGCAGGAAGAAGCAGTACAGCGGACAGAACAGAACGGTATCGTTTTTATTGATGAGATCGACAAAATTGCCGGCAGCGGCGCCGCCCACGGTCCCGATGTCAGCAGGGAAGGCGTGCAGCGCGACATTCTTCCCATTGTCGAAGGATGTACCGTGAACACCAAATACGGGGCGGTAAAGACAGATCATATGCTTTTTATCGCAGCCGGAGCCTTTCATATCAGCAAGGTATCGGATCTGATCCCGGAGCTTCAGGGCCGTTTTCCTGTCCACGTCAGACTCAAAAGCTTAACCAGGGAAGACTTCAAAAGGATCATGACTGTTCCTGAAAACGCGCTGACAAAACAGTATCAGGCATTGCTTGCAGTGGATCAGGTAATCCTTTCCTTTGATGACAGCGCGATCTCCGCCATCGCGGACGCGGCATGCAATGCCAATGAGAATGCTGAAGATATCGGCGCAAGAAGGCTTCACGCCATATTCGAGCAGCTCCTTGAGGATGTCCTCTTTAATGCAGGCGACGAAAACATGCCGCCTTTTGAGCTGAAGATTGATGAACAGTATGTCAACGACAGGCTCAAAGGCGAAAACAGGCCGATGGATATCCGCAAGTTTATTCTGTAATTTCATATCATCAGCCGTCTGTATGAAGCTATGCAGGCGGCTGCTTTCATGATATAATCCTTTCATTAAAACAGGAGGATCAAACCATGATCACTACAATCGGCATGATCGGAACAGGGAATATGGGTTCCGCGATTCTGAGAGGAATCGTCGAGGCAGAATATGTCAAAGCCTCCATGATTGTTGCGTATGATACAAGCAGTCGCCGCCTGCATGAGCTGGAAGAGGATATTCCCGGGGTTGTCATCGCGGGAGACTGCCTGGAGGTGGCTGAAAAAGCAGATCTGATCATTCTTGCCATTAAACCGATTTACGTCAAGGATGTCATCGATGAAATACGTCCTGCGCTCAACGGAAAAGCTGTGCTTAGCATCGCAGCCGGCTGGACCGTAGGAATGCTTGAATCAGCGCTGTACGGTACATCCGCCACCTATCTGCGCGTGATGCCCAATACGCCCGCATTGGTCGGAGAGGGAATGACCGCGATCTGTGACAATACAACTTTCTCCAAGGAAGATTTCAATTACGCAAAAGGCATTTTTGATTCCGTCGGAAAAACAAAAGTTCTTCCCGAAAGGCTCTTTGACGGCGTCGTTGCAGTCAGCGGCAGCAGTCCCGCATATGTTTACATGATGATCGAAGCAATGGCGGACGCTGCCGTAAAGGAGGGCATTCCGCGTATATATGCCTATGAGATGGCAGCCCAGAGTGTTCTTGGAAGCGCACTGATGGTCCTTTCCTCCGGAACCCATCCAGCGGCGCTGAAGGACGCCGTATGCTCTCCCGGCGGAACAACCATAGAGGCCGTTGAAGAACTTGAACGCAAAGGATTTCGAGCCGCTATCATGGATGCAATGAGCGCCTGCGCCAGAAAGAGCCGTGAAATGTCAGCGGATCCCGATTGAGGATTGATGTGAATGGATGAGCAAAGAAAAACCGTAAATATCTATACTGATGGCGCCTGCAGCGGCAATCCTGGACCCGGCGGCTGGGCCGCCATCCTCGAATTTGGTCAGCACAAGAAAGAAATGAGCGGCTATATGGCCGGCACAACCAACAACCGGATGGAGCTTTTTGCCGCGATCAGCGGACTAGGCGCTCTGAAAGAGCCGTGCAATGTCAATCTGTTTTCCGACAGCAATTATCTGGTCCAGGCATTTAACGATCACTGGATCGATAACTGGAAAAAGAATGGCTGGAAAACCAGCGGGGGAGGCAAGGTAGAAAACCAGGATCTCTGGTTTATTCTTTCTGCCCAGACGAAAAAACACAACGTCCGTTTCATCAAGGTAAAAGGCCATGCGGATCATCCTGAAAACAACCGCTGTGACGAGCTGGCCAGAGCTGCGATCGACGAATACAGGCAAATCAACGGGAATGAGGAGAACACTCCTGTGATCCCTGCAGATGGATCCCGGAATGGGAACGGAGCCTGAAATGGAACTGTACATCGGTAGACCGTCTGATCTGAACGGCAGACTGCCCAGGGAAATCAGGACGTATGATTTTCTGGATGCTCTTGGCATTCAGTATTACAGGACCGATCATGAGCGGGCGGATAATATGGAAGCCTGCAATGTCATCGACGCCGTGCTCGGTGTCCGGATCTGCAAAAATCTGTTCCTGTGCAACCGCCAGAAGACCAGGTTCTACTTGCTTATGATGCCCGGTGACAAAAAGTTCCGGACAAAGGAACTGTCGTCACAGATCGGGTCCTCCAGGTTGTCGTTTGCCGATCCAGAAGACATGCTCAGATATCTTGATATCGAACCCGGCGCCGTAAGCATCATGGGTCTGATGAATGATAAAACCCGCACTGTTCAGCTTCTGATTGACAGCGATGTGCTGAAAGAGGAATACTCCGGATGTCATCCCTGCGTCTGCACATCCAGCCTGAAACTGAAAACGGCGGACCTCATACATGTTTTTCTTCCCGCAACAGGACACGGATATCAGACGGTAATCCTGAACGGGGAAGAGTGAAGAAAGCTTTAAAAAACAGATATAATAATCACATGTTGACAGCCGTCCTCAGGAATGATATAGTACGGATGTTAATATAACTATTCGCTAAACCACAGTTTTACGAATAGTTATATCGGGAAAGAAAATAATACTGTCGCGATTGATCAGGAGGGATGGATCTTATGGCCGAACGCACCAATCGATACAGAGATGAAGTGGACGCCGGACGAATCCTTCAGATCCGCCAGATTACGCAGAACCTTCCTCAGGCGTGCTCTGACTTCCTCCGTTCGATCGCAATATCAACCAGTTCACTGACCCGTCTCGCTTACGCCATCGATCTGAACACTTTTTTCACCTTTCTGCATGATGAACGAATTGATTTCTCGCAGAAGGAATTACGGCTGATGAACGATCGGGATCTTGGAAAACTGACCAGGAATGATATCATCGCCTACACCGAGTATCTGACCTATTACCTCAAGAGCGGCGATAATGATTCGGTACCTAACAAAATAATTGTCAACCATGAGCTGTCCATTAAGCGAAAGCTTTGCACAATCCGCTCCTTCTATGATTATCTGTTTAAAAACCAGCGGATTGCTTCCAATGTAACTGAACTGGTTCCCCTACCCAAGGTTCATGAAAAGCCAATTATCCGCCTTAGCAAGGAAGAAATGGTCCGTATGCTTGATCAGGCGCAGACCGGCGATCAGCTGACCAGACAGCAGCAGAAGTTTCAGAAAATCACTGCGCGGCGCGATTACGCAATTCTTTCCCTCTTCCTAGGCACCGGGATCCGCGTGAGCGAGTGTGTCGGAATGAATATAAGCGACGTCGATCTGGAAAACAACGCCTTTCTCGTAACCCGAAAAGGCGGCAACCAGGTGGTCCTGTATTTTCCGCCGGAAGTGGCCGAAGCCCTGGCGGATTATCTGGAGGAAAGAGAGAAAACAGAGACAGTTCCCGGACATGAAGACGCGCTTTTCCTGAGCCTGCAGAGGCGGCGGATTACCCAGCGCGCGATCCAGAATCTTGTCAAGAAATATGCTTCCCTGGCAGCGCCCCTGAAAACAAGAATCAGCCCCCATAAGCTCAGAAGCACCTATGCGACGAATTTATACAATGAAACCGGAGATATCTATCTGGTAGCGGATGTCCTCGGTCATACGTCCGTGGATACAACCAGAAAGCATTACGCGGACATGACGGACGCCCGGAGGCGGATGGCCGCGGAGCATGTCCACCTGCCCGGTGATCCCGAATTCAATCCTGAGCGCTGATCAGCGCCCGGATCTTCTCAGCCAGTTTTCTCAGTTCATGATTGCTGTGGCCGCTCAGGGTGGCCGTATAGCGGTTCAGTTCCTCAACAGCCTCCGTCAGCTGCGTATAGGCTGTTTTTTTCTTTTTCCTGGACGGCTGTTCTCCGCTCTCGGCGCTGCTTTTGTTTCTGTATACCGGATCGGTCAGCCGGATCCATTCCTTTTTCAGCAGATCATATTCAGAACCTGAATACGGCGCCGACGCCTCAATGCCGAAATGTTCGGATACCGTCTTCGCAAACCCCGTGCAGGATTCATCGTCTCCGTGATTCACAAACACGACGGACGGTTTCTGGGTGAAAGACCCAATCCAGGCGATCAGTCCGTCCCTGTCCGCGTGTCCGGAGATTCCAGCAAGCAGCGCTATTTCAGCTTTTACATCAATCGGCTCGCCGAAAATTTTCACGGATTCAGCACCGTCGAAAATGATCCTTCCGAGCGTTCCGTTGGCCTGATATCCTGCGAAAAGGATCGTGTTCCTGCTGTCCCACAGATTGTGTTTCAGATGATGCCGGATCCGTCCTCCCTCACACATTCCGCCTGAGGAAATAATCACCTTGGGCGTTTTGTCGGCGTTCAGTGCTTTTGATTCGTCGGAGGATACGGTGGTGAACAATCCGTCAAACCAGATCGGATTCACACCGGTTGACATAATATCCCGTGTCTTCTGATCCAGGCAGACGGAATCGCACTGTAGGAACACCGCGGTTGCCTCATTCGCGAGAGGGCTGTCCACATAAACGGGAAAGCTTTCATACTCGGGCAGCAGATGGCTGTCCTTGATTTCCCGGAAGAAATACAGCAGTTCCTGAGTACGGCCGACAGCGAAGGAAGGGATAATGACCGATCCTCCCCTTTCAAATGTCCGACGAAGGAGATCTGTCAGGAAAGGAATCGGAGACTGGACCGATTCATGCAGGCGCGTACCGTATGTGGACTCCACCAGCAGAAAATCAGCGTCTGCTATGGCGTGCGGATTGTTGATAATCGGCTGATTGTTGTTGCCTACGTCTCCGCTGCACACCAGCTTCCGGACCTGATGCTGATCCTCCAGGAATAACTCCACAAACGAGGAGCCCAGCAGGTGCCCGGCGTCCGTAAACCTGACGGACAGTCCCTCGTCAACCATGATCATCTCCCCGTAAACGCAGGGGCGGAAATACTCCATGGTTGCCGCGGCATCTTCAGCGGTATAAAGCGGCTCGACCGCTTCCCCGCTGTGCCTCAGATTCTTTTTTGTCTCATAGGTGGCGTCTGTTTCCTGAATATGGGCGCTGTCAGCCAGCATGATTGAGCAGAGATTTGTCGTTTCAGGCGTGGCGTATATTCTGCCTCTGAAACCCTGTTTGTAAAGCAGCGGCAGAAGCCCTGAATGGTCAATATGGGCATGTGTAAGAAACACATATTCGATTTGGGACGCTGCTACAGGAAGATCCGTCATCACGAACTCGTTATCACCCTGTTCCATGCCGTAATCAACGAGGAAATAGCGGTTGTCCCTCCATTCAACAAGCGTTCGGCTTCCCGTAACCTGATGCGCAGCGCCGAGGAATGTAATCTTCATGACGCGGACCCTTCTTTCAGAGATATGTTTGCAAAAGAACCATGTCCATTTTATAATACAGAAGCGGATGGTCGGACGGGAATTCAGTTCTTTTCTGACGCTTCATGTTTCAGGAAAATGCCGTCAATACTGATCCCCCGGTATTCCGCGTCGCCGTTGACGCACTTCATGCAGTTGTCGCAGATCTTTTCCGGATCAAGGTCGCAGCGGTCACATTCGCCGCAGCCGATGCATTCGCGGTCATACAGAACACACTGCCGTTTTTCGGCCATGCTGCGGAACACCTCCTCTTATACTCTGATTATACATCCCCTGCGAAAGGACGGTCAAGTTTGAGCAGCGTCGTATTGCGCACATTTACGGAAGAGGAATACCATGCGTTTTTTAAGCAGTATCAGGCTGATCCGCTGTCAGGTTCCTCCCCTTTCCGGTACAGCAGGGAACAGATTTCCCGCTCCTATGCCTATAATCACGGAGGATACCGTGAAAACTATGTCCACCTGGGAATCTTTCTTGACAGTGAGCCGGTTGGATCCTTCCAGCTCAAGGGAATGGATCCCGTAAAAAAGCAGTGTGAATTCGGGATCATTCTCCGGGATGACAGTGTCAAGAACCGGGGAATCGGATCTGAGGCAATCCGGCTTGGAATGGAGATTGCGCGCGACCGCTATCAGATGAAAACAATGATTGGCGATACGCTCGGAAGAAACACCAGAATGATGCGTGTTTTTGAGAAACTGGGGTTCCGGTTGGCGGAAACTGTTCCGGAAGCATTCGAAATGCCGGACGGAACAAAAGAAGACAGATTTGTTTATCGGAAATTGCTGACGGAGGATGAATAATATGGCCAGAGCTGTTTTGCTGCCGGGAAAGGAAAAACGGGTTTTTTCCTTTCATCCCTGGGTTTTCCGTAGCGATATCGCGCGTATTGATGGCAGTTTTCTGCCCGGGGACATCGTGGATATCGTCAGTTCCAAAGGACGTTTCCTGGCCCGCGGATACTATAATCCCAATAGCCAGATTGCTCTGCGGATCATGACCTACCGCGAGAATGAAGCGGTGAACCGTGATCTGATTTTCAGGCGGGTACATGAGGCGGTTGAATACAGAAGATCATTTGCCGACTTGAAAAGCTGCAGGCTCGTTTTCGCTGAAAGCGACCGTCTGCCTGCGCTGATTGTTGACGCTTTCGGAGATGTTCTCGTCGTCCAGTGTCTGGCGCTCGGCATGGAACGGTTCAAGCAGGATATTGTGGATGCGCTGGTTGAGGAAATGCATCCGCAGGGTATCTGGGAGCGGAATGACGTTCCCGTCCGGAAGCTGGAAGGACTGGATATGAGCACCGGCCTGCTGTACGGTGAAGTGCCGGACCGGGTGATGATGACGGAAAACGGAGTAAAATTCTGGGTCGATGTGAAGGAAGGCCAGAAAACCGGTTTTTTCCTTGACCAGAAGGAAAACCGTGCCGCCATCGCTCCGTTCGTAAAGGACAAAACCGTACTTGACTGCTTTACCCATACGGGTTCTTTTGCATTGCATGCCGGCAAATACGGCGCAAAAGAGGTGACCGGTGTCGATATCAGTGAATATGCCTGCCTTTTCGCCGCTGAGAACGCCAGGCTGAACGGTCTTGAAAACCGGGTTCACTTTGTTACTGCCAACGCGTTTGACCTGCTTTCCGAACAGAGCCGCAGCGGAAAGAGTTATGACGTCATCATTCTCGACCCGCCGGCCTTTACAAAATCCAGGAGTGCGGTTGAAAGCGCTGTCCGCGGGTATAAGGAAATCAATCTGAGGGCGATGAAAATGATCGTACCTGGTGGATATCTCATCACCTGTTCCTGCAGTCAGCATCTCCTGCCGGAAATGTTCGGAGAAATGCTGCTTGATGCTGCAAAGGACGCGAAGGTACTGCTCCGGCAGGTGGAGTTCAGGACACAGGGAAAAGACCATCCGATTCTTCCCTGTGCGCATGAAACACAGTATCTGAAATGCGGGATTTATCAGGTTTTCCCTGTGAACGGATAAGCGGAAACAACCGGTTTATTTTGATTCATATCCAAGGTTCTTCAGATCGGAAGCATTGTTCCTCCAGTCAGGCCGGATCTTGATCCACAGTTTCAGGTTGACGTGGGTATCGAGCAGTTTCTCAATATCCTGTCTGGCTTCCGTTCCGATCGTGCGCAGCATGGATCCCTGCCTGCCGATAATAATCGCTTTATGCGATTCCCGTTCACAATAGACAGTAGCGTTGATCTCTGTCAGGTGATCACTGAGCGCCTCGATTTTCATGATTTCCACACCGATTCCATGCGGCACTTCGTCCCTGAGATGGCCAAGTGCTTTTTCACGTATAATCTCGGCGCACAGGATCCGTTCCGGCTGATCCGTAATCATATCGTCGGGGAAATACTTCGGTCCTTCCTGAATATATTTCCGCATGCAGGATAAAAGATCGTCTGTACCGCTTCCCGTTTTCGCACTGACAGGGACGATTTCGTCATGTCCTGTTTCAGCGACCCTTGCCGTCGCGGCCAGAATCTGCTCCGGTGTGACCAGGTCTGTTTTGTTCAGCACGATAATCACCGGGACTTCCTTCCCTTTCAGATCCTTCGCGATTTGCAGGTCATCCTGTGTGATGTGAGACACGTCCATGATAACCAGTGCCGCGTCCATGCCCTCCATTGCATCCCGGACCGTATGCATCATATATTCGCCGAGGCGGGTCTTCGGATTGTGGATCCCGGGCGTATCCAGGAAAACAATCTGACAGTCCGGTTCGGTAAGAACGCCCATGATCCTGCTTCTGGTTGTCTGCGGGCGGGCGGAAACGATGGCGATCTTCTCCCCGATCAGTCTGTTCATCAGCGAAGATTTTCCAACATTGGGACGGCCGACAATGGTCACAAAGCCGGAACGGAACATTTCCTCATTCTTTTTCATTTCTTTTTACTCCCCGCAGATCAGGTGTGCATACTGTCCGGACCGAATCCTTCCGGCAGCAACTCTGAAAGCTGTTTTTCCTCCACGTTGCCGTCCCAGGTGACCAGAACCCTCATGTTCGGAGCAAATTCATTCAGCACCTGGCGGCAGGCGCCACACGGCCAGGCTTTTGTCCTGGCGGCGATGGCGATGGCTTCGAATGAAGTTGAGCCTTCGCTGACAGCCTTGAAAACGGCGGTCCTTTCAGCACAGTTCGAAAGGCCGAATGAAGCGTTTTCAATATTGCATCCCTGGAAGATCCGCCCGTTTTTGCATAGAAGCGCGGCGCCCACAGGATAGGATGAATAGGGTGAGTAACTGCGCGTCATGGCTTCGCATGCCAGCGACAGCAGTTTCTCGTCGTCTGTCTGCTGAGGCAGATCACGCTGAATATTCACGGCGGAGAGAATCTTTTCTTCCATATTTCTCATTTTCTCCTTTTCAGCAGCATCAATATGATCGTATCCCATCAGATGGCAGATTCCGTGAACCAGCAGATATACGGCTTCCCGAAGTTCCGAATGGCCGTATTGCGCTGCCTGTGCCTGTATATGGGGAACGGAGATAAACAGATCCCCCAGAAAGCATGCGCCTGTATCTACATCATACTCATTCTTCAGCAGTGCTTCACATGCCGCGGCTGTTCTGTCGGAAGGATAAGTGACAGAAGGAAAAGACAGCACGTCCGTAGAGCGGTCGATGGACCTGTGCTGACGGTTGATCTCCCTGATCTGTTCATCATCGCACAGACAGACGGAGATCATACACGGCACCTTCACGTTTTCCGAAATCAGGCACTGATCGGCGGCTTTCTGCATCTGTGTGAGAATAACCGGATCCGTTTGTGTGTTGATAATCCAGTCAATCTGCATTCCCTGCATCTTCTTTCTCCTCGTTTCCTGCTTTTTCGGCCGGTTGCAGGGTCGGATCATCGGTTTCAGTCTGATCTGTCCCGGCTGGTTCCGGGGCAGCCACGGTCTGATCGGCGGACTTTTCCTCCGTTTCCTGCGCGTTGTCGGTAGGCGGCGATTTCCGCTCATTCTTCACGGTGAACTGCTGCACTTTTGGATATTCAATCCGTTCATGATATACGCCTTTCAGAATGCCGGAAAAAGCGCTGCATATCTCATCGATGTCGCGCAGGGATAGCTGGCAGTCGCTGAGCTGTCCGTCTTCCAGCTTTCCGCGGATCAGCCGCTCGATAAACTGATCGATTCCCTTCGGCGTAGGATCTTTCATGGAACGTACTGCCGCTTCGATCGTGTCAGCCAGCATCACGATAGATGCCTCTTTTGTCTGAGGCTTTGGACCTGAATAACGGAAATCATTGATGTCAACATGATTGCCGTCCGCCATCTGAAGTGCTTTGTGATAAAAGAACATAACCGGCGTTACGCCGTGATGCTGCAGAATAATATCCTGTACTTCAGGCGGAAGATGCTCTTTCTGTGCGATCAGCGCGCCGTCTTTTGTGTGGGAGAGAAGAATGGCGGCTGATACGTAAGGATCCGTGTTTTCATGCGGGTTGCCGCCGCGCTGGTTTTCACTGAAATATCCCGGTCGTTTCAGTTTGCCAATATCGTGGTAATAAGCTCCTGCCCTGGCCAGGAAAGAATTGGCGCCGATCCTGTCGGCGGCAGATTCGGCCAGATTGGCAACAATGATGGAATGATGATAGGTCCCCGGTGCTTCAAGCATCAGGCGTTTCATCAGCGGCTGATTCGGATTGGTGATTTCAAGAAGCCGGCTGGGCGTCGCCAGATGGAATACGCCTTCAAACACAGGCTGAAGAGCAACCGCAAGGACGCCGCTCAGAATGCATCCGGCGAACGCCCAGACGCCCGTATGGATCATATCCAGCGTTTCGGCGGAAGTCAGAAGCTTTATACCGACAATCATAACCAGAACAGACAATGCCGCGATCAGTCCGGACACCAGAACGCGCACACGTTGCGGCCTGCCTTTCAGAAACCATACTGTAGCCACACCGCCGGAGAGCGTGTTCGCCATAATCAGCACCACGTCATAGAAGGTGGTGGAGCTGCTGACGGAAGTAATGCCCGCAAACAGTATTGCGAGCGGCACAGTCATCACCAGGCCCGCTCGGTAGCTGATCAGTACCGTACCCATAATCGTACCGAGCGCGATCGGTATAATATACAGACTGGGCAGCAGCGTCGCAAGTGAAGCGAAGCCGAAACAGAGTACCAGAATAATCAGAATGACCGAAAGTTTCCGGATATCCGTCAGGATATCTTTCATCAGCAGACGCAGCATCATGATCAGTGAAAGGATCGCAAGAATCGTTAGGATCAGCGCGCCCCCGTAGACCGAGTAATCATAGTGATTATCGTTCAAAAGTCCTAGATTCCGGAGCATTTCTATCTGATTATTTGTGATGCTGTCTCCTTCGCGGATAATATTCTGCCCCTGCAGGAATATGACCGGTTCAACGGCTTCACGGGCCTTCTGACGGGCTTCTTCTGTCGCTTCCTGGTCAATGATCATATTCGGCTTGATGCAGGTACGTAAAACGGTAGGAACAATGTTCTGCATCAGGGAAATATCAAGTTTGTATCCGACAAACTGCTGTATCGTCTGAATAGATTGCGATACTTTCCCTTCGCTGATTCTCGAATTCATGGAATTCTCCACGGCAACAGTGACCGTGCTGACCATTTCTTCAAAGGTATCGGCGTCAACCCTCATCACGGTCGTCAACTGAGTCCTGTTCAGATCCAGCATGTCTGCCAGTGTCAGCGCATAGGCTATTTCTTCTTCTGAGAAAGGTCTGTTTGAAATACTTTTATGATTGCTGTCAGACAGAAGCATGGATCCGTACTGCTGAATGGTACGGAGTTCCTGGAACGCCGCTTCAAGGGAAGAGAGCACTTCCTCCTTGACACCCTGCTGGAAATGGTAAGCAGGTTCGATACTGTCCGCGGCTTCGTTCCTCTTTTCTTCCGTGCCGACTTCATCAACAATGTCCTTTGTTGCATTCACGGTCACATGTGAAATCGTACCAACACGCAAATCATATTTTTTCGGCGTGCATACACAGAAGAAGATGATAAGCACAATAAGGAACGCGGCAAGGATCATCATGGCACAGATAAATGATGATGAGTGCAGCAGATCCCGGATTGCATGCTTTTTCCCCTGATCCTTTTTTTCAGTCTTCACAGTCATATATTAATCCTTTCCGGAAGAAACATCCGTTGCTTTGGAAGACTCATATGCCTCAACAATCTGCTGGACAAGCTCGTGGCGGACAATATCTTTCCCGGTCATTTCAACGATTCCGATTCCCGGAATCGAACGGAGTATCTGTACGGCTTCGGCAAGTCCGGATTTCTTTCCTGCGGGAAGATCCGTCTGTGTGATGTCGCCGGTAACCACAACACGGGATCTGAATCCCATCCTGGTCAGGAACATTTTCATCTGCTCCGAAGTGGTGTTCTGCGCTTCGTCAAGAATGATAAAAGCGTCTGACAGCGTACGCCCGCGCATGTATGCCAGCGGCGCGACTTCGACAATTCCCCTTTCGATCAGCTTCGTATAGGAATCGGCGCCCATAAAGTCATACATAGCGTCATACAGCGGACGGAGATACGGGTCAACTTTCTGGGTCAGATCTCCCGGAAGAAAACCGAGTTTTTCACCTGCCTCAACCGCGGGCCTGGTCAGTATGATCCGTTCAACTTCTTTGTTTTTCAGTGCCATCACGGCAAGCGCCATGGCCAGATAGGTTTTTCCGGTGCCTGCGGGGCCGACAGCGAAAGTCAGCACATGGTTCCGTATGGTATCGACATACAATCTTTGGCCCACCGTTTTGCATGTGATTTCCTTACCCCTGTGCGTGACCGCGATGACCCGCTTCAGGCTGTCCTCGATCTGCCCGGTCTTGCCCTCACGTACCATCGCGATCGTATAGCGTATACGGATACGGTCCACATGCTCGTTTCGGCGTATCATCTCCAGCAGCAGCATGATCACCTGCCGCGCCAGCTCTTTGT
This sequence comes from uncultured Clostridia bacterium, assembly GCA_946411525.1. Classification (GTDB taxonomy): domain Bacteria; phylum Bacillota; class Clostridia; order Christensenellales; family Aristaeellaceae; genus Aristaeella. The sequence goes on along the minus strand of CAMKEI010000001.1, from coordinate 136,579 downwards.
CTTTCTGCGCGCCCGTGACCACAAGATGATTGTGTCTGAGCGCAACGCTGACATTGCATTCCTGTTCAATCAGCGCGACGTTTTGATCATTGAGTCCAAACAGCGATACATAAGCATCCATTGAATCGGCGGACAGTTCGATATCGGTATCTTCAGGCAAATCGGAATCTTCCCTTCATACTTCAGCATTGATTATAATGATACTTAATTTAATGGGTTTGTCAAACGAAAACCACTTTCCGGAAGCTGTTATCCACCGGCCGGAAGATATGACTGCGATTCTCAGATGTATTCTGAGAATATTATTCCGGCAAAAGACAATAAAAGTACGGCGGAATTCACTTTCGTCAATATTGACACAGTATTTGATTTGTGTTAGTATCCATTTAATTTCATAGATTTGAAAGACGATGATGGATGATAACCCTTTCCACAGAAGCTTCAGAGAGCCGCCGGTTGCTGCGAGGCGGTGCGGAGTGAAAGGACACTGCTTCCGGAGTTGGTTTCGTGAACGCCGCGCAGGCCAGTAAGGGAACCCGGACGCCCCGTAAACGGCTGAGAACTTGTCAGAGTTCAAGAGAGACTCCATAACGGAGTAATTCGGGTGGTACCGCGGAAAGAAATCCGTCCCTGAAGCGATTGCTTCAGGGATTTAGTTTTTCCAAGAGGAGGATATGATCATGATGGATCGAGAACTTGTGAATATATGCGACTGTACGTTGCTGGCTGCTGAGGATCATTACGAGCTGAGTTTCCGTGAAAAGATAGAACTGTGCAGGCTGATTGACAAACTTGGCGTGTCAGCAATTGACCTGTGCCCGATCAGGCAGAAAAAAACGGACAGGCTTCTGATCAAGTCCATCTGTTCGGCTGTAAAAAGCGCGTCCATTGCCGTTCCCGTTGATCTGATGGATGAAGAATCAGTCCGTATCACCTGGGAAGCGCTGAAAGAAGCCGTCAGTCCCCGCCTGCAGATTGCCGTGCCGGTCAGTTCAGTCCAGATGGAATACCTCTTCCATATCAAGCCGGACACGATGATCAGAAAGGTGGAACAGGCCGTACGTGAATGCAGGGAATTGACCCCGGATGTGGAATTTATCGCTCGTGACGCCACCAGGAGCGATCCCGATTTTCTTGTCCGGCTGATCACAGCCGCAATCGACGCGGGGGTATCTACAGTCACGCTGTGTGATTCCGCCGGTATCATGATGCCTGATGAAATCTCCGCGTGGATTGAGCAGATCAGAAAAGATCTTCCCGCTATGAATCAGATCGTTCTCGGATTCTCGTGCAGGGGGGATCTGAATATGTCTGACGCGGGCGCCATTGCTGCGATCCGTGCCGGAGCACGTGTAATCAAGGCTTCCACATGCATCAGCACAGCTGTTTCTCTTTCGAATATTGTCCGGATCCTCAACATTCGCGGCGGATCGATCGGTGTGTATTCAAAAGTCGGCGTTGAGCAGATCCGCCGTATAACCGGACAGGTTGAAATGATCTGTCAGACTTCCGGGCGCAAAAAGGGCGCTTTTGAGCAGGAAGAGTCTCAGGAAGACGAAGACTACCTTCTGAGCAGGCACGATACCATTGACGAGGTGATTCACGCGGTTGAAAAACTCGGATACGACCTGAGTCCTGAAGATCAGCAGAAGATCTGGAATTCTTTCTGTCAGACAGTTGAAAAAAAAGACAGCATGACGCTGAAGGAACTCGACGCGATCATTGCCGCGGAGGCCATGCAGGTTCCTCCCGCCTACCATGATATCAGTTATGTCATCAGTACCGGCAATCAGATCGGCGCCATGGCCCGCATGAAACTGATGTTCCACAATCAGGAAATCGAAGGAATCGCGTCCGGAGACGGCGCCATAGACGCCGCTTTCAATTCCGTTGAGCAGGCGACCGGACGGCACTTTGAACTGGATGATTTCCAGATCCGTTCCGTTACGGAAGGACGTGAGGCGATGGGTGAAACGGTTGTCAGGCTCCGCTGGGAAGGAAAACTGTATTCCGGGCGAGGGATTTCCACCGATATCGTCGGTGCCGGTATCATGGCATATATAAACGCAGTCAACAAGATCGTCTACGAGGAGGATGAGGCATGAATCTCTCTTTTTCAACCCGCGGCTGGAATCATCTCCCCTGGGAGGAACAGGTTCGGGACGCGGAGGAAATGGGATTTCAGGGAATAGAACCGTACAACATTCAGGATTTCCCTTCCCTTTCCGGCAAAGGCGGAGCGTTTCATGCCTATAAGCAGAACGAAACGCTGCGCAGTCTGAAAAAAAGCAAGCTGTTCCTGCCCTGTATCGATACGTCCATCGATCTTTCTCTTCCTCTTGAAAATGAAGAAAAGATTGATTATCTGATTCGGACCGCCGCCGCGATGAAAATACCCTATGTTGCATTCTGTGCGCTCCGTGACGATGAAAATACCGTCCGTACTAATCTCAGCGCGATCCTCGGCAAAACAGGCGAGGAAGTCTGCGTACTCCTGAAAACAGTCGGGATTTACGCGGACACGGAAAGGCTTCGTTCCCTGATGGACAGCTATGCCTGTGACAGCCTGGCCGCCCTGTGGGATATGCATCACCCCTACAGGGATTTCGGCGAGGTCCCGGATCGCACGATCCGTAACCTGGGAGGATATGTCAGGCATGTCCATCTCCGTGATTCTAACGATGACCTGAGCTATAATCTGATCGGCGAAGGCACGCTGCCCATAAGGGATATGATGAACGCGCTGTCCTCCATTGATTATAACGGATTCATTTCGCTTGAATGGAAACCGGTGTGGATCGATGATATACCGGACCGGGACATCATCTTCCCCCATTTCCTGAATTATATGAATCGATTTGACAATCCCCGTGGCAAAAAGAAAAGCCTGTATTTCAACGAAGACGGTACGGGAAAATACATCTGGAAAAAGGACGAACTGATCGATTGCACCTTTGGTCAGGTACTCGACAGGCTTGTTGAGGAGTTTCCCGACCAGTATGCGTTCAGATACACTACGCTTGATTATACCCGGACCTATTCGGAGTTCAGGGACGACGTGGACAGTTTTGCGCGTGCGCTGATTTCCATGGGCGTGCGCGCCGGTTCGAAGGTCGCGATCTGGGCCACCAACGTCCCTGCCTGGTATATTACGTTCTGGGCAGCGACCAGGATCGGCGCCGTGCTTGTAACGGTTAATACGGCTTACAAAATCCATGAAGCGGAATATCTTCTGCGGCAGAGTGACACGCATACGCTTGTTATGATTGAAAGCGCGCTGGACAGCAACTACAGATCAATCATCAGCGAGCTTTGCCCGGAAATTGCGTCGACAAAAACAGGGATGCCGCTTCACTGCAAAAAGCTTCCTTTCCTTCGGAATGTCATTACCGTCGGCTTTGCTCAGCCCGGATGTCTGACGTTTGAAGAAGCCATGAAGCGTGCAGATTCTGTTCCCGCGGAGACGCTCATTTCCATGGCGCAGCGCGTCAAACCGGATGACGTATGCAATATGCAGTACACTTCCGGCACGACCGGGTTCCCCAAGGGCGTCATGCTGACGCATTACAATGTTGTGAACGACGGAAAATGCATCGGCGACAGGATGGGGCTTTCCACGGCGGACCGGATGATGATTCAGGTGCCGATGTTCCACTGTTTCGGAATGGTTCTGGCCATGACTGCCTCTATGACCCACGGTACCACCCTCTGCCCACTCCCCTATTTTTCCGCCAAAAACTCCCTGGCTTGCATCAATCAGGAACGAATCACATGCTTCCACGGCGTGCCGACCATGTTTATTGCTATGTTCAACCATGAGGATTACCGGAAAACCGATTTTTCATACATGCGGACCGGTATCATGGCCGGGTCCGGATGTCCCCCCGAATTGATGAAAAGAGCGGCTCAGCCGGATGAGATGAATATGCGCGGTATTGTCAGCGTTTACGGACAGACTGAATCGTCTCCCGGGAGCACAATGTCATCCTGGACCGATTCTCTTGAGCTTCGGACAGAAACCGTCGGTTATTCTTTCCCCCATGTGCAGACCAAGGTGATCGATCCTGAAACAGGAAAAGAACTCCCGGACGGGCAGGATGGTGAATTCTGCTCCAGGGGCTATAATATAATGAAAGGGTACTATAAAATGCCCGACGCGACAAATCAGGCAATTGACACCGACGGCTGGCTTCATTCCGGTGATCTGGCGCGCAGGAATCCGGACGGAACCTATCTGATTACGGGGCGGCTGAAGGATATGATTATCCGCGGCGGTGAGAATATTTATCCCAAGGAGATCGAGGAATTCATCTATACCCATCCTTCGGTTGCTGACGTGCAGGTCATTGGCGTACCCGACGCCCGGTACGGCGAGGCTGTCATGGCTTGTATTGTGCTGAAGCCCGGCTGTGAACTGACGAAGGAAGAAATGACCGAGTATATCAGATCGCATATGGCAAGGCATAAAGTCCCGCAGTATATCGAATTTGTCAGTTCCTTCCCCATGAACGCAGCCGGAAAGGTGCTGAAGTATAAGATGCGTGAGGAGGCGGCTGAGCGGCTCGGCCTGGTCGGCGCGGCGGGGATTGATACCGCCGGAGGCGTAAAACAGTAAAAAACTGCTGACGGGTTATCCCGTCAGCAGTTTTATGACTTCGAGATTAAATGCCTTGTACCTGCAGGATCCGACAGAACGCGCGCGCACCCCAGAACGACGCAGTCACGCGCTTCCGCCGACACCTGGCAGGGAATATTCAGCGCGTCCCCGACCGCTTCAGCCAGACCGTAAAGCAGCGCCCCGCCCCCGCTCAGGGTGACACCGCTTTCGAATATATCCGAAGCGAGCTGCGGAGGCGTTTTCTCCACGACGACCTGTACGGCTTCTATCAGATCGTTGACCTGGTCCTGAATGGCTTCATATATCTCGTCTGACTCGATGCTCATGGTTTTCGGCAGCCCTGAGATCAGATTTCTCCCGGTAATGTCCATCACGACAGGCGGATCCCGTCTGACAGCGCCGCCCAGGGTAATTTTTATCTGCTCGGCTGTTCGTTCACCGATCAGCATGTTGTATTTTTTTCTCAGATAACGAATGATGGCGTCGTCAAAATGGTCTCCGCCTATATGCACGGAACTGATCACAGACACCGTGCTGTTGTACAGAACCGCGAGATCTGTGTTGCCTGCGCTGATATCGACGATCAGACTGCCGTACGGTCCCAGAAAATTCAGCTGGGCACCCAGTGCGGCAGCGATGTTTTTATCGAGCAGCTGCGTCCGCCTGACGCCGGCGTCAAACATGGAGCTGATCAGCGCCTTTTTCTCCATATCCCTGACGCCTGTCGGGACAGCCATCACCGCGCGGGGACGGGCAATCAGTCTTTTCCCGATTACGGAAGTGACAAAAAAGCGGATCATGGCGCTCGTCAGATCGAAATCAATCATTTCTCCCTGGGCAAGCGGGCGTACGACATTGACGTTCGCGGGCGCGCGTCCGATCATGCGGTATGCCTCAAGGCCGAATGCGATAATATTCTGCGTCTCACGGTCAACCGCGACAACGGAAGGCTCACGGAATACGATTCCGCGCCCTTTCATGTGGATTACTACATTCGATGTGCCGAGGTCAATCGCGATATCGTTCGTCTGAGCCATGAGGAGGTCCTTTCTTCATCAATGGTGTACCGGGAAATCATATCATTTTCGTCAGAAAAAAACAACTGCCGGCGGGACGCTTTGCAGACCCCGTTTTCTTGACAACAGGGATTGAAGAAAGCATAATATATAATGGTTTATTATATGTGTGAGGTGTTCGTTTTGTCCGTAAAAATCCACGCTGTTTCCCAGGGCTCTCCGGCTGATAGGGTCGGAATCAGAGCCGGCGAACGGATCATTTCCATAAACGGCGAACAGGTCACGGATGAAATTGATTATCAGGCGCTTTCTTCTTCCCGAAAGCTCGAAGTTTCCGTCAGCGAAGGCAATGATGTCAGGAACTTTGTCATCCTGAAAGATGAATGGGAGCCTCTCGGATTATGTCTGGATGAAACGGAAGCGATGAAACCGCGTCATTGCCGCAATCGCTGCATGTTCTGTTTCGTTGATCAGCTGCCGCAGGGTATGCGTGATACCCTGTACGTTAAGGACGATGACTGGCGCCTCAGTCTGATGATGGGCAATTACGTCACGCTTACGAATGTCAGCGACGCGGAGTTCGGCAGAATCCTAGCCCGAAAAGCATCCCCGCTCTATATTTCGGTACATGCGACTGATCCGCAGACGCGCTGCATGATGCTTCGGAACAGGAATGCCGGATCTCTCATGGACAGGCTGATCCGTCTGAAGGAGAACGGTCTTGAATTCCATTGTCAGGTTGTTCTCTGCCCGGGCGTAAATGACAAAGCTGTACTTGAAAAGACGGTAAACGATCTTGCTTCCCTCTGGCCTGCGTCTCGCTCCCTGGCAATTGTTCCTGTCGGCCTGACAAAACACCGGGAGGGACTGTCTCCGCTGAAAGGCTTCGATTCCGAATCGGCGCGGGAACTTCTGGACACGGTGCATGATTGGCAGCAGCGGTTTCTTCGGGAACTCGGTACCCGGTTCGTTTTTCCTTCCGATGAGTTTTACTGTATATGCGGTGAACCTGTTCCTGATCAGGAAGCGTATGAAGATTATCCTCAGATCGAAAACGGCGTCGGTATGCTCCGGCTTCTGGAGCAGGAATGTGAAGAGGCCTGGGAATACCTCTTTTCCGACGGGCTTCCGGAAAGAGGAACGAAGCAGACAATCGTAATCCCGACCGGCGTTTCGGCGCAGCCGTATATCGAATCGCTCGCGAACCGGTACAGGCCTGAGGAAACCACGGTTCATGTGATCCCTGTCATCAACCGGTTTTTCGGCGAATCGATCACCGTAACGGGATTGATAGTCGGAAGGGATCTGATTGATTCACTGAAAGGAATTCCGTGCGACATCATCCTTTTATGTGATACAATGCTGCGCGATCAGTCGGATCGTTTTCTGGATGATACGACGATCGGAGAGGTCCGGGCTGCGCTTGGCAGACCGGTCCGGGTGGTTCGGAACAACGGCGAATCATTGATCAGAGCTTTATGGGATATGGAGGATACAAATGGCTAAACCGCTTGTTGCTGTTGTTGGCCGGCCGAATGTCGGCAAATCGACTTTTTTCAACAAAATGGCCGGTAAACGGATCAGCATTGTTGACGACATCCCCGGCGTGACGCGTGATAGGATTACCGCGGACGCCGAATGGCTCGGGCATTCCTTTACGATGATCGATACCGGCGGTATCGATCCGAAAAGCGACGACGAGCTCCTGGGCCAGATGCGTGAACAGGCTGAGATCGCGATGGGTCTTGCGGACGTGATTTGTTTCTTTACAGACGCAAGGGACGGCTTGACCGAGGATGACAAAGACGTGGCGAATCTGCTGCGCAGGACGTCAAAACCCGTACTGCTCGTTGTCAATAAAGTGGACTATCTCGGGCTGAATGACAATCTTTATGAATTCTACGAACTCGGTCTGGGAGATCCGATCGGAATCAGCAGTGTGAATATGCTGGGCTTCGGCGATCTGCTTGACAGACTGATCGCCCTGTTCCCGCCAGACAAAACGGACGATGAGGAAAAAGCCGCCCCGATACAGCTGGCTATTGTCGGACGGCCGAATGTCGGAAAAAGCTTGCTGACGAACCGCCTTCTCGGCGAAAACCGGACCATGGTTTCCGATATTGCCGGGACAACTCGCGATGCCATTGATACCTTCTATGAAGACGGGGACGGTCATTCATTCAACATTATCGATACGGCCGGAATCCGCCGGAAACGCGCGGTTGAGGACGAGTCGCTAGAAAGATACAGCGTCCTTCGCTCCATTGCCGCGATCCGCCGCTGCGACGTCGCGCTGCTCATGATCGACGCAAACGACGGGGTGACTGAACAGGATACGAAGATTGCCGGACTCATTCATGATGAGGGAAAAGCGGTTATTATTATCGTAAACAAATGGGACATGATCGATAAGGAAACCGGCACATATGAACAGTTCAGGAAGAAAATCCTGAATGATCTGAAGTTTATGAGCTATGCCCCGGTTATCTTTATTTCCGCTTTGTCGGGACAGCGGGTTTCCACGATCCTGCAGAAAGTGACGGAGATTTATGCCACAGCCTGTCGGAGAATTACTACCGGCGTGCTGAACGATGTGCTGAATGACGCGGTCAACGCGCTCCAGCCCCCGATGCAGGGCGGAAGGCGGCTGAAGATCTACTACGCGACCCAGGGAGGTGTTCAGCCGCCGTCCTTTGTGCTGTTTGTAAACGATGAGAAACTGATGTTCTTCGCTTATGAGCGGTATCTTGAAAACTATTTCAGAAAAACATTCCAGCTCGAAGGAACGCCCATCCGTTTCATCCTTCGTGAAAGGAAAAAGGAGGACTGACCGGTATGTCGAAAGAATTGCTGATCGCTTTATCCTGTCTGATTGGATATCTTCTGGGTTCTCTTTCCGGCGGGATCATTATCTCCAGGCTAAAAGGCGGTCCGGATCTTCATACCGTCGGCAGCAAAAGCACCGGCGCCAGTAACGTTCAGCGGACCATGGGTTGGAAATACGGCATAATGACCTTTCTGTTTGACGCCGTCAAGGGAATCCTGTCATGTTTCATTGCCTGTCTGCTGACGAGGAATATCCTTCCCGAAACAAATCATTTTGTATCTCTGCTCGCTGGGCTGTGCTGCATTATCGGACACAACTGGCCGGTCTTCTTCCGTTTCCGCGGCGGCAAGGGCGTCGCTACGACCGGAGCCGTCATGCTGTACTGTTTTCCGCCTTACGCGCTCATCTGTATCGCGCTGACAATTGCCGTCATCGCCCTGTTCCGCTATATTTCCGTCGGCAGCATGCTGCTCGTGATTGTTTTCTTCGGGCTGTCTTTCATTTTCAGTGGCGGCAATGCATGCGTCATTATCTGGTCCGCCATTCTGATGATTATGTGCATTGCCAGGCATCATGCGAATATAGGAAGGCTTCTCCACGGAACAGAAAACCGGCTCGGCAAAAAAGTTCAATAATGCGGAGGCCCCCATGACCAATGATATGAATAATATACGAAATTTCTGCATTGTCGCGCATATCGATCACGGCAAAAGCACGCTTGCCGACCGTATTCTGGAAAAGACCGGCGTTTTTGAAAAGCGTGAAATGGTCGATCAGATCCTGGACAGTATGGAGCTGGAGCGTGAACGTGGCATCACAATCAAAAGCAAAGCGGTTCATATGACGTATCATGCCCGTGACGGAAAGGAATACATCCTGAACCTGATCGATACGCCCGGGCATGTTGACTTTACGTATGAGGTCAGCCGGGCCCTTGCGGCATGCGAGGGCGCGCTGCTTGTTGTGGATGCGACGCAGGGCATTGAAGCCCAGACGCTTGCCAATGTCTATATGGCTCTTGAGCACAACCTTGAGACGATCCCGGTGATCAATAAGATCGATCTCCCATCAGCCAGGCCTGAGGAGGTTCGCCGGGAGATTGAGGATGTCATTGGCCTGGACGCGTCTTTTGCGCCCTGTATTTCCGCAAAGACAGGGCTGAATGTTGAGGATGTCCTCGAAGCGATCGTTCAGCATATTCCCGCGCCTGTCGGCAATGCCGGTGCACCGCTGAAGGCGCTGATATTCGATGCATATTACGATAATTACAGAGGTGCTATCTGTTTTGTCCGGATCATGGACGGCAAGCTGCGCCCCGGCATGAGAATGCGCCTGATGTCGACCGGAAGTGAATTCGATGTGGTTGAGGTCGGCACCTTTGACCCCGGATACAGGCCCTGCGAGGAACTGAAGGCCGGGGACGTCGGTTATGTGTCTGCCTCCATCAAGGATGTCCGTGATACGCGTGTCGGAGATACGATTACGGATGCCTCGGATCCCGCCCGGGAACCGCTGCCCGGCTACCGACACGTCACTCCCATGGTTTACTGCGGTATCTATCCGGCTGACGGGGCGGATTATCCGGCCTTGAAGGACGCGCTGGAAAAGCTGAGGATGAACGACGCGTCCCTTTCCTTTGAACCGGAAACATCCGTTGCACTTGGTTATGGTTTCCGGTGCGGATTCCTGGGACTGCTGCATATGGACATCATGACCACACGTCTTGAGCGGGAGTTCGACCTGAATCTGGTCACGACCGCCCCGAGCGTTATCTATCAGGTCACGAAAACAAACGGAACCGTGCTGATGATCGACAACCCGACCAATCTTCCTCCTGTCGGGGAAATCCTGAAGATGGAAGAGCCGTTTGTCCACGCGACAATCTATACGCCTCAGGAATATGTCGGAACCCTGATGGAACTGTGTCAGGACAAACGCGGCGTGTTTATTGACATGCAGTATGAAGGAAGCCGTGTCAAACTGAACTATGATATGCCCCTGAATGAAATCATCTTCGACTTTTTTGACCAGGTCAAAAGCAGAAGCCGCGGATACGCGTCCTTTGACTATGAACTGAAAGATTACAGGGAAAGCGATCTGGTCAAACTGGATATCCTGCTGAACGGGGATATCTGCGACGCGTTCTCCATCATCGTACACCGTGATAAGGCTTATACCCGCGGCCGGGGAATAGCGGAAAAGCTGAAAGATGTCATCCCGAGGCAGATGTTTGAAATCCCGATCCAGGCCGCGATCGGCGGAAAAGTGATTGCGCGGGAAACCGTAAAGGCAATGCGCAAGGACGTGCTGGCAAAATGCTACGGTGGAGATATCACCCGCAAGAAAAAGCTGCTGGAAAAGCAGAAGGAAGGCAAAAAACGTATGCGTCAGTTTGGCACGGTTCAGGTGCCGAGTGAGGCGTTCCTTGCCGTCCTGAAAATGGACTGAACCGATGCATACAGATGATTTTAATCCGGAAAACATAGGAAAAACCGCTTTTTTTACCGGTCACAGACAGCTTTGCCGGGAAGAGAGGCCGGAAATTGAGGCTCTCCTCTTCCGTTCTGTTTCCGACGCCTATGCGTCCGGTTACAGACGTTTTTTCTGCGGATGTGCGCTGGGCTTTGATACGGTCGCAGCGCTCCAGACCATACGTCTGAGGGACAGATATCCGGATATACGGCTTTCTCTCGCGATTCCCTGCGCGACGCAGGCCGAGCGGTGGAGCGACAGGGACCGTGAAACCTATTCCCGGATTCTGAATCTCGCAGATGACAGGACCATTCTTTCTCCTGTCTATTATCAGGGGGCGATGATGGCAAGAAACCGATTTATGGCAGACCGTTCGTCCCTCTGTATCTGCTGGCTCAGATACATGCGCGGAGGAACGGCGTCCACTGTCCGTTATGCCCTGCAGACAGAAAGGATCACCGTTGTCAATCTTGCGGTCACTGAGGTCCGTCCGTCGGACTTGTTGAGGGAAAAGCCATGGAACTGTATATTCACATCCCCTTCTGCAGACGGAAATGCCGTTACTGCTCCTTTACATCTTTCACCGGACAGGAAGCTTACTTTCAGAGATACGTCGACCTGATTGTTCAGGAAGCCCGGATCAGGCGGAATGAAATATCCGGTCCCCTTTCCTCTGTTTATATCGGTGGCGGTACGCCTTCGCTGCTGCCTCCGGAATTGTTGTCCCGTCTGATCGCCGGTCTGCGCGATGTACTCACTCTGGATGCTGTCACAGAATTTACGGCGGAGGCGAATCCCGGCACCGTCGCGCCTGAATGGCTTGATACTGCCGCTTCCCTCGGAATCAACCGGCTTTCTTTCGGAATGCAGGCATATCAGGAAAACCTTCTGAATCTGCTCGGAAGAATTCATCGTTTTCGTGATGTGTCCTCTTCTGTTTCCCTGGCCCGGCGTTCCGGAATCAGGAATATCAGCCTTGATCTGATCTTCGGCATACCGACGCAGAACATGGACGACTGGCGGCAGACAGTTGATGCGGCCCTGTCGCTTAGTCCCTTTCATCTCAGCGCATACGGCCTCATTCCGGAGGAAGGAACGCCTTTGACCCGCGATCTGTCGGAGGGAAAGCTTTCTCTTCCGGATCCGGATGAAGAGCGGGAAATGTATACTTTTGTTAAAAAAAGAACCTGCGAAGCAGGCTTCCGTCAGTATGAGATTTCCAGTTTTGCCCTGGACGGATATGAATGCAAGCATAATATCGGTTACTGGACGCAGGTGCCGTATCTTGGCCTCGGCGTTTCCGCCGCGTCCATGACATGTGTTTCATTCGGAACTGACGGGATGTCCTGTCTCCGCAGCGTCAATCCCTGTACAATCAGAGCCTATGAGGATCTGATTGCAAAAGGGAGCTTCCCTGCCGGATCGGAACACATCAGTCCGCCGGAGGCGCGGTTTGAAACGATGATGCTCGGCCTTCGGATGAACCGCGGCGTCAGCGAGATCGATTTTTATACCAGACATCGTTTGTCCCTGGATCAGTGTTACGGAAAAAAGCTACGTGAAATGGAAAAGCGCGGGCTCGTTCTTCATGAAAACGGATTCTGGAAGCTGACCTCACGCGGATTCGATATACAGAACAGCATACTTGTTGACTTGATGGAAAGCTGATTCAGTTCAGCGCGACACCGTGTCCATCCGCAGAAAAATACGACACTGCCAGCGTCTCAATAACCGAAAGGTCCTCTTTCATGGATGGATCCCGGTGCAGTTTCTGTACGCATTGCGTGACTTCCTCCAGCAGGCGGACGTCGGAGAACAGCGCGCTGTTCCCAGGTTCGCCGGACTGGCGGGTGCCGGTCAGTTCTCCCGGGCCGCGAAGTTCAAGATCTTTCTGAGCGATCACAAAACCGTCATTTGTTGAGCAGAACACGCGAAGCTTATCCGAAGGTTCAGCAAACAGAAAGCACCAGCTTTCGTCCTTTCCCCTGCCGACTCTGCCGCGCAGCTGATGAAGCTGGCTTAAGCCGTATCGTTCAGCGTTCTCAATAATCATGATCGTGGCGTTAGGGTTATTCACGCCGACTTCAATGACCGTCGTGGACACAAGTACGTCGAATGATCCTTCTGCGAATTCATGAAGGATCCGGTTTTTTTCGGCGGCTTTCTGCGTTCCCCAGGTCAGTCCGATGCGCAGGTCTTTCAGTTCCTTCTCCTTCAGTCTGGCGAAAAGTGCTTTCGCGCTCTGTAATTCATGCTGTTCGTTATCTTCCTCTACCAGCGGGCAGACAATATAGCCCTGTTTCCCTTTTGCGATCTCGTTTCGCAGAAACCGGTACATATCTTCCCGTTTGGATTCGGGAACCAGTCGGGTTTTTACCGGCATTCTTCCCTTCGGCAGTTCATCAATCAGCGAAAGGTCAAGATCACCGTACAGAATGAGCGCGAGGGTACGGGGAATCGGCGTCGCCGACATGACAAGGACATGCGGAAATACGTCGCTGGATTTGCCTTTCATCTGCAGCGAACTGCGCTGATTTACGCCGAAACGGTGCTGTTCATCCGTGATCACCAGGCCCAGCCTGCTGTATTCAACGTCTTTGCTGATCAGCGCGTGCGTCCCGAATATCGCGTCGCATTTCTCTTCTTTCAGTTCCTGCAGGATGATACGCCGTTCTTTTGCCCTAGTGCTTCCGGTCAGCAGCCGGCACCGGACGCCGAGAGGAGCAAGTGTTTTCAGCGCGTTTTCATAATGCTGCACGGCAAGAATTTCTGTCGGTGCCATCATGGAAGACTGCAGGCCTGAAGCCGCAGCAAGGGATATCGCCCCGAAAGCGACTGCGGTTTTGCCGCATCCCACGTCCCCCTGCACCAGTCTGGTCATCGCTTTTTCCTTTTTCAGATCCGCAGCAATTTCGTTCAGTGTTTTCCGTTGCGCGCCGGTAGGTTCATACGGGAGGGATTGCCAGTAACGGTCGGCTGCGTCCTCACCGAAAGAGAACGGAATGCTGTTTCTTTTAGCCGATCCCGCAATCGATACATAGACAAGATAGAGCAGTACCTGCTCAAACGAAAGCCTTCTCCGGGCGATCTGCAGCGCAGTAAGACTGTCCGGGAAATGAGCCTGACGGATCGCGAAATTCAGTTCGCACAGATGATTCCTGATTCTGAAGCCGTTCGGCAATGTCTCCGGACAGCAGTCATCCACTTCCTCCAGGGTATTTCTGATAAGTTTGCGGAAAGATTTGGCCGGAAAGCCTTTGATTGTCCGGTAAACAGGGACAAGTCCTTCCTCAGGCTGGACAAATCTGGGATTCTGAAGCGTCCTCCGGTTGTTGCTGACGGAAAGGCGGCCGAAAAGCCGTATATGTTGTCCGGACTTGATATCATTGACAATCCACGGCGCGTTGTACCAGCAGACAGGCATCTTTCCGGTTTCATCCGCGATCGTCACTGTTACTTTTCTCAGGCCGTGATAGATGGACAGCTTTGGTTCCTGCAGCACCGTTCCCTCTACAAGAACAGGTCCTTCCTGCCTGGTGCTGCACGGTAAAACTTTACTGAGATCTTCATATCTGACCGGAAGAGTGAACAGTAAATCGCGCAATGAGAAAATTCCCATTGCGCGCAGTGTTTCCACCCTAACGGGTCCGATACCGGCAAGTTCGGTAAGTTCCATTAATTACTCCACGGAAATCAGGTAATAATACAGCGGCTGTCCGCCGTTATGGCACTCCACGTCACAGTCCCCGTACCGGCTCTCAATCTCTTCCGCGATCAGTTTCGCGTCCTCTTCCGAGACATCTGCGCCGTAATAGACGGTAATCAGTTCGTCTTCATCGGTGATAATCTGCTTCATCATCTCAAGGACGACGTCGTGGATAGAGGATCCGGAAAACTCAATCTTCCCGTTATGCAGACCGATAATGTCGCCCTGTTTAATCGCAATGCCGTTGTATTCGCTGTCACGGATCGCGTATGTTACCATCGCCGTCTTGACGTGCTGAGCGGCTTCGTTCATACGGGACATGTTGTCGTCAGGATCGTTGTCATTCTGAAAAGCAATGGCGGCTGCAATACCCATAGCCACATTTTTAGTCGGTATCACGCGTACATCCTTTGCGGACAGTTCTGCGGCCTGATTGGCCGCAAAAATCACGTTCCCGTTGTTGGGAAGTATGAACACGCATTCTGCGTTAACCTGGCTGATCGCATTCATCAGGTCGTCGACAGAAGGATTCATGGTCTGCCCGCCCTCAACGATCTGATCCACATTCAGATCACGGAAAAACTGGGAAAAACCATTTCCGAGCGATACCGCGACAAAGCCATACTTTTTGGCCGGTTCAGTGGATTCTGCAGCTTCAGCCTCTTCTGCCGGGACTTCTTCGCCATCGCCTTCAAGGGCTCTTTTCATCGCGGCCAGGTTGTCAATTTTGATATCGTTGATTTCAGCCAGTTCTACGCCGTAATCCAGTGCAAAGCCGGGATTGTCCGTATGGACATGGATCTCCGCCCGGGTCAGGTCGCCGGAGACGGACACTGCGTCTCCGATTCTGTTCAGACGCCGTCTGAAGGAATCCAGGTCATGTTCGTCGCAGTCTTCACGGAAGTGCGTCAGCGTAAAGGAGACGCAGTAGGTATAGGTCAGATCCTTCGTCAGGTCATGGCAGTCGTCCGCAACACTCTGTACGTCGTCCTGCATCAGGTCTTCCGTAGCGGAAATATCCTCACCGCGGAGAACGGCGGCATATCCCTGGTAGATCAGCATCAATCCGCGTCCGCCGGAATCGACAACACCGGCCTGTTTCAGCGCGGGAAGCATATCCGGCGTCTTTTTCAGAATGGCTTCCCCGCTTTTGAGAATGACATTGATCAGTTGATCGTAGTCATCCGGAGTTTTGCGGGCCTGTTTCAGGGCGTCTTCCGCCACCACGCGGGCAACAGTAAGAATTGTACCCTCCTTCGGCTTCATAACGGCTTTATATGCCATTTCAGACCCTTTCATAAGGGCTTCGGCAAACTGGACCGGCGTGATCTTTTCAACGCCGTTCAGCGCCTTTGCAAAGCCTCGCAGAAGCTGGCTGGTGATAACGCCTGAATTACCGCGGGCTCCTTTCAGCGCGCCTTTCGCTAGCGCGCTAGCTGCCTCGTCGGCGCGAAGAAATTCTTTGCTGTTCAGTTCCCTTGTTGCAGACTGCATAGTCAGGGACATATTTGTCCCCGTATCGCCGTCCGGAACCGGGAAAACGTTGAGCGCATCTACTGCTTCCCTGTTCTTTTCAAGAATCGCTGTTCCGGCCATCACCATATCCCGCAGCAGCAAACCGTCGATCGTTTTAAACTGTATCAAAGGAATATTCCTCCGTAATCATGATCTGACAGCGGGCGTTTATACCCGGATGCCTTCCACAGAGATGCTGACTTTTCTAACTTTTACACCGGTCAGGCTCTCCAGCTTGTAGCGGACCGTTTCAACGATTGTTTTGCATACCTCGGATATGGAAATACCGTATTCAACAATGATGTAAAGGTCAACATCAAGCATATCGCCGACATTTCTGATCTGTACGCCTTTTGTCAGGTTTTCACGGCCAAGCCATTCGACAATGCCGTCCGTCGCCTTCTGGCCGGACATGGCGACAATGCCGTAGCATTCGAGCGCTGCGTAGCCTACGACCTTGAGCATGACATCTTCTGCGATATAGATCGTGCCGTTTTCGTTCTTTACCTTGCACTCCATGAGTTTGCCTCCCGTATCAAACGTTGCAGGTTTCCGCATGTTCGTTAAAATCCTGAAACAGGATTAAATAATTATACCGTAATTCCCTTTTTTTATCAAGCCGTTTTAAGCCCTTGACAAGTACGGTGATTTCGAACATAATATTTTCTGCGATGAAGGGAAGAGTAGGATGGTTCCTGTTTTTCAGAGAGCTTTCGGTCGCTGCGAGGAAGCAGGCGGAGCCATACGAAGTACATCCCGGAGCGGTCTCCTGAACGGATCCTCATCTGATTAGGGAGTACACGGTTCGCCGTATACAGCGTGTCAGAGAGCAGGATCATTCCTGCTGAATGGAAGTGGTACCGCGGTTTTCGCCTTCCGGCGAAAACCGTTTTAGTTTTATATGTGGAGGCGTATGTACATGAACATTGATCAGATCCGATTCGCGGAAAGGTTTGACAAAGTGACCGGAAGTGCAATCCGGGAAATCTTCAAGGTGATTGCACAGCCCGGTATGATTTCGTTTGCGGGTGGCAATCCTTCGCTCGACGCACTGCCTGACCGTCAGGTCAGCGAACTTGCGCAGTATGTGCTGGCGCAGGACGGCAAAGCGATCCTTCAGTATGGCGCGACAGAGGGATACCGCCCCTTTCTTGAGAGCCTGAAGGAATATGTTGAGAAACAGATCGGCGTCACGGTGCCAGCCGTCCTTCCGGTAACCGGCTCCACTCAGGCGATGGATCTACTGTGCAAGGCAATGATTGATCCCGGCGATACCGTGCTGGTGGAGAACCCGTCCTTCCTTGGCAACCTTCAGTGCCTGAAACTGTATCAGGCCAATCTTGTGGCAGTGGAAAGCGACGATAATGGGCTTCTTCCCGACGACCTGGAACAGAAAATCCTCCGGTATCATCCCAAGATGCTTTATACCATCCCGACTTTCCAGAACCCGACCGGAAAATCGCTTCCGGAGGATCGGAGGAAAGCTGTGGCGGACCTTGCGAACAGGTACGGCATGCTGGTTGCCGAAGACGATCCTTATCGGGATCTCCGCTATGAAGGCACGCCCTGCCATTCCATAAAATACTTCGATCAGAACGGCTGGGTGATGTTCCTCGGCAGCTTCAGCAAGATCATCTCCCCAGGACTTCGGGTCGGTTATATCGCCGGTGACGCTTCAGTGATCCGGAAATGCACGGTTGGCAAACAGTCCACTGATGTGCATACCGCCAATCTCAATCAGGCCATTGTTGACCAGTATCTTCGCCGGAATTTACTGCCTGACCACATTCAGAAGATCTGTTCCGGATACGGGGCCAAGCTTCAGCAGATGCTCCGCTGCCTCGAACAGTTCCCTGAAGGAGTCCGCTTTACCCGTCCCGAAGGCGGGCTGTTCATCTGGGCCGAACTGCCCGGGAAGATTGACGCCGTCAACATGCTCGCTGCAGCTGTCGAAAAGAAGGTAGCCTACGTACCGGGCACATATTTCTGCGTGGACGGCGGTCATCTCAACACGATCCGCCTGAATTTCTCCAACAGCTCGCCTGAGCAGATCGACATCGGCATGAACGCGCTCCGGGAAATCATCGAACAGCAATAAACAAAGGAGATCAAAACTATGGAACACATTCTGGATATTCTGAAGGAACGCGGCTTTATCGCCCAGATGACCTTTGAAGATGAACTGTATGAGCAACTAAAGTCCCCGATCACTTTCTATGTCGGTTTCGATCCGACTGCTGACAGCCTCCATATCGGGCACTATATCCCGATTATGGCCATGGCCCATATGCAGAAAGCCGGTCATAAACCCATCGCGCTCATGGGCGGCGGCACTGCGATGATCGGAGATCCATCCGGTAAAACGGATATGCGGAAAATGCTGACGGTCGAAACGATCGATCAGAACGTGGAATGCATCCGGAAACAGATGTCCCGTTTTCTTGATTTCAGCGATGGAAAAGCGCTGATCGTCAACAACGGGGACTGGCTCCGTCACCTGAATTTTATCGATTTCATGAGAGATATCGGATCGCAGTTTTCGGTCAACCGGATGCTGACCGCTGACTGCTACAAGGCCAGAATGGCCACTGAAAACGGCCTGAGCTTCCTCGAGTTTACATATATGCTGATGCAGAGTTACGATTTCCTGGAACTTTTCCATCGGTATGGCTGCCGTCTTGAAATGGGAGGAAACGACCAGTGGAGCAATATGCTCGGAGGCGCTGACCTGGTCCGGAAGAAAGAGAACGAAAAGGCGTTTGCCTGCACCTTCCAGCTTCTTCTGACCCATGACGGACGCAAAATGGGCAAAACCGAAGCCGGCGCCCTGTGGCTTGACCCTATGAAAACCTCTCCGTACAATTTCTATCAGTACTGGCGGAATGTGGATGACAAGGACGTGGAAAAATGTCTTGCTCTCCTGACCTTCCTGCCGATGGAGGAAGTGAGGCGTCTGGGAGCGCTTAAGGACGCGGAGATCAACGAGGCGAAAAAAGTACTCGCCTATGAAGTCACAAAATTGGTTCACGGCGAAGAGGAAGCGCGCAGGGCGGCGGAAGCCGCTCATGCTCTGTTTGCCGGCGGCTCCCTTGCGGAGAATGTTCCTACTGTCGAACTGTCGGAAGAAGAATTGCTGCAGGACGCACGCGTTTCCACCATGCTGGTTAAATCCGGGCTGTGCAAAAGCCAGAGTGACGCCAGAAAGCAGATTGAACAGAACGCGGTATCCGTAGGCGATCAGAAGGTTACGGACGTTGCCGCCGTGATTACCCGGGAAATGATCGGAAAAGACGGTATCATGATCAAAAAGGGCAAAAAAGGATTCTGCCGGATTACAGTCAGATGATTGATTCCTATCTCACCGTTTCCGGTCAGTCCTGCGAGGAAATAACGATCAATAAAAGCCGGTTTATCGGTTACGCTTCCCCGTGTCCCGATGAGTCCTGCGCGCTTGATTTCCTTCAGCGGATCCGGGAGGAGCACAAAACAGCCACGCACCACTGCTATGCCTATATCATTGGTCCGAACGGCGGTATCATGCGTTACAATGACGACGGTGAGCCCGGCGGGACGGCCGGGCTGCCGATTATGGACGTCATGAGAACCAAGGGGATCGTCAATTGCTGCATTGTGGTGGTCCGTTATTTCGGAGGCGTCCTGCTCGGAACAGGCGGCCTGGTGCGTGCCTATACCCAGTCCGCTCAGGCCGCGCTGAAAGCGGCCTGCCCAGCAAAAATGGAACTGACCTGTTTTGATTGCTGCGAGCTTCCTTATTCGGTCTGGGACCGGTTCCGTTACACGGCGGACCGACTTCCTGTCCGGATCGAGGAAATCGGATTCGGTTCCTCCGTCACATTTACGCTGCTGTACCGTGCCTCGGACCGGGACATCCTTCTTCCGAAACTGATGGACGCCTCGGAACGAAAGCTCATCTCGGTACCCGGCGAGGAACGCTTTTCCGCCTGGAAGATATAAAAAAACGCTGTCATTCGACAGCGTTTTTTCATTCAGATCAGCGACAGGCCAAGTTCCATCATGTTCCTGAATCCGTTCTGCCTTTCTTCCGCGGATAACTCTTCGCCCGTAACAAGGCTGTCGGAGATGGAGCAGATCGCCAGCGCGTTCTTCCCTGCCCTTGCGGCGTTCATATACAGGGCTGCGGCTTCCATTTCAACGGCGAGAACGCCCAGCTTTGAAAGTGTTTCCGTTTGGCTGATATCGGAATAAAACGCGTCAGATGAAAAAATCGGGCCGCATACAACGTTACACGGAAGAGACTTCGCGTTCTCCATCGCCTTGGACAGCAGCTCGTAACTGCAGCATGGCGCCGCGTTGCCGCAGAATCCGAAGCTGCTGATATATCCGGAATCGGTATAGGCGCTCATGCCGATGACAATGTCCTTGAGCTTGAGTTTCGGCGAGATCGCGCCGGCGGAACCAATCCGGATAATATTGCTGACGTTGTAAAAATGAAACAGTTCATAGGAATAGATGCCGATCGACGGACATCCCATTCCGCTCGCCATGACGGATACCCGCCTGCCCTGATATAAACCCGTGTATCCCTGTACACCGCGGACATTGTTGACCAGTTCGGCGTTTTCAAGATACTGCTCTGCAATGAATTTGGAGCGGAGCGGGTCGCCCGGCATCAGGACCGTGTCGGCAAAAGCTCCTTCGGGAGCGTTGATATGCGGGGTGGGAATTCTGGAACTCATTTTCTGTCCTCCTTGTTGTATTTTGTATAATATATTCATGATTGAGCCCAATGATGATGAATCTTTTCCGCCAGGTTCCTGAGCGTCGGAAAATCAATCAGGCTGACAGATCCGTAAGGCATGGATAGGAACCGTTCGATGCAGAGCCTGCTGCATTCGGTCATCCGAAGCGCTTCTGAAAGATCCGGTTCCGTACCGCGGTTTTCGCTTTCGATGATCAGACCGGTAATCCGGATCCAGAGCCCGTTGACCAGGGAAAGAATGATTGAAACCGTGTTTTCCGGATCGGAACAGAACAGCTCGCCGGATGCGGCTCCCTTTTTAATCTGGGTGCAGACAGCTTCATGAAATGCGTCTGAAAGCGCGTTGCTATAATAATCCCGGACGAGTCTTCCCTCAGGAAGGCAGAACACTGGAAGCAGCATCAGAAGAAAACTGAGCTTTTCTTCCCTCATCGGAATCATGCCGGACAGCAGCGCGTCCAACCGTCGGTCAATCCGTTCCGTTTTTTCCGCTTCCGCAGCGGCCGCCGAATAGATCTGTCCGGCTCTGGTTCTGCAGATACCTTCAAGAATCGATTCCTTGCTTGGAAAATGATGATAGAAACTGCCTTTGCTGGACCTTGTCCGGTCAATGATTTCCTGCACGCCTGTCTGCTCATAGCCTTTCCTGCAGAACAGTTCCTCTGCGGCGGACAGTATTTCCTGTTTTTTGATATCGCCTTTTCTCATGAGGTTTCTTTCTCCTTTACGGAAAAGAATATCATCATACCGCCCGCCCGGCGGTTATTCCGGAAGCGAACGCGAACATCAGATTGAACCCTCCGCAGTCGCCGTCCACATTCAGGACTTCACCTGCGGCAAAAAGTCCGGGAACGATAACCGATTCCAGTGAGAAAGGACTGAATTCCCCGCAGTCAATTCCGCCGGCGGTAACCTGCGCCTGGTCGAATCCCCTGGTTCCGGTAATATCAATCCGGTACTTCGCGGCAGTTTCAGCGATCCTGTGCAGTGCTTCTTCGCTGATCTCCCCTGCTTTCTCCCCTCTCATCGGCAAACCTGCCTGTTTCAGCACGGCAAAGGATACCTTTTCCGGAAGGACGCCGTTCAGCAGCCAGATGGGACTGCAGGCCTGAAAAAAAGTCTTTCTTCTGAGCAGTTCTCTGAAAGCCGCCTCTTGGTCGGAAAAGACATGCCTGATCAGATCAAGTTCAATGTATGTACCGGTCTGACCGGTGAAACGGGCACACTGCATAATACAGATGCCGCTGACGCCGTAATCGGTAAAAAGGACTTCTCCTTCTTCCGTATGAATCGTTTCCTCACGGTGTTTCAGGGTGACGCCGCACCTGATCCTGATCCCCGAGAGTCCGGAGACGCTCTTTTTGTCTGTATTCAGCGGAACCAGGGACGGAAACGCGGGAATGAATGTATGACCCATGGACTGGAGCAGGCGGTATCCATCATATGTACCGCCCAGTTTCGGAGACGCCGCTCCGCCGCATGCAATAATTATCCGATCAGAACAGTACGTTTCTCCGGAAGACGTATAAATCGTAAAGGCGTCCTTTTCCTTTGCGACGGAAACTGCCTGTTTCCCCGTCACTGATCTGACGCCGAGCATTTCCATAGCGTTTTTCAGAACGGAAACAACGGAGGACGCCTGGCCTGTAACGGGGTAAATCCGTCCTTCGCCTTCTTCGCTCACCAGCAGTCCGTACCGGCAGAAAAAGCTTTTCAGATCCTCCGGCGTACAGGCGGAAAGAACCCGGCGGGCAAATTCCGCGTCCCCGTAATATCGCGGTTTTCCGCTGTTCATGAGGTTGCACCGTCCGTTGCCCGAAGCAAGGATTTTGCGGCCCGGACGGTCCGCCTTTTCCAGCAGCAGAATGCTTTTTTCCCTCTCCGCCGCGCAGATGGCCGCAGTCATTCCGGCAGCGCCTCCGCCGATCACAATGACATCCGTATTACAGCTCAATCACTGCACCTTCATCAAAATAGAATTTGGTCTGTTCTTACATATGATATATGGATTTAACGATGTTTGTCAAGGAACCGTCCGCGTTGTAAACAATCAACGGCGGCATCGGATGAAGCGTCGGTTTTGCGTCTTTCACCGCTTCCAGGAGAACAAGGTTCGCTGGTTTGTCCTCATGGGGATAAACCAGCTGAAACCGTTTGGGCTCAAGATGGTTTTCCTGAAGGCGTTTCATCAGAAAAAGCATCTGGGCTGCCGGGTACACGAGAAACAGCCTGCCCTTTCCCTTCAGGATTTTAAACGCGCCTTTCAGAAAATGATTCAGCGTATGCTCATTCTGGCTTCTCGCCGTCGCTTTCGTTTCTGTCGGGCTGATGAGCGACGCGGAAGGATGGCCGTAGGGCGGATTGCATATCACTGCGTCTACGCTGCAGGAACCGATGATGCGGGACGCTTCCATCGCGTCCGCGTTAATCACGGTCATTCTGTCCTGCAGGTCGTTCAGTTCCGCATTCCTGCGGGTAAGGTCCGCAGCTTCCTTCTGTATATCCAGCGCGTAATAGTACGCTCCTTTGTTCCGGCCGTGCAGCAAAAGAACAAGCACGCCGTTTCCTGTTCCGAGATCCGCGACCGTGTCGTGGGGACGTATATCAGCGAAATGTGCCAGCAGGACCGAATCCATTCCGAAACGGAATGAATCCTTCTTCTGGATCAGCCGCAGGCCGTTCAGCTGCAAATCCTCAACCGTCTCATTCTCATAAGGGTCGTTTGTCAAGGAGAACCTCCTGAAAACGGGGATGTGCTCAGCGCACATCCCCTGATATCTGTTCTGGCCTTTTACTCAATATCAACAACAACCGGATTGGGTTCTTTGATTTCTTCCTTTTCCGTCTCCTTCTCCTGGAAAAGGGATTCGTAAAGCCTCACGTATTCGCCCGCGGAATGATTCCAGCTGTAGTCTCCGTTCATGCCCCTGTCCTGAAGCGTTTTCCAGACTTCCGGCTGATTCCTGTAGTATTCCGACGCGCGTTCGATCGTATGGAGCATGTCGTGCGCATTGTAGTTGAAGAATGTGAATCCGTTGCCCTCTCCGTTGAACTCGTTGTAGCTCAGCACAGTGTCACGTAATCCGCCGGTCTCCCGGACGATCGGTACCGATCCGTAGCGCATTGCGATCATCTGGCTGAGTCCGCACGGTTCAAACTGGCTCGGCATCAGGAACATATCCGTTCCTGCGTAGATCTTGTGCGCGAGCGAATGATCCATGGTAAAGCGCGCGGCGACTCTGCCCCTGTACTCCGTTTCCGCCCAGCTGAAGAGGTTGAAATACCTGCCTTCTCCCATGCCGAGCACGACAAGCTGTACGTCCAGTCTCATGATATCCGTAATGACATAATCGACCAGATCGAGACCTTTCTGGTTGCTGAGGCGTCCCACCATGCCGATTAGCGGCGTGCGCTCATTCACATTCAGTCCGAGCTCTTCCTGCAGCGCCTTTTTGCAGATGGCTTTTCCCTCGGGATGCTGGAAGGAATAATTCTGTGCGATATGCGTATCCCTGGCCGGGTCGTATTCGTTCATGTCAATTCCGTTCAGCACGCCGAACAGTTCTTTGTTTCTGGCCCGAAGAATGCCGTCAAGCCGTTCGCCGTAATAGGCTGTCTGTATCTCCTCGGCGTAGGAAGGGCTGACAGTCGTGATCAGGTCGGTGTATACGAGAGCCGCTTTCATGAAGTTGGCACATCCGAAGCATTCCAGTTTGTCGTCTGTCCAGAGGCTGTCGCCCAGACCGAGGATGTCCTGGACTTCCCTGATCCCGAAAATACCCTGGTACTGCAGATTATGGATTGTAAATACGGTTTTGATATTGGAGTAGAAAGGAAGATGCGAGTACTGAATCTTCAGCAATGCGGGAATCATGCCGCTCTGCCAGTCGTGCGCGTGAATAACATCCGGCTGAAAGCCGGCAAGCGGCAGCATGTTGAGAACGCCGCGGCAGAAGAATCCGAAGCGCTCATACTCATCCCCGCCCATGCCGTAAATGTAGGGACGGCCGAAATAGTATTTATTGTCCATGAAATACCATGTAACGCCGTCTTTTTTGATCATCTCGATCCCGCAGTACTGCCGCCTCCAGCCAAGCTGCACCTCAAAATCGCAGACATGGCTCATCTGCTGCATATATTCCTGCGGTATTGCGCTGAACTGAGGTATGATTACCCGAACATCATGACCTTCTTTTGCCAGGACGGGAGCAAGCGCTCCGACCACATCGGCAAGTCCTCCTGTTTTGACAAAAGGAACAGACTCACTGGCGGCAAAAAGAATCTTCATCAGTAACAATCCTCCTTGAACATCAGATAACTACGTTCTTCGCGATAACGATCGGATAGGCTTCCGGTCCGATAAGCCTTGTGTTGCGTTTGATGACTGTCTGCTTGTCCAGAATACAGTTTTCGATAAACGCGCCTTCCTGAACTTGTCCGTCCTGCATGATAATGCAGTTATTGATACGGGCGTTCGGAGCGATCTTCACCCCGCGGAAAAGAATGCTGTTTTCGACTGTCCCTTCAATCACGCAGCCGTCGGCGACCAGCGAATTGACTGTTTTGGAATCATTGCTGTAGAAGGCCGGCATTTCATCGCGTACTTTGGTGAATACGGGCAGGTCATCCACAAACAGGCGTTTGCGGATTTCCGGCTGCAGAATATCCATGTTGAATTTGAAATAGCTCTGTACGGAATCGATATTCCAGCACACACCGGTATACTCATACGCGTTGACTTTCGCCTGCTTCTCCTGAACAAGGCGGAGCAGCAAATCCTTTGAAAGGTCATGCAGTCCATGTGCGACAGCCCGGTCGACCAGAGCCTTCAGGAATTCCCGTTTCATCAGGAGTACCTGCATGAAAGTGTTGTCATAGGTCGGATGGGTCGGTTCCACTTCAATATCCGTTACGGTGCCGCTTTCATCCACAGCGATATAGGTTCCGAATTCATCCCGTTTCATGGACGGATCTTTCGTGTACATCAGTGTAACGTCGGCGCCGGTGGACTCGTAGTACGCGATCATCTCCTTGAAATTCGCGTTATAGATGATATTGCTGTTGCTGAGCACCACCAGTTCCTGTTTGCTGTGGTTCAGATAGTCCGTGTTGGAACGCAACGCGTCCAGTACGCCGGGGTACTGACCGACATTCTCCCTGGTGAGAAACGGCGGGAGGATATGCAGGCCGTTGTTCTTGCCGTGCAGATCCCATTCCTTTCCGGATCCCAGGTGGTCCATAAGGCTGTGGTAGTTCTTCTGCATAATGACTCCGATATTTTTCATCCCGCCGTTGACCATGCTGGAAACGAGAAAGTCGATGACTCTGAAACGGCCGGCAACGGGAAGCGCGGCAATGGCCCTGATAATCGTCAGCTCGCGCAGTCGGGCGTCGTTCTCACCTGTATAAATAATCCCCATTACATCCTTCATTGCTGTTATTCTCCCTTTCATTCAGTATTGATGGATTTTAAAATGTGGTGGTTTCATCAACCTGCTGACCGGCTGATACAGACACACCGGCGGGAAGAACCACACCCTGTCCGATCACGGCGATATTGCCTTCGTTTTCGCCGATCACGGAGCCTGCCCCGACTGTTGCGTTCTCGGCGACGATCGAACGCCTGACAATCGCTCCGCGTTTGATTACGCTTCCCGGCATAATCACGCTGTACTCAACATCAGCGCCTTCTTCCACGACAACGCCTGCGAACAGTATGGAATGATTGACTTTTCCGTAAACTTCACAGCCTTCTGTGATCAACGTATCCGTTACCACGGCGCCTTCGGCAATATAGTGCGGAGGCATGCCGGGATTCTTGGAATAAATGCGCCACTTCTTGTCATGCATATCCATGGGCATCGGATTGTCAATCAGGTCCATGTTGGCTTCCCACAGGCTTTCAATGGTTCCAACGTCCTTCCAGTATCCGTTGAAGTCATAGGCGACAAGAACCTGCTTGTCGTTCAGCATATTGGGAATGATATTCTTACCGAAGTCGTTGGAGCTCTTCTTGTCTTCCTCGTCCTGGGTCAGATAGTGACGGAGTTTTTCCCAGGTGAAAATGTAGACGCCCATGGACGCTTTGTTGCTTTTGGGATTCTTTGGCTTTTCCTCGAATTCAATGATTGTCCCTTCCGAGTCGGTGTTCATGATACCGAAACGGGGCGCTTCCTCCCACGGGACTTCGCGGACGGCGATTGTCGCGTCCGCTCCATGGCGGATATGATAATCCAGCATTGCGTTGTAATCCATCTTATAGATATGGTCGCCGCTCAGGATCAGCACGTAATCGGGATGGTACTGTTCGATAAAGGCCATGTTCTGATAGATGGCGTTCGCGGTTCCGCGGTACCATTCCCCGCTTTTCCCGGTCTGGTACGGAGGAAGCACAAAAACGCCGCCGTTGGAGATGTCAAGATCCCACGGGGCTCCGCTGCCGATATAGGCGTTCAATTCGAGCGGCTGATACTGTGTCAGTACGCCGACCGTGTCAATACCGCTGTTTGTGCAGTTGCTCAGCGGAAAATCGATGATCCGGTATTTTCCGCCGTACGGGACCGCAGGCTTGGCTACTTTTTTGGTCAAGATACCGAGACGGCTTCCCTGGCCACCGGCCAAAAGCATTGCAATACATGTTTTCTTTCTAATCACAATTTCACACGCTCCTTTGTATGTTTTTCTCTGAAGCAAACGACCATGTCACTGAAGGATCGAGTATCCTTTTTATTTGCAATTATTGTACATTTTCAGGATTGCATTCGTCAAGTATAATTTATCCTGCTTCTGATCGCACCTCCGGCATTCCGTCACTGCGCGCAAAGCGGAAAAAGGGATTGCTCTGCAATCGATCTGTGATATAATATTTTCTGAAATTTTTGCCGGATTGTCAGGAATCCGGGATCACGATCATTCGTTAAATGATTTGGAAGAGGTGGATGTACAGTGTCGCAACAGGCTGAGTCTGCAGATCTCTCTTCCGGTTCCGTCTCTTTTGACGAGCTGTATGAACGCTATGCGACAGATGTGCTGCGCGTTGCGTACTATTATCTCGGCAACCGTGAGCTCGCAGAAGACGTCACGCAGGACGTATTCGTCAAGCTGCTCACAAACCGGCCTTCACTTGAGGAAGGCAGAGAAAAGGCCTGGCTGCTGAAAGTGGCGCTGAACCGCTGCCGCGATCTCTGGAGAAGTTCCTGGATCAAAAAAGTCGTCCTCGGTCATCCGGGTTTTGAGTGTTTCCCCGCCCCGGACATGATCGGCAGGCTCGCGGACCAACAGACGCTCTCCGACGCGGTCAGCCGCCTGAAACCTGAATTCAAAGAAGTCGTCCTCCTGTTTTATTACCAGGGGTTCAGCGTGACCGAGATCGCCGGAATGCTGGACATCGCGGAAGGAACTGTATCGTCCCGGCTCAGCAGGGCAAGAGAGAAACTTCAGAAAGACCTGAAAGGAGATGAAGATCAGTGACAACGCCGGAAGAACTTCGCCGCGCCACGGAAAACACGCTGTACGGACTGACTGCTGACGAATCTCTTAAATTCAGAATTCTTCAGAAAGCGGCCAGGCAGCCCGAACCTCATACAAGGCGGTCCCTTCGTCTTGTTCCCGTCCTTTGCACAGTTCTGGCTGCTTTCCTTGTGGTTGTTATTGCGCTGAATACGCTGCAGCCCGTTCCCTCAGCCGGCCCTGGAGAAATGAATGTTTTCGCCGCTGGGAAATCGGAAACAGCGGAAAAGACGCTCTTCCCCGCTGGTTTTGATACGGATGGCGTGATTTCTGTTAAGTTGAACGATTCGGCAACAGTCACGGATCCCGTGCAGTGCGCCGCGCTGGTATCGGTTCTTTTGGATTCTTCCGGGGAGGCAGCGGATTCCGGTGCTCATGCGGACGGAAACCTGATCATTACGTCCTCCGACGGATCGGAACTGACGTTCGGCACAGATGATCCGTATCTGATCGGAAAAGACGGCCGTCGCTGGTACTGTCCCGGTTTCTTCAGTGAAATCGCCGGGATGGCCGACTGATCACCGGAACACATTTCAGAACCGTCCGTTTTCCTCAAGATACTTTTCCAGTTTTCTTTTTACTCTCTGTAAAGCGTTATCGATGGATTTTACGTGTCTGCCAAGAGATTCCGCGATCTCCTGGTAGCTTTTTCCGTCCAGATAAGCGGAAAGAACTTCCTGCTCAAGGCCGGACAGCACTTCATTGATTTTCTGATGGATGTTGCCGAGATTCTCCTGATTGATAATCATATCCTCGGGATTCCCGGCGTTCCCCTCCATGATGATATCCAGCAGTGTACGGTCGCTTTCTTCGTCGTAAAGCGGTTTGTTCAGGGAAACATAGCTGTTGAGGGGAATGTGTTTCTGCCTGGTGGCCGTTTTGATCGCGGTGATGATCTGCCTCGTGATGCACAGCTCCGCGAAAGCGCGGAATGAACTCAGTTTTTCCTGCCTGTAATCCCTGATCGCCTTGTACAGACCGATCATGCCCTCCTGAACAATGTCCTCATGGTCCGCTCCGATAAGAAAATAGCTTCTTGCTTTCGAGCGGACGAAATTTTTGTATTTGTTCAGGAGGTACTCTTCGGCTTCGGCGTCTCCCTCATGGCAGCATCCGACGATCTCCTCGTCTGTCATGGTTCCGAACCGGTCCCTGAAAGGAATCAGATCCCCTGCCTGGTCTTCCGCAAAAGCAGGCTCGGCCGCGGAGGCAGCGGGGTCCTGTATGGTCTGGTCCCTGTCCTTCTTCCTGTAATCTGTCATCTGATCTGCTCCAGAAATTGATTATTTTACCTGACCGACTGATTCGTAGGCTGTCTTCCGTCAAGCACCCGGTACATCATAATACCTGCCGCTACTGACGCGTTCAGGCTTTCTATTTTCCCCGTCATCGGCAGGGATACGGCATAATCGCATTTCTCAGACACCAGCCGGCTGATGCCGTCCTGTTCCGAGCCGATTACAAGCGCTGTCCCGCCTTCAAAGGAAACGTTCCGGTAATCTGTGCCGTTCATGGTCACGGCGTAGAACCATATGCCCTTCTCTTTCAGGTCTTCAATCGTACGGTTCAGATTGTTTACTCTGGCGACCTTTACATATTCGACGGCGCCTGCGGAGGATTTGACCGCGGCGGGAGACAGCCCGACGCTCCGGTGCTGCGGGATAATGACTCCGTGAACGCCGGCGCATTCCGCGGTGCGGATAATGGCGCCAAGGTTATGCGGATCCGTAAGCCCGTCAAGGATAATAATATAAGGATCTTCTCCTTTGTCAGCTGCTGCCTGAAGGATTTCTTCCACCGTGGAATACTGGTAGGCGGAAGCGAAAGCGATCAGGCCCTGATGATTCGGAGCGATTGCGTCCAGTCTGTTTTTCTCGACAACCTGGATTTGTATTTTCATTTCCTTGGCTTTCTGAACGATTTCCTTGGCCGAACCGGCGAGTTCACCCTTCTGTACCATCAGCCTTTCGAGATCGCGTCCGTTCTTCAGAGCCTCCCGGATCGGGTTGCGTCCGGTCAGAATATATTTGTCCGTCGGTTCCTGCTGCGTCGTATGCGCGGCATAATCCGACGGGATATACTCAGATTCCCGGTATCCGGGTTTTCTTGGGGTACGTTCAGGCGTCCTGTATCCCCGTTTTCCGTCCACGTCGGATTTCATGCTTTTTGTTGTCTTCTGATTCCGGCCCTTTCCGGGAAACCGGCCGTTCTGTTTCGTATCGGGTCTCATGGACGATTCTCCTTTGTCGCGGATTGTATCAGCGCTTCACGCTCCCGGCGAATCTCCGCCGCCTGCCCGCAGCTTTTTTCTCCCTCGGGGCATTTCCCTCGTAAACAGGCTGGACCCGCGTTGAAGAACAGCGCGGGAGCGGTCTCAAAGCAAAGTCGGAACATCTCTTCCGCCATTCTCCTGATTTCCCACTGCGCGCGGCTGCACATCCGCAGCGAGAAGAAATGGCGGAGTTCGCGGACGTTCATCGTGACGATAATCCGCGTCTCACAAGCGTTTGGCAGAACAAAACGGGCGTCTTCATTGGACTTTTCGCCTTTTCCGAGCGCTTTCTGCCATTCGTTATACCAGGTTTGGATTGTTTCCATCTGGCTGTGAAAACGCTGCGCTGCCTCATCGCCCAGTGCCGCGATGCTTTCCGGAATAATATAGCCGAATCCGTTTTCATAGGATACATAACGCTGGCTCTGGACAGAAAAGCTGGCGATTCTGTGCCGGGTCAGCTGGGCAAGCAGCACCCTGCTGACGCCCTCGATCCCGAATGTAAAGGAAGCGTGCTCCAGGACGGATTCATGTCCCATATCCATCAGTTTCCGGATGAACTCGGACTGGTCCTTGCTTGATATCTTATTGTTCAGGTCGGAAATTTCCGAGCGTGAATAACACAGTTTCGCGGCGAGCGCGACCGTCTCCTCGGGAGACAGCGTGTGCCGGAGAAGAACGACTTTCATTTTTTTTGCTTCAGGCATCTACATTCACCTCACTGACATGATTAAGCAGCTTTTCCATGCGTTCATCCTGACCGGTCAGATACAGGAATCCGATCAGTGCCTCAAATCCTGTTGACATCGTGTAATCGTCAGGATCCTGGTTTTTGGGCGACGGGTGTTTCGCGTGGGCGTTCCTTCCCCTTCTGACGATTTCCTTTTCCGGATCCGAAAGATATTCGTAAAGATGCGCCAGTATCCGCGACTGGGCGCGGGCGTTGACCATTCTGACGCATTCGGTATGCATATGGTGGACGTTCAGTTTCTGAATGATCAGATCATATCTTATAATCATCTCCCATACGGAATCCCCGAGATAGGCCAACTGCAGCGCGTTCATCTGCGCGGCTTCCCTCTCTTCCATCAGTCTGCTAAATCGAAGACTCAAAGGTGTAACCTCCATGAATCGTATGAAAATGATTATATCATATTCCTGCTTTTTTATGGGAATTCATCCGCGAAAAAATTTCTTGACATGGATTGAATAATGTGTATAATAACTTTTGTTGTTTGAGCACCATTAGCTCAGTT
Organism: uncultured Clostridia bacterium; assembly: GCA_946411525.1. GTDB lineage: Bacteria > Bacillota > Clostridia > Christensenellales > Aristaeellaceae > Aristaeella. The sequence continues at coordinate 104,647 of CAMKEI010000001.1, read as the reverse complement.
GGTAGAGCACCTGACTCTTAATCAGGGTGTCTAGGGTTCGAGTCCCTAATGGTGTACGGAACCGGTAGCGGATCGCTGCCGGTTTTTTTCTTTTATCTCATACAAAAAAGCAGCCGTCTGATCGAAGGCTGCCTTTGTCTATCGGTAATCTTATGCCTGGGCAGGAGCACCGACCGGGCAGGTCTCAGCGCAGGCGCCACATTCGATGCAGGTATCAGGGTCGATTTCGAACTTGCCGTCGCCTTCGCTGATGGCGGAAACGGGGCATTCGGCAGCGCAGGCACCGCAGCTGATGCATTCATCGGAAATTTTGTAAGCCATTGGAATACCTCCTCATAATAATCACGCGCTACGCGTGAAATTTTAATAATTATATCATTCAATGTCCTGAAAATCAATATATCATTTGTCACGCCCGATTGCCTGCATGGCCTTTTCCAGCGCGTCAGCCCAGCTGTTGCCCGTTGCTTTGTCTGAGTTTTCATTCGGATCCTTTTTCGCGGAGGAGCCGGGGACTTCCGGTTCCTTGGCCCGGGCAGGGGCTGTGTCGGCGCGCTTTGGATTTTCACGCCTGACCGGCTGTCCGAGCTGAGCGTTTGAGTGCGCTTTGTTCCGTTCCTTTGCGGGCGGTCTTTTTTCTTCCTGTTTCTTTTCCGGAAGTTCCTGAACCTCTTCGCTCGGCGTTTGATCATCGGCTTCATCGGAAGCGGTCTTGTCCGGGACAGTCGCCTGATCCTCGACAGCAGGCTCGATCCGCTGTTCCTTCCCGGCCTGTTTCCGTACGGTTTCCGGGCGGGAATGGGTTTCCGGCGGCCGGGAGATGGCTTCAAGCGGGTATTCCTTTATTTCGCTTGTGTCTCCGTTCGTCAGGCGTACAAAGACCGTTTCCTTGACGATGTTAAGATCCGTTACGGGGCCGTTGCCGTCCGGGGTAATGACTTCCTTGCCGATTTTCGGCATCTTCCTGCGGGTCATCTCATAGTGCTCCTGCTCATATTTCAGGCAGCACATCAGACGGCCGCAGACGCCGCTGATTTTTGTCGGATTCAGAGACAGGTTCTGCTCTTTGGCCATCTTGATGGATACCGGCTGGAACTGGTCGAGGAACGTTCCACAGCATATCGGGCGACCGCACGGTCCGAGCCCGCCGAGCATTTTGGCTTCATCCCTGACGCCGATCTGACGCAGTTCGATCCTCATCTTGAAAACCGAAGCAAGGTCTTTTACAAGGGAACGGAAATCCACCCGTCCGTTAGCGGTAAAGAAGAAAAGGATCTTGCTGTTGTCAAATGCGTATTCGACCGAAACAAGCTTCATCTCCAGATTATGTTCTGCGATTTTTTTCTGGCAGATGGAAAAAGCTTCTTTTTCTTTCTGTCGGTTGTCCACGCCGTGCTGGATATCTTGTTCCGTAGCGATTCTGATTGTCTTTTTCAGCGGAACGCGCCAGGTTTCATCGTCGACATCCCGCGGCCCCATCGATACTTCGCCCAGATCGTATCCGCGCACGGTATCCACGATCACATAATCCCCGGTCCTGATTTCCAGTCCGTTTGTGTCAAAGTAGTACAGTTTCCCGTTTTTCTGAAACTGAACGCCGATTATTGTAGCCATTTGTCTTTTTCTCCTGTAAATGTTAGAAGCAGTTGTTCGATAATTGCTTGGTAATTGACATTGAAGGCATTCTGCCTTCTCGCGTCACGGACGCTGTCCGTCAGTCCCGTAAAGCTGCTCAGAGGCGCATTCCTGGCAAACTGCTTCCATTCCGCCGGGAATTCACTGATGTCATGATTGCCGCCCGGTTCGATTCTGTACAGAAGCAGCTTGTGAACGCAGTCCTCCAGAATATCGAACAGAACGTCTGATTCACTCTTTTTGTCCTTCAGTCCAGACGATATTTTCAGAATGTCGCTGCGCTGCCTGTTCCGGAAGAAATCGTTGATCACTTCCTCTCGGGTCTGCCAGTATAAATCGTCTGAAACGAGTCTGAGGGCTTTCCCGATGGATCCATCTGAAACGTATGCGGCCTTCAATGATTTTTCCGGATCTGTTCCGGCTGCCTCAAGAATGTTCCGAATGTAGCTGATATCCCAGGGGATCAGCTTGACCTGCCTGCATCTGCTCCTGACCGTAATCAGCAGCTGCTCGGGATGGGCGGATGTCAGCAGGAAATAGGTGTCCGGCGGAGGCTCTTCCAGAATTTTCAGGAGGCTGTTCTGAGCCTGTACGGTCAGGTTCTCCGCATCCAGAATGACAACGGCCCTGTTTCCTCCCTCATAGGGATGACGGCTGCACAGTCTGATGACCTCGCGGATATCATCCACCGGGATGGATGTCCTGCCCTTTGCTGTTTCCGATGAAAGCGGTACTCCTTTCCGGACAACGGTTATATCGGGATGTTCCCCCGAAGCGGACATCCTGCACCCGCTGCAGGTCCCGCACGGAACGCCGCCTTCCGCCCTGCACATCAGGGCCGACGCGATCAGCGTCGCCAGTGTTTTCTTTCCGGTACCGGATTCTCCTGTGATCAGAATCGCATGGACAAGGCGGCCCTCCGAGATCTGATTCTGAATCTTCCCGATCTCTTCTCCCTGGCGGCGGAAATCTTCGAAACCGATCATTGCCATTTCTGTTATACTTTCATGAACTGATCCACGGAGAGAACAAACAGCGTGGCGCCGCCCACCGTAACTTCGATCGGGAAAGCCGTATATTCTCCGTGCGTCATTCCGCCGACCATTGTCGAGGACGCGGTGGAGATCTGTTTTCTGCTCTTGCACACGGATTCGATGGCGCTGATCGCGTCATTAAGCCTGCTGTCATCAACACCGAGCAGAAGGGTTGTGTTTCCGGCTTTCAGAAAACCGCCTGTGGTCGCGAGTTTTGTAACGCCAAAACCCTGTTGCATGAGTACCGATAAGAGTCTGGAGGAATCTTCGTCCTGAACAATAGCAATGATAAGTTTCAAGATCAGTCATCTCCTCTCTCTTTTTATCTAATCGATTATACGATACCTTATACGTAAAATCAAGTTGCCCGTATCTGCCGCGGGTTCTTTACAATGTCCGGTAAAGCATGTAAACTGACAGCCGGAGGTTCTGATTTATGGACAGTCTGTTTCCCTGTTATGCCGGATGCGCCTTCGGGACGGAAGGCCTTGTCGCCCGTGAGCTGAAGGATCTTGGAGCGGCGGACGTTTCCGCGGAAAACGGAGGCGTTCGTTTCACTGCGTCAGGAAATCAGCTCTTCACCTGCAACCTCTGGATGCATTTCTGCGACAGGCTGTTTATTGTACTCCGCGATGAACCTTGCCGTTCCTTTGAACAGATGTTTAATCTTGTTTTCGCGGTCAGCTGGAATGAATACTTCTCGGGCGACGAATCAATTGACGTGACATGCAAATGCACGCGCAGCGCGCTGATGAGCCCGAGAGACTGCCAGTCGATCACTAAAAAGGCGATTATTGAAAAGATCAGGCATAGTACCCTTCAACAGACATTTCCCGAATCGGGCGCTTCCCTTCCGGTTCATGTAACAGTCCGGAACGACCAGGCGATGATTATGCTGAACACATCCGGTACAGCCTTGTCCCGCCGCGGGTACAGAACATGGAACGGCGAGGCTCCCCTTCGCGAAACGCTTGCGGCGGCGCTGGTTCAGTTAAGCGGATGGCGCCCGGGTCAGCCGCTTCACGATCCATGCTGCGGAACCGGGACAATCCTCGCGGAAGCGGCGCTGATGGCCGCGCAGAAAGCTCCGGGCATTGACAGAACCTTTGCCATGGAAAGCTTTGCCTGCTTCCGTTCGCAAGACTTCGCCCTGATCCGCAGCCGGACCGCGTCGCTGATGGATCCCTCCCGGGTGAAGCTGATCAGCGGATCGGATATTGATCCGGACGCTCTGGAACTGGCCCGGCGTCATATCCGCCAGGCCGGATTCAGCCCTGACGCGGTCCGTCTGGATCGCATTCCCCTGCAGGATCTGAATCTTGATTCTGAGGATGGCGTGTTCATCTGCAATCCTCCCTACGGGGTGCGGCTGAGTGATCAGAAGCAGTGCCGTGATCTTTACCGGGATCTTCGTCTCCTGAAGGAGCGTCATCCGACCTGGCGCCTCTGCGCCATCTCCTCCGATCCGGCTTTTGAGCGAAGTTTCGGCGGGAAAGCGGCAAAAAAGCGCCGGCTCTATAACGGCCGGCTGGAGTGTGTGTATTATATCTATTACTGATCTTTCATATAGAAGATAACCCGGGCCAGGGCAGCCTCCGCTGAATCCTTCCAGATTCTTCCGATCAGCGTTTCCGTCTGCTGACCGGACAGCCCGGCTGACGGAGTATACTCGTTTTGTTTGCTGTCCCCATTACCGTACGGCATGATCGGGATTACTCTGACCGTAACGTCATCATGTCCGTTTTCAAAACCGAACAATGCGCGGACCAGCATGCCCTGCTGGTTTTTCGGTTTGACGCCTGTGCTTCCGTTCAGCAGGTCTCCCAGGCTGTATACGACAGGAACATTCTCGATATAATCGATCCCCTGTACGGTTCCGGGACTGTTTCCGATCACGATGTCCGCGCCGGACCGGACGGCCCTGTGGGCCATCGCTTCCTGTGTGACGGAATGGGAGGGATTGTTTTCTTCCGGCCAGCTTAACAAGACAATCTTTTTTTCGCATCCGGCCTGTTCCAGTTCTGCGAGGCTTCTGTCGATGATGGACGGATCTTTCAGATATTCGCTTTCGGAGCAGCCTGCGAATCCGAACAGATGTCCTTTCAGCGTGCACGTAACGGTCCTGTCTGAAGTCAGTACCTGCAGGAATGTCCTGAGGATTTCTTCCGTATCGTTGCGCAGGTTCCCTTCCGATGGAATCGTTCTGTCTTCCGTTATCTGTATCATTTCGACCGAAGCGTCGTCGAAGAGATGTTCTGTTCCGCTCTTTGCAAACAGTATTCCCTTGTTATCCGGCGCTGCGGCTGATTCATTCAGAATCGCCGTGCAGAGATTGACGCACGTAAAATCGTCGCTCCGGAATATCTCCGCCAGTTCGTTCAGAGCAAATCCGTATCCTTTCTCCCGGACGGCACTGGCGAAGCTTTCTTTTCTGGCATTGAATGATTTCGTGCCTCCCGGGAACACGCAACCTCCGAATGTGATCTCCACATTCAGGTCTGTACTGTCGGTATATGTGTCCGTCAGGTTAAGCTTCCGGATATCGGCGCTGTCTTTGTCCGTGCGTTTCAGCTTTTCCGCCGTCGCTTCCCGTTCGGCCTGATCGTCAAGGATCATGACGCGCGTATGATACGGAATATGGGTAAAAAGCCAGTACGCATTCAGTCCGCCTTCACCCGGCTCAGGTTGGATGCGTATGCAGGCATGGGATGCCTTCGCGCCGAGATATCCCCTGCCGAGCGTAAAATCCTTTTTATGCTGGCCCCAGTCATACGGCGTCTGATGAAGCAAGTTCCCGCCGTCATACTGGATGACATAATCGTATTTCTTGCCGTTCATGGAAAAGTTGACCCTGTGATATCCTGTCAGAAAGCAGCCCGCGGCGGTTTCCTGATCAAGGTTGTTCTTTTCCGCCCGCCCGGTTGAGACGAGCAGTGTGTCAATTACGGTACCGTTCTGATAGACGGTCAGCGTCTGTTTCTGCTTGTCAATCAGCAATCCGTACTCTTCTCTCGGTTCAACCGTTTTCAGTTTTTCCAGGGGAATCCATCCCTCAACGTAGGACGCGTCTTCATGATTCCAGGCGCCGATCATCGCCCACCCTTCCTCAATGGCGATCACCCTGAGGCCCTGCGACTGACCGTGAAGCGTTCCCAGCGAACGGCTGTCCTGATCCGGTTTTTCATAGACGTTCTGATGCTTGAAACTGTCGATATCGACCACAACAGAGGGTTTCATCATCATTTCCCATATCTCCGCGTCGGACATGGACCGATCCGGAAGAATCTCCCCGGTCACCGTGATGGGAACGGAATCGGGAGCGGAGTCAAGGATTATCAGGTCCGATTCGTATTTTTCCTCCGGCCTGGAACGTTCGTAAACGCAGAGGAGATAGCTTCCTGCTTGAGGGTACTCCTTTCTTCCGGCAATGGCGGTAAAATCCTTTCTGATGATCTTTGCGCCGTTTGCCGGTGCCGAATAGGAGTAGACCTCGTTCGGATGCTCCTTTGATCTGATCTCAATGACAACCTTCCCGTCCGTGACGGTTCTGTATTCGAGAAACCAGGATTCCGGGGAGTCCAGATAAAGGGTATCCGAAGAAGTCAGCGCGTATTGCAGGCATTGAAGCGCGTATTCCACCGGAGAATCGAATGAAACGGAATAAACGTCTCCCGTCTGCGTTGTCAGATCCGCTGTGACCGTATATGTTTTCTCGTACAGTTTTTCCCGGTTGTATCCGCACCCGTCCCAATGGACCATCGTTTCCCCCTGCGGGATTTCCCGGGAAATGGTGCGGTAAACGCAGATGCCGTCATGAATCCGGATTTCCAGGGTTCCGGCTTCGTTGGAGCGGATCCTGAACGCGTTGTCCGCGTAGGGATGAATATTGCCGATCCTTTTGATTTCAAACGTGTCTTCACAGAATGCGGTACCCGCCGAAAAGACCAGTAACGACAGAAAGGCGGCCGTCAGGACAGAGATAATGCCGGCTTTATGTTTCATATCCGCGTCCCCCTTTCCGTACTGACAGCTTAATCTTACTTCTTTCTTCTTTTCCCCGCAAGTTTTTCCTTTCAGCTTGACAAAGGCGGCGCTCGGTTTTATAATTTTAATGTTTGTTCGCGGTCGTGGCGGAATCGGCATACGCGCACGTTTGAGGGGCGTGTCCGGAAACGGGTACGGGTTCAAGTCCCGTCGACCGCACACCGGATCCTGATCTCTGATCAGGATCTTTTTTCGTATGGAAAACACCGCCGGCTTTTGATGCCGGCGGTGTTCTGTGGTGGAGATGAGGGGAGTCGAACCCCTGTCCGAAAACCCTTCAGAAGGACTTTCTCCGAGCGCATTCCGTGTTTGGGATTCCCTCCGTAGCAGCCCGCGGAAAGGCGGAAACGGAAGTAGCTTCATCATTACGGGTCGTGCTGCAAAGCTTGGGCACGGCTCGTTCCCTGCATAAATGACGCCGGTGGCCTGATCTGCAGGCGGTCAGGGCCGACGCGCGGCATTAAGCCGCGAAAGCGAAATTGCTATTGTCAGTTATTGTTTTTCCCCGTTGATACGCAGTACAGGGGCTGCGGCTCGCTTATCCTTCCTCTGATGTCCCCGTCGAAACCGGATCATCCCCGTGAGACGGTTCCCTGACAAAAGCTTTTATTTCTGTTTCTGTCTGAGCGCGCGCTGTATCTCGCGTTCAGAGTCTTTTCTGGCCATGCTGTCCCGTTTGTCGTGAAGCTGCTTGCCTTTGCACAGGCCAAGCTGTACCTTGACCTTTCCGTCTTTCAGATACATCTCCAGCGGAATCAGCGTAAATCCCTGCCGCATGACCAGACTGTCCAGCTTGCGGATTTCACTGCGGTGCAAAAGCAGCTTTTTGGCTCTGAGCGGATCACGGTTGTATATATTCCCCTTTTCGTAAGGGCTGATGTGCATTCCCTCGACCCAGACCTCCCCTTTCCTGATCTGAGCCCAACTTTCCTTCAGGTTGACTCTCCCCTGGCGGATGCTTTTGACCTCCGTACCGAACAGAGCGATGCCGCATTCGTATTTTTCCTCAACGAAATAGTCATGATAAGCCTTGCGGTTCTGCGCGATGTTCCTGATTCCCTGCTGATGCGGCATACGTTAATCCTCCCCGGAAAGTATAACACTTCGCCTTTCCCTTTTCAATCAAAGATTTGTCTGCTATAATCCCTTGCGAAGGAGTGATTGACTTGAAAGACCTGCATGATATGGCGTCCCGCGCCCGTGGCGCTTTTTATGCCGTTTCCGTTGCTTCCCCGGAGATCCGTAATCAAACGCTTTCCGTTCTTGCGGATCTTCTTTATGAGCGCAGGGAGCGGATCTTTGAGGCGAATGCTGCCGATGTTGACGAGGCTTCTGCCCAGGATCTTGCCGCGCCGCTGCTTCACCGTCTTACTTTCGGAGAGAATAAGCTGAATCAGGTCATACGGGGCCTCCATGCGCTCTGCGGCCTCCCCGATCCCATCGGCAGAACTCTATCCGCGACAGAGCTTACTGAAGGCCTGAATCTTTACCGGGTATCCTGTCCCATCGGGGTAATCGGCGTCATTTTTGAAAGCCGTCCCGACGCCCTGATCCAGATCTCCTCCCTGTGTGTCAAAAGCGGCAACGCCGTGCTCCTGAAAGGCGGACGGGAAGCGCTCAGAACAAATCAGGCGTTGTGCGGATGTGTCCGTGACGCGCTTGAGCGGACAGGTCTGCCCGCCGATACCGCCCAGCTGCTTGAAACGCGCGAGGACGTCGCGCTGATGCTGAAGGAAGACACCCTGATTGATCTGATTATTCCACGCGGAAGCAACAGTTTCGTCCGCTATATCATGGATAACAGCCGCATACCGGTTCTTGGGCATTCCGACGGGATCTGTCACGTATATATTGACCGTGAGGCTGACCTGGAAACCGCGCTAAAAATCGCGCTGGACAGCAAAACGCAGAATGTTTCCGTCTGCAACGCGATGGAAACGCTGCTTGTTCACCGGGATATTGCGCCTTCTTTTCTGCCGGAGGCTGAACGCCTGTTCTCCGCGGCCGGCGTTGAAATCCGCGGCGACAGCGGCACACGGGAACTGATTTCCTGCATCCCAGCCGATGAAAAGGACTGGTCCACGGAATACCTCGACTACATTGTCTCTGTGCGGATTGTTTCCTCCCTTCAGGAAGCGGTGGATCATATCAACTTCTACGGCAGCCATCATACGGACTGCATCGTCACGCGCAATCCCGATACCGCTTCCGGGTTTATGAATAAAGTAGACAGCGCCGGCGTCTATTGGAACGTTTCAACCCGTTTCGCTGATGGTTTCGTCTACGGCCTCGGCGCGGAAGTCGGCATCGCGACCGGCAAGCTTCACGCCAGAGGGCCCATGGGCCTTGAAGGGCTGACCACCTACAAGTATAAGCTGATTGGTTCCGGACAGACCATGAAGGAAGTGAAAAGCGGACTGATCGGCTATACGCACAAGCCCCTTCGGGATAATTGTCCCTTCTGATATCTGAAAGGCGGAACTATGATACGGTTACAGAAATATCTCGCTTCCTGCGGCGTCTCTTCCAGAAGAGCCGCTGAAAAAATGATCACAGAGGGCAGAATCGCCGTCAACGGTACGGTCGTCACGGAACTGGGAACCCAGGTTGATGAACAGAAAGACGTTGTGCTTGTTGACGGCGTCCCGGTTACTCTCGAAATGGAAAAGCACTATCTGGCGTACAACAAACCCGTCGGTGAAATCACGACCGTCTCCGATCCCGAAGGTCGCCCGACCGTCATGGACAGATTCAGGAATTATCCGGTGCGTCTTTTCCCTGTAGGCCGTCTGGATTATGACAGCGAAGGCCTGCTGCTCCTGACAAACGACGGTGATCTGATGAACCGGCTGCTTCATCCGAGCTTTGAGATCAGGAAATCCTATCTCACGAGGGTATCCAATTTTGTTACTGATGAGGAAATCAGGCTGCTGCGCAAAGGAGTCATGATTGACGGCCGGATGACTTCCCCGGCGGAAGTCAGGCTGATCCGGCATGATACTTTTTCATCCGAACTGCTCATTACCATCCACGAGGGCCGCAACAGGCAGGTCAGGAAGATGATCGCCGCCATAGGCCATCAGGTGGTGTGCTTGAAACGGGTGCGTTTCGGCCCTGTGCAGCTTGGCAGTCTTCCTTCCGGAATGTGGAGACGTCTGACGGAGGAAGAGATCTCAAAACTTAAACCTTGACAAATACGCAAAAGAAATTATAATGCATTGATGTGAGCATTCACGCTCCTGGAGAGTTGGCTGAGTGGTCTAAGGCGCACGACTGGAAATCGTGTGTGGGGTGATACCTCACCCAGGGTTCAAATCCCTGACTCTCCGCCAAACAGTGCAGACTTGTCTGCACTGTTTTTTCTTTTCAACACGGACAAATAATGGTATAATAAAATGATTATATGCTGGAGGTCCTGTCATGAGGATCATTGTCATCGGTGCCGGAAAAGTCGGCTATACGCTGTCGGAGCATCTCATCGCCGAAGAGCATGACGTCGTCATCATCGATAAGGACGATGAAGTGATCGAAAGATGCAGCAGTTCTCTTGACGCTTTATGCATCAAGGGCAACGGAGCCAACGCGAAGGTCCTGCTGGAAGCCGGCGTGGAAAAGTCAAATATCGTCATTGCTTCTACGGAGAGCGATGAGACGAACATGCTCGCCTGCCTGATTTCAAAACGTCTCGGCGCGAGTTATACTATCGCGCGGATCCGGGATCCCGAGTTCAACGAAAGCCAGACGCTGCTGCAGAATGAGCTCGGTATCGACGTCGCCATCAATCCGGAACGCGCCACCGCCCTTGAAATCAGCAGGCTGCTTCGCTATCCTTTTGCCGGCAGTATTGAATCATTCGCAAAGGGGCTAGTGGAAATGGTCGAATTCCGCGCTCAGGAAGAAGACTGTTTTATCGGGATCCCGATGAAGGACCTGGCAGCCAAAGTTCCGCGTCTGCCCCGTATCCTTTACGCCATGGTCGAGCGCAACAATACCGTCATGACCCCCGGCGGTGATTTTACCATTCAGCCCGGAGACAAGGTGTTTGTGTCGGGCGACATGATGACGATCACTGAATATTTTCGTTTCCTGGGCAGAAACAAGCATAAGATACGCAGCGTCATGCTGCTCGGCGGCGGCCGTATTTCATACTATCTGTCTCGCCTGATCGTTCCGATGGGAATCCATGTCACGCTTTTTGAGATCAATCCGGTAAAAGCCCGTATACTCAGCGAGCAGCTGCCCAAAGTGGACGTAATTCTCGGTGACGGTACGGATCAGGACCTGCTTGAGGAACAGGGGCTTTCCCAGATGGACGCGTTCGTCTCTCTCAGCAACCGGGATGAGGAAAACCTGATCTGCGGTATGCACGCTGCCCGCTGCGGTGTTCCGAAGGTAATCGCCAAAAACAGCCGGATCGCCTATCGCGAAATCCTGAACGATCTGGGGCTGGATTCCGTCATCAGTCCGCAGTTCATCACCTCCTCTACAATTCTCCGGTATGTCCGCGCGAGACTGAACAGCAACGGCACCAAGATTGAGAGGCTGTACCGTCTGGTCGGCGGAAAAGCGGAAGCCATCGAATTTATTGCCCGGAAGGGCGATTCCTATATCGGGATACCGCTGAAGGATCTGAATCTGAAAAAAGGGTCTCTGGTTTCCATCATCGTGCATCAGGGCAAAATCATCGTTCCCTTCGGTAACGACCGTATCGAGGAAAACGATCACGTGGTGATCATATCTGTTGAGCCGGGTATCTCAGACCTGAACGAGGTGCTCTATAAATGAACCGCAGACTGATTATCAGGATGCTTGGCGCCCTGCTGCTTATCGAGGCGGCAGCCATGGTCCCCTCGCTCCTTATCGCCCTGTATTACCGAGACGGTGACGCTTCCGCGCTCTGTTACAGTATTCTGATTAATATCGCAGCCGGTTCCGCGCTGGGTTTCCTGCCCGGAAAAGATAGAAATTCCCACCTTCGCCTGAAGGAAGGGTTTATCATCACGGCGCTTGGATGGATATTTTTTGGTCTGTTCGGCGCGGTGCCGTTTATGCTGTCCGGGATTATTCCCCGTTTTGAGGATGCTTTTTTTGAGACGGTCTCCGGTCTCACGACTACCGGCGCAAGTATTACAACCCCTGAAATGTTTGACAGGTTTCCGAGGGGCGTCATGTTCTGGCGTGCCACCACCCACTGGATCGGCGGAATGGGCGTGCTTGTGTTGACGCTCGCGCTCCTGCCTAAACTGACCGGCCGCACAGCCCACCTCGTCAGGGCGGAAAGTCCAGGGCCTTCTTTGAGCAAACTAGTTCCCAAAACCGGAACGACCGCGAAAATCCTTTATAAAATTTATATTCTTCTCACGCTGATAGAATTCATTACGCTGCTGATCTGCGGCATGACGCCCTATGAATCTGCAATCCACACAATGGCGACAGCCGGCACCGGCGGATTCAGTTGTTACGGGGAAAGCATCGCGCACTTTAACAGTGTGCCCATTGAAGTCGCGATTACCGTCTTCATGTTCATGTTCGGCGTCAACTTTGCCCTTTATTACAGATCCCTGGTCGGAGAGAGATTCAGGGCGTTTTTCCGGGATGAGGAGTTCCGTTGGTATTTCTTCTTCGCCGTCGGGTTTATGCTGCTTGTCTCGATGATTAACCTCGGGCATTATAACGGTGATTTCCTCACTTCCCTCCGGTACGGATCTTTTCAGATCAGTTCCATCATGTCCACCACTGGCTTTGTGACATACGATTTCAATCACTGGCCCGCTGCTTCGCACATCATCATCGTCATCGCGATGCTGATCGGTTCCTGCGCCGGTTCCACCGCCGGCGGCATTAAGGTTATCCGGATTATCCTGCTGGGCAAACTCTCTCGCCGCAACATCCGCGCCACCGGCCAGCCCAAAAAGATGGACGTCATCCGCCTGGACGGCAAAGCCGTTGACGAGCATATGCTTTCCCAGATTGCCCAGTTTGTGTTCATGTATATTGCGCTGATCCTGATCGGCGGCTTTATCATGTCTCTCGGCAGCAGGTATGATCTGACGACCAATATGTCTGCTGCCCTGACATGCGTCAGCAATGTCGGGCCGGGCCTCGGATCTGTTGGGCCGGTGGAGAATTACGCGGGGTATACCGTCCACGCCAAACTGACCGCGTCATTCCTGATGCTGTTCGGACGTCTTGAGTTACTGCCGCTGTTCATTCTGTTTACGCGCTCTGCGTGGCATAAATACTGATCGCAGATCCCTGCAAAGGAGGAGTTAGATGTCGGAAAGAACCAGGTCGGTCGCTAAAAGCGTATCGGTGCTGAGTATCGCTGGTATTCTGTGCAAACTGATCGGAGTTCTGTTTTCCATTCCGCTGAACATGATCAGTACAAAAGTGGCTACGAACTTCTATCTGGTTTATCCGGCGTATACCCTGCTTCTGACGATTTCCAGCGCGGGGCTTCCCGTGGCCGTATCCAGGATGGTCGCTGGCTTCCTCGCCCGAAATGACCGCCGGAACGCGTGGAATACGTTCCGCTTTGCCCTGTTCATTCTTTTTGTCATTGGCCTTTTCTTCACGCTGCTGATGATGCTGTGCAACCGCGTGCTGGTAAACATCGTCCGTGTGGAGGAAACTTCCGCCGGTTATTATGCCATTGCGCCGTGCGTTTTGATTGTCTGCGTTCTTTCCGCCTTCCGCGGGCTTTTCCAGGGACAGCAGAACATGGTTCCGACCGCGGTATCCCAGGTGATGGAACAGGTCGGAAAAGTCGCGCTCTCGCTTCCGCTTGCCGCAATCGGCCTGAAGCGGAGCATCATGGCAGGCACAGCCGGCGCGCTGCTCGGCATCACGCTTTCCGAAACGATCGCGCTCGTCTACATGGTCGTTCGTTTCTTTCTCAGCAAAGCTGATTTTGAACGCTATCCACAGGATCCCGGCCTGGAGGAAACGCCGAAAAAAGCGATCCTTTCCCGCCTGGTGATGATTTCTGTCCCCATCACAATCAGCGCCTGTATTATTCCCTTCTCACAGTATATCGATTCGGCGATGATGATTCAGAGAATGGAGGCCGCGGGAATCATCAAAGAGCTGGCCAAGGATTACTACGGTCTGTTCTCCAGCGTCGTCATCCGTCTCATCAATATTCCGACCGCGCTCGCGCTGGCCGTGTCCATGAGCCTTGTTCCCGCCGTTTCCGCCTGTAAGGCGAAAGATGACGATGAAGGCGTCCGGCGCGAAACGGATACCGGTATGCGGTATGCCTTCATTATCGGTTTCCCCTGCTCCGTCGGAATGAGCGTTCTCGCAAAACCGATTGTGTCATTTTTCTACGGCGGTGTAAGGGAGTTTACGCCTGACAAAATACAGCTGGCGTCGGAGCTGCTGATGTTCTCGGCCATGACGGTGGTTCTGTTCACCGTCGTTCAGGCGACCAGCAGTATCCTCCAGGGCCTGCGGAAACAGAAAATCCCCATGTATACCATGATTGCGGGCGTGGCGGTCAAAATCCTCATGAACTATATTCTGATCGGAACGCCCGGGATTCACATTCACGGCGGGCCGTATGCTTCCATTGCCTGCTATTCGGTCGTCATGATCGTCAATATCATTTATGTATGCAGATATACCGGGATGCGCTTCAATACGGTTGACTGGGTCCTTCGTCCCGGCGCGGCGGCCCTGTGCATGGGAATTGTTGTCTGGCTGCTCAGAACTTTCCTGCCGCTGAACCGTGTCCTGACCATTGCCGAGGTGCTGGCCGGCGTCATCGTATACGGCGTCGCAGCCATTCTGTTTAAAGTGCTTTCGTTGGATGATCTCAGGAATCTGCTTCGCAGAAAAGGAAGAAAAGAATGAAATCCGACATCGTCATTGTTTCACTCGGTTCGGGAGATCCGGACCTTCTGAACATAAAAACAGTCCGGATCCTGCGGGAAGCCGGCAGTCTGATCCTGCGGACCAGCAGGCACCCGATTGCGTCCTGGCTGACGGAGCAGGGAATCCGCTTTTCCACCCTTGACCATCTCTATTCGGAATCTGAAGATTTTGACTCGCTGAATCAGAAGGCCGCCGATTGCCTGATCCGGCTTGCGTCCGGCTCAGAGATCGTCTATGCGGTTCCGGACGCGGCAACGGATCAGACCGTAAGGACGCTTTTCCGGGTCAAACCGGAAAACCTTGCCGTTTCCGTCATCCCCGGTCTGAGCGCATACGATCTTTATCTTTCCTCATCCCTGGGCCGTTTGACGGATACTTCCGTCGTCCTCGTTCCTGCTGTCGAACTGACGTCCGGCTTTTTTTATGATCCGAACCGCACGCTGCTCGTTACGGAGCTGAATGATCAGATCCTCGCCGGTCAGGTCAAGCTCTTCTTGTCTGATATGCTCGATGATGAATACAGTGTTGTTTTGCTTCAGCCGGACGGAGGCGCGGAGGAAATCCCGCTCTGGCATCTGGACAGGCACGCAGAAATCGATCATCGTCACGCACTGCTGGTTCCCGGATCTGATTTCTCAGGCAGAAACCGCTTTGTCATGAATGATCTTGCCGCCCTGATGGACCGTCTCCGTTCCCCTTCAGGCTGTCCCTGGGACAGAATTCAGACCCATGAAACGCTTCGCTCATACATGATTGAGGAAGCTTGGGAATGCGTCGCCAGCATCGATCAGCAGGACATGGATCATCTGTGTGAGGAACTCGGAGACCTGCTGTTCCAGATTGTGTTTCATTCCTCCATCGGTCAGTCCTATGACGAATTTACGCTGGACGACGTCATTTCCTCGATCTGTCTCAAGATGATACGCAGGCATCCGCATGTCTTCGCGGCGCGTGAGCTGAACACTCCCGAAAGCGTCAGGGACGCGTGGGAAAAGATCAAGCAGGAGGAAACGGGCCACAGGACCGCGGTTTCCAGTCTGGAGGATGTCTCCGCCGGCCTTCCCTCGCTTAAATACGCGGCGAAACTGTTCAGGAAGCTTGACGGAACGCCTGTCGTGCGTTCCGACGCTTCTTCCGTGATGCAGGAAATCCTCGGGCTGGTAACGCGTATGCGCGGTAATCCGGACAAAACAGACGGTGAAGCGTTCGGGCGTCTCCTGCTCCTTTGCGCCGAACTGGGGTATATTGAGGGACTGGACGGCGAGCTGATCCTGCGCAGGTCCGCCGACCGCCTGAAAAAGAGGCTGAAATCTGCCGAAAAAAAGATAATCGAAGATGGAAAATCATTGGAACACTTGACTTTCGACGATCTGGGTGTATACTTAAACCATGTTGAAGACGAAATTGAATAGTTCATGTCTTTGGCATATCTATATTCTTTTATGCGACTCGCATAGAAAAATGACAAGGAGGAATAACCCGTGAACAAAAGTGAACTGATCAATGCTCTGGCTGACAAAACCCAGCTGTCCAAGAAGAATGCCGAAAAAGCCCTCAACGCTTTCGTCGACACAATCAGCGGCTCCCTCGCCAAGGGCGAAAAAGTCCAGCTGATCGGCTTCGGCACCTTTGATGTGAAAAAACGCCCCGCCCGTACCGCCCGCAATCCGCGGACCGGTGCTGAAATTAAGATCAAGGCTTCCAAGGCGCCCGCTTTCAAAGCCGGCAAAGCCCTGAAAGACAAGGTCAACACCAAGAAAAAGGCCAAGAAATAATAAATCGTTTCTGCCCGCAGGAACAAGTTTCCTGCGGATTTTATTATGTGAGGACAATCATGCGTATTGACAAGTATCTCAAGGTTTCCCGAATCATCAAGCGCCGTACCGTCGCTTCCGAAGCATGCGCGGGCGGACGAGTCATGATCAACGAAAAGGTGGCTAAACCGTCGTCTCCGGTGAAACCCGGCGATGTAATCAGCATCCGCTTCGGCGAACATACCGGCCATTACAGGGTCGCTGCCGTCGCGGAGACCGTATCAAAAGATCATGCGGCTGAAATGTATGTGGTGCTGGATGAGGATGCTTTCCTGTCATCGGAGCGGAACAGAACATGAAGACATATGTGATTATGCTTGCCGGCGGCAGGGGCGAAAGAATGAAATCCTCCCTGAACAAGGTGCTGATGCCGGTCTGCGGCCGGCCCGCGATCATCCGGAGCCTGGACGCATTTATTCCTTTCGCTGATGAAACGGTCATTGTCGCCCGTCCTGACGATCAGCCGGCCATCCGGGATGAGATCGGGAAATCCGGACTTGCCTTCCCTTTCCGTTTCGCGGAAGGCGGGATAACACGGCAGGCTTCGGTGCTGAACGGCCTGCGTTCCATTGCGCCGGATCCCGTGGACATTGTCCTGATCCATGACGCCGCAAGATGTCTGGTGAAACCGGACCTGATTGAGCGTGTTATGCTTTCCGTAAAGGAAACCGGCTCAGGTGTCCCCGGTATTCCGGCCACCAGCACCTACAAGATCTGCGACGGGAATTCCTTTGTTCTCAGCACGCCGGACCGTTCAAAGCTGTTCGAGGTTCAGACGCCTCAGGGCTTCACGGCAGGCGTGATCATTCCCGCATCCGTAAAAGCGGCGGAGGAAGGAATCGACTGTACGGACGACGCCGGCGTGCTTGAACACTGCGGTATTCCGGTCAGAATCGTCCGCGGGGATCCGGATAATATCAAACTGACCGAACCCGGTGATCTGTCCAGGGCCCGGAGTATTCTGGAAGGAGATGTCTCTGCCATGCGTGTCGGAATGGGTTATGATGTGCACAGGCTTGTTCCCGGCAGAAAGCTGATTCTCTGCGGCGTTGAAATCCCGTTTGAGCTCGGCCTTCTCGGGCACAGTGACGCGGATGTTGCTCTCCACGCCCTGATGGACGCGATGCTCGGCGCCTGCGCCCTCGGCGATATCGGAAAGCACTTTCCGGATACCGACGAACGGTTTCGCGGAATCTCTTCCGTTCTGCTGCTGAGGGAAACCGCCCGGATCCTTCAGGAACACGGATTCCGCGTTTATAACGCCGATATCACGATCGCCGCCCAGCAGCCGAAACTTCTTCCATTTATTGCGCGGATGGCCGAAAATGTTTCTTCCGCGCTGGATCTGCCCGCCGGCAGGATCAGTATCAAGGCGACAACAACGGAAAAACTCGGGTTTGAAGGGCGCATGGAAGGAATATCCTCCTATGCCGTTTGTTCAGTTGTCGGACAGAAACCGGACGGTACCGTGTTTTAAGGATAGAAAAACTTCAGGATGATGCTCTGATAATCAGTCGGAAGCTCAGGCAGAACCTCGGCAGCCAGCAGTGCGGCATTGGAGACGGCTGTCAGCATGATGCCTGCGCTTTCTTTTTCGTTGTCTGAATGAACAATCGCTTTATCGTCGGTTGAGACCGGTCTGATCAGTGTTTCCAGCGTGGCGCTGATATGGGCGATATCCGTTTCCGGCGATCCCTCAATGCTGACAGCCGCGTTCAGGAAGGCCGGTCCGTCGTCCGTGCCCTGCGCCGTGCCTGAAATGACCAGCGGTCTGGAAACATTTTCCGTACTTACAGTACAGACAAACGTGCGTTTTTCTTCCGTTTCGTTTGTCAGGACAAATGTATCGGTAAAGAGCCTCTGTGTGGAGGAGCTGTGCAGGGAAGGCGATGTGCCCGCGCTCATGGTTGTCCGGATCGAGCATCTTTCCGGATCCGAACTGATCGAAATGTCCCTGAAGCAATACAGTCCGTCTTCCAGGTAGCTGATGAGCCAGTGCTTCGATTCGCCGCCGGCGCGGTCCGCGGACGCTGTCATAAGGATTTCTTCACGGTCCATGACCATGACGGTAAAACGGTTTCCCTTGTCATAGCTTTTTACGCGGAGGATCGGTTCTTGAGTGCCGGCGGACGCAGAGACCATCCCGGCAAGCGCGTTGATAAGAGGAAGAACGTTCCGGTCTGTGGTTCCTTCTTTTTCAGTGTTTTTCAGGTATTCAGTCAGATCTGACAGCGGAAAGGAGCATTCCCGGAGAGAGGACGCGCTGTCAAACAGTTCCCCGGCGTACTCGCCTTTTACCGGCTCGGAAAAACGGGGCTCAAGCCACGGCTCGATCATCTGATCAATAGCCGTACCGATGCCTGCGACCGTTTCGGGACGCAGGCAGAACAGCATATGCAGTTCTGAAAGAGAAGCGCCTTTCCGCTGATCAGATACAACGGCGTTTTCCGGGAAAAGGGAGGAAACGGAAACAATTCCTCCGTTCTGTTCATACTGATCAAGATAAACGGTTGTACCTTCCGCCGATCCTGTAAAAGTACTCTGTACCTCCAGATGCCGTTCGGCTGAAGCGGCGGTACAGACAGTCAGGGCGAGGATGAACAGAACACAGAACAGCTTTTTCATGATATACCTCTGGCGCGGTTTTATGTCTGTTCAGGCACGTCAAGCGGAGCGGTTTCCGCGTCGTTCTCCTGTGATTCGCTCTGTTCTTCTTCAGGCTGCGCCTCTTCGGCTTCCCGGTTCGGAACCTCTTCCGGAACAGACTCCGGTTCGGACGGGGTATGATGAATGATGGAATCAGCGTTGCTGATCCAGTCGGTGAAGTATGGCTCAAGCTCCTGCGCTGTATCTGTGCCGGCCTGAATCGGATCGACGATCTCAAACGGCATAAACAGCCACGGCGCGGCGGTTTTCATCTTCCCCTGGATCGTCATCCGCGCGTCGCCGCCGGATACATCGGCACTGATCTCAAGCGTCGTCGCGCTGTTCTGCGCGTATTTGCTCGAGTAGTGAAGATCGATCACCAGATCGATCGGCGTGTATTCCGGCAGAAGGGACAGATCGGTATCCGCGGGCAGATAGGTTGTGTCCTGGGTGATCTTTACAGCGTAATGCGCTGTCTCATGGGTTTTTTCATCTTTTTCATAGGTGTCGCTGGTCTTGGAGATGTCAATTCTGACAGATTTGTTTTCTTTTTCCTTCTCGGGATCGGTGTTGATACGGGCGAACCACAGGGACTGTTCATACGCGGCCTGCTTCAGTTTTTCCGTATCCGGGAAACCGATCACGGTAATCTGTCCTGTTTTTTTCAGGGTGATCACTGTGAGATTGTCCACGGTTTCTATATCGGCCGACTGATATCCGGTTGTTTTTTCATCCAGCGGAAGCTCAAGACGGAACCGAAGCAGATCGCCGATCGCGGATACCCGTTTTGACATGCGGACCGGCCTGTCAATCTGAAGCGACTGGAGCGCGTCAAGATAGAAGTACAGGAGATTTCCGTTCATGTAGATTTTTTTCTCATCTTCATTCATCACGGTGTCAAGCAGAGCGGTCATTTCCTGATCAGCAGACATCTCCCCAAACACTTTGACGATCTCGGCGTTGACGCTGTCCATGGGGATTTCGTAGGTGAAGTCCAGCGCGGAAAGGCCGTTCTCCATCTTTACTGTATCAGCGGTAACGGTAAAATCCGCAAGCCAGAGCTCAAGTTCGTTCTGGTAGCGCGTCAGAACCGGATCCCATTTGTCTTTCCGTACGTTCTCCGGCAGCTGGAGAATATTGGAAACAAAGGAAGAAGAGGATCCGTTTTCACCCGATGCGGGGAACAGCGCTTCAAGATACTGGCTGAGAACCGGAAACTGAAGGATCTTCCCCTGCACCATATCGCTTCTGAGATAATAGATCCCGTCCTTGCGGTATACTTCGGTGAGCGCGGACTGTTCTTCGTTTTCATTTGACTGAAAAAGATAATAGTGGAGATCGTTCCCGGACTGTATGCCGCGCACGGACCATTCCGCGTCCTTGACGGCGTTCAGGAAAGGAGTGCTGAATTTTTCGCCTTCCGTGGAAACGGAGAATGTGCCTTTCAGGCCGCTGCCGATGACAAGCTGGTTATACATCTTCTCCGGAAGCGTATAACTGGCGGCATGGCAGGCCCCTGTCACAAGAACGATCATCAGCACGATCAGGGAAATGACTCTTTTTTTCATATCAAGATCTCCTAAAATATGGATTGTGCGAGGGAATCCCAGAGTTCATCGGGTATATCGAGTGTGAGATAATCAAGATCTTCCGGCGGCAGCAGAAGCAGCCTGCGGATCAGGATGCCGCTGATCTGGTCCTGAAGGGCGACGGCGTCAGAAGAAACAGCCGTTCTGATCTCCGGCATGGTCAGTTCCCTGCCGGCGGAAATACGGATCGCTGTTTCTGAGCTGCTTGTCACTATTTTACCTGAATTGCCGGTAATTTCAATAGTTCCGCTGTATTCTGCGGAATTTTCTTTTTTCAGCGCGGGAATAATGGTGATCCTGTTTTCTGCGCCGTCCTGCTTTTCGGAGAATACTGCCTTCCCGCCCACAGCGCCGTCTGCTGTCGCAAGGTCGGCGCTGAACTGGATTTTCTTCCTAACCTGGTCCTCTTTCAGGTCGATCTGCAGATCCCATGTAACGGTATGCTTTGCGGAATCGGAAAGGTCGATCTCCCGCGTATAGATCGCGTTGTATCTGTCGTTTCCCTTAACAGAGGGCGTTTTCAGCGTCAGGTTGTCCTTTTTTATGCCGTCCGTTCTGAGACATCGCCATACCACCGACACCTTTCTCATGGATTCCGGCGTCAGGCCGACGGTGCCGTCATAGTTGATCCGGAGCAGATGGTCCTCCTGATCATACAGAAGAACGATCTTCTGCGTACCGGAGAAAACAAGCCCGCTGATAAAGCTCCTGCTTTCCTCCGTTTCGGCCAGATCGGCAAGCGCGTCCGGAAAGTGCGCTTTTACATATTCATCCGGAATCGGGATGATAAGCGATCTGACGCCTCTGCCGTAACCGCGGAAACTGATATTTGTCGTGGTTTTCCTTGCTTTGTCCTGAAAAGCGGAGGCAGACTTCTCAAAAACGGGATACAGATCGTCCAGCAGTCTGTTCAGGAGGAAAAAATGATCCTCCAGAAACGCGGCAAACGCGGGACTGTCCCCGACCGTTTCCGCGTCCGCCTGATCATAGCCTGTCTCAGGATCAAAGGAATATACGGTTCTCCTGACGGAATCCAGATCTGTTTCAATCCAGGAACAGACCGATTCGCCGTCTGTCTCGATCGTCGTCTCGGTGATTTCGCCGTCCAGGCTGACAGACACGGCGATATGTTTCAGCAGCCTGTTCAGGCTTTCTGTTCTTTCCTGGCCGAACTGTGCGAGGCTTTTGTATGCTGGTGAGGATAGGCTGACTGTTACCGGCGAGTCGGTCCTGCCGGTCAGCAGGGCTTCATAACCGATCATGTCGGCCGCGGCCATGCGCGGCGCCAGGAACAGAAGCAGCAGAACCGCAAGGATCGTGATCCGCGTTTTTTTCTTGCTCATGATACTTCCTCCCGGTTTCCGCTTTCCTGGAAAAAATGATTGATCAGCCGGAATGACCGCTCCGCGTCAGGGCATTTGTTGATCTCCGCGCGGAACTGGGCGGCCCCTTTCATTCCCTTTATATACCATGCGATATGCTTTCTCATCTCGCGGACCGCGATTCTTTCGGGCTTTTCGCCGAGCATCATCCGGTAATGTCTGAGAATCATCTCTTTCCGCTCTGCGTCCGTAACCGGCTTCGTCTCACGCCCGTGCTGCAGGTCTTTGATTTTCCTGAATATCCATGGGTTCCCCATGGCTCCCCTGCCGATCATGACGCTGTCCGTATAGCTCCGGGCCTGTCTGTTCAGGGCGTCTTCCGCCGTATAGATGTCTCCGTTTCCGCAGACCGGAATCCGGACGCTGCTCTTTACGCTGGCAATCATATCCCAGTCCGCTTCACCGCTGTACTGCTGTTCCCGGGTTCTTCCGTGAACGGTAATGGATGCGATTCCCGCGTCTTCCGCCATCCGTGCGAATTCGAGCACGTTGATATGATCACGGTCATATCCCAGTCTCATCTTTACGCTGACCGGCACATCCGAGGCCTCGACGGTTTTTTTCATCATGCTGAAAGCGGTATCCGGCGTCCGCATCAGGCCGGCCCCTTCGCCGGACGGCGCGATTTTTTTTGCGGGGCATCCCATGTTCAGATCGATACCGTCGTATATGCCGAGCGCGCAAATGCGTTTCGTGGCTTCGGCGACTGTGTCCGGGTCGCGTCCGAAAAGCTGAATGATCAGTCTTGGTTCTTTCTCCCCGCGGACCATCAGTTCCTTCGTTGCTCTCTGTTCAGGCGCGCAAAGGTAGCCCATCGCGCTGATCATTTCCGTATAGGCCAGATCGCATCCCTGCTCGTAACAGAGGGTCCTGAAAACATGATCCGTAATCCCGCACATAGGCGCAAGTCTGATTTCAAACATCTTTATCTGACCCTCGGAAACATGGCGATCCGGCTCCGGCAGGCGGAATATTGCCGGAGAACGGTTTCCCCGGGATTGCCCGCGGCGGCCGGAAGTACAGGGATGTCTCCGGGCTGGCCGTTCCGGATCGTCCATTTTTCGACGGGAACGGTCAGAATCACGGTTTCTTCTTCCTTCCGGAACGGTTCACCGGCTGTGGCGGCAGCAAATCCGTTTTCGGAAACAGGCATGCACATCAGCCGGTAAAACGAGATATATGCCTGTCCCTGATGATGTACGTTCTCCATCAGAACCTGTTGGTCCGGAATATACAGGATCCGGATCCGGCTGTCCAATACGGTTTCAATGCGGAGCATGTTGCCCTTCCCTTCCCGGGATTCCCGGGATATCCCGGCAGGTTCGTCCTCGTCGCGGAGAACGCGGGCGGAACAGGTGCCGAGCGGGCTGAGATACAGATCTATCACCGCTGACAGCGGCACCCTGCACTGGAACGAGACGGATTTGCCGTCCATCCGGAGGATCAGCGGTTGTTTCTGTTCCATAATCATATATCTGCCCGGCATCGGATAATTGATCCTGATCCCGGTTTCTGTCAGCGAAACGGCATGATGAAAAGCCGTCGCCGCCGCTCTGGTGATTCTGGCGTAGAGTTCGGCGGAACCCGGAGCCGCGTCGTCTCCGTCGCCGGTCCGGTTGACCAGCTGAACCGGCGGAATCCGGTCCCGGTTGAGACAGTCGTCCAGTCCGTTATATATGATCCGGATCAGTTCATCCGTCGCCCATGAATGATCAGGAAACATCATCTGTGCCGCGAATGCTTCTGTCCAGGCGGCCAGCGCGGAGTTGCTCACGGGCTGGTCTGACGCGCTTCCGCCTAGAAACGGATTCCCTGTTGTTCCGCCGCACAGCGCGCAATGGTGTCTGGCCAGATATGTCCAGGCTGTTTTCGCGGCGGACAGATCCTGGCCGTGACCGCTGAACAGTCCGGCGAAAAGAGAATAGCGGACGCCGTCTGCAATCAGTTCGGCGTGGTTGATCAGTTTTTCCCGTTCGTCAAAATCGATTTCCGCGGGTTTCCCCTCAGGAATGCTGAATGCCGTCACGGTTTTCTGCCCGAAGGGAATGGACTGCTGCAGCGTATGCAGCGCCGTCACCCAGTCGAAAGCGTCGGACCGGAGTCTTGCGCACAGTCTGAGCGCCGGCCTGGCGCCTGACGCCTGATAGAAGCGGACAAGTAGCTCCATGAAATCCGCCGGCCTGTAAAGAACACCGTCCTGCAGAATCATGCTGTCAAACTCAGCTTCCGTGTATCGGAGCCAGTCCGCGATTCGCCGGAGGAGCTTCCGGTCAGCCGTGTATTCAAATAAGGCGAATACCGCTCTGGCTGTGCAGATCTGTTCGGCGAACCGGCCGCTGAAGGCTCCGTTCTCTGTATCGGCGGCCGCCTTTCTGATGGCGTCGGCGACAGGTTCCTCAGCGGGCCTGTTTGTGACCAGACACGCAAGCCGGAACAGGCCTTCCCACAGGCAGGCCTGTTCAATATACTGACTTGCTTTCTGATAGAGATGCGCGATCCGTCCGTCCGGTGTTCTGACCGTGCCTGCAGCCGGAAAACAATACTGTACGTTCATAACCGGCGGACGGGAAAATACTGGTTTCTGCGGCATGGTTATTTGGTGCCGAACAGTCTGTCGCCGGCGTCGCCCAGGCCGGGAACGATGTATCCGTGATCGTTGAGGTGATCATCCAGCGCGGCGACGTAAATATCGACGTCGGGATGATCCTTCTGGATCCTTGCGATTCCTTCCGGCGCGGCAATCAGATTCACCAGCCTCATGTGATGGCAGCCTCTTTGCTTGATAAAGTTAATGGCGGCGCTGGCGCTTCCGCCTGTCGCGAGCATGGGGTCGAGAATCAGCAGCTCCCTGTTCTCGCTGTCTTCGGGAAGCTTGCAGTAATACTCAACAGGCTCCAGAGTCCTGGGATCCCTGTACAATCCGATATGGCCCACCCGCGCGGCGGGAACCAGATTGATGACGCCGTCCACCATGCCGAGCCCGGCGCGGAGAATCGGTACAATGCCGAGTTTCTTACCGGACAGCACCCTGCACTTACAGGTTGTGATCGGCGTCTCAACTTCCACTTCCTTGGTCTCCAGGTCTCTGGTGACCTCAAATACCATCAGCATCGCGATCTCGGACAGCAGCTCACGGAATTCCTTGGTGCCGGTATTCTTGTCACGCATGATGCTCAGTTTGTGCTGAATGAGAGGATGATCAAAAACGACGACTTTACTCATGGAACGGTTCCTCCTCGCAGTGATTTCTCGGTAACATTCCTTTCAGTGTATTTTACCAGAAACCGGGGTCTGACGCAATGCGGCCGGCTTGTGATTTTTGTCTTTTCATTGACACGTTTCCGGGTGAAATCTATAATAATTTTATTATTTTGCAGGAGAAGCGATATGTCTTCCATTCCTTATTCCCGCTTTCTTTTCGGGCGGATTCCCTGGTACAGTATCCTGATCGTGACCGGCATGATCCTTGCTATCCTTCTGGCCTGCCGGGAGGAACGCCGCAAGGCACTTCCGAAAGACACGGTGATCGATCTTGCCCTTTGGCTGATTCCCTGCGGGATTATCGGCGCGAGAATCTATTATGTCGTCTTTGCGTGGGATCAGTTCAGGGATGACCTGTGGTCCGTATTCCGTATCTGGGAGGGCGGCATCGCGATTTACGGCGGCATCATTGCCGGCCTGCTTGTCCTGCTGATCTTCTGCCGGGTCCGGCGGCTTCCGCCGCTCCTGCTCTGCGATGTGATTGTTCCGGGGCTTGCGCTGGCGCAGAGTATCGGCCGCTGGGGCAACTGGTTCAATATCGAGGCCTACGGCCTTGCCGTCACTGTGCCGGAGCTGTGCTTTTTCCCGTTTGCGCTGCAGGTCCCCGCGGACGGATATGCCTGGCATCTGGCGACTTTCTTTTACGAATCGCTCTGGGATTTCCTGATCTTTCTGTTCCTGATCATTGCCGGACGCAGGCTGTTCCTCCGTAAGGGAGATCCCTTCTTTTTCTATGTGTTTCTTTACGCGTCGGGCCGCCTGGTCATCGAGGGACTGCGTCTGGATTCCCTGTATGCCGCCTCTTCCGTACGGATCAGCCAGCTTTTGAGCGTTCTGCTCTGCGCGGCGGTTATTCTGCGGTATATCCTGCTTCTTCGGAAACAGCGTCCGCTTCCGGCGTCCATCCGGTTCTGTGTCCTGCCCGCTGTGCTCTGCTTTTCCGCTTTTGCGGTGCTGCTGACCCTGCCGGTGCGGTTTCTGTCTTCCCTGAATCCCGTCGGAACCGTCATCCTGCTTTCCGTTTACGCTTTGATGATGATTCTTTGCCTCTTTGCCGTTTATCGCCGGCTGAGGGCGCAGGAGGTGCGGCATGCCGACGACAAAGCTTAAAAATACGGCCTATCGTTTTCTTCTTCCCTTCTGCGCCCCTTCCTGCGGCGCTCATCCCGTTTCCCTGATCCGCGGTCATGATCTGATATACAGGCGGCGTTTTGAATCGCTGATCCGTCGGCATCATGTGCTAGGCTCCGCCGTGCTGCTGACCTCCGGCGAAGACCATACGCTGATCTGCACATCCTCAGACAGTCCGGATCACAAGGCCTTCCCGGACACTTTTTTCCGCGTCGCGTCCATTACCAAACTCGCGACGGCCGTGCTGGCCATGCGTCTTGTCACGGAACAGATGATCGATCCCGACAGACCGTTGGACGCCTGCTTTGATTCGTCTTCAGCCGGTGCCGCGCTGAAGGGAATTACCCTCCGGCATCTGCTGTCTCATACGGCTGGTATTCAGGATCCGCCCGGGCTGGAAACCGCGCTCGAGAACGGTGTTCCCTTCCCGGATATTCTTCCGGACTGCCGCGTCGGAAAGCCCGGCGAATGTTTCCGGTATTCCAATTTCGGTTTCGGACTGATCGGCTGCGTGATGGAAGCGGTTCTCGGGCAGCCGGTCGGGCAGATCTATGAAGAGCGTCTGTTCGGTCCGCTGGGCATGAATTCAACGCTGGAAGGATGCCGGCTGCCAGCCGGCCGGATTATGCCTGTGACGCGCGTCCTGCCGTACCGGAGGGATCGGGACGTCATCCTGACGCCGCTCGGTTCGGTCCCGCTCTCCGGTCCCGACCCGCTTCGCCACTATGGCCACACAGCCGGCAGCATGTATACGGATATCCCTTCCCTGCAGAAACTGCTGGATGTTTTCATCTGTAAAGGCGGGGGCTTCCTTCCTGCCGAAATCATTGAGGAGATGTGCGCGGAACACGCTTCCTACGGCAGCGTCTCCCCGGGGCTCACATACGGGTACGGCCTGCTGAGGATTGCCGGTCCGGTGATCTCCGGCGGAATGGTATTCGGGCACCAGGGCTTTGCCTACGGCTGCGCGGACGGCGCTTTCTGGGAGGAGAAAACAGGTAGGAGTATCATTATGCTCAACGGCGGATCCAGCGAGGCCAGAGACGGCCGGCTGGGACTGCTGAACCGTGATCTTCTGCGCTGGGCGTTCGGGAAGGAGCTTCCGGCATGGTCGTGATCAGAGAGCTTCGCAAAGTTCGCGGCTCGTACTGTATCGTTCTGGATAACGGAGAACAGTACTGGCTGCGAGCGGACGATCTGCAGGCCTCCGGTTTCCTGGAAAACGCGGAATATGAGGAGTCTGCTTTCCTTCGTCAGATTCATCTCTGTCAATATCCGCGCGCGCTGAATCACGCCGTCTGTATGCTCTCGCACCGTCCCTGCAGCAAAAAGGAGATTGAGTCCCGCCTGCTGCGTCTTCGCTTTACGGACGAGGTCGCCGGGCTGGTCACCTTTAAGCTGGAAAAGGAAGGCCTGCTGAATGACAGGGAATTCTGTGAGCAGTGGGTACGGTACAGAACTGAACGTCGTTTCGGTCCCTCCCTGATTCGTCGGGAATTAAGGATGAAGGGCGTATCCGGGGAAGTCATAGACGATGTCCTTGACGGATTCGGCGCGGATGAGGAACAGGCGAACGCCGTTTCTCTGGCGGAAAAAGCCTGGAAGCGCTGCGGTCCCGATGAGGACAGGCGGAAAAGCAGGCAGAAGGTGATTGCTTCGCTCGTCAGGAAAGGATATGACTGGGAGACCGCCCGTTCGGCGTGTGAAGCGGCCGAGAATGAACTGGAATAAAAAAACTGTCCGGAAAGAACGTTCCGGACAGTTTTTCGTACGGGATTGATCACTTTTTGGAGGCAATCGCTGCCTGGGCCGCCGCGAGGCGGGCGATCGGCACACGGAAAGGTGAGCAGCTCACATAATCCAGTCCGATCTTGTGGCAGAATTCAACGGAGCTCGGGTCTCCGCCATGTTCGCCGCAGATACCCACGTGCAGGCTGGGATTGACGGGACGGCCGAGATCAATGGCCATCTGCATCAGTTTGCCCACGCCGGTCTGGTCCAGCCTGGCGAACGGATCACTCTCAAAGATCTTCTGGTCGTAATAGGCGCCCAGGAACTTGCCCGCGTCGTCACGGCTGAAGCCGAATGTCATCTGGGTCAGGTCGTTGGTGCCGAAGCAGAAGAAATCGGCTTCCTTCGCGATCTCGTCGGCTGTCAGCGCGGCCCTGGGGATTTCGATCATCGTACCGACTTCGTATTCAAGGTCGATGCCGGCCGCGGCGATTTCGGCGTCCGCGGTTTCGACAACCGTCTTCTTGACAAACTTCAGTTCCTTGACTTCGCAGACCAGCGGGATCATAATCTCGGGCCTGACTTTCCATTCCGGATGCGCCTGCTGGGTCTTGATCGCGGCCCGGATGACGGCTTTGGTCTGCATCCTGGCAATTTCGGGATAGGTCACCGCGAGTCTGCAGCCTCTGTGTCCCATCATGGGATTGAATTCATGCAGGGAAGCGATGATATTCTTGATGGTTTCGACGCTCTTGCCCTGCGTGTCCGCGAGAAGCTTGATTTCTTCTTCCGTTGTCGGAACAAACTCATGCAGCGGGGGATCCAGGAACCGGATGCAGACCGGATATCCTTCCAGCGCTTCGTAAAGCTTTTCAAAGTCGCTCTGCTGATACGGAAGAATCTTGTTCAGCGCGGCTTCGCGTTCTTCAGCCGTATCGGAACAGATCATCTCACGGAAAGCGGCGATCCTTTCAGGCTCAAAGAACATATGCTCTGTACGGCACAGGCCGATACCTTCCGCTCCGAGCTCGCGCGCTTTCTTCGCGTCCGCCGGAGTATCCGCGTTCGTCCGGACCTTCAGCCTGCGGTATTTGTCGGCCCAGGCCATGATTCTGCCGAATTCTCCGGCGATCCTGGCGTCCACGGTCGGGATCAGGCCGTCATAGATGTTGCCGGTGGTACCGTTGATGGAAATGAAGTCCCCTTCATGGAAGGTCTTTCCGGCAAGCGTGAATTTCTTGTTCTCCTCATCCATCGCGATATCGCCGCAGCCCGATACGCAGCAGGTGCCCATACCGCGGGCGACAACGGCGGCGTGGCTGGTCATACCGCCGCGGACGGTCAGGATGCCCTGGGCGCTCTTCATGCCCGTGATGTCTTCCGGAGAAGTTTCGAGGCGGACCAGCACAACTTTCTCTCCGCGTTTCGCCCATGCTTCCGCGTCTTCCGCGGTGAAAACGATCTTGCCGCACGCGGCTCCGGGGGAAGCGCCGAGGCCTTTTCCGATCGGCGTGGCCTTTTTCAGGGCGGCGGCGTCGAACTGGGGATGGAGCAGCGTGTCCAGATTGCGGGGATCAATCATGGAAACAGCTTCTTCCTCTGTCCGCATGCCTTCGTCCACCAGATCGCACGCGATCTTCAGAGCGGCCTGCGCGGTGCGTTTTCCGCTGCGGCACTGCAGCATGTACAGTTTGCCGTTTTCAACGGTAAACTCCATATCCTGCATATCACGGTAATGCTTTTCAAGCAGTTCGCAGACTTTTTCAAATTCGGCGTAGGCTTCCGGGAACTGGTCTTTCATCTGGGAAATCGGCATGGGTGTACGGACGCCGGCCACGACGTCCTCGCCCTGCGCGTTGACCAGGAATTCACCCATCAGCTTGTTTTCGCCCGTCGCGGGATCGCGCGTGAAAGCCACGCCGGTGCCGGAGTTGTCGTTCAGGTTGCCGAAGACCATCGGCATCACGTTGACTGCGGTACCCCAGCTGTAGGGAATATCGTTGTCACGGCGGTATACATTCGCCCGTGGGTTGTCCCAGGAACGGAAAACGGCTTTGATTGCGCCCATCAGCTGTTCAATTGGATCGGAAGGGAAATCCGTCCCGATCTTTGCCTTGTATTCCGCCTTGAACTGGGAAGCGAGTTCCTTCAGGTCTTCAGCCGTCAGCTCGACGTCGTAGGTAACGCCTTTTTTGGCCTTCATCTCGTCGATCAGCTGCTCGAAATACTTTTTGCCGACTTCCATGACGACGTCGGAATACATCTGGATAAAGCGGCGGTAGCTGTCATAGACAAAACGGGCGAATTTGGGATCGCTGTTGCCGGCGATCATGGCTTCGACGACCTGATCGTTCAGGCCCAGGTTCAGGATCGTATCCATCATGCCGGGCATGGAGGCGCGGGCGCCGGAGCGGACGGAAACCAGGAGGGGATTTTTCAGGTCGCCGAATTTCTTGCCGTTGAGTTCCTCCATCTTGGCAATATATTCGACAATCTGCGCCTGAATCTCATCATTGATCTGACGACCGTCTTCATAATACTGGGTGCAGGCCTCGGTGGAAATAGTAAAACCCTGGGGAACAGGCAGGCCGACTTTCGTCATTTCCGCCAGGTTCGCACCTTTTCCGCCAAGCAGTTCGCGCATGGTGGCGTCGCCTTCCGTGAAGAGGTACAGATACTTTTTCGACATTGAATATTCCTCCCCGAATATTTTTCGCTGATCGGACATGTCCGGTGTGGAGTTCCGATGTGCTTTTGTATTACTTTATTATATAGGTGGAAAAGATACAATGCAAGTGTTTTCGGGTACGTTTGTTGCAGATTTGTTAAGTTTTTCCGGAATCTTCCATATCAAAATGCTTTCTGTTTCAGTTCGTCGGCAGCCTGCAGCAGGCTGAGGGCGTAGGCGTCGGAGCCTGCTGTAATGCCGTCCGCGCCGCTGATCATTCTGCTCAGTTCACCTGCCCTTCCCTTTCTGTCCAGTTCCGTGACAGATGTGTTTGTCCGTCCGTCATCCACTGATTTAAGGACCAGATAATGATAATCGGCCGCGGCCGCGATCTGCGGAAGATGCGTTACACAGATCACCTGCCGCTGCCTGGAGATTGTAATCATTTTCTCCGCGACGACCTGCGCCATCCGTCCGCTGATCCCTGTGTCTATTTCATCGAAAACCATGGTGTCCACGCCTGTGCGTGAAGACTCAAGAGACTTGACGGCAAGCATCAGCCTGCTCAGCTCTCCGCCGGAAGCGATTCTGGCCAGCGGCCTGAGCGGTTCTCCCGGGTTCGGGCTGATCAGAAACTCGACCCGGTCGTCTCCGGTTTCGGTCGGCATGAGCGGACGGCCTGTTTCATTTGGTTTGAACTCGACCTCAAACCGGGTCTGACCCATTCCGAGGTCGCTCAGTTCCTTCATCATTTTCCGCTCAAACTCTGCGGCGATCCGGCGCCTGGACGCGGTCAGTTCTTTCGCGGTGCTTCGGTAGACGCCCAGCAGTCTTTTATGTTCCGATGACATCCGTTCGATCTCATCCTGCAGGTCCGCCAGCCGGCAGTACTCCTGCTCCAGCGTTTCCTGCAGTGCCGGCAGTTCCTCGGCGTCGCAGCCGAATTTCCTTTCCAGCCTGTGGATGGTGTTCAGCCGCTCGTCCGTTCTTTCCAGTTCGCCGGGATCAGCTCCGGCCTTCTGGATCATCAGGTTGATCTGATACGCGATATCTTCCAGTTCAAAATACAGCGACTTGCAGCGTCCGCTGAGCTCCTGTGCGGTATTGTCTCCGGAAGCGAGTGATTTGAGGAGGTCCGACGCCTGCCTGACGGCCGAAAGTCCGTTGGTTCCCTCGCCGCCCGACAGTGTTTCCGCAACGGATCGCAGCGTCTCTGTTTCCTTCTCTGCCTTCCCGAGCTGTTTGCGTCTTTCTGTCAGGACGGAAAATTCCCCGGGCCTGACCGCCGCCGCCCTGAGTTCCTGGAGATCCCGTTCAAGCGAGCGCATCCGGGAATCACGGTTCTCGTTCTGTCTGACCAGTTTCGCGTAGGCCCGGTGGTTTTCAATGAACTGCTCATAATCGTTTCCGATCCGGTTCAGGAGCACGCGATGACGCTCGTCGCCCGCCTGGTCCAGAAAACCCAGATGCCTGTCCGGATCGGCGAGGAACTGATGCTCGCTCTGTCCGTGAAGATCCATCAGCAGAGCGGCTAGCTCCTTCAGCCGGGAAACAGGAAGCATGACGCCGCAGATCCGGCATGTATTCTTCCCGTTTGAGGAGATCTCCCTGTAAACCGTGACGGTTTCCCCGTCGTAGTCGATCTCTTCCCGCTCCATAAACGCTTTGATACCGGGATTGTCCCTGACGGCAAACACCGCTTCAACGGAAGCCCTGTCGCGTCCCGAGCGGATCAGCTCCCTGTCCGCTCTGCCGCCGAGAATCAGGTTTACGGAATCCACGACTATGCTTTTGCCTGCGCCTGTTTCTCCCGTCAGCACCTGCATGCCGTCATGAAAACGGATCGTCGCCTCATCGATCAGTGCGATCTGACGAATTGTTATACTTTCCAGCATCTCATTCTCCCGCTGTTTACCGCTGATCGGTAAGTCTGCGGATTCTCCCGCAGATATCCGCTGTGTCCGATTCGTTGCGGACCACGATAAAAATGGTGTTGTCTCCCGCGATCGTGCCGAGAATCTCAGGCCAGCCGAGATTGTCGAGCGCCTCGGCCGCGACGTTCGCGGATCCGCTCAGCGTCTTGACGACGATGATATTGCCGGATGAATCGACGCCCACAAGGGAATCGTTCAGGATCCGCGTCAGCCGTTCGCTGACGGCGATCTCATGCCGTTCCGGCTTCGCGTATTTGAATCCCCCGTCCTTCGCGGCAACCTTGATCAGCCGCAGCTCGCGGATGTCGCGGGATACGGTCGCCTGCGTCACCTTGTAGCCGAGCGCGCGAAGCTCTGAAGCCAGTTCTTCCTGTGTTTCGATATCGGCTGACGTTATCAGCCGGATAATCTCATTCTGCCGGTCAGTTTTCATGTTCATCCTCCTCCGTTGTTATGATCCCCATTCGCTGAGCTTCTGGCGCATCAGGCTGAAAAAATCATAGGGATGGAGCCGGATAAGCCTGATTTTCCTGTCTGTTCCGGTGATATGTATCTCGTCGCCCGCGTGAAGCCTGCCCATGTTCTGCCCGTCAATCTGCAGTTCGGCGGACTGTTCCCTTCCCGGATTCAGCAGAAAACGGATGTCCGCGTTGTCCGGTACGATGCAGGGGCAGTGCTGCATGCTGTGAGGGCAGACCGGCGTAATGATCATGCAGTTCATGCCCGGCTCCACGATCGGCCCGCCTGCGGAAAGCGAATACCCTGTGGAACCGGTCGGCGTCGCCGCGATAATGCCGTCCGCGGTAAACGCCGCGTATGCTTTCTGATTCACATACGCGTCCACCCGGATGAGCCTCGCGTATCCGCCGCGGGTGATCACGGCGTCGTTCAGCGCGTAAAAAACGTCGCCCGTTCGGGTGTTCAGCACGCGCAGCAGGCTTCTCGTCTCGATCTGATACCGTTCGCTGATGATGGCCTCCAGCGCTTCCGTGAGATGATCCGGGTCCTCTTCCGTCAGGAATCCGACCGTTCCCAGGTTGATGCCCAGCAGCGGAACGTCGAATTTCATCGCGTATCTCGCCCCCAGCAGCAGGGTGCCGTCTCCTCCGAATGTAACGATCAGGTCAGGCTGTACGGCCAGCTCTTCCGTCTGCGGATCGACGCAGAGGATATCGTGCTTCCGGAAAAAAGCCGCGGCGTTGTCGGCGCATTTTACCGCTTTTTCATTCGTTCTGTTCAGAATCAGTCCTGCCGCTTTCAGCATACGCTTCTTCCCTTCCCCTCTGTTTGACAAAATAGTAACACAATGTGTATATTTACTCAAGCAGAATGCATGATTTGCATGAATTCCGGGATTTATTCCCCTGATATTCATTTTGAAAGGGATGTTCCTTTGGCGATCGATATTCTTTTCCGGGATTCGTCCCTGATCATCTGTGAAAAGCCTGCCGGGATCCTTTCGGAATCACCCGGCCTGCCTGATCTGCTCCGTGAACAGACCGGCGCGGACGTATGGCCTGTCCACAGGCTGGATAAAAGTACGGGCGGCGTGATGATCCTCGCTTTCTCCCCGGCGTCCTGCGCCGCCATGCAGCGGCTTTTTCAGCAGGAGGCCGTCCGGAAGGAATACCTGGCCGTGGTCTCCGGATGTCCGGAAAACAAAACCGGTCAGTGGACAGATCTGCTCTGGCACGACCGGAATAAAAACAAATCGTATGTTGTTTCCCGTCCCCGCGGGGGGGTGAAAAAGGCTGTATGTGAGTGGACCGTGCTGGATACGGCGGACGCGGACGACCAGACGCTTTCCCTTGTCCGCGTCCTTCTGCATACCGGCCGCACGCATCAGATCCGGGTGCAGTTCGGGTCCAGGGGGTACCCGCTGGCCGGCGACCGGAAATACGGAAGCCGTGTTCCGTGCGATACGGTTGCGCTTTGGTCCGCGGCGGTCAGTTTTCCGCACCCCGGCCGGAAAAGCGGCGTGGTCTCCGTCACGTCCGCGCCGCCGGCTTTGTTCCCCTGGAATCTGTTTCCGTCAGTGAGCCTGTGAGCGGCTCGTTTTCTCATGCGCTTCAGCCACAACGGCTTTGATTTCCTCCGGCGTGACCGTATGACGGGTTCCGCCGGTTTTTCTGATTTCCGCCAGGAATTCGATATTGCCCTTCGGTCCCGTAATCGGTGAGAAATCCAGGCCGACTGTCTGCCAGCCTGTCTCTTCCGCGAAACGGATAACCTCGTTCAGCACGTCCTCATGGATCTTCGGATCCCGTACGACGCCGTTTTTTCCGACGGATTCCCTGCCCGCTTCAAACTGGGGTTTGATCAGCGTATAGAAAACCCCGTCGTCTCCCATGACCGACGCCGCGACGGGCAGGATCAGACGGATGGAGATGAAACTGACGTCCATGACGGTAACCGAAGGACGGTCGGGAAACATTTCCGGCGTCAGATGCCTTGCGTTAGTCCTTTCCATCACTGTCACGCGGGGATCGTTTCTCAGTTTCCAGTCCAGCTGTCCGTATCCGACGTCGATGGAGTATACATGCGCCGCGCCGTTCCGGAGGCAGACGTCCGTGAATCCGCCCGTGCTGGATCCGATATCCATGACAACCCTGTCCTTCAGGTCGGCGCCGAATACGCGGACCGCCTTTTCAAGCTTCAGCGCGCCCCGGCTGACGTATTCGTTTCCGGCAGCCCTGACTGTCAGCGTTTCGTCGTCTCCAATCATTTCGGACGGTTTGTTGATCCGTTTCTCCCCGAGGTAAACGCGGCCTTCCATAATAGCGGCCTGAGCCTTTTCCCGGCTCTCGCAGAGCATCTGCTGCACCAGCGCGACGTCCGCCCTCTTTCTGTCAGCCAACGTATTCTTCTCCCTTCACTGCGCGGAGGATGGCGTCCGCGACGGTTTCGGCGTCCAGTCCCGCGTCGCGCATCAGATGCTCATGATCTCCGTGCTGGATATAGGTGTCCCCGACCCCGAAGCAGCGAACCGGCACCGTCCACCCCCGGTCTTTGCAGACGCGGGTGACGTACTCGCCGAATCCGCCGTTGATCATGTGCTCTTCCAGTGTGAACACCTTCGCGTTCCGGGGAACGGAGGAAAGATAGTCCTCGTCCGGCGGTTTGACTGAAGAACAGTTCACGACCGTGGTCCTGACCCCCTCGGACGCGAGCTTCAGATGAATATCCATCGCCCTGGATACCATTGATCCGGCCGCGAGGAGGATCACGTCGCTTTCGTCTGTCAGGGCATGCCATACGCCCGGTCTGAACGGCAGGTATTCCCGGTCTGTTTCGATCGCCTTCACGGATTTGGGATACCGTATGACGCAGGGACCGTTCTGCCCGGCGGTCCATTTCAGCATGCTGATGAGTTCTTCCGACGAACAGGGCGCCAGCACGGTCAGTCCCGGAACCGGGATCGTGATGGATAAATCAAATAATCCGTGGTGGGTCTGTCCGTCTTCTCCGCCGATGCCGCTGCGGTCGAGCAGAAAGGTCACGGGAAGATGCTGCATGCACACGTCGTGCAGCATCTGATCATAGCAGCGCTGGAAGAAGCTGGCGTATACGGCCACATACGGCCGCATCCCGCCGGCTGCCAGCCCCGCGGCCATGGTGGCGGCGTGCTCCTCGGCGATACCGACGTCGATGATCCGGTCAGGGAACCGCTCCGCGAAATGATCAAGTCCGGTCCCCAGTTTCATGGCGGCGGTGATGGCGACGACCCGTTCGTCCTTCTCAGCCAGATCCGCCAGCGTGTCGGCCATGATATGCCCCCAGGAAGGTTTCGCGGGTTTGTCGATCCTGTATCCTGTCTCGATATAGA
Organism: uncultured Clostridia bacterium; assembly: GCA_946411525.1. Classification (GTDB taxonomy): domain Bacteria; phylum Bacillota; class Clostridia; order Christensenellales; family Aristaeellaceae; genus Aristaeella. The sequence goes on along the minus strand of CAMKEI010000001.1, from coordinate 68,077 downwards.
AAGGCGGCGTGCCGTGAAACGCCTCGGGGCGTTCTTCCGCTTTGTCGTATCCGTAGCCTTTTTTCGTCAGCACCTGGATCACGCAGGGGCCTTTGTACATCTGCGCCTGGCGGAACGCGTTCTCCATGCCGGCCAGATCATGTCCGTTGATCGGTCCGAAATAGGCGAAACCGAGCGCTTCAAAGAATCCCAGTTCTGTATCCCGTACAAATACGGTTCTCAGCAGCTGCTTGGTCCCGTGAATCAGTCTGTACACCGGTTTTCCGATCAGCGGGATCCGGTTCAGGTGGCGGACCTTCCTTTTTGCGCTCTGCCATCCGGCGCTGATGCGGAGATTCGTCAGATAATTGGACAGCGCGCCGACGTTCGGCGCGATGCTCATTTCGTTGTCGTTCAGGACGACGATCATCTTGGTGCCGCTGTTTCCGGCGTCGTTGAGCGCTTCATAGCACATGCCCCCGGTCAGCGCGCCGTCTCCGACAACTGCGATGACTTCATATTTCTGATGCTGATAGTCCCTTGCCCGGGCAATGCCGAGCGCGGCGGAAATCGCCGTACTGGCGTGGCCGGTTTCAAAACAGTCGTATTCGCTCTCGCTGCGTTTCGGAAAACCCGCGATCCCGCCGTAGGAGCGCAGCGTGGAGAAGCGGTCGTAGCGTCCCGTAATCATCTTATGGACGTAACTCTGGTGCCCCACGTCAAAAATGATCCTGTCCTCAGGCATATGAAAAACCCGGTGCAGGGCGAGCGTCAACTCGACGATGCCCAGATTGGAGGCAAGATGGCCGCCGTTTGCCGAAACGGTGGTGATCAGTTCGTTGCGGATCTCTCCGGCCAGCCGGTCGAGCTGTTCGTAGCTCATTCCGTCCAGATCACGCGGGCTGTGGATCTTTTCAAGCATCACGGTAAAGGACCTTTCCTTATTTTGCGGTCTTGGCGCCTTTGCTGCCTTTGGAACCCTTCGCTCCGAATGAAACGCCGTTCAGGATGTCGCTTGTATAGGCGTAGTTCGCCCGGTTCTTGTCCTCATGGGCTTTCTCGGCGTATCCGATCATCCTGTCGATCAGTTTTGTATAGGAAACGCCGGCGTTCACCCACAGGTAAAAGGCAAGGCTGCCCGGAATGGTGTTGATTTCGGTGATGTACAGCTTCCCGCCGATCCGGTCAAACATATAGTCGATTCGTACGACGCCTTTGCAGTCCAGCAGGCGGAATATGGTCCGGCTCAGCTCCTGGATCTCGTTTTTCAGATCCTCCTCGATCGGAGCGGGAAGCACCCGGTGCAGGCTGGCCATACCCTTGCTGCCTCCCGAGGCAAGGTATTTGTCCCTGAAATCCAGGAACTCGTCGCTGTTGATCGGCATTTCGATCGGCGACGCTTCTGTTTCCTCATCGTATCCGACGACGCTGCAGTTCAGTTCAATGGGCTTGTCCAGGCCTTTCTCGACCAGCACGCGCCGGTCGTAATCAAACGCGAGCTCCAGGCTGTCCGCCAGCGATTCCGCGTCGTCCGCTCGGCTGACGCCGATACTCGATCCCAGATTTGCCGGTTTGACAAACACGGGATATCCGAGTTCTTCCCCGACCTTTTTGATGACGGCGTCCCTGTCGCTTTCAAACGCGGAGCGTGTGAACCAGACGCCGGGCAGCACGGGCAGATCCGCCCCGCGGAAAAACTGCTTCATCATGATTTTGTCCATCCCGATGGCGCTGCCGGCCACACCGGTGGAGGTATACGGAACGTTCGCGAGCTCCAGCAGCCCCTGAAGGGTGCCGTCCTCACCGTTCAGCCCGTGCATCACGACAATATAGACGTCAACGCGCGCGGCGATTTCCACCTTCTCCTTCGCGAACAGGCCGCTGCCTTTGTTCACGGTCAGCAGCGCGCCGGATCCGGACGAAAGATCGGGAAAAACCCGGAGGATTCCCGACGCGTTCGGATTGAAAGGTTTGTAGGAACCGATCTCCGTCAGTTTCTCTCCGGTATACCAGTTTCCGTGTTCGTCGACATAAACGGGAATCACGTCGTATGTCTCCCTGTTGATATGGCGCATCAGCTGTACCGCGCTGATAATGGCCACTTCCCGCTCACAGCTCCTGCTGCCGAAGATGACGCCGATCTGTTTTTTCATTTCGGTTTCCTCCGTTATGATTCGGTATAGTTGTCCGGAAGGTCGTTCTCGAACAGGACGGTATCGCCGGCGCCGGTGATTTCACGCATCAGAACCGTCGCTTCCTCCAGGGACTGAACGACAAAAACCGAGTCCTCCGGAAAACCGTTCTCCTTCAGTCCGTCCGCGATGGCGGCGCTTCGTTTCCGGCCGACCAGCACGGCGGCGTCGCAGCAGTCCGCCATGGCCGCCCCGAATTCCCTGTTCATCGCGTATTCCTGATCGCCGAGTTCCACCATGCCGGGGGTGATGACTACCCGCTTCCGCGGAAACTGTTTCAGGACCTGAAACGCCTGTTTTGCGCCGCGGATATTGCTGTTGAACGCGTCGTCGATCACGTTCGGCCCGCCCGGGTGGCGGATCAGCTGCAGCCTGTGCTCCACCGGCCTGATTTTCGCGATGCCGCGCGCGATCTGTTCCATGCTCAGTCTGAGGCAGAACGCGACGGCGGCGCACAGCAGGATGTTCCGGATGTTCAGTTCGCCCAGCAGCTGCGTCGTACAGTCTTTGCGGAGCCCGCCGCGGCACAGGGTGAACGTGCTGCCTTCCGGTGAATACCGGATATCCTCCGCCCACACCTCGTCCTTCTCCGGATCCGTTCCTGTCAGGTGCTTTGAAACAGTCGTTTTTTCATACAGCTGTCTGCAGAGATCTCCGTCGTCCGCGAAGAACGCTTCCCCGTCCTCCGGCAGCGCGTCGATCAGCTCATACTTTGTCTTCGCGACCCGTTCCACCGTCCTGAATGTGTCCAGATGCTGCGGGCCGACTGAGGTCAGGATCCCGATCTGCGGATGCACCAGCCGGCACATCTCCTTGATATCGCCCACATGGCGCGCGCCCATTTCCGCGACGAAAACGCGGTGGCCGGGCTCCAGCTGGGAGCGGATGACCTTCGTGACGCCCATCGGCGTATTGAAACTGGCCGGGGTCACGAGCGTGTGGTATTTCTCTTCCAGGATCGTTCCGAGAATGAATTTCACGCTGGTCTTTCCCCAGCTGCCGGTAATCCCGATCCGGATCAGGTCCTTCCGTTCCCGGAGGATGCGCTGCGCGTCCCGGAAATACAGCTCGCTGATCAGTTTCTCGACAGGCCAGGCCAGCAGTCCGCATAAAGCGATCCACAGCGGCAGCAGCAGAGGGAAGCAGATGAAAACGGCCGTCCCGGCGGCGTCGCGGCCCGGCTGGCTGTTCGTCATCCGGACGCTGAAATAAAGGATCAGCGTCATCACGGCAAGGGAAACCGCGTACAGCCGTTTCATCCGCGCCGTCAGCACGAACGCTTTTTTGGCTTTTTTCTCACTGAGCCGTCTGCCCAGGAACCATCCCCCGCCGGTCAGGAGAAGAACGGACAGAATCAGGTGCAGTGCCCTGACTACGGGCCGGTCCCATACCGCGGCGTTCAGCACGGCCGCCGGAAGCAGCGCCGCGGCAAGGAGAACCGATACGCAGATTCCCGGCAGGACTGCCTTCAGCAGGTTTCGCCTGACCGTACGGAAGTATCCGGGAAACTGATAGCTTTCCAGCTGGAAATAGTGCAGCAGGATCTTTCCCGACAGCAGGCAGCTGACGGCTGCGGCTATGCAGAGGATCCAGGTCCGGAACACGTCAGTCATCTCCCTTCAGAAACTGCCGGCTGATTGTGTTGAACCGGGCGATCTGCTCCAGGTAGGCGAAGTGGGATCCGCCCTCCAGAATCACAAGCCCCGCGTCCGGGATTCTTTTTTCCATCTCCCTGGCCATCCAGAGCGGCGTCTCCGTGTCCGCGTCTCCCCAGATCAGCAGCGTGCTTGCCCTGAAACGCTCGTATCGGTCCGTCAGGTCCAGGTTGATCACTTTCACGAATGTTTTGCGCATTTCTTCATCCAGCGCGTTATAGTCGCGGCTTCCGTATTTCTGCCGCAGCTTTTCCATCCATCCGTCCGCCGCCTTTCCGAGCAGCGGGATTTTACCGATCGTCTCGCAGTAACCCTTCAGCTGCCTGTAGCGCGCGCTGCGCTTCCTGGCTTCTTCGGAAGGCTGCGGCCGGATACCGGCGGCTCCGGTAAAAATCATTTTCCCGAATGTTCCGGGATGCTCCGATTCGATCCATGTCGCGATTCTCGCGCCGAAGCTGTGGGCTACCGCGCTGCACGGCGTGAACTGCAGTTTCCACAGCAGTTCTTCAAGGCATCCGGCGTATTCCGGCACGCCCCAGGGCTCGGGAGGTCTGCCGCTCTCCCCGTGTCCCGGAAAGTCGATCATCAGGACCCGGTGATCCGTTTTCAGCGCGTCGGCGACAGGCTGCATCATCTTCATGTCGCAGCCCCAGCCGTGAAGCAGCAGGACCCGGTTCTCCCCTTCTCCCTCGATCCTGTAGCTGATCTCCGTACCGTTTATGCTCTCTTTCATTGCTCATCCACTGCAGCCATATGCCAGATATACCGGCATTTCTGCTGGCTGATCTCAAATTTACGATAGATGTCCTCGGGCACGTCCGCGACGCGTTCAAACAGGCAGCCGAGCCGCACGCAGGTCTTCCGGCTCGGTTCGTTGTCCGGATCGCAGGTAATCACAACGGAGGTTTTGCCGGACAGCCGGATCTCCCGCTCGATCAGCCTGCACGCGCGGTACGCGAAATGCCGTCCGCGGTACGGTGGATCGATATGGTATCCGATATGCCCGTAGTAATAGACGCACCTGCTTTCTCCGTCCCGGTAACTGATCTGTCCGATCTCCTGCTTTTCATTGTGCAGGGTAATCTTCCAGATCTGTTCGTGCCCAAATCCGAGCTCCCGGTTCGGCGTGCCGATATGGATCGGAATCAGGTCGATCGTGCCGTCTGAGTATTCGGGCCTGTTGTGTCTGAAAAGCATCTCTTTTACACTTCCTGGACCCGGACCTGATCAAGCAGCGCGTCGAAATCGGATCGGTTGATCGGCTGGTTTCCTTCGGTCATGACGCTCGCCGCGCCGGCGGCGATGCCGTACCGGAAGGCTCTCGCCATATTTTTCTCAATCTGATAGCCCAGCAGCATGCCGCCGATCATCGCGTCGCCGGCGCCGACTGTCGATTTGGTCTCCACGCGGAGGGCGGGCGCGAAGAGGGTCTTGTCCGCGGAGATATACATGGCGCCCATCGCGCCCATGGAAACGACCGCGTGCTGCACGCCGAGGCGGACAAAGATCAGCGCCGCGTCGCGGATTGCCCGCATCGTGCGCAGTTCAATTCCGAGCGTCGCTTCCATTTCCCGGAGATTGGGCTTGATCAGGAAGGGATCGGCCCCTTTGGTCGCCAGCTCCAGCTCTCTTCCTTCCGTATCAAGAATGCATTTTTTGCCGTCCAGGGCATTGATCAGGTCGCGGTACGTTCCCTCAGGGCATCCCGGGGGCAGGCTTCCGGTCAGAACAATCATATCGCTGTCCGCCGTATCCTCCGCGACAATCCGGGTAAATTCCTGGAGGATGCTTTCGGTAACCTGCGTGCCGGGTTCGTTCAGCTCGGTCACGCCCTGCCCGTCGAGGCTGTAGACTTTCATATTGGTTCGCACATGGCCGCCGGGAACGGTCAGGAAACGGTGCGTGAGCCCCTCATGATCCATCAGCGCGGTCAGTTCCGTCGCGCCGTTCTCTCCCATGATCCCGAGGCACTGCGCTTCCAGTCCGAGCCGTCTGGCGACGACCGCCACGTTGATGGCGTTCCCTCCGAGATCAACGCGCGCCTCACGGATCCGGTTCACCTGTCCCGGAAGCAGCCGGTCAACGCTGACCGTTTTATCAAAGCATGGATTCAGGCAGACTGTGGTAATCATACCGGTTCCTCCGATAAAGTCTATTTAAAGGATTATATCATTCCGGCGTTCCGTACGCAACTCTGACCGTCTTTTCGGCCGTCTGAAATCCCTTTTTTATTCATTGCTTCCTTTGTCTTTTTTTGGTAGTATGGAACACAGGGAGGCGACGTCATGCGTTCAGAATCTGATATCCTGATCATCGGTTCCGGCATAACCGGATGTGCTGTTGCGCGGGAACTGTCACGGTATAATGCGTCCGTCATTGTTCTGGAAAGGGAGAGCGATGTGGCCGAAGGTGCGACCAAGGCCAACAGCGGCATCGTCCACGCCGGATACGACGCGTTCCCGGGCACGCGGAAGGCCCGTTACAATATTCTCGGAGCGTCCATGTATCCCGCGCTTTGCAAAGAGCTGGGCGTTCCTTACAGGCGGAACGGCGCGCTTGTCATCGGCTTCGATGAGGCGGACCGCGCTACGATCGAAAATCTGCTTGCCCGCGGAAAAGCAAACGGCGTGCGGGGCCTGGAAATACTGGAGCGCGATGAAGCGCTCCGGCTGGAGCCCGCCCTCAGCCCGGACGTCCTCTGCGCGCTGTCGGTTCCTGAGAGCGCGATCGTCAGCCCCTATGAAATGGCTTTCGCTCTGGCGGATGACGCTGCGCTCAACGGCGTCTCCTTCCGCTTCAATGAGCCGGTCAGGGATGTATCCGCCCTGCCGGACGGGCGTTACGCCGTCGTCACGGACGCCGGCAGCTGCGTCTGCCGCGTGCTCATAAACTGTGCCGGGGCGTCAGGGGCGGAAATCCATAACCGCCTGTCTTCCGAACGGCTGGAGATGGTTCACCGGAGAGGTCAGTACTACCTGCTGGACAGGGCGGATCCGCAGCCGTTCACGCGCACTGTTTTCCAGTGTCCTTCCGTGATGGGGAAAGGTGTTCTCGTGACGCCCACCGTTCATGGGAATCTGCTGCTCGGTCCGACCGCCGAGGACATTGATGATCCGCTGGACACGGCCACCACCGCGGGCGGGCTTTCCGAAGTGCTCGCGAAGGCTTTCCGTACATGGCCCGGTCTCTCTGTCCGGAGTAATATCACCAATTTCAGCGGGATCCGGGCGCACCTGACCGGCGACGACTTCATTGTCGGCCCGTGTGACGGCTGCCCCGGGTACTTTGAGGCGATCGGGATCGAAAGCCCCGGCCTGTCTTCGGCGCCTGCCATCGGGGCGGAGCTTTCCGGTATGGTCGCCGCCTGGCTTCACCTTTCCCGGAAGGAAAAGACAGTTCCCCTGCCGCGCCGTCCGAAGCCTTTCCATGATATGACCGACGAAGAGCGGGCCCGTGCAGTTCAGGCCGACCCTTCCTACGGTCAGATCGTCTGCCGCTGTGAAACGGTCACGGAAGCCGAAATCCGCGCCGCCATCCGGCGTCCCGTGGGGGCGTATTCCATCGATGCCGTCAAGCGGCGTACCAGGGCCGGTATGGGCCGCTGCCAGGGCGGTTTCTGCATGCCGCGCGTGGCCGCGATCATCGCGGAAGAAACAGGTCTACCGCTGCAGGAGATCACCAAGAACGGCGGCGCGAGCCGGCTGCTTTCCGGCACGCTCAGTTCCTTCGGAAAGGAGAATGCGGATCATGAATGAGCGGTTCGTCAATATTCTGATCGTCGGCGCCGGACCCGCGGGCCTTGCCGCCGCGATCTCGGCCAGGGAAAACGGAATCACTTCAATCCTGATCGTTGAAAGGGAGAATGAACCCGGCGGTATCCTTCGCCAGTGTATCCATAACGGCTTCGGTCTTCATCGCTTTAAGGAGGAACTGACCGGGCCGGAATACGCGCAGCGAGATATTGACCGCGTGACGGAACTCGGGATCCCGGTCGAATGCTCGACGATGGTCCTGTCCGTTTCCCCGGACCTGACGGTCACCTGTATTTCTTCATCGAAAGGCTTTCAGGTGATTCACGCGAAAGCCGTCGTCCTTGCCATGGGATGCCGGGAAAGGCCCCGCGGCGCGCTCTGCACGCCCGGAACGCGCTGCGCCGGGATTTATTCCGCCGGCACCGCGCAGCGCTTTGTGAACCTTGAAGGCTGTATGCCGGGAAAGCGCGTCGTCATCCTCGGTTCCGGCGATATCGGTCTGATCATGGCGCGCCGGATGACCCTGCAGGGCGCGAAGGTCCTGGCCTGCGTCGAAATCATGCCGTATTCCTCCGGTCTGAACCGGAACATCGTTCAGTGCCTCGAGGACTATGATATCCCGCTTTACCTCAGCCACACGGTCACCGACATTCGCGGCCGGGAGCGTCTGGAAGGGGTCACCGTCTCCGCGGTCGACGAAAACAGAATGCCGGTCCCCGGTACGGAGATTGAGTTCGACTGCGATACGCTTCTGCTCTCCTGCGGTCTGATTCCGGAAAACGAACTCACCTCTGCCGCGGGCATCGCCATCTCCCCCGCCACGTCCGGCGCGATCGTTGACGAGACCTTCTGCACCGGCGTTCCCGGGATCTTCGCCTGCGGCAATGTCCTCCACGTGCATGACCTGGTTGATTATGTTTCAGATGAGAGTTTTAAGGCCGGCGCGGCGGCCGCGGCGTATGTCCGCGGCGGGCGGACGGAATCTTCCTTCATTGCCGTCAGGGACGGCGACGGCGTCCGCGGAACCGTCCCCCAGAAGATCCGCGCCGCCGCGGATCAGCCTGTGTCGCTGATGTTCAGGCCTGCCGCCGTTTACCGGAACAGCGCCGCTGTCGTCGACTGGGACGGAAAGGAGATCTGCCGGAAAAAGGCCATGATCTTTACCCCCGGGGAAATGGCGCTTGTCACACTGAAGGCGGAGGATCTCCGCGGAATCTCCGGAGGCACGCTGACCGTCCGGATTGAAAGGAGCTGACGGAAATGGAACGGATGATTACCTGTATCAACTGCCCTGTCGGCTGCCGCATGACCGTCGCGCTGTCCGAATCCGGAGAGGTCGTTTCCGTGACGGGAAACACCTGCCCCCGCGGCGCCGCGTACGCCCGTCAGGAATGCACGCTGCCCGAACGGATGATTACCGCCGTGATTCCCGTTGAGGGAAGCCCGGTTCCCCTTTCGGTCAAAACGTCAAAACCGGTTCCGAAATCCCTGATTCCCGAAGTGATGCGTGAGCTGGGCCATGTTCATGTCTCGCTGCCGGTTTCAGCCGGACAGGTGATCCTGGGCAATGTTCTTGAAACCGGTTCTGATATCGTCGCCACCCGAAACCTCCGGTAATCGCGGGTGAATGTTTTTTAACTGCTCTGACTTGTGTCCCGCACGGTTGTCTGATATAATAAACAGGCATTTGAGCCTGAAAGGAGCTAATTTCATCATGTTGGACAAACTTTTCGGTATCGCCGCCGCTGTCGCTGAAGACGCTGCCGCCGCAGGCACTGCCGCCGAAGGCGAGGTTGGTCAGGTCAGTTCCATCGCGGCCCTGGCAACCACTTTCCTGCCGCTGATCCTCATTTTTGTGGTCTTCTGGTTCATGCTGATCCGGCCTCAGCGGAAAAAGGACAAACAGGTCAAGGAAATGCTGAACAACCTCAAGGCCGGCGACCGGGTCTGCACCATCGGCGGAATCTACGGCACCATCACCGGCATCAGGGACGATACCGTCACGCTGTCCGTCGGAAAGGACAATATGAGCATGGTCATCGCGCGCTGGGGTATTCGCAGTGTTGAGGAGCTCACCATTGAGAACGACGCCCAGGAGCTCAACTGACCCAGGACAGATATAACAGCAGCCCGGCTTCAGCCGGGCTGCTTCTTTGTTTTCAGATACTGTCTACGATATCGACCGGTTCCCTTCCGAATGTTTCATAGATCGTCGCCAGATAGGCGTCGTCGCTGCCGTCGTCAGTGCGGGCCGGCCCGTGCGGGACAGCGGTGAAACTGCATTCCTGTCCCGTGATTTCTTTCAGAACGGCGCACACGGCGCTGTTTTTATCCGCTTTGTTCAGCGCGAGGATGTACTGCTGCTCTCCTTCCTTCCGGGCTGCCAGCCAGCGGTACTGGCTGCCGGTGCGGCCGATCAGGTTCCCCTGCGACAGGAAGCTCCACGCGGTAATATCCTTTTTTTGGATCCTGGACATCAGCTCGCTCCATACGGCGCGGTCTTCAGCGCCGGCTGCTTTGGCCGTCCCGGCGGACGCGCCTTCCCGGGCCCTGGGGGCGGGAGCGTCCGGTTTCTTTTCTGCGGGGGCCTTCTTTCCGGCTGTTCCGCGCAGCGCCTCGGGAACGGTGCCTTCCGCGATCCGGGCGCTGAGTTCGTCGATCCGCTTCTCAAGCTCGGCGATCCGGTCCGTCAGCGCCTGATTGTCCGCTTCGTCGATTCTCAGGCAGCATTTCACGGACGCGTTTTCCAGCGCCAGCCTCGGCGTGGCGGAATACCGCATTTCCGTTTCAAGGGACATGAACAGGTCGAGGATTTTCATCAGTCTGCTGAGGAGAATCTCAGACCCCTGGCGGACATAATCCGCGGCTTCTTCCGCTGTGCAGTCTGTCACTTTTGCGAGATCGTCCGGACAGATCCGGGCAATCAGCAGCGCCCGGACATGCCTGCATACGTCTTTGGTGAATACGCCGGGATCCTTCCCCTCGCGCATCAGCCGGTCGATCATCCCGATGGTTTTCCCCGCGTCGCGGTCGGCCATGGCGCCGCAGAATTCGAAAAGGAAGGATGAATCGCTTGTCCCGAGGATGGTCCGTACCAGCGTCTCGTCAACCTGATCGCTGTATCCCAGGCAGATATCCAGGATGCTCAGTGCGTCGCGCATGCCGCCTTCCGCGGCCCGCGCGATCAGCGTCAGCGCACCGTCTGTAATCCGGGCGCCGGAACCTTCCGCCGCCTCTTTCAGCCGTCCGGTAATATCGGGAATCGAAATCCTGCCGAAGTCAAACCGCTGGCATCTGCTCAGGATTGTTTCCGGCAGCTTCTGCGGCTCCGTTGTCGCCAGAATAAACACGACGTGCGCCGGCGGCTCCTCAAGCGTCTTCAGCAGCGCGTTGAACGCGGACGGGGAAAGCATATGGACTTCGTCGATGATATATACCTTGTAGCTGCCGAACTGCGGCGGATATTTGACCGTGTCCCTCAGGACCCGGATCTCGTCCACGCCGTTGTTGCTCGCGGCGTCAATCTCAATGACGTCGAGGGTTTCTTCCTGCTCGGCCCGCAGGCAGTTCGCGCACTGGCCGCAGGGATCTCCGTTCCGGGGATCCAGGCAGTTGATTGCCTTGGCCAGGATCTTGGCCGTGGACGTCTTTCCTGTTCCCCTTGACCCGCAGAACAGATAGGCGTGTGCGATCCGGCCGGAGACCACCTGGTTTCTCAGGGTGTCCATAATGGCCTTCTGCCCGACAACATGAGAAAAATCCTTCGGTCTCCATTCCCGGTACAGAGCACGGTATGCCATTTTATTCCCCGCTTTCTTCCTGTGAAAGGTCGATCATGTCACGAAATCTGTTCAGCGTTGCCGGGCCGATTCCTTTCACGGCTTCCAGGTCTTCCGCGTAGAAATACGGGCCGTTTTCACGGCGTTCCGAAATGATCAGCGCGCTCAGCGTTTCACCGATGCCCGGCAGTACGGGCAGTTCATCCGCGTCTGCGCTGTTCACGCTGACGGTGCCGTTCTGTTCCGTCGGAACCGGCTGAACCTCCTCCTCCCGGATTCCGCCGCTCCTGAAACGGATCGCCTGTCCGGAACGGGCGCGCAGCGCGGAAACCAGGCAGAGCAGAACGCAGAGGACCGTCAGGAACAGGCCTGCCGCGCGTCTGATCCTGTCAGACATCCTTCCTGACCTTCTGTCCCTGCTTGGTGTCTTCCAGAATATATCCCGCTTTGACGATCAGATCGCGCAGTTCGTCGCTCCTGGCCCAGTCCCTGTTTTTACGGGCTTCGGCGCGTTCCTGCACCAGCGCGGCGATGTCGGCGGGCAGTTCCTCTTCCTTCTTGCTCAGAATACCGAGCACGTCGCAGATTGCCTCCAGGCTGGTCAGCGCAGCTTTCGAGGCTTCGCGCGAGGCGCCCTGCGCGACGGAGATGTTCGCGTCCTTGACAAGCTCAAAGATCGCGCCCAGCGCGTCCGCGGTATTCATATCGTCGTCCATGGCGTCGTCGAAACGCTTTTCATACCCCTTCAGGCGCTCCGTGAACGCCTTTTCGGCCTCGTTCAGCGGTCTGTCTTCTCCGTTCTCCATCTGGAATTTCAGTGAGTTTCTGGCCGTATACAGGCGGTTCAGGCTGGCGTTGGCCGCCTCGATCTGATCCCGGCTGAAATTGATCGGGCTGCGGTAATGGGCGCTCAGCATGAACAGGCGCACCGCTTCCAGATCGTATTCCCTGGCGATATCGCGCACGGTGAAGAAGTTGTTGAGGCTTTTGCTCATCTTCTGATTGTCGACATTGATGAAACCGTTGTGCATCCAGTAATTGACGTATTTCTTTCCCGTCGCGCCCTCGCTCTGCGCGATCTCGTTCTCGTGATGCGGGAACAGGAGGTCTTTTCCGCCGCAGTGGATGTCAAAGGTCTCGCCGAGATATTTCATGCTCATCGCGGAGCACTCGATATGCCATCCGGGCCGTCCCTCTCCCCAGGGGCTGTCCCAGAAAGGCTCGCCCGGTTTCTTCGCTTTCCAGAGCGCGAAGTCTTCCGGGGATTCCTTGTCGGTCTCGACGTTCAGGCGTTCGCTGGCGCCGGTCTCCCGGTCCTCCGTGCTCTGTCCGGAAAGCTTGCCGTATCCCGGGAAAGCGGAAACGCGGTAATAGACGTCGCCGGAGGTGGTGGCGTAGGCGTGGCCGTTTTCAATCAGCCGGGTGATCAGGCTGATGATCTCGGAAATATGCTCGGTCGCTTTGGGGTGAACGGTCGCCGGACGGATTCCCAGGGCTTTCGCGTCGACGTAGTATTCAGCGATAAAGCGGTCCGCCAGCTCCTTGACGGTGATCCCTTCCTCGTTGGCCCTTTTGATCATCTTGTCGTCGATATCCGTAAAGTTCTGGACAAATGTGACCTGGTATCCTTCCCGTTCCAGCTGCCTTCTCAGCACGTCAAAAGTGATGAAGGGCCTGGCGTTGCCGATATGGAAGTAGTTGTATACGGTGGGTCCGCACGCGTAAATGCCGACCTTTCCCTCGTGGATCGGTTGGAATGTTTCTTTCTTTCGGGTCATGCTGTTATAGATCTGCATATGGTTTATTCTCCCGTTCTCTTTTTCTTTTTTTCGTTCAGTCCGCGGATCAGAACCAGGATCCATACAAGCGCGGCGGACGCGGCGATGATGATCGTAATCAGATTGATATCGGCGGCGATATAAAAGGATCCGCCGGATTCCCCCGCTTCCTTCCCGATCCGTGCCGATACGGTCTTCAGCACGTTCCCGTCCGCGTCTTTCACAAGAAAGGTCAGCGGCACTTCCTGAACGCGCTGTTTTTCCGGCAGTCTGAACGACACGGAAAACGTCATGACGGCGTTCCCGGGGTCCGGGGCAAACCGGACGGTATCGTTCTGCTTCGTCATCACGATCCGGCTCCCGTTCAGGGAGGTGAACACCGGCATATCATCCTGTTCCTCTTTCGGATTGTACGGGATGCCGGCTGAAATACAGACCGTCACCTCGTTCCCGGCGCAGTCCGAAAGATCGATCTGACCGGAAAAACTGTTGAACGCGCCCCGGTCCCACGACCAGTTCTCCTCAGGAACGATGACTGCCTCCCCGGCGGTTTCGCACAGCGCTGTGCAGCAAGAGCCGAAAAGCAGCAGGCATACCGTGATCAGGACGGCATGTGGTTTGATTCTCATGCTGCTGTCATTCCTGCCTTTGCTCAGTCTCGTCTCCGCGGTCTGACTGCGGAAAGTTCCGGATCCTGTCGCTCAGCTGATCCAGCGACTGGTTCACTTTCTCGGCTGTCCTGCCTACGGAAGGAACGCCGTCAAACAGCTCGTTGATTTCCGCGCCGAGCGGAGAGTCTCCCGCCGGAAAATCCTCGGGATCGTCTTCCTCGTCGTCGGTTTCCGGGGCCGTGTCCGGGACTTCGGCAGGCGGGGCGGACATGTTGGAAGCGGCATATTTTTCCGCTCTCATGTCGTTCAGCTGTTCGTCCAGCTGTTTCAGCTCCTGCAGCATTTTGGTCATCGATTCGGGGAACGGCTCGCCTTTCAGCCAGAGGGCGTAGGCCTTGTTCGCGAGATCGCCCAGCACCTCCCTGCGGCGGTTCTGGATCGTCACTTCGTCAACCTTGTACCTTGTATTGTTGGCGATGTTCGCCGCTGTGTTTCCGACGGCTTTCATCCCTCTGATCCACAGAGCCTTGATTCTGTCCCGCATTTCTGTTTTCTGAGCCACGGAAAACTCCTCCTTTGATTGGGTTGCTGGTCGGTCTGCAGGCCCGTCCGGTCACCGGATCAAAACCAGCGAGGCGGGATTGATCCTGAATTCCGCGTTGGAGAGGGTCACGATATCCCCGTCGATATTGATCCTCAGGTCCTGACCCTCGATCAGGACCGATCTGACCCTCTGGTGGCGCGTGATGGCAAATTTCAGGTCTCTGGACATCATCAGTCCGGGCAGGTAGAACGGAATCTGCCATCTGTGGACGTTCCGGATCAGAACAAGATCAAGCAGTCCGTCCTGAATGTCCGCGGCGGGACAGATCGGAATCCCCCCGCCGATATACTGACCGTTTGCGATCGAACAGACCAGATACTGTCCTTCCTCCCGCTTTCCGTCCGCGGTAACGGTCAGGTTCACGCTTTTGTAATGGAAAACGGCCTTGATCAGTCCGAGGAGGTAAGGCGTAAGCCCCCGGTACTTTTCCTTCTCGTTTTCGGCGTAATCCAGCACTGTAACGTCAAAGCCTGTTCCGCAGACGTTCAGGAAAAACCGGTCGTTGACGGTGCCGGTGTCGATCGGGCACGCCTTACCGTTCAGGAGCAGGTCCAGCGCCTTCGCCGGGTTGTTCGGAATCCCGGCTGACTTGATAAAGTCGTTGCCGGTGCCCGCGGGAATAATGCCCATCGGTTTCCCGGTGCCGGTCAGACCGGCCGCCACTTCTCCCGCCGTGCCGTCGCCTCCGACAGAGACCACGGCCCGCGCTTCCGCGTCTGAAGCGAGATCCGCCGCGATCTGCGTCGCGTGCCCCGGTTTTTCAGTCCGGAAAACGCGGTACGCCACGCCTGCGGCTGTGAGCTTCTGCTCGATATCCTGCATCGTGGTCAGCGAGAATCCCGTGCCCGCGGCGGGGTTGACGATGAATGCGTAGTACATGTTCGATCACCTGATGTTCCTGTTTATTGCGGAAAATCCCCTTTCCGGCGTCAGACAGACCTGCGGAAAGGGGAAAAGCGATCATGGATTCTTCGGGTTTTTCTGCGATCTGCGGACCGTACAGCTCATATTCCCGGAGCAGATCGGGCGGTTCGCCGCCCCTGACCGAATACTTCTTCGATACCGATCCTCATGAACTTCTCCGCACCGCGGCCGGTCACAGCCGAAACGGTTGTCTCACCGGGTCCGGCGGCGGGAATGGCCTGCGGCCGCGGAGATCGCGCGCCATTGCCGAACAGTTGCCGCCGGAAAGCGGGCCGCCCGGATTTTATACAATAAAGTATTATATGTTCCGGCATATTTGTTGTCAAGATTCCGGTGGGATCAGCGCGCCTGTTTCAATCATTCTTTTCAGCGCTTCCGCCAGGGCGATCCGGCCGTGGACGTAGGTCAGTCCGCCCTGCATATAGGCCGTGTAGGGAGGACGCATCGGCCCGTCCGCGCTCAGCTCGATGCTTGCGCCTGCGACAAAGGTCCCCGCGGCCATGACCACCTGATCCTCGTATCCGGGCATGTCCCAGGGTTCGGGCATCGCCATGCTGTCCACGGGACTGGCGGTCTGGATACCCTGGCAGAAGGCGACCAGGCGCTTAGGCGTCTCCATTCTGATCGCCTGGATAATATCGGCGCGGCGCTCCGTCGAGGGCGGGGTGGTCTTCATCCCCAGGTTTTCGAAAAGCCTGGAGGCGAGAATCGCTGTTTTCAGCGCCTGGGAAACAGTATGGGGCGCCATGAACAGGCCCTGGTAGAACGGCCGGTAGGAAGCTTCGTAGGACCCGATCTCCCGGCCGAGTCCCGGTGCGGTCAGCCTGCCGGCGATCCGTTCGATCTGTTCGCGTTTTCCGGCGATATATCCGCCTGTGGGGGCGATCCCGCCGCCCGGATTCTTGATCAGGCTGCCGACGCAGAGATCCGCGCCGTGATCGGTCGGTTCATCCTCGCAGACAAACTCGCCGTAGCAGTTGTCCACCATCAGCGTCACGCCCGGATGCCGGGTGTGAATCATGTCGGCAAGCGTTTCGAATTCGGCGGGAAACAGGCTGGGACGCCAGTCGTATCCCCGGCTGCGCTGCGCGATGACCAGCGTTGTGTTCTCCCGGATCGCGCTTTCCACGGCCTGTACGTCGATCCGTCCGTCTTTCAGTTCCACGCAGTCAAAGCCGACGCCCATTTCCTTCAGCGATCCCGGGGATGCCTTCTCCCCTGTTCCGATGACGCCCTGCAGCGTGTCGTACGGCATTCCGGTCGCGCTGAGGATCCGTTCTCCCGGGCGCGTCAGGCCGAACAGCGTCAGGCTCAGCGCGGCTGTGCCGCTGGCCACATGGGGCCTCATCAGCGCCGCTTCGGTATGGAAAACGGCCGCGTAGATCCGCTCTAGCGTATCCCGGCCGATATCGTCGTATCCGTAGCCGGTCGAGGGCGAAAAATGCCGGTAGCTGACGCCTTCCTGCCGGAACGCGTCGAGCACCTGCCCGGTTCTGAGCGTTTCGTTTTCGTCGATCCGGGCAAAAACCTCCTTCAGTTCCGTTTCGGCCTGCCTGATCATCTCTTCAATGCTTCTCATCTGCGACTCCTCACAGCAGGCAGCTTCTGACCTGCTCATAGGCGTTATCCAGGTCTGTCCTGACATACCGGATGCTCTCTTCCCGCCGCAGGAACGTCATCTGCCGTTTCGCGTAATGCCTTGTGCCTGTGCGGATCTTTTCCGCCGCGTCCTCCGTGCTGTACAGCCCGCGCACGCATGGGATCATCTCCTTGTATCCGAGTCCGTTCATGCTTTGCGCGTCTTCCGGAACGCCCTCTCTCAGCAGCGCTTCGACCTCTTCCCTCAGGCCCCGCCGGATCATCTCCGTGACGCGGCGGTTGATCCGTTCGTACAGCAGGTCCCGGTCCATCTGCGTCGAAACGACTTTCCATCGGAACCGTCCTTCGTTTTCGTCTTTCCGTTCGGGCTGCTGTGAAAATGGAATTCCCGTGGCTTCACAAACCTCGAGGGCGCGGATGACGCGCCTCACGTCGTTCACAGGCAGCCGCCGCGCGGTGGCGGGATCAACGCGTTCCAGCCGGCCGTGGAGCGCCTCCCTTCCTTCCGCCGTCGCGGCCTGCAGGTTCAGTTCGGCGCGCAGCGCCTCATTCGCGGGAACGGAACCCATGGCCATCGGATGCATCATGGCCAGCAGATAGAGGGTGGTTCCTCCCACAAACAGGACCTCCCTGTGCTGTTCATGCAGCGACAGCACCAGCTTTTCCGCGGCGTCCCTGTATTCCGATACGGTCCAGGAATCCGTCGGCTCGCAGATGTCCAGCAGGTGATGGGGTACGCCCTGCATTTCCCCGGCCGTCGGTTTCGCCGTCCCGATGTCCATCCTGCGGTAAACCTGCATGCTGTCCATGCACAGGATATCCCAGCCTTCCGCTTTGGCCAGCCGGATACCGATATCCGTCTTGCCGCTGCCCGTGGGGCCGGTCAGCACCCTGCATGTGATCTGCTCTGTCATATCTCCTCCGGTCATTTCTGGATCCGCTTGAACTTTTTATCCAGTTCCCTGTGGCTGATGGAAACGACCAGCGGACGTCCGTGCGGGCAGGTCGGCGTCACCTTCTGCTCGATCATGGTGTCCAGCAGGCTCCTCAGCTCGTCCTCCGTGAGCGGGTCGCCCCCCTTGACGGCGTGTTTGCAGGCCGTCTGCAGCAATGCGCTCCGCTTTTTCTCAAAGGTCGGATCCCGGCCGTTCTGAAGCTCCTCAATGACGTCCCGGATAAAGTCCCGCGTCTGCGCCTCGCCGAGAATCATCGGAATGGTCCGGACGGCGACGTCCCGCTCCCCGAAGGCCTCGACGATCATGCCGATGCTTTCCAGCGCGTCCCTGCTGTCTTCCAGCAGCCGCTGCTCCGCGTTCGTTACGCCGATCACGATTGGTACGAGCAGTTCCTGTCCGGCCTGCGCGCCGGCGGCGTGTTCCTTCATCAGCCGGTCGAAAAGCAGCCTTTCATGCACGGCGTGCTGATCGACCATCAGCAGCTGGTCTTCATATTCCACCAGGATAAACGTGTTGAACAGCGCGCCGAACACCTTCATCGGTTTCCTGACCTGCGGCAGGATCGTGCTGACCTGTTCGGCGTTCTCGCGCATGGCGGGCGCCGGCTGAAACGCCGGAGCGGCCGGCGCCGGGATGCGTGCGGCTTCCGGTTCCCTGTCTTCCCTGTATTCCGGAACAGGTTTCGGGGAAGCGGTCTTCGCCGGCGCGGCGGTGGCCGGGGGCAGGGTTTTGCTGACGCTCACCACCGCGTCCGTCTTCGGCAGCGGCCGCGGCGCCGGCACGGCCGTCGCCGCCGGCCTGCTGTCCGGCTCCTTCACCAGGTTCATTTCCGTCGGCTGCTCAAGCGCGTCGCGTTCCTTCAGCGACGTCAGTACGGCGGCATGAACGGCTTCATAGACGGCTGCCTCATCCCGGAACCGCACTTCCAGCTTGTTCGGATGAACGTTTACGTCCACCGCCTCGTAGGCGATAGTGATATACAGCGCGCAGACGGGGAACTTCCCAATCATCACCCGTTCCCTGCAGGCGTTTTCCACCGCCTCGTTCAGAATCCGGCTGTGCATGACCCGCCCGTTGATGAAGAACAGCTCCTGGCTGCGGTTTCCGCGCGCGTTCTCGCCGATCCCGACGTAGCCTTTAATGATCAGCCCGTTTCCGTGATCGTCGACAGGCCTCATGGCTTTCATGGCCCTGCTGCCGTATACGGTCTGCATCGCAGTGGCCATCTGCCCGTCGCCCGGGGAATGGAATTCCGTCTTTCCGTTCGAGATATAGCGGAAACTGATATCCGGCCGGCTCAGCAGCAGCTGCGTCATCAGTTCGTGGACGGCGGCTGCCTCCTGGCCGGCTTTTTTCATAAACCCTTTGCGCACCGGCACATTGTAGAACAGGTCGTTGACGACGACTGTCGTCCCCGTCGGGCAGGCGGTCTCCCTGATCTCCGTGATTTTTCCGCCTTCATTGGTGATCCTGAGCCCGGTTTCGCTGTCCGCCGTCCGCGTCGTCATCACGACTTTGGAAACAGCGACGATGCTCGCCAGCGCCTCTCCGCGGAACCCCAGCGTCGCGATCGCGTTCAGGTCCTGCTCCCGGCTGATCTTGCTGGTCGCGTGGCGTTCAAACGCCATCCGGATGTCGCTTTCGTCGATTCCGCATCCGTTGTCCGCCACACGGATGGAGGACATTCCGCCGTCCCTGATCTCCACCGTGACGGCGGTCGCGCCGGCGTCCAGGCTGTTCTCGACCAGCTCCTTGATGGCGGCAGCCGGCCGTTCCACGACCTCGCCCGCGGCGATCTTGCCGATCAGATTCTCGCTCAGCGGTCTGATCTTTCCCATACCCGTCTCCTTCTTCATCCTTTTTCCGGATACCGGCTGGTCCGGTATCCTACAGCTTTCTCGCCTTTTCCTTCAGCAGGAACAGTTTGTTCATCGCCTCCATCGGCGTGATGGCCATGACGTCGATCTGCTGCAGGTCCTGGATGATCTCGTCCTTTTTGTATTCGAACAGGTCCATCTGCTCGTTTTTCCGGTTTACGGAATCCTCGCCCAGGATGTTCTGTCCGATCGTATTCTGGTTGATATCGCTGACCTCCAGCCTGGCCTGGATTTCATGCGCCCTGACAATCACCGGATGCGGGATCCCCGCCAGCCTGGCCACGTGTACGCCGAAGCTTTTGTCGGCGCCGCCCCGGATGATCTTTCGCAGGAACAGCACGTCTTCCCCGTGTTCCTTCACGGAGATGCAGTAATTCTTGACGCCGTCCAGGTGTCCTTCCAGTTCGCTGAGCTCATGGTAATGCGTCGCGAACAGCGTTTTCGCGCCGATCTTCTCCCGGTCGGCGATATATTCCACCACGGCCCAGGCGATGGACAGGCCGTCGAACGTGCTTGTCCCGCGCCCGATCTCGTCCAGGATGATCAGGCTGTTCCTGGTGGCGTTCCGCAGGATATGCGCCGTCTCGCTCATCTCGACCATAAAGGTGCTCTGCCCGCTGGCCAGGTCGTCGCTGGCGCCGACCCTCGTAAAGATCCGGTCGCATACGGGCAGGTTGGCCTCCTTCGCCGGGACGAAGCTGCCGATCTGCGCCATCAAGCAGATCAGCGCGACCTGGCGCATATAGGTACTCTTTCCCGCCATATTCGGGCCGGTGATGATTATCATCCGGTTTTCGTCGCAGTCCATGACCGTGTCGTTGGGAATGAACGCCCCGTCCCGGATGCTCTGCTCGACCACGGGATGCCGTCCGTCGGAAATGCTCAGGATGCCGTCCGTGTTGATGGCGGGCCGCACGTACCTGTTCTCGGACGCGGTTCTGCTCAGGCTCTGGTAGACGTCCAGTTTCTTCAGCGCCTGCGCGGTCTGCTGAATGCTGTCGATCCGCTCCGCGATGCGTTCCCTGATCTCGCTGAACAGCTGCAGTTCCAGCCTCACGCTCTGTTCCTGGGCGCCGATGATCTTCTGTTCCACTTCCTTCAGTTCAGGCGTCATGAACCGTTCCGCGTTCGTCAGCGTCTGCTTGCGGATATACCGTTCCGGCACCTGCCCCAGGAAGCTCTTCGTTACCTCGATATAATAGCCGAACACCTTGTTGTACTGGATCCTCAGGTTCCGGATGCCGGTCGCTTCCCGTTCCGAGGCTTCCAGGTCGAGGATCCACTGTTTCCCGCTGGTCTGGGCCTCGCGGTACTCGTCCAGCACCGGGGAGTACCCCGTCCTGATGATCCCGCCTTCGGTGATGACCGCCGGCGCGTCCGGATGGATCGCGCGTTCCAGCAGGTCCGTCAGATCCTCCAGAGGATCCAGCTCTCCGCGGATCTGCGTCATCTCTTCGCTCCGGACGCCGCCCAGCAATTCGATCACGCCCGGTATCCGCTTCAGGCTGGCGCAGAGCGCGAGGCAGTCGCGGGCATTCATGTTCCGGTAGGCAACCTTGTTCATCAGCCGTTCCATGTCGTAGACGCCTTCCAGTTCCTCGGACAGCGTCATCCCCAGAATCCGCTCCCGAACCAGTTCTTCCACCGCGTCCAGCCTTCTGTTGATCTCCCTTTCGTCGAGCAGCGGCTGTTCAACCCATGTCCGAAGCAGCCTTCCGCCCATGGCCGTGCTCGTTTTGTCGATCAGCCCCAGCAGCGTTCCTTTTCTTCTGTCCCCGCGCAGGCTTTCGGTCAGCTCAAGATTCCGGCGCGTGTTCTGATCCAGCAGCATGGTCCGCCCGTTCTCGGCGAAGCGCAGCGACCGGATATGCTCCAGGCTGTTTTTCTGGGTCTCATGCAGATACCGAAGCAGGGCGCCGGCCGCGCAGGCCGCGTATTTCCGCTCGTCCAGTCCCAGCGACGTCAGCTGGGTCAGCCGGAAATGGCTGCACAGCGTCTCTTCCGCGTTCTTCCGCTGGAACCAGGTCTGAGGCTGGCCGTTCAGTCCGCGGATTTCGTTTCCCGCGGCTGAAATCAGCGCCGCGGCGTCGTTGCAGATGACCTCCATCGGCTGAATCCGCGCGATCTGCGCGCCGAGCATATTGCGCTCCGGCTCCATCACGTAGAATTCGCCCGTGGAAACGTCCGTCCATGCGATCCCGATGTTTTTGCCATCCAGGTACACGCACATCAGATAGTTGTTGGCCTTGTCCTCGAGCATGGCCGGGTCGGTCACGGTGCCTGCCGTAATGACCCGGACGACGTCCCGGTCCACCAGCCCTTTGGCCAGCGCCGGATCCTCCATTTGCTCGCAGATGGCCACCTTGTATCCTTTTGCGATCAGCTTTTCAATATAGGTATTGACGGAATGAAACGGAACGCCGCACATCGGGGCGCGTTCCTCCAGCCCGCAGTCCTTTCCGGTCAGCGTCAGTTCAAGTTCCTTCGACGCGGTTTTTGCGTCCTCGAAAAACAGCTCGTAGAAGTCTCCGAGCCTGAACAGGAGCAGGCAGTCCGGATACTCGTCATGGATCCGGAGATACTGCTGCATCATGGGTGATAGTGCCATTTGCTTCCCTCTTTCAGCGGCATCCGCTGCAGCCACTGCAGTTCCCGCTGCAGCCGGCGCTCCTGCCGTTTTCGTCTTCCGTCTCGCCGGTGATGACCAGGCGGAGTATCCTGTTCACGTTATCCATCATCGTCTGGAAATCCTTCCGATACTCCTTCAGCGTGCTGACCGCCGGATTTTCGTTCATCCGCTGCTCGGCTTCCTCCATTTCACGGCTGGCTTCCGCCAGTTCGTTCGGATCCATGTTCACCGAGGACAGGATCGTTTCCACCCGTCCCCGTTTCTCGATCATGTCCCCCAGGGCGGAAGCGGCTTCCGGATCGCGTTTCACTTCGTTTTCCTGCTGTTTCATTCTCTGGTAGATCTCGCTGTCCAGAATGGCTTCAGCCAGCTCCTGCGCCTTCATCATGACTTCCCGCATGGTATCCTCCTCATATCCGCTCGCCGGTCAGCGTGTTGTTTTTCAGGTTTGTGATTCTGCACTTCAGAATCCGGCCGATATCCTGCTCGTTCCCATCCACCGTGACGGAAACCGCGTGCCTGCCCTTGCCGGAAACGGCCAGTCTGCTTCTCCGGCTCAGCCCCTCCACCAGGATTTCCTCCTCCCGGCCGACGAAGCGCTTCAGCGTCTCCTGCTGCAGCTGTTCCTGCAGCGCGATCAGCCGCTGAATCCGTTCCGCGGAAACCGCTTCGGGGATCATGCCCTCCATGGAAGCCGCCTTCGTTCCCGTCCGCGGGCTGTAGATAAAGGTAAAGGCGCTGTCAAACCGGACTTCCCGCACCAGGCTCATCGTGTCCTCAAACTGGGCCTCCGTCTCCCCCGGGAAGCTGACGATAATGTCCGTGCTCAGGCCGATGCCCGGGATCGCCGCGCGAAGCTTTGAAACCCTTTCCAGATACTGCTCCCGCGTATAATGGCGGTTCATCTTTTTCAGGATTTCATTGTTGCCGCTTTGTACGGGCAGATGAAACTGCGGAAGGATGTGCTTCCCTTCGGCCATGGTCTCAATCAGTTCGTCGCTCATATCCTTCGGATGGCTGGTCATGAAGCGGATCCGCGGAATCCCGAGGCCATCGATCCTTTTCAGCAGCCCGGCAAACGTCGGGTTCCCCGGCAGGCCTTTGCCGTAGCTGTTCACGTTCTGGCCCAGCAGCATGATTTCCTTTACGCCGGAAGCCGCGAGTCCTTCCGCTTCCCGCAGGATGGACTCCGGGTCGCGGCTGCGCTCCCGGCCGCGGACGTACGGCACGATGCAGTAGCTGCAGAAATTGTCGCATCCGTACATGATCGTCAGGTAGGCCGCGTCCTTCCGAAGCCGGCGGATCGGCAGCTCTTCCGCGATCACGTCCCGGTCCTCGACCTGCACGGTCTGTTTCCCGCTGTTCAGCGTCTCGTAAAGCAGCTCGGGCAGCCTGTGCAGATTGGCCGTGCCGAACGCGAGATCGACGAATTTGTATTTCCGCAGGATGATTTCCGCCATCCCCGGTTCCTGAATCATGCAGCCGCAGACCGCGATCACCATATCCGGTTTCTGTTTGCGGACTTCCTTCAGCCAGGTGACGTTGCCCAGCGCGCGGCGCTCGGCGTTCTCCCGCACGCAGCAGGTGTTGAAGATGACAAAATCCGCTTCCTCCCTTTTTTCGGCCGGAACCATCCCCATCGTTTCGAGCATGCCCGCGATTTTCTCTGAATCGTGAGCGTTCATCTGGCATCCGTAGGTCACCACATAATAGCTCTCCGGACGATGCGGCAGCTCCTTGACTGAACGGGCAAATTCGGCCTGCCGGGCCAGTTCCTCCTGCGGAACGGTGATCTCCGCGTGCTGCATTACAGTATCTCTCCTGTCTCTTTTCTGCTTCTTTTCCTTGTCATTTCCATCAGCCCCAGGCTTGTCCATCCGTGGATCACGGTCTTGATCCGGTCCG
Organism: uncultured Clostridia bacterium; assembly: GCA_946411525.1. Taxonomy (GTDB): domain Bacteria; phylum Bacillota; class Clostridia; order Christensenellales; family Aristaeellaceae; genus Aristaeella. Next base: position 43,837 of record CAMKEI010000001.1, on the reverse strand, counting down.
GGGCGAAGCATGCGGTCAGTTTGTCAGAAACCAGACTTCGGTCTGTTTCTGTGTTCATGTCGATAAAGTCGATCAGAATAATCCCCGCGAGGTTCCGCAGTCTCACCTGCTGCGCGATCGTTTCACAGGCCTCGAGGTTCGTCTCCAGGATGGTCCGTTCCTTTGATCCGCCCGGAGCCGAGGAGGCCGTATTCACGTCGATGACGGTCATGGCTTCGCACCGATCGATGACGATATTGCCGCCGCCGGGCAAGCGGACCGTGCGCTCCGAGGCCTGCTTCAGCTGGCTGCCGATCTCGTTCCGTAGGTCCGGAAGGGCCGTGAGGGTCTCATAGCCGCCGGCCGCGTAATCTTCCTTCAGCCGGGAAAACGGATCGTCGGTTCCGAAGGTTCTGCCGGGCTTTCCGCCGTCCTTTGCCAGTTCGCTGATCTCCTTCCAGCGGGCATAAAGCCTTTCCGCTTCGTTCCGGATCTCTTCTTCCGCCGCTTCCGCGGCCGCGTTGCGCATCACCAGGCCGAACCGGCCGTCCGCGACGGCGGAACCGGTCCGTTTCAGCCGTTCCCGGGTCTCCTCCTCGCGGATCCGGCTGCTGACGCCGGTATACCGGTTCATGGGCATCAGGATGACATAGCGCCCCGGCATCGTGATATCCCTCGTCAGGAAGGCCCCTTTGTCGCCCGTCTCTTCTTTTTTGATCTGGACGAGGAGCGTGTCCCCGGACCTGATCCCGGCGCCGGTAAAGCTTGCGCTTTCCTCTTCCGCTGGCAGGAAGCCGTCCTTCTTCCGGCCGATATCCACAAAGGCGCAGTTCATGCCCGGCATCAGCCGGTTGATTCTGCCCAGCATGATGCTTCCGCTCTGATCGCCTGAATTGTCCGGGATATACTCCATGAGCCTGCCGTCTTCGGTAACCGCGCAGTATGTATCCCCTTTGATGATCTTTCTGTCCATCCTTACAAACGCTCCAGCGGTACGAGGTTTCCCTGTCCGTCCCTGCCCAGCAGGGCGGTGCGGGTAATCAGCGTCCGGATCTCCTCCCCGCTGATGCCGGCCTCGGCTGAAAGCGCCCCGATCAGCATGCCGGGTTTACAGGCTTCCCGTTCCGTCAGCACCAGGGTGGCGTAAATATGCTGCCCTTCCCCCTTCAGCCCGTAAATCAGCGGTTTGATATCGCATTCTTTCAGCGCCGTCTTGGTCTTGCGCATCGCCGGGATGGTTTCCTTCGCCATCATGGCGGGAATGGCCGCCGTGAGTTTTTCCGCCTGTACGGGATCCCTGATCAGCAGATCGTATTCCGCCGCCTGCAGCATGGCCATCAGCGCCGGATGCTTCTGGTCCACGGCGATGGCCTCGCTCAGCTGCATCTCCGGCGGCATGGCTTTGTTCATCCGCTCAAGGAATTCGTCCGTGCTGACTTCCTCAGCCATGGTCACGTCCATAATTTCCCGCTTCCCGCACGCGCCCGTGGACAGTGCACTGGCGAATGTGATCAGGATATGGGGATTGAAACCGTTCGAATAGGCGACCGGCAGCCCGCTTCGCCGCAGTCCGCGCTGGACACTGCGCTGGATGTCCAGGTGGCCGATATGGCGGATCCGTTCCCCTTTTTCAAACACTGCCAGCATTCGCATACGCGCATACTCCCTTCCAGCGCTGAATTCCGCACCCGTTACATCCTTTTCGGCAGTCCTTCGTCGTTTCCGCCCGTTCGCTCTTCAGCTTTTCACGCCAGAGGAATGCTTTCGTCACGCCGCTGTCGATATGGTCCCACGGCAGGATTTCATCCTCGGCCCGTTCCCTGTTCGCGTAAAACGCGGGATCTAGTCCGCATTCCCTGAACGCTTCCATCCACAGGTCATACCGGAAGGTCTCGTTCCAGCCGTCCAGAATGCAGCCTTTCTCCCAGGCCCGTTTCAGCACGGCGCCGATCCGCCGGTCGCCGCGGGCGAAGCAGGCCTCCATGTAGCTGACGTAGGGCTCGTGCCAGTGAAATGTCACGCCTTTGATATTGAGTACCTGTTTGAGGTGTTCCTGTTTCCCGATAATCGTCTCCAGGGTGTCCTGCGGCGCCCACTGAAACGGCGTGAAGGGCTTCGGGACGAACACGCTCACGCTCACCGTCACGCGCAGGCCCTTTGCCCGCTGCGTCTTCGGCACGTTGAAGTATTCCGCGATCACCTTCCGGGCCAGGTCGGCGATTCCGTCCAGGTCCTCCGTGGTTTCCGTGGGCAGTCCGGACATGAAATAGAGCTTCACGCTGCTCCATCCGCCCTCAAAGGCGTCCCTGACCTTTTCCAGCAGATCGGCTTCCGTCACGCCTTTGTTGATCACGTCCCGCATCCGCTGCGTGCCGGCTTCCGGCGCGAACGTCAGGCTCGTTTTCCTGACCTGCTGCGTTTCTTCCAGGCTTTCCTTCAGCACGCTGTCTATCCGCAGGCTCGGCAGCGAGATGGAAACCCGTTTTTCCTTCATGCGCTTCATCAGTTCGCGGATTAGTTCCGGCAGGCAGCTGTAATCGCCGCTGGACAGGCTGCTCAGGCTGATCTCTTCATAGCCTGTGGATTGCTGCAGCTTTTCAGCCAGATCGATCAGCTTTTCCATGCTGCGTTCCCGGACCGGCCTGTACAGGATCCCCGCCTGGCAGAAGCGGCATCCGCGCGTGCAGCCGCGCATGATCTCCAGCATGATCCGGTCGAAGATCACCTCGGTATAGGGCACGGGAAACTCTTCCGGATAGTATGTGCTGTTCAGGTCCACAACCACGCGCTTCTTTACTGTCGCCAGCGCTTCCGGACAGTTCGGCGTCACGGAGGCGACCGTTCCGTCCGGATTGTACGCGACGTCATACAGGGAGGGCACGTAAACGCCTTCCAGCTTCGCGAGGTTCTTCAGGCAGGTTTCCCTGCTCAGTCCTTTTTCCTTGCGCTCAAGGATCACGCGGTTCAGTTCCGTCATGACGTCTTCCCCGTCGCCGATCATAAACGCGTCGATGAAATCAGCCAGCGGTTCCGGATTGAAGGCGCAGGGCCCTCCCGCCACGACGATCGGATCGTCTTCGCCCCGGTCTTTGCCTTCAAGGGGAATGCCGCCCATTTTCAGCATCGCCAGGATGTTGCTGAAGCTCATTTCATACTGCAGCGTAAACCCGACCACGTCGAAAGCGTTCAGCGGGCGCCTGCTTTCCATGGAAAGCAGCGGCACCTGTTCCTCTTCCATCAGCGCCGTCATGTCCGTCCAGGGCATGAAGAACCGTTCGCACAGGCTCCAGCTTTCCCGGTTGATCAGTCCGTACAGGATCTTGAGCCCCAGATGGCTCATGCCGACCTCGTAGGTGTCGGGAAAGCAGAAGCCGAAATGAAGTGGGCACTCGTCCCAGGCCTTGACCGCGGTGTTCATCTCGCCGCCGGTATAGCGCGGCGCTTTCTGCACCTTTTCAAGGATTTTCTCAATTTTGTCGTTTAAATCCATCGGGATTTCTCCGTTCCGTTTTATGTATCTCCGTTTTCATCCCACTGTAAGGCAGGCGTCCAGTGCCGCTGCTGGTAGATGTCTGTGAAGCAGTAGGTCACCCTGTAGTTCTTCTTGAAGTGGGCGTCGCCGATCAGGTATGTGTCACCCAGTGTAAAGGCGCTGCCCAGCTTGTAGCTGTCATGATAATTGCCGTCGTAGTCGTAGTAATCACAGATGAACTGAATTCTGTCGCCCTTCCCGATCTGAATCATCATCTTCGCCTGCGTATCCGAATCCATGTCACCGTACACATACTGTGCTCCGGAAATATATCCGTCTTCCCCGTTGATAAATTCGATAATCAGGTTCACCCGCACGTCGTTCAGTAAAGCAGGCGCATATCCGTAGATCACAAACTCGTCGTTGTCGAATTCTTCGACACCGAGGGAATAGTACGGCATGATGTTTCCGTCCAGGGAAAGCCATGTCCCTGTGAAATCATCGATCAGCGCGTCGCCTTCCGTAACGTACTGCGCGTCGCATCCCAGGTCGATAAAACCGCTTCCGTCGTCTACAAAGACATTCTTTACAACGGAATCCGTCATACTCCAGTTATTTTTGGAAAGTTTGATCTGACCGTTATCCCACTTGAGTTCGTCTGCGTCAAAGTGGTTGTCCATGATGTATTCCGCCGCGTCTTCCGCCGTCAGGCTCCGGCCCATGAACAGGTCCAGGATGCTCCCGGTGGAACCGCCGCTGCTCCCGCCGTACAGGCCGCCGAGAAGCTCCTGCAGCCCGCCTGTCGAGTAGGAAGTGGTGCCGCCGCCCTGGCCGAGCAGGCTTCCCAGCAGATCGGAAGAGGCGTACTGGCCGCTGCCGTATCCGGTGATGGGCGTGCCCGCGCTGACCTGGCCGCTGACCTCCAGGCTCGCGAATTCCTGAATACACCGGGTGTACTCTTCATCCATACCGATCGCCTGGTAGGTGGAAACCATCTGGCTGACTTTGTTCGCGCGTTTATAGGGGAAATAAATGCTCAGTCCGTAGGCATGCGTGATGTTGCCGCCCGTCTTGTTGTACTTCACCGCGCCCTGCAGCGCCTTGGCCAGCGACTTGCCCTCGGTGGTGCCCATGTTCTTCGCGAAGTCCACCAGGTCGATCTGGTCGATCTTCGTCTGCTGGGCAAACTCCCTCGTCTTGCTGCGGGCAGAGGAGACCTTCTTGTATTCCTTGTTCTGGATCAGTTCGTTCGTGTCGACGCTGAACTGTTTCAATTCGTCCGGGATCGTCGCCTGCAGTTCGGCCAGATCGATGACGCTTAGGGTGGTCGCCTGGCCGCGGCACTGCCGGTCGCACACGGCGACAAAATCGTCCGCGATCTGTTTGCCGATCTGAATCGTCGGCATGCTTGTATTTTTGCTCAGGTTGGTCAGCCAGTTCGTGTAATACCAGCCGACGCCGGGCTCGGTCTCTTCGCTGGCGATCATGTAGTCCGCGTACTGCCCCAGCATCAGCCCGTTTTCGACGGTCGCCATCAGGCAGGCGTCAAATCCGATGAAGTCAAACTTCACATCCGCCTTTTTCAGGGCGTTGTTGATGCCGGCCAGGGTCATGGACTGGTTGTGCCCGACCTTTTCGTCATAGCCGTATCCGCTGACGGATCCGCCGCCGTGATCCCAGAGAATCAGGCACATCCGGTCCGCAGGAAAATTCTTGCTGCCGTATTCGATAAAGGAGGCCAGCGTTTCGGGATTGACCATGCTGGCGTTCCCGGCGTTCTTTTCCAGGCATTCAAACTTGCCGTCGCTGATTTTGTAAATCTGGTTGGTGCTGGAGGAAATGACGTTGTTCCGCCATCTGCTGCATCCGCCGGTATATACGATCAGGTTGACTTTACTGCCGATCGTGGCGTTGGCCATCTCCTTCAGGTCGGAGGTCGCCATGCCCTGCTGGCTTTCCAGGTCTGTTCCGCACATATAGACGAGGATTGTAACGGTATCCTTGTTGTTCCCGCGGATCACGGTGTATTTGTCACGGGCTTTTTTGGATACGCTCTCGTCCAGTGACGATGAACCGTCGTCAGAGGAGGACACAGGGAACTGCTGCGTGTTCTGGGAGGAAATCAGTGACTGGAAAAGATCGGAAGAATTGCTCCCTGTGGACGTGGTCCCCGTGGATCCTCCCAGCAGACTTGACAGATCATACGCGGAGGTTCCGCTGGATCCCAGGAAACTGCTCAGCAGGTTGGTGATGTCGCCCAGGCCCGAGGAAGAGGACGTGGACGCCGTCGTCCCGGACTGCTGCGCTGTCGTCGTTGTCGTTGTCGTGCCGGTCAGCGCCGTCGTCAGATCGGAAACGCTGCTGTCTCCGCCCCCGAACAGGCCGCTCAGTCCGCCGCCTCCAAGAAGCACCACCAGCGCGATCACGATCAGCAGCAGTTTCCCGCCGCCCAGTCCGCCGCCGGAGGACCGCTGCGTCCCGGTGCCGTTCTGTCTCACGCCGCTGCTGTACTGCTTCTGCCCGGCGCCCGGCGCGCCGGCCGTCTGCTGCGTCCCGGTCTGCTGCGGCCGCTGTGTCTGCCCGTAGGGATTCGTCTGCTGCGGGCGCTGCGTCTGCCCGTAGGGATTCGTCTGCTGCGGGCGCTGCGTCTGGCCGAAAGGATTCTGGCTCTGCTGCGGGCGCTGTGTCTGCGCGAAGGGATTCGTCTTCTGCGGGCGCTGTGTCTGCCCGAAGGAATTCGTCTGCTGCGGGCGCTGCGTCTGCCTGAAGGGATTCTGGGCCTGCTGCGGGCGCTGCGTCTGTCCGGACGGTTTTGCGGAAGAAGTATTCTGCTCCTCCCGGCGGTCCTGATAGCTCCCGGTATTATTTACCGGACCTGTACCAAGACCTTCTCCCTGTTTTTCAAAATCTTTCCCTTCTCCGACCACTTTTTTTACTCTGGATCTCGGCTTTTTGTTCTCGTCCATGGTGTTGGCTCCTTTCTTCTGTGCTCAGTTCTTTTTCCTGTATTCTTAATCTTATCTTCTATATTTCCGTTTCCGATTGTTCTTTCCTGTTTTCATCAGGCGGTTCCGGCATGGGCGGAAGGTCCTCCAGCCCTTCCAGTCCGAAGTGGCTCAGGAATTCATCCGTCGTGCAAAACAGGATCGGCCGTCCGATGGTGTCCTTCCGTCCCGCTTCCCTGATCAGCCCCTTGCTGATCAGGCTCTGCAGGCTGTAGTCGCATTTGACGCCCCGGACCTGTTCCACTTCCGCCCGCGTCACCGGTTGTCTGTACGCGACGACCGCCAGCGTTTCCATCGCCGCTTGGCTCAGGCTCTGCTGCTGGACCGGCTGCAGCATCCGGACCACATCGCTTGCGTACAGCGGCCGCGTCGCCAGCTGCACCTTGTCGTTAAACCTTTTCAGCAGGAAGCCCCGCTGCTCGTAGTCGTATTCGTCCTTCAGCCCGCTGACCGCCTTCCTGACCTCGTCCTCGCCGGTCTGAAGGGCGCGGGCCAGGTCTCTGAGGGAAACCGCTTCCCCCGCGACGTACAGGATGGCTTCAATCCGTCCTTTCAGGGTTCCCTCGTCATTGCTCAAGGCCGTTTCCCTCCTCTCCGGTCATCTCGGTCAGATCCGGCTGTTTCTTCTTCACTCTCGCCCTGCCGGACAGCAGTTCGATGCCTCCGTAGACGTCGTCCTGCCTGACGTGCATCTGCCCCAGCTTCAGCAGCTCCAGGAGGGCGAGGAAATAGGTGACCACTTCCTCCCTGGTCGGGGCGTTGGAAAACGCTTCCTCGAAGCGCATCCGCTTTTTGCTTCTGATCCGGGTGATCAGGTCCAGCATGCATTCCTGTACGGTATGGCTGTCCCGGTGAATGTTCCGCGGCGCGTAATGGTTGCTCTCGGGATCGTCGTCCAGCTGCGGCCTGCGCTGCCAGATCCGCAGGAAGGCTTCCCGCAGCCCTTCCAGCGTCAGCCCGGTCAGTTCGATCTCCGGCGGCGGCAGCGGGTACTCCTCCGGCAGCTTCGTGAACACGCGCTTCGCGGCTTCCTCGAATTCCTTCATGCTGTCCGCGGTCTCGCGAAACCGTTTGTATTCCTCGAGCCTGCGGATCAGTTCCGTTTCCGGATCGGTTTCGTCTTCCGGTTTCGGAGGTTTCGGAAGCATGGCCCTGCTCTTGATTTCCAGCAGCGTCGCGGCCATCAGCAGAAAGTCGCTCGCCTCGTCCATATCAAGATCCGGCGCGTTCCGGACAATCTCAAGATACTGATCCGTGATCTCGCTGACAAAGATATTCCGGATATCGATCTGCGCTTTTCCGATCAGGGTCAGCAGCAGATCCAGCGGTCCGTCGAAATCTTTCAGTTTAAAGGCAAGGTTGATCACGGTGTTTGTTCCTCATATGATGATTGATACCGCGGAAGTCAGGATGCCCATAATCGCGCTGTTGACGGTGGTCAGCAGGCCGCTCAGCATTCCGCTCAGGCACAGAACCAGGAAAACGACATGGACGATCTGCATGGTCTGCGGGTTCAGGCTCAGCCTGCCCTTGAATACAAACTGGTCGAGAAACCGGTATCCGTCCAGCGGCGGAACGGGAATCAGGTTGAACACCGCCAGGCCGAGATTCATCTGCGCCAGCATCAGGAAGAACCGCTGCACGTACATCAGCCACGGCGTCTGCGCGTAGGCGCTGAGTTCGGAGAACTGCCCGGAGTAGACGTTGTTGGCGGCCACGCCCTGATAGATGTTGATCAGCAGATCTTTATCCCCGTTCTCCGCCAGATAGGAGACCAGTTCCGGTTTCCATATGACTTTCGCCAGGATCGCGGAAATAATCAGGCTGAGGACGCACATGATCAGGTTGACCGCGATACCGGCCAGGGATACCAGGATATAGTCCCTGCGGTAATGCCTGAAATTCCGTGGATTGATCGGCACGGGCTTGGCCCAGCCGATCCGCAGGAAGATCATGCAGATCATTCCGAGCGGATCAATATGTTTCGTCGGATCCAGCGTCAGCCTTCCCAGCCATTTCGCCGTCGGGTCCCCGCATTTCAGGGCGACGTATCCGTGCGCGCATTCATGGAGAATCAGGCTGAACAGGATACAGACAAGCAGGTACACTATCGTGATGATGGTCCCGCCCGGATCCCTTGTCAGCCCGTTCAGCATGCTGGTGATACCTGAAAACATCCTGTATTCGCTCCTTATCCTTCTGATCTTCTGAGGAATTCCGCCTCGTCGACTGTCTCGATGCCGAGGCTCTGCGCTTTGGTCAGCTTGCTGCCCGCGTCCTCCCCGACCACGACGAACGCGGTCTTTTTGCTCACCGAGCCGGCGGCGGTTCCTCCCTTGCTTCGGATCAGGTCCTCCGCCTGCTTCCGGCTCAGTGTCGGCAGCGTTCCCGTGACAACGATGCTCATCCCGGAGAAAACGCCGCTTTCCGCTGCCGCCGCTTCCGCGGGATGAACGCCCGCGGCAAACAGCTTTTCAATCATCTGGTTGTTCTCGGGGAAGCTGAAGTATTCCGTAATGCTTCCGGCCACAACCTCCCCGATGTCCGGGATGGCAGTCAGTGCCGCCTCGTCCGCCTGCCTGAGCTTTTCCAGCGTGCCGAAGTGCCGGGCGAGGTCCCGGGCGGTTTTTCTCCCCACGTTCGGGATGCCCAGCGCGAACAGGAACGAGTCCAGCTCGCAGTGCTTGCTTTTCTCCAGCGCCTCCGCCAGGTTCCCGGCTTTCTTTTCCTTGAAGCCCTCCAGCATCAGGAAATCCATCGGCGTGAGCGTGTACAGGTCCGCCGGCTGCCTGACGCCCATCTGGTCGTACAGCTGCCCGGCGGTCTTTTCGCTGAAGCCGTCGATATCCATGGCTTCCCGCCCGGCGAAATGCGCCAGCCTCGCGACCGCCTGGGGCCTGCAGGTCTCGCGGTTCATGCAGAACAGGTGGGCGCCCCGTTCGGTCAGCCTGCTGCCGCAGGCGGGGCACACCTCAGGTTTTTCGATCGGTTTCTCATCCGGCTCCGGTTTGCCGGCGCGGCCCATGATCTCGGGAATCACGTCGTTGCTCCGCCGGATCCAGACGCTGCACCCGATGGCCACGTCCTTGCGCTGGATGTCGCTCAGGTTGTTCAGCGTGGCCTTTCGGACGGTCACGCCGTAAAAATCGACCGGCTCCACATGGGCCAGAGGCGTCAGTTTGCCGGTGCGGCCCAGCTCCCAGGTCACGTCCAGCAGCTTTGTCACCGCTTCCTCTGCCTTGAATTTATAGGCGACCGCCCATCTCGGGAACTTTTCGGTATAGCCCATGCGTTCCCTCAGATCATAGTCGCCGACCTTGATCACGACGCCGTCAATCAGCCAGTCCAGGTCTCCCCGCCGGTTTTCGATATCGCGGATGCACGCCTCCAGGTCTTCCCGGCCTCTGCTGCTGCCGAGATACGGGCTCACCTGGAATCCGTTCTCCCGCAGGAAATCCAGCATGCCGGGCTGGCTGTCGTAGGGCGGGTTTTCAATCGTCCCCACCTGGTAGAAAAACGCGTCCAGGTGGCGGGAGGCCGTCACCGCGGGATCCAGGTTCCTCAGCGCGCCCGCCGCCGCGTTCCGCGCGTTCTTCAGCGGCTCTTTCGCCGTCTGGTTGTATTTCCTGAGCGTACTCAGACGCATGATGCACTCGCCCTGCACTTCGATCAGGCCCTTGTACGGGATCGTCTTCGGCAGGGTGTGGATCGTTCTCGCCTGGGGCAGGACCGCCTCGCCGACGAGCCCGTCTCCCCGGGTCGCGGCCTGGACCAGGTTTCCTCCGTCATAGGTCAGGTTCAGCGTCAGTCCGTCAAACTTGTATTCCAGGTAATACTGCAGGTTCTCCATTTCCGCCAGCTTTTCCGTCCGCAGTACCCAGGCGTCCAGCTCCTCCATGCTCTGCACCTTGTCCATGGACCACAGGGGGCTGATGTGCCTGTGCTGCGCGAAGCTCTCCAGGGGCCTGTCCCCGACGCGGATCGTGGGGGAATCGGGCAGAACGGTTCCGGTTTCGGCTTCAAGTGCCCTGAGCTCGTCATAGAGCTTATCGTACTGCATGTCGGAGATGACCGGATCGTCCATGACGTAATAGGCGTGGGACGCGTCGTTCAGGGTTGCGACCAGCTCCTTCATCCTTTCCGGTACGCTGCTCATTCTGCTTCCTCCACTTTGACGATCGGCGCCATAATCAGCGCCAGTTCCTTTTCGCCGGCCGTGTCAAACCGGATCCTGATCCGGGCGTCCTTGCCCGTGCCGGACACTTCCGTCACTTCTCCCCGGCCGAACTTCGGATGCCTGACCTTGTCTCCCGGGGCGAACAGCTTCTGCATGGCAGAATCCGCGAGTAAATTCGCGCCGCTGGCCACAAATCCCCTGGATACGCCGGGAATGCTTCCCAGGTCGTGTCCCTTGATCTTCAGCCTGGGTTTGCCCAGCTCGGCCACGGACGTCCTGACGCGCGTACCCGGTTCCTGCTCGTCCTGAAACCGGTAATCGCCGTCATACCGGGATTCCCAGTCCGCCTGCCGCCCGTACCCGTATCCGGGCCGCGCGCTGCGGGAATACTCTTCCCTGACCAGTCTGGCCGGGACCTCTTCCAGGAAGCGGCTCGGTGGATTATGGCCGTACTGGTTGTACAGCATCCGCTCCGACGCTCTGGTCAGGTACAGGCGTTTCCTCGCCCGCGTAATCCCGACGTACATCAGGCGTCTTTCCTCTTCCAGCCGGTTGTCTTCCTCCATGCTCCTGGCTGAGGGAAAGATTCCCTCTTCCATGCCGGGGATAAAAACATTGTCGAATTCCAGGCCCTTGGCGGAATGGAGCGTCATCAGCGTCACATAGCCGCTCCGGTCTTCCGCCCGGTCCAGGTCGGTCACCAGCGCCACGTTCTCCAGGTAGCTTTCCAGCGTCTGTTCCTCGTCCATCTGGGCGAATTCATGGACCGCTCCCCGGAATTCCTGGATGTTCTCCAGCCGGCTTACGGACTCTTCCGTGTCTTCCTTCCGGTACTGCTCCTCCAGCCCGGTCATCCGGATCAGTTCGTCGACAAACGCCTCCAGCGCCATGCTTTCCTTCATGGCGCACAGCATCGTCATCATCCGGAAAAACTCCGTCACGCTGTTCCTCGCGCGGCTGCCCAGGTCCTCCGGAGGCACGGCCAGCGCCGCGTAGAGCGGGATCCCCTGGCGGCGCGCGTGATCCGTCAGCGTCTGGACCGTGGCGTCGCCGATGGAACGCTTCGGGACGTTGATAATCCGCGTCAGCGAGATATCGTCAGCCGGGTTGGCGATCACGCGCAGGTAAGCCAGGATGTCCTTGATTTCCTTGCGCTCGTAGAATTTCTGGCCGCCGAATACCCGGTACGGGATGCCCGCCTGCATCAGGACTTCTTCGGGAATACGGCTCTGCGCGTTCGTGCGGTACAGCAGCGCCATCCCGCCCAGTGCCTCTCCCGCCTTTTTCAGGTCCTGCATCTGCCGGACGATCCAGGCGGCTTCCTCTCGCTCGTCCTGCGCGCAGTAAACAGTGATTTTCTCCCCCGCGCCGTGCTCCGTCCACAGCGTCTTGTCCTTCCGTCCCTCGTTGTGCGCGATCACCTGGTTCGCCGCGTCCAGGATATTGCCGGTGGAACGGTAGTTCTGTTCCAGCTTGATGACCGTCGCGTCGGGATAGTCGTTCTCGAATTCCAGGATGTTGCGGATATCAGCGCCGCGCCATCCGTAGATGCTCTGGTCGTCGTCCCCGACGACGCAGAGGTTCCGGCTCTGGGCCGTCAGCAGCCTCAGCAGTTCATACTGTGTCCGGTTGGTATCCTGATACTCGTCCACCAGCACGTACTGGAAACGGCGTCGGTAAACCTCCAGGACGGGCGGATGGTCCGCCAGCAGGATCAGCGTCTTGAGCAGCAGATCGTCAAAATCCAGGGCGTTGAGCTCCTTCATCCGCTTCTCATACTCGGTCATGACGTCGTGGATCATGGAGTTCCGCCTGTCCCTCCATGACTTCTCAAACCACTCGTCCGGGGTGAGCATCCTGTTCTTGGCGTCGCTGATCTTCGCCCGGATCTCGCGCACAGGCAGGAAGCGGTCGTCGATATTGAGCTGTTTCAGGATTTCCTTCAGCACCCGCTGCTGGTCGTCGTCGTCAAAAATCGTAAAGGACCGGCTGTATCCGATCTTCTCGATATCCCGGCGGAGAATCCGCGCGCAGGTCGAGTGGAACGTGCTGATCCACGCTTCCTCCGCTTTCTCCGCGCCGATCAGGCTCTCGACGCGGGACTTCATCTCCTTGGCCGCCTTGTTGGTAAAGGTGAGCGCGAGAATGGACCACGCCGGTACGCCGTGGTCGATCAGGTTCGCGACCCTGTATGTCAGCGCGCGGGTCTTGCCGCTCCCGGCGCCGGCCAGGATCAGCACCGGCCCTTCCAGCGTCTCCGCGGCGCGCCGCTGCTCGGGGTTTAATGCGTTCAGATCCATGCTCAGCCGTTTTCCCCCATCGCGTCAAGTACCCGGCGGTATCCGTCCGCCCCGTAGGTCAGCGAACGGTTTACACGGGAGATGGTGGCGCTGGAAGCGCCCGTCTCGTCGGCGATCTTCTGGTACGTCTCTTTTCTGTCAAGCAGATAAGCGACCTCCAGGCGCTGGCTGATGCTTTTGATTTCGGGGATCGTGCAGAGATCCTCGAAAAAGCGGTAGGCGTCTTCTTCGTTCCTGAGCGTGAGGATTGCTTTCATCAGCAGATCTGTCTGTGAATTCCTGATCTTCGGCTCAAACATAACGTCACTTCCCGTTCAATTTCACACTTTAGCGTGCGAATATATAATACCATAAATCCGGTCGAAAAAATATGTAGATAATGTTACATTTTTGCCCCCGGCACCGAGCTGCCGGACCCGCCCGCAGGAACGGCGGACGGAAAAGCGCCTGTGCCTGCGCTGTTTTTTTCCGCGGGTAAGGGCGGAATCCTTGACACCCGGCGTTTTCTCTTCTAAACTGAATTATTCCGATTTACTGAAAGGTGGGATTCTGATGGCGTGCGTCGATGAAATTTTCGGGATCAATGTGTTCAATGATTCCGTGATGCGTCAGCGTCTCCCGAAGGAAACATACAAGACCCTCCATAAAACGATTGACGAAGGGCGCCGTCTCGATCCCCAGGTGGCCAGCGTGGTGGCCAACGCCATGAAGGACTGGGCGCTGGAGCGCGGCGCGACGCATTATACGCACTGGTTCCAGCCCCTGAATTCCGTCACTGCGGAGAAGCATGACGCCTTTATCACCCCCGTCGACGGCGGCCGCGTCATTCAGGAGTTTTCCGGCAAGGAACTCGTCCGCGGCGAGGCGGACGCTTCCTCCCTGCCCAGCGGCGGTCTCCGCTCCACCTTCGAGGCCCGCGGATACACGGCCTGGGATCCGACTTCCTACGCCTTTATCAAGGAGCATGTGCTGTGCGTCCCCACCGCGTACTGCTCCTACGGCGGCGAAGCCCTGGACAAAAAGACGCCCCTGCTCCGCTCCATGGAGGCGCTCAACCGCCAGGCCGTACGGATCCTGAAGCTCTTCGGCCGGATGGACGCGACCCGCGTCACGCCCACCGTCGGCCCGGAACAGGAATACTTCCTCATCGAGAAATCCCTCTATGACCGCCGCAGCGACCTGATTTTCGCGGGCCGCACGCTGTTCGGCGCGCCCGCCCCCAAAGGGCAGGAGCTGGGCGATCATTTCTTCGGCACGATCAAGTCCCGCGTGCAGGCCTTCATGACCGAGCTCAACGAGGAACTCTGGAAGGTCGGCGTGCTCGCCAAGACGGAGCATAACGAAACCGCCCCCGCGCAGCACGAGATGGCGCCGATTCACTCCATCGTCAACGTGGCCTGCGACCATAACCAGCTGACCATGGAAATCATGAAGAAAGTGGCCCGCCGCCACGGTCTCCACTGCCTGCTATCGGAAAAGCCCTTCGCGGGCGTCAACGGCAGCGGCAAGCACAACAACTGGTCCATGTCCACCAACACCGGATACAACCTGCTCGAGCCCGGGGACAGCCCCCATGAGAGCGCCCAGTTCCTGCTTTTCCTGACCGCCGTCATCAAGGCGGTGGACGACTATCAGGACCTGCTCCGCGCGTCCGTCGCGTCCGCCGGGAACGATCACCGTCTGGGCGGCTGCGAGGCGCCGCCCGCCGTCATCAGCATCTTCCTCGGGGACGAGCTGACCGAGATCCTGAAATCGATCGAGGCCGGTTCTATCTACAACGGCCGGGAGAAGACCGATATGACCGTCGGCGTGCATATGCTGCCGAAATTCCCGAAGGATACCACCGACCGCAACCGGACCTCTCCCTTCGCTTTCACGGGCAACAAGTTCGAGTTCCGTTCCCTGGGCTCCTCCGCTTCCATATCGGACGCCAACGTCGTGCTGAACACCAGCGTGGCTGAAAGCCTCCGTCAGTTCGCCGACGAGCTGGAGAACGCCTCCGACTTCCGTTCCGCCCTGCATGACCTCATCGTCCGGACGATCCATGACCATAAGCGGATCATTTTTAACGGGAACAACTATACCGACGAATGGCTGAAGGAAGCGGAAAAGCGCGGCCTGGCCCGCCTGGATTCCGCCGTGGACGCCCTGCCCTGCTATACCGCGGAAAAGAACATCCGGCTCTTTGAGACCCATAAGGTCCTCTCCGAGTCCGAGCTGCGTTCCCGCCGGGATATCGGCCTGGATTCCTACGCGAAGATCATCGCCATCGAGGCGAACACCATGATCATGATGACCCGCCGCCAGATCCTGCCCGCCGTGCTCCGCTTCACCGGCGATATCGCTGCCGCGGCGCGGAACATCAGGGATATCGGCGCCGACTGCGCCAGCGGGACCGAACTGGTTTCCTCGCTCAGCGCGACGACGGATCAGCTTGGTTTCGATCTCCGCCAGCTCGAGTCCGTCCTCAAAGCCCGGCCGTCCGGGGACGATCCCCTTGCCGACGCCCGCTACATGCACGACATCGTCCTTCCCGCCATGTCCGATCTCCGGGCGTCCGCCGATAAGCTGGAAACCCTCACCGACCGGAGTTACTGGCCTTTCCCGACCTACGACGAGCTGCTTTTCAGCGTTTGATTTATCCATCAAAGCGGCGGCTGCGGATCATCTCCCGCAGCCGCCGTTTTTTTCTATATATGGATTCTCCGGCCGGATCAGATTTTGTCCCGGTCGAACAGCAGCACCCAGTCCTCCGGTTCCTTCCGGACCGCGTGCGTGTTGATGGCCGTCCCCGTTTCGAACGCCGGGGCGTTCTCCATCCGCTCATCCGTCATCCACGCGAGGAATCGTTTCAGTTCTTCCCCTTCCCGGGGCGCCGGCTGATGGGAGCAGAGAATCCGCCGGATTTCCGTGCTGGAACCGGTTTCCAGCCCGCGGATTAGGGTCAGCATGTTGTCCCGCCATTCCTTCGCGCCCAGGGAGCTCGGGAACCATATCCAGGTGCACGGATTCCAGTCGTCGCCGGTCAGGAGCAGCCCGCGGGACGGTACATAAATCACAATGCTTCCCGGTGTATGTCCCGGGACGCGGACCACGCGGATCTCCAGGCCGCCGAGATCTTCGTCCAGTGACTCAAAACCGGCTGTTTCCCCGGTAAACCTGATCGCATCCGGCACGGGGATCCGCGCGTCCATAAAGTCGTCCGGGACGGCCACGCCCTGCTCCCTCGCCTGCGCGGCCACCTTTTCCCGCTGAACCTTTCCCGTCCGTTCCCTGAACTCCTCCATGTCCTCCCGGCACAGATACGTTTTCTCAAACCAACGGGCGCCGAGCACGTGATCGTGATGCCCGTGGGACAGCAGCACCGTGACCGGTTTGCCGGTCAGCGTCCGGATAAAGGCGCCGGCGTCCTTCATCCCGTACCCTGTGTCGAACAGCACCGCTTTCTCCGCGCCTTCGATCAGCGTGAAACTGACGCCCATCGCGTCGGTGATATGCGTGATGCCGGGGAATACCCGATTCGTCCGGAACATGTTCATCCTCCTGAAAAAAGGACAGCCGCCGGAGCAACTGTCCCTGATATAAACCTTTCTGTTATCCCTTGTAGCCGATCTCGTCCGCCAGCTTCTGCTCGATCACGACGGTGGCATCCCGGTGCAGCCGCATGAACGTGCAGGGGCACTTCGGGTCAATCCGGTCCTCGATCAGCAGCTTGGTAGCCGCTTCCTGCTTGTTGCCGCTGATGATCATGATCAGCCGCTTCGCCCGCATGATGTTGCCCATGCCCATCGTCACGGCGCGGGTCGGCACATCTTCCTTGCTGGCGAAGAAGCGCTTGTTCGCCTCGATGGTGGAATCGTCCAGGACTTCCTCATGCGCGCCGTCATACAGCGTTTCTCCGGGCTCGTTGAATCCCAGATGGCCGTCCGGTCCGACGCCCAGAACCTGGATCTCGATGTCCGTCCTGTCCAGGATATCGTTGAACTCCTTCAGGTTCGCGGCCACGTCTCCCGTTCCCTTGGCGACGTACGTGTTCTTCTTGTCGATGTTGATATGGTCGAACAGGTTGTCGTTCATAAAGTAGCGGTAGCTCTGGTCGTGGGTCCCTTCGAGGCCTACGTATTCGTCCAGGTTCACGCTGTGGATCTTGCTGAAGTCAAGCCCTTCCTCCCTGCACCGGCGGGCCAGTTCCTTATACATGCCGATGGGACTGGAACCGGTGGCCAGGCCCAGGGTGCATTCCGGATTCTCCCGGACGATCTTCTCGATGATGTCCGCGGCTTTGCGGGCTCCGTCTTCGTAATCCTTCGCGATGATAACCTTCATTGTCATTTCCCCCTTGAAATGATTTTTATTTTACTTTTTCGTAACGATCTTGCCGTTGTTCTTCCAGATGCTCTTTTCCGGGATCGTTCCCCGTACGCAGGAGGTCGGATACACGTTGGAATCGCGTCCGATCACTGTGCCGGGATTCAGCACGCTGTTGCACCCGACTTCCACGCGGTCGCCCAGCATCGCGCCGATCTTCTTCCGTCCGGTCTCGATCTTCTCGTCCCCGCACTTCACCGTCACCAGCAGCTTGTCGCTCTTGACGTTTGAGGTGATGGACCCGGCGCCCATGTGGCTCTTGTAGCCCAGGATGCTGTCACCCACATAATTGTAATGGGGAACCTGCACATTGTCAAAGAGAATCACGTTCTTCAGCTCCGTGCTGTTGCCCACCACGCAGTGGTCGCCCACCAGCGCGCTTCCGCGGACAAACGCCCCCGGGCGCACTTCCGTCTCGTGCCCGATGATCGCCGGTGCGCCGATATAGTTGTTGGGATAGATCTTGGCGTCCTTCGCGATCCAGACGTTCTCGCTGACTTCGTCGTATTCGTCCTTGGGAAGGGTTTTTCCCAGCTCGATGATGAAATCCTTGATCTTGTCCAGCACTTCCCAAGGATACTCTGTATTCTCAAGGATCGGCGCCGCCTTGGTATGGGACAGGTCGTAAAGGTCTTTTGTCTTCAGCATTATTTCTTCACCTCGATCAGATGTCCGCTTTCCTTCATGGCGTTGATGATATAGTCGACGTACTTCTCGCATTCCTCGATGCTGTTCGCTTCGCTCATCACGCGGAGCACCGGTTCGGTTCCGCTCTTGCGCAGCAGTACGCGGCCCGATTCTCCCAGTTCCTCGGTGCAGTGGTTGACAGCGTCCATGACCTTCTGCTCGGCCAGCGTGCCGTCCTTGTCGTCCACCACCACGTTCTTGAGGACCTGCGGGTACATCCTGCATCCCTCGGCCAGCACGGACAGCGGCAGCTGGGTGTCAATCATGACTTCCATTAGCATGATGGCCGTGATCAGTCCGTCGCCGGTGCGGGCGTGCTTGCGGAAAATGATATGTCCGCTCTGCTCGCCGCCGATCAGGTGGTTGTATGCCTTCATGTTCTCATAGACGTACCGGTCGCCCACGGCGGTCTTCTCGTAGTTGATGCCGGCCGCGTCCAGCGCCTTGTACAGGCCGAAGTTGCTCATGATCGTCGTGACGACCGTGTTGCTCGGCAGCTGTCCCTTGCCCTTGAGGTACTTGGCGCAGATATACATGATCTTGTCACCGTTCACTTCGTTGCCGTTCTCGTCGACGGCCAGGCAGCGGTCCGCGTCGCCGTCGAAGGCGAAACCGACGTCCAGCTTGTTTTCCTTCACATATTCCTTCAGAGATTCGATGTGCGTACTGCCGCATCCTTTGTTGATGTTCAGGCCGTCGGGCTTGTCATGGATGACGTAGGTCTTCGCACCTAGGGCGTTGAACACGGCGGGGCCGATCATCCAGCTGCTGCCGTTCGAGCAGTCCAGGGCGACCTTGTGGTCGTCGAATGGCCGGGTGGCCAGGTTGGTCAGGTATCCAATATACCGGTTCCGTCCGGTATAGAAGTCCACGGTGCACCCGATCTTGTCTTCCGAGGCGAAAGGCAGTTCTTCAGTCTTGCCGTCGATATAGTCCTCGACCGCGTCCTGAAGCTCGTCGTCCATCTTCTCGCCCTTGCCGTTCAGGAGCTTGATGCCGTTGTCGTAGAACGGGTTGTGGCTTGCGGAAATCATGACGCCGCAGTCGAAATCCTCCGTGCGCGTAATGTAGCTGACGCATGGCGTCGTCGTCACGTGCAGGAGATAGGCGTCCGCGCCGGAAGAGGTGATGCCGGCAGCCAGGGCGCTTTCATACATATAGGATGAGCGGCGGGTGTCCTTACCGATCACGATGCGGGCTTTGTCGTCCAGGTGCTTCCTACTGTAGTACCACCCGATGTACCGGCCGGTCTTGAAAGCGTGTTCCGCTGTCAGGACCACGCCGGCCTTGCCGCGGAAACCGTCTGTTCCAAAATATCTGCCCATGTTTTCCCTCCTTGAATACAATCAATAAGGGGATATCCTCCCCATAAACCAGATGTATTATAACGTCTTATTATACATCTGTCAATACAATATATTGTGGTTTTTTCCGACCCGACTATCCATCCCTGTGATCCACCCGCCGCCGCTGGTGTTTGACATAGTCCAGACGGATGTGTAGAATAACAGGTAGTGTTCAGCCTGTTCATATCGTATTATCAGAAAGGTATGATCCCATGAAAAAAGGATTGGCCGGTGTCATAATTTCCCTGCTGCTCGTGCTCGCGGTCGCGTTCGCCGTTCTTTACGTCACCGACAGCAGCCGCCACAGCACCCGTCTGAACGATCTTCATACGGCGGTGGATGACCGCGAGAAACAGCTGATCGACCTGAAAGCTGACCTGACCGAAGCCAAAGACCGGATGGTGGATATGGACCGGGAGATCGCTGACCAGGCCGCGTCCATCGAGACCCTCACCGAAGACGCCGAAAAAAGCGCGGATCAGATCTCCTCGCTTCAGAAGGAGCTGTCCGAAAAGGACGCTAGGGTCGCGGAGCTGACCTCCGAATCAGAAAAGAACGCGAAGCAGATCGAAAGCCTCACGAAACAGCTGAACGACGGCAACACCCAGATCGAATCCCTCTCCGCCCAGCTGGCAGAAAAGGACATTCAGATTGTCACCCTCTCCTCCCAGGCTGAAGAAAAAGACGCGCAGGTCTCCTCCCTCTCCGCTCAGCTGGAGGAAAAGACATCCCAGCTTTCTTCCCTCTCTTCCCAGTTCGAGGAAAAGAAGTCCCAGGTCGAAACGCTCAAATCAGCCGCCGAAGAACTTACCGGCCGCCTGGAGACGCTGACCGACTCCATCAGCGACCGCGACGCCCAGATCAAATCGCTGACCGACGGCATAAATGAAAAAGACGCGGAAATCGAGTGGCTCAACACCGCCCTGGCCGACAGGGACAGGCAGATCGCCGAACTGACAGCGGCCGCGGAGACCCAACCGGACGCTTCCCCGGAACCGTCCCCCGAACCCTCCCCGGAACCCTCCCCGGAACCCTCTCCCGAGCCGTCTCCTGAACCGTCACCCGAGCTGCCCCCTGAATCGTCCCCTGATCCGTATGAATCTCCGTCTCCGGAATTCGACGCTGCAGAGGAAGATCCGCAGGACGAGCTTTCCGCCCTGGCCGCCGAGCTGACTGATAAGGAAGCTGAAATCGAAACGCTGAACGCCGAACTGGCCGAAACGGAATCAAAAGCCGAGGCGCTGTCCGCCGCTGTCGCCAACCGGGACGGACAGATCGAGGCCCTGAAGGCTGATATCGTCAGCCGGGCTGGCGAAAACGGAACCCTTACGCAGGACCTGGAAGCAAAAGAACAGGAAATCCAGGAACTCCGGGCCCGCCTGGAAGAGCTGATCGCGATACAGACGACCTTCGTCGCGCAGAAACAGCAGATGAAGGACTGGTTCATCTCGGCAATCGCCGGCGCTTCCTCCGAATCCTCCCCGTCCTCAGACACGTTCAGCATGCGTTTCCGGATCCGTTCCGAGGACAACCCGAAAGTCCGGAAGGAGCCGGGCGCCACATCCAAGATCGTCGGACATGCCTCCGCCTCCTCGGAGTATGAAGTGCTGGACGTCTATCCCGGTGTCTGGCTGCTGATCCGTCTGGAAAACGGGAAGACTGGCTGGATCAGTTCCAAGATGGGTGTCCTCTCCGATCTGCATTTCTCCTTTGAGCCGGATTGAGATTCGCCGATTATTGGAAGCATAAGCTGCAGCGTTGTGCTGCAGCTTTTTCTATCACCGAAAACACCCCGTGCATATTACAGCATGCACGGGGTGTTGTGCGGTTGGCGGGACTCGAACCCGCACGCTTTAAGGGCAGGGGATTTTAAGTCCCCGGTGTCTGCCATTCCACCACAACCGCGTTGCGGTTAGTATATCACTCGGCAGAAAAAAGCGTCAAGCCGAAACATGTTTCAGCGTCCCAGCGGCTTGCTTTTCGGTGTTCCCGCTTTTCTTGGGTAGGCTGCAGGGGTGGGCTGGACTTTCCGGATGGGCAGGATCATGTGTTCCCAGTCCCTTTGGTCTACAGTACATGGTACGGGCATCTCCAGCCTGCCTCCGAGGAGGTGGGCTGCCCTGCGTCCGCTTTCCAGCTCGTCCTTCAGGGCAGGACCTTTCCAGCAGAGGGTGCATCCTCCGACTTTCACGTAGGGAAGCAGGTATTCGCACAGGACGTTTGTCGGGGCCAGCGCGCGGGCGGCCGCCCGGTCGAACCGTTCCCGGAGTCCGGCTTTCCGGGCCCCGTCTTCCGCCCGGGCATGGACGATGGTGGTATTCCGGGTGTCGGTTTCCGTGCTGACCTTCTCAAGGAACGTCAGTCGTTTCTGCTGGGAGTCCAGCAGGGTGACCTGAAGGTCCGGGCAGGCGATCGCTAACACCAGGCCGGGAAAACCCGCTCCTGTCCCGACATCGATCAGGCTGTCCTGCTCCCCGATCAGTCCCGTTTTCAGAACGGTAAGGCTGTCGATGAAGTGCCTGTCGACCGTCTCCTCTTCATCCGTGACGGCAGTCAGGTCCATACGGCTGTTCCATTCCTGAAGCAGCGTATAGTAGCGGTACAGCTTTTCCGGCAGTTCCTCCCGGAAGGGGATCCCGTTCCGTAGGAGGCGTGTCCTGATGATTTCTGCGTCCATTGTTACTCCAGTGGCAGGTGCAGGTACTTTTTCCCCCAGTACTTGCACCATGCCAGCGCTTCCCTCGCGTGGTTTTTGATCCAGTATTCAGGTTTGCAGGGGCTTCCCATGCCGCAGGCGTCGAATCCGAGATCCTGCGCCAGCGCCATTGCCCGGGGTACATGGTAATCGCTGGTCACGATCAGCACCTTTTGGATACCGGGCAGTTCCTTCAGGAGCGATGCGGCGTTCCTCAGGTTCTGGTTGGTGTTGAAGGAATCGGGATCCTTCAGGATATCCGTTTCCGGGACACCCTTCTCCGTGAGGTACATCGACATGGCTTCCGCTTCGGTCATCGGCTCGTCCTTCCCCTGCGCGCCGCACACGACGACCGGGACTGCCTTCTGCTGCCAGGCGCTGTATGCGGCGTCGAGCCGCCAGCCGAGCTGAACGCTGGGCGTTCCGTCCGGCGTAACCTGGGCGCCGAGGACGATGATCGCGTCATAGTTTTCTGTCGTCGGCACTTCCTTCAGCACGCTCCCTTCACTGATACAGACATAGCCGACAATGCCGGCATATGCGACAGCCGCCAGCAAGACCAACAGGAGCAGGATCCTGAGCAGCGGGTGTTTTCTGCGTTTCATGGTTTATCTTCCTTTGGTTCTGTAATCGATGTCGCCGTGCTGGATCATACTGTAGGTCCGATCCCCGGCAACGATGATATGGTCCAGCACGAGAATGCCCACGCCGTTGAGCAGCCGCTGCAGCTGGAGCGTGGAGGAGATATCCTCCGGAGAAGGCGCGCAGGTCCCGCCCGGATGATTGTGGCACAGCAGCACGCTGTGAGCGTTGTAGTTCAACGCCGTCTCCATTACCATCCGCGGGTAGGCGGAGACTTCGCTGAGGGATCCCTCCGAGATCTTCCGCCTGCCAAGCACGTTGCATTTTGCGTTCAGGGAAATGACGTAAAACCGTTCCGTCCGTTCCCCCGCCAGGATAGACATGCAGTAGTCCTCCGCCTCGCGGCTGTTTGAGATCCGGTCCGGTTTCTCCATCGCACAGCGGTGCCATACCCGGGTCAGCGGAACCACCATGCTGATCAAGGTCGCCTGCTGCTCGCCGATGCCATTCACCTGCATCAGCTGCTCGGGCCTGGCCTCCAGCACGCCTTTCAGGCTGCCGAAGGCGTCCAGCAGCTCATGGGCGATGGGGTTGGTGTCCCCGTTTGCCTTGGCGTAGAACAGCAGCAGCTCCAGGATCTGGTGATCCTCGAAATTCTCAAAGCCTTTATCCCGGATAAAGCGGGCCCGGAGCCTTTCCCGGTGTCCGCTGTGTATCGTATTCGCCATTCCGGATTACCTCCCGTAATACCGCCAGATGTCCAGGCAGGCCTGCTTTTCGTTTTCACACAGGGGCGTCATGGCGCGGCGGTACGCTTCCCTGATTTCGTCCTTCGTCATCGCGACCGGATGGTTGCTCAGCCGTTCGGTGTTCACGGACGCGGCCAGCTCCTCCAGCGTCTCCTCGTCCGGCACCGGCGGGATGGGCATCTCCAGGTCGTACAGGATGCCCTTGAGCAGTTTCGGCGCCATCCGCATATCCCCGAGCCGCATTTTCGCGCTCAGGTCGCCCAGCGTTTCACGCATCTCCTCATGTTCCTGCATCATCTCCCACAGCGTCGGGAGGGTCAGCATACAGGCGTGCCCGTGTGCGAGGCTGAGCCGCTTCGTCAGCATATAGGACATGGCGTGGGCGGCGGTCGTCCGGGTGATCTGGATCGCCTTGCCGCTCTGGTAGCTGGCGTCCAGCATTTCGTCCGCGGCGTGGGGATCCCCTTCCAGATACGCCTTCAGATTGTCCAGCACGCCGATTATAGCCAGATAGGCGTGCACTTTGCTGTCGTCGTTCGATCCCCGGCTCCAGTAGCTCTCGATCCCCTGGGCCAGCGCGTCCAGGGCGCAGGACTTTTTATGGTATACCGGCAGGGAGTCCAGCAGGGCGGCGTCCAGCACCACGCCCTCCGGCCTCAGCTCCGGGTGGTTCAGGCTGACTTTCTTCCCGCCGACATAGACTACCGCGATCTGCGTCGCTTCGGATCCCGTTCCCGCCGTGCCCGGGACAGCGATATGCGGGCAGGGGCCGGAGACGGTCAGGCGGCTGTGGATGACGTCGTCCTCGCTCCCGGCGGACAGGCGGGCCTTGATGGCCTTCGCCGTATCGATGCTGGATCCCCCACCGACGGAGATCAGGCCGTCGCATGCCTCCCGCCTGAAGATTTCGGCGCCCGCTTCCGTGTCAGACAGATCCGGGTTCGGATGGAACGCGGAAAACACGGGGCTGGCCAGCAGCGACGGATTCCGCTTCAGCAGCGTGCCGGTCAGCGGCTCCATGCCGACGATGAGCGGCCTGCGGAAGCCGAGTTTTTCCATGAGCGCGGGGAGTTTGTTCAGGCTTCCCCGGCCCCTGACCACATGCTGATACTCACTCATGTTCCTGTTCCCCCGTTCTTTTACTTCCCGACACAGAAAGTGGAAAATACCCTGTCCAGGAGTTTTTCGTCTGCGTTTTCGCCCGTGATCTCGCTCAGGGCGGCCTGCGCGGCCTGCAGGTCCGTCGCCGCCACGTCGGGCGTAAAGGTATCCAGCGTGCGCAGGGCGTCCTTCAGATGGGATACCGCCCGGCGCGCCGCGTCCAGATGCCTGGGCTGAGTCAGCGCCATCTGGTCGGAGACCTCGGTATAGCTTTCCAGCCATTCCCGCAGCGGCGCCAGGCTCGCGGCATCATTGGCGCAGACGGTGAGGCATTCCGCGTCCGGCTGGATCGTGCGGACGTCCGCTTCCGTCAGCGTCTGCGGCAGATCGGTTTTGTTGATGACCACCACGCCGCTTGGGCCGAGCCCTCTGAGCAGCTCCGCGTCGGTTTCCGTCAGGGGTTCGGATCCGTCCAGAACCAGCATCTCCGCGTCCGCGTCCCTGCGGGCCTGCTCAGAGCGCTCCACGCCGATCTTCTCCACCGGGTCGTCCGTTTCGTGGATGCCCGCCGTGTCCGTGAGGATCACCCGGAATCCGTTGACCGTCATCTCCCCGCGCACGGTGTCGCGGGTCGTGCCCGGGATGTTCGTCACGATGGCCCGGTTCTCGCCCAGCAGCGCGTTCAGCAGGCTGCTTTTCCCGACGTTCGGGCGGCCGATCAGAGCTACGTGGAGCCCCTGATGGATCAGCCTGGAGGCGTGCTCGTCGATGGCGCTTTCCAGGGAGGCCGTCAGGCTGTCCAGGCCTTCCTTCAGGGCCCCGGCGCCTTCCTCGTCGGAGATTTCCTCCGGATAGTCGATGCAGGCCACAAGCCCGGCCTGCAGGCCGGCCAGCGCGTCCGCGGCGCCGCGGATGAAGGCCGACGCCCCACCGTTCAGCTGGCGGACCGCGGCCCTGTGTTCCTTTTCACCCCGGGCGGCGATCAGTTCCATGACCGCTTCCGCGCGGCTCAGGTCCACCCGCCCGTTCAGGAACGCCCTGCGGGTGAACTCCCCCGCTTCCGCCAGCCGCGCCCCGTGCTTCAGGCACAGCTCCAGCGCGCGGTTCACCACGTAGTTCCCGCCGTGCAGCTGGATCTCGGCGACGTCCTCCCGCGTATAGCTGCGGGGCGCGCGCATCAGCACCGCCATGCATTCGTCCACGGTTTCCCCGCCGTCGGCGAGCTTTCCGTAGATCATCCGGTGAGACTCAAACGGCGGTTTCGTCCCGCCCGCAGGCGCAAAAACCCGCGTCAGGACCGCTTCCGCGTCCGGGCCGCTGAGCCGGATGATCCCGATCCCGCCGGTTCCGGGGGCCGTGGCGATCGCGGCGATTGTATCCTGTCTGTAATTCATTTTTCCTGTCCGTTTGCGTTTGTTTTTGCTTTTACATCCTGTGCAGGCGGGCGATGCAGCCCGCCATGTCCGGGTTCCTGAACAGCGCCGTGCCCATGACGGCGACCGTAAGGCCGTTTGCCGCGAGGCTTTCCAGGTTGTCCTCCTGGATGCCGCCGTCGGATTCGATTTCTCCCTGGTATCCCATGTCCTTCAGCTGGCGGATCTTGGCGATGACGCGGGCGTCCAGCTTCTGTCCGCCGAAGCCGGGTTCCACGGTCATCAGGAGGGCAAGGTCCGTCATGCCCAGGATGTCCGTCACCTTTTCCAGCGGCGTGTTCGGTTTCAGCGCGATGCCCGCCATGCGGCCCCTCCGGCGTATCCTTTCGAGAAGCGCGGGGATGTCGCGGTCGATCTCGGCGTGAACGGTCACGCAGGAGGCGCCGGCGTCCAGGAAGGGATCGATCATCGTTTCGGGATTGTCCATCATCAGGTGAACGTCCAGCGGCAGTTCCGTGATCCTGCGCAGCCCGCGTACCGTATCGGCGGAATACGCAAGGTTCGGAACGAAGTGCGCGTCCATCACGTCGACGTGGATCCAGTCGCAGCCCGCCTGCTCGGCGGCCCTGACGTCCTTTTCCAGGTTCAGCGGATCGGCGGCCAGGATGCTCGGGGCGATTTTAATCATACCGTTCCCTCCATATTTCTCTTGCTTCCGCAAGGAGTATTCTGTACCTTTCAAGCCTGCCTCTGCTGATCAGGCCTTTCTGTTCCGCTTCCGTCACCGCGCAGCCCGGTTCCCGGTCATGCAGGCATTCGCTGAACCGGCATTTCCCCTCGTAAGGGGCGAATTCCGGATACCGCTCCCTGAGTTTTTCCGGTTCCAGGAAAGATTCCGCCTCCAGCAGGTTGAATCCGGCGGTGTCCATCACGCGGATCCCGTTTTTCTCGATCAGCTCCGTATGGCGCGTAGTGTTTTTCCCTCTGGAGATCTTCCGGGAGATGTCCCCCGTTTCCAGGCTCAG
Organism: uncultured Clostridia bacterium; assembly: GCA_946411525.1. Classification (GTDB taxonomy): domain Bacteria; phylum Bacillota; class Clostridia; order Christensenellales; family Aristaeellaceae; genus Aristaeella. Next base: position 16,978 of record CAMKEI010000001.1, on the reverse strand, counting down.
ATCCAGCAGGGCGTTGATCATCGTGCTTTTGCCCGCGCCGCTCTGGCCCGTAAAGCAGCACAGCGCGTCCCCGCCCAGGGCGCCGCGGACTTCGTCCAGCCCCGTGCCGTCCTTCGCGCTGGCGGCGATAACCCGGATGCCCGCGGGCGCGTATTCCTGCCGCAGGACGCCGGCCAGGTTGCCGTCCAGGTCGCACTTGTTCACGACCATCAGCACTTCCATGCCCTGGCCGAAGGCCCGGGAGATCTGCCGGTCCACCAGCACCAGGTCCGGTTCGGGCACCGGCGCGACGACGATCACCAGCCGGGTGACGTTGGCCACGGGTGGCCGGAGGCACACGGTCCTGCGCGGGAGGATTTCCTCGATCCAGCCGTGTTCCTCGCCCTGTCCGGGCGTGAACATCACTTCGTCGCCCACCAGGGGGACCAGCTTTTCCCGCCGGAACTTTTTCTTGCAGCGGAGCGTGTATTCCCGGCGCTGCGCGTCCCGGACCGTATAGAAACTGCCGATCCCGCGGACCAGGGTTCCCCGCTTCAGTGTGCTTTCTTCCGGCTGCACGTCCTGCTTCCTTTCTGCTTCCGTCATTCTTCGCCGATGGTGAATGGTTCCCCGGCTTCGCCGTTCTGGTATACCCTGCAGGTATAGACCCGGGTGTCCGGCAGGTTGATCGTTACAGGCTGTTTCCGGTCCATATCCGGCGGATAGGTGTGGGTATAGCTTTCGATTTCCACTTCGGATTCCGCTGCCTGCAGCGTAATTCTCAGGCTGATATCCTGTTCCGACCGGTTTAGGATGACGTCAAAGGAGTAATCCGCCCGGTCGGTGGGATAGCGGTAGATACTGAGGCTGACTTCGGACTCCAGCATCACGTCCAGGTTCTCGGCCGGCGACTGCCCGGTGATTTTGCCGTGTTCCTTCGCGTTGCGGGTGTCCACATATGACAGGACGGGGCTGATCTTCAGGGAGTACTGCTTCAGCAGTTCCTCCGCTTCCGCCAGCGTCAGGTCCTTCAGCACCGGCACCGTCGTCTTGCCGCCGCTGATCGAAATATTGACCGCCGTGTCCTTGCTGACCTTTTCATTGGCCGCGGGGAGCTGCGAAACGACCGTGTCGATCGTATACTCTCCGCTGATCACGCGGTCGCGGGTCAGGGTGAACCCGTAGCTCTGCAGCAGCGCTGTGGCGTCCTCCGCGTTCATGCCGATCACGTACGGCATGGTCAGCTGGGAAGGCCCGCTGGACACGGACAGCATCACCGTATCACCGATCCGCTTGATCTCGTTTTCCTCCGGCGCCTGCATGAACACGGTGTTCACCTTGACGTTCTCGTTGCTGTAATACATCTCCTCGAACTTGAGGCCTTCCCGGGACAGCAGGTCCTCCGCGTCCTTCACGTCCAGGCCGATCACATTCGGCACCGTCGCCGTGGTCACCACCCGGTCGAAAATCGCCCGGATGCCGAAGAACAGGCCCACGGCGAGGACCAGGCCGAGGCCGGTCGTCAGGATGATCGTCCGGATCCTTCTGCGGCGGGCCGCTTCCGTCCGGTTCTTTCCGGTATCCGTGTTCTGCAGTTTCGCGTTCTCTTCCCGTATCATCTGGGGTTTGGGCTGCTGGACTTCCAGTTCCTTCTCGGGATAGACCGGCCGTTCCGGCCTGTTCTCCAGCGCGGCACGGATGTCCGCGGCCATATCTCTGGCCGACTGATACCGCATGGCCGGGTTCTTTTCCATGGCTTTCATGCAGACGCGCACCAGCGCCGGCGGCACGTCGGGTGCCAGGTTCTGGATCGGGACCGGGGTCGCGTGCAGGTGCTGCATAGCCACGGCCACCGGATTGTCCCCGTCGTAGGGCACCCGACCAGTCAGCATTTCATAGAGCACCACGCCCGTGGAGTACAGGTCGCTGCTGGCGTTGGCGCCCTCGCCCTTCGCCTGCTCCGGCGAGAAATAGTGCACGGAGCCCATGACGTTGTCGCCCTTCGTCAGGGTGGAACTGTTGGCGATGCGCGCGATGCCGAAGTCGGCGACCTTAATATGCCCGTCCGCGTGAACGAGGATGTTCTGCGGTTTGATGTCCCGGTGCACGATGCCGTTCCGGTGGGCGTGCTCCAGCGCGCTCAGAATCCGGATCGTGATCTGCCCGGCCAGCGCCGGGCTGAGCTTTCCGCGCTCCTGGATCACGGTCTTCAGGGTCTTGCCCTGCACATACTCCATGACCAGGTAGCGGTTTTCACCATCCATGCCCACGTCCAGCAGGTTGACGATGTTGTGGTGGGTCATTTTGCTGGCCGCTTCCGCCTCGCGCTGGAAACGGCTGATAAACTCGCTGTCCTCGTTGTATTCGGGCCGCAGCACCTTGACGGCCACATTGTGCCCCGTCCTGAGGTCGATCGCCCGGTAAACGATCGCCATGCCGCCCATGCCGATCTGTTCCGTCAGGCGGTAACGGTTCGCAAGGATTTTTTCCTTCACGGCACGGTCACCTCCCCGGAGGTTTCATCGCCGGCGGGGCGATCTTCGCTCTCAGGGACCGTTTCCTCCTCAGGGAAAACGGTGTCGTCCTGCAGCAGTACCAGAGAAATATTGTCTTTTCCGCCGCCTTCAAGGGCTGCCCTCAGCAGCAGGTCCGCGGCTTCCTCCAGATCCGGAACCGCCATGAGCCGGCGCAGTTCGCCGCCGGGAATCATGCCGTACAGGCCGTCCGAGCAGATCAGCCAGCGGTCGCCCTGTTTCCTTTCGTACATGGTCATATCCACCGTAACGCTCTCTTCCGTGCCCACGGCGCGCGTGATGTAGTTCCTCATCGGGTGGCAGGCCGCCTGTTCCTCCGTCAGCACGCCCTTGCGCACCATGTCCGCGACCATGCTGTGGTCCTGGGTTACCTGGGTCACTTCGCCATTCCGCAGCAGATAGGCGCGGCTGTCGCCCACCTGGCCGATGACCATTTCCTTTTCAGCGGGCCAGATGACGGTCAGCGTCGTGCCCATCCCGGCCAGGGACAGGTCCTCCTCCTGCTGTTTCCACAGTTCGAGGTTCACGGTGTTGACGGCTTCCTGCAGTTTCCCGCTGTCGGGCTGCAGGCCGGCGGTCTCCCGAAGCAGGCCGTCCCGCAGGCCAGCGGAAGCGATCTCTCCGCCGTTATGCCCGCCCATGCCGTCGGCCACGCCGGCAAGCCCGTTTCCGAGAATGACGGCGTCCTGGTTGTTCCTCCGCAGCCGGCCCACGTCCGTCCGCCAGGCGCAGGACAGCACGCCCTGCGTTTCGGAAAACACAGGCTTCACTTCGGGGGCCTCCGGCTTCCCGGCCGGTTCCTCCGACTTCGGCTCCTGCCGCTGTATGCCTTTCATCCGCTCCACGACGGTCCCTTTCAGGTTAAACTTCCGCATCTGTTCCTATTCTCCCTCTGAGCTGTTTATCGTCTTCCTGCGCAGCTGGCCGCAGGCGCCTTCGATGTCGTCTCCCATTTCCCGCCTTCGAGTGGCGGAAATATGCCGGCCCTCCAGGACCTTCAGAAAACGCCGCACGTTTTCCTCCGATACGCTATTCATGTCCCGCTCCGCCACGGTGTTCAGGGGAATCAGGTTGACGTGGCACTGCATGCCGCGGAGCTTTTCCGCCAGTTCCTTCGCCTGCTCCTCCCCGGCGTTCACCCCGTCGGACAGGGCGTACTCGAAGATCACTCTCCGCCCGGTTTTCCGGATATAGTTGCGGCACGCCTCCAGGATCTCGTCGATGGACCAGGTGTTCGCCACCGGCATGGTCTGCCGGCGGATCTCGTCGTTCGGCGCGTGCAGCGACACGCACAGGGTGACGGGCAGGTTTTCCTCCGCCAGCGCGTACATCTTCGGCACGATGCCGCAGGTGGACAACGAAACGTTCCGGAGGCTCAGCCGGACGCCTTCCTCCTCCCGCAGCAGGCGCAGGAAGCGGATCACGTTCTCATAGTTGTCCAGCGGTTCCCCACTGCCCATCAACACAACATGGCTGACCTTTTCCCCTTCCGGCGCCAGATATCGGTTCGCGCACAGGATCTCGCCGAGCATCTCGCCGGCGGTCAGGTCCCGCACCCGTCCCTCCAGCGTAGAGGCGCAGAATCGGCAGCCCATCCGGCAGCCCACCTGGGTGGAGATGCACAGGCTCACGCCGTACTTGTAGCGCATCAGCACGCCTTCGACGCAGTTCCCGTCCTTCAGCTCGTACAGGAACTTGACGGTTCCGTCCGCCGGGCTTTTCCGCTCCAGGCGGATTCTCACGGGCTGGGCGACGGCCTTTCCCACCAGCTCCTCCCGCAGGTCTTTGGAGAGGTTCGTCATCTCGCCGAAGTCCGCCCCCCGGTGGATCCAGCGGAAGACCTGCTTCCCCCGGAAAGCCGGATACCCCTGCTCCTTCATCCAGTCCGTCAGCTCCCGGCAGGTCATGCTGGTCAGTTCAGTCATAATTCTTCCTCATCCTGATCACATAGAATCCTTCCAGGCCGTCCCGGTACTCCAGCAGCTGCAGGCCCCGCGCCTGACGATCCCGGTACCGGGCGGGGACGCTTTCCGGCAGCGCTTCCTCCGCAAACTCCGGATGCCTCTCCAGGAACCGCTCCGCCTGCTGCTCGTTCTCATCCTTGAGAATAGAGCAGGTGGAGTACACCAGCACGCCGCCGGGTTTAACGTATCCGCAGACCGACTCCAGCAGCTTCTCCTGCATTTCCGTCAGTTCCCGGACGCTATCTTCGGTCACCCGCAGCTTGAGATCGGGTTTCTGGGCCAGGAAGCCCAGTCCGGAGCAGGGCGCATCCAGCAGCACGGCGTCCATCGTTCCGGTCAGTTCCTCCCGCTTCTTTCCGGCGTCCCGGACCATGGGCCGGATGTTCTCGAGTCCCAGACGCCGCGCCTGCGCCTCTATCAATGCAACCCGGTGCTCATGGATATCCCATGCCTGCACGCGGCCGGTTCCGCCCATGAGCTCCGCCAGATAGCAGGTCTTTCCGCCCGGCGCCGCGCAGCAGTCCAGCACTTGCTGCCCGCGCTTTACGCCCGCCGCGAGGCAGGCGATCATGCTGCCGCCGCTCTGGATTGAAAAATTGCCGGCCAGGTAATCGGCGTCCCGGGCGATATCCATCGCGCCGGTGATCTTCCAGGCGTGCGGGATCACAGTTTTTTCCCTCTTCCAGACCTTTTTGCCCAGCAGCTGCTCGAACCCCGCGTCATCGATCTTCGTCAGGTTCGGCCGCAGCGTCCATCCCTCGTCCGGATTCCGGAAAGCGAGGATCGCGCCGGCCTCATCGCCGTAATCCTCCCGCAGTTTCCGGTACAGCCATTCCGGAACGCTGTACCGCAGGGCCGCCGCTTTTTCCGGTTCTTCACCGCCGTCCTGAATGACCAGTTCGTCCTTTTTCCGGATCAGGTTCCGGAGAATCCCGTTGCACACGCCCTTCAGGCCCTGCATGCCGTTTTCCACGCAAAGCTGCACGCAGAGATTGGTGGCCGCGCTTTCCGGGATGCGGTCCTCCAGCAGAATCTGGCAGGCACCCAGGCGCAGGATGTTTTTCAGTTTGATGTCCGTATCCGGCTTCGCCATGACGTGGGCGAGCGCCCAGTCCAGCCAGATCAGGTGATCCAGCGTGTCGTAGACCAGCCGGGAAACCAGCCGGCGGTCCGCGCCGCTCAGCCCGCAATTCCTCAGCGCCGCGTCCAGCGCCAGCGAGGCGTAGGCGTCTTCCTCCGTCGCCTGGCGGATCACTTTCAGCGCGGTCCGGCGGGTGGCGAGCCCTTCCATGGAGTTCTGTTCCTTCATGTCCTGTCCTCTTTCAGGTCGATACTGGCCGGAATGTCATGCCCTCTCAGGTAATCCTCCGGCCGCATCCGTTTTCCGCCCGGCGCCTGGATCTCCAGGATCTTCACCGCGCCCCTTCCGCAGGCGACGACCAGGCCTTTTTTCGGATCGGCGGCGATCACGGTGCCGGCTTCACCGCTGTCGTCCGTCCGAACCGCCCGCAGCAGCTTCATCCGTTCCCCGCCGACCGGCACCGACACGCAGGGCCAGGGGTTCAGCCCGTTGATCAGCCCGCGCACGGCGTCCGCGTCCGCCGTAAAGTCGGCGACGCCCATGCCCTTGCTCAGCATCGGGTCGTAGGTCATTTCTTCCTCATTCTGCGGAACGCGCTTCAGGGAGCCCGCCTCCAGCGCGCGGAGCGTCCGGATCAGCAGTTCCGCGCCGATCACGCTCAGGCGCTCCGTCAGTTCCCCGCAGGTCTCGCTTTCGCCTATCTCTGTGGATTCCTGCAGCAGGATGTCGCCGGTGTCGATCCCGGCGTCCATGAACATCGTCGTCACGCCGGCCGTCCGGTCCCCGCCCATGACCGCGTAGGCGATGGGCGCTGCGCCCCGGTGCTTCGGCAGCAGCGACGCGTGTACATTGATGTTGCCCAGCGGAGGAATGTCCAGGATCTCCCGGCTCAGGATCTGTCCGAACGCGGCGGTGACGCACAGGTCCGGCTTCAGGTTCCTCAGGTCCTCCACGCCGTCCCGCCGGATTTTCTCCGGCTGGAACACGGGGATTCCCGCCTCCAGCGCGACGGTCTTGACCGGGCTCGGCATCAGCCGGTTCCCCCGTCCCTTCGGCCGGTCCGGCTGGGTAAACACGCCCGCGATCTCATATCCTTCCCGGATCAGCGCCTTGAGCGTCGGCACGGCGAACTCCGGGGTTCCCATAAACACGATTCTCATTGCGGGTCATCCTCCGGAATATGTCCCAGGATTTCCTCCTCGGTCAGTTCCCGGTCCATCACGTCGATGTACAGCTGCCCGTCCAGATGGTCCAACTCATGGCAGACCGCGCGGGCTTCGAATCCCTCGGTCTCCAGCTCGAACCATTCTCCTTTCCGGTCCTGGAAGCGGACCTTCACCTTCATTGGCCGGGTGACCACGCCCTGGCGCCCGGGCACGCTCAGGCAGCCTTCCCGTCCGGTCTGCTCGCCTTCCCGTTCCGTGATCTCCGGGTTCACCAGCTCCAGCAGGCCACTGTGGTCTTCGGTAATATCGACCACCGCGACCCGCCTCAGGATCCCGACCTGGGGCGCGGCCAGCCCGACGCCCTCGGCCTTGTACATGGTGTCCGCCATGTCCTTCAGCAGCGTCGCGAGCCGTTTGTCGAACTTTTCCTGGGGCTTGCAGTGCTTCCGCAGCGTATCGTCCCCCAGCATCACGATTTTCCGAATACCCATTCCTTTTCCGTTCTCCTTATCTCCGCAGTTCACAACTCATCTTTTCTGAATGATGAATTCTGAATTCTGAATTAACGCTCACATCATCGTGGTGGGATTGACCTCGAACCACACTTCCGTTCCCTCGAACTCTCCTCGCGCCAGTTCCGTCATCGCGGCAATCATTTCGTCCGCTTCCCGGCTCACCAGGATCTTCATCAGCACATGCCGCCGGCTTCTGCCCCGCAGCATTTTCACGCCCGGCGTGTCGTTCGAGATCAGCAGCAGCTTCCGGCTCCAGGCCGGATGCGCTTCGGCAAGCGCCCGGATCTCCCGTTCCAGCCTGTCCGCCGCCGCAGCGGCCGCCTCTTCCTTCGGGCTTTCGGTCAGGAACCTCGCCAGCAGCGTAAAGGGCGGATACAGTCCCCGCCTCCGGCGCTGAAGCTCGTCCTCAAAGAAGGACCGGTAATCCTGCGCCGCCGCGTACCCGATCACGGGATCCTCCGGTTTGTACGTCTGGATGATCACCCTGCCCGGCTGTTCACCCCGTCCGGCCCGTCCGGCCACCTGGGTCAGCAGCTGGAAGGTTCTTTCCCTGCTGCGGTAATCCGGCAGGTTCAGCGTCATGTCCGCCGCGATCACACCCACCAGCGTGACCCGGGGGAAATCCAGTCCCTTCGCGATCATCTGGGTGCCGATCAGGATCCGGGTCCGGCCGCTCCGGAAGGCTTCCAGGATTTTCGCGTGCCCGTCCTTCCCGCCTGTGGTGTCGTAATCCATCCGGCCGGTGGTGACGCCGGGCAGGATTCTGCGGACTTCCTCCTCCACCTTCTGGGTGCCCGCCCCGAAATAGCGGATATACCTGCCGCCGCATTCCGGGCAGGTAACCGGCGGCTGCATGGCGTGCCCGCAGTAATGGCATCGCAGCAGACCGTCCTCGCTGACCATGTGATAGGTCATGCTGATATCGCAGTTCGGGCATTTCACGACGTATCCGCAGCTCCGGCAGGAAACGAAGGAGTTGTATCCGCGCCGGTTCATCAGCAGCATCGCCTGTTCCCCGCGGGAGGCGCAGTCCCTGAGGGCCCTGCGCAGCGCCGCGCTGATCACCGTGCGGTTGCCGTTTTCCAGCTCTTCCCGCATGTCGACGATTTCGACTTCCGGCAGCGGCCGGTCCTGTACCCGCCGCGGCATCTCCAGCAGCATATAATCCCCGCGCCGCGCTTTCGCGAAGCTCAGGATGCTGGGCGTGGCGCTGGCCAGGATCAGCGTCGCGTTCTCGTTGCCGCAGCGGCGGAGCGCCACTTCCCGCGCGTCGTAGCGGGGATGGTGATCGCTCAGGTACGTGCTCTCGTGTTCCTCGTCGACCACAATCAGCCCGAGGTTCCGCACCGGGGAAAACACCGCGCTCCGCGCGCCGATGACCACCCGGGCGTCCCCGCGGCGGATCCGCCGCCATTCGTCAAACCGCTCCCCCGGGCTCAGCCGGGAATGGATCACCGCGGCCACGGGCCCGAACCGGCCGCGGAACCAGGCGACCATCTGCGGGGTCAGGGCAATCTCAGGCACCAGGATCACCGCGCTCTTCCCGATGGAGAGCACCTTCCGCACCGCGGCCATGAACACTTCCGTCTTGCCGCTGCCGGTCACCCCGTGCAGCAGGAACCGTCCGCCCCTGCCGTTCAGGCACGGCAGGATTTCGTCCAGCGCTTCCTCCTGTCCCGGCGTCAGCGTAAACCCGGGGTCTTCCGGCTGCGCGAAGACGGCGCCGGGTGTCCGCAGGGATTCCTCGTCCGAGAGGAGTATCATCCCGTCCGCGGCGAGCTTCTTCAGCGCCCAGTTCGGATCCTTTACCTCTTCCGAGAGCTCCCTGACCGGATGGACCGCCCCGTCGGCCAGGATCCGCAGCAGAGACGCCCGTTTCGGGCTTCGCTTTTCGCTGTCCGCCGCCGCCAGCGCCTGCTCCGGCGGAACGGCCAGCCGCGCCGTCCGCTCCGTCTTCACGCGCACCCTGCCGCCGCGCATCTGCGCCGGCAGCATCAGCCGCAGCGTCTCCGCCAGCGGGCAGTGCGCGTCCTCCGCCATCTGCCCGGCCAGCTCCATGAGTTCGGCAGGGACCGCCGCGTAGTCCTCCAGGGGACGCAGCACGTCCTTTACCCGCGCCTCGTCCAGATCGCAGTCCTCCGACAGGCCCAGCACGATCCCTTCCTTTTCGCGCCGCCCGAAGGGCACCGCCACCCGCTGCCCGGGCTCAAGTTCCATGCCGTCCGGAATCCGGTAGGTAAAAGGGCTTGCCACGTTCTCGTGCACGATGTCGATGATCACCTGACAGAACACCCTTTTCCCTCCCTCATGAGCAGAATATACCATCTTTTATTATATCTTTTTTCACGCCGCAGGACAAGTAAAAACCGCACGTTTCCGTGCGGTTGAAAAAGGTTCTACGTGGTACAGATTTATGCTTCCGCAGGTTTTTCCTTGTTGCCCAGCTTGCGCCACAGCATGACGGCGCCGACCAGCGCCACGCCGAACACGTCCGTTCCGATGCCGGGATAGATCAGCATGAGGCCGCCGGCGATAGAGATCAGGCGTCTGCAGATCCCGGCGATCCGGCTGCTGCCGCTCAGCTCGTTATCATTGAAACCGCTCAGTCCGTAGGTCACACCGTACATGCCGATTATGGAAGTTACCGTGATCAGCAGGACGTCGTACCAGGTCGCGTCCACTAGCAGCATATTCGGGCTCATGGCGAAGATGAACGGGATGATAAAGCCCGCGATCGCAAGCCTCGTCGCGTTCACGCCTGTCTTCATCGGACTGCCGCCGGAAATGGCGGATCCGGCATACGCAGCCAGCGCCACAGGCGGCGTGATGTCCGCCACTATGCCGTAGTAGAAGACGAAGAAGTGTGCACAGACCATCGGTACGCCCATCTGGATCAGGATCGGGGCGCACGTGGAGGCCATAATGCAGTAGGTCGCTGTAGTCGGCAGACCCATGCCCAGGATGATGCAGCAGATCATCGTCAGGAACAGTCCCAGAAACAGTTTGCCCTGTGAAATGGTTACGATGGTGTTGATGACCGTGCTGGCCAGGCCCGTGATCGTCAGGCAGCCGCAGATGACGCCCGCGACGCCGCAGGCAACTGCCACGGATATACAGCTTCTGCCTCCGTTCTCCAGTGCTTCGAACACGTTAACGGCGCGGAAAAGCTGGCCGGTTACCTTCTCTGCTTCACCGGCGGCCTGGGGATCCGACTGGCGGGTCAGCTTCAGCACCCTGCGCATACGCAGGTAATTGGATACCACACCGACGACGATCGTCGCAAGAATGGACCAGGCCGCGGAGGACTGCATCGTCATGGTCTGGGAGCATACCAGGTAGATCAGGATAAACAGGGGCAACAGCAGGTATGTTTCCTTCAGCAGTTCCTTGATCTTCGGCAGCTCGTCCTTGCTCAGGCCTTTCAGACCCAGGCGCTTTGCCTCCAGGTGTACGGAAAGAAACACGCCCAGGAAATACAGGCATGCCGGAAGAATTGCCCGCACGATAATGTCGGAATAAGGCACACCCAGATAGTCCGCCATCAGGAAAGCCGCAGCGCCCATGATCGGGGGCATGATCTGTCCTCCCGTAGAGGCGGCCGCCTCAACCGCACCGGCGAAGTTCTTATCGTACCCAGTCTTTTTCATCATCGGGATCGTAATGGAACCGGTCGTCACCGTATTGCCTACGGATGATCCGGAAACCATCCCGCACAGTGCGGAAGATACCACAGCTACTTTTGCAGGACCGCCGGCGTAACGCCCCGTGAGCCCGTTTGCCAGTTCGATGAAATAAGTGGAGATGCCTGTTTTCTCCAGAAATGCTCCGAAGATGATAAATACTACAATGTATTTTGAGCAAACGTTGATCGGTGTAGACAGAAGGCCATTCTCGTTATAGAACAGTTCATGCACAATTTTGGCCAGCATCTTTCCATCCTTGATATACCAGTACAGGGTATATGCCAGAAAAGCTCCTGCCACGCACAGGATCGGCAAGCCGACGCTGCGTCGGCAAAGTTCAGCCAGCACCACCAGGCCAATGATCCCTGCGATGATGTAGACCGGATCCTGCAGCTTTAGCTTCAGGCCTGTGTTAAGCAGCGTATGTGCATTCACAGTGTAATAGAAGAATGATGCAGCACCGAGGACCATCAGCATGATGTCGTACCATGGCATATAGTTGGCCTGCATCTTTCCTTTCCGGGCCGGATAGGTCAGGTATCCCATCACGATAACCAGCCCCAGGAAAGAACTGAGCCGTACCTGTTCCAGGAAATTGGCGAACAGCGTCACATAAATACAGTACATGGAGAAAAGGGCCAGGATAATCCCGACTATCGTCTTGGGAATGCCTGTCCAGATACGCGTGTTGCTTTCCCGGTCATACTTCCGCATGATCGCGTCCACGTCTGCTTCAATATCGTTCTGTATTTCCGCCTTCATTTCTTCCGGCGTTTCCGGGATAATCTCCTGTTTCTTTTTTCTCACATCAAACGCTCCTCAGTTATGATAAAAGGAAAAGGGAATCCGCGCTCGGTCAGCTTGCGGATTCCCGCTGATACAGAGTCAGTGCTTATTCGAACGGCAGTTCTTCAACCGTGAAGCCCTGCTCCGCAAAATACTTCGCTGCGCCGGGATGATAAGGCAGACCGCAGGTGGAAGCATATTCAAGATCAAGCTCTGCTCCCTTCGCATGGGAAGCAGTGATCTCTTCCTTGCCTTCAAAGATCGTCTTCACAATTGTGTAAGCTTCGTCGTCAGAGACTTCCTTGTTTGCAATGATAGTGGCCTTGATACCGACCGTCACGGTATCCTCTTCCTGGCCGGTATATGTGCCGGCAGCGATGATGCTCTTTGTGTAGGCAGAGGAGATCTCCTGCAGTTTGGCGATGTGTTCTTCATCCAGAGATACCAGATATCCCTGCTTGCTGGTGAACAGGTCCGCAACAGCAGTGGTAGGAGCGCCGGCTACAACGAAAGCGGCGTCGATCTTGCCATCCTTCAGAGCTTCGGTGGAATCACCGAAAGAGAGATACTGGGGATTGATGTCCGCTTCCGTCAGATCATAGGCGGCCAGGAAGTCCATAGCGTTGAAATACACGCCGGAGCCGGAGGCACCGATGGAAACGTTCTTGCCCTTCAGATCCGCGACGCTCTTGATATCGGGGTTGCAGGTAACCAGCTGCACGGTTTCCGTGTAGAGAGAAGCAAGAGCACGGAAGCTCGTAACAGCCTTGCCTTCATAGCGTTCAAATCTGATACCGTTGTAGGCATAGAAGGCCACGTCGTTCTGGACAAACGCCAGCTGATCATCTTCAAGATCCAGTGCGTCGATGTTGTCCGCGGAGCCGTTTCCCGCGATTGCTGTCACTTTGACGTCTGTATTGTTGGTAATATAGTTGGCCAGTACGGTGCCAAAGGCGAAATACGTACCGGTTTGACCGCCGGTTACAAATGTCAGGTCTGCCAGGGCAGCTGCTGTTGTGAAGACCATCGTCAGGGTCAGCAGGATAGCGATGAATTTTTTCATGGGTGATTCCTCCGTTCAATTTGTCAGAAACAAAATTCTGTTGTACCTATCATACAACAGAATCTGATTTTCCTGTGTCTTTTTCGTGTTTTGGTTTTACGGACGGAACAGATTCCTCAGGTCCAGGACGATCTCCGCGACGGTCCGGACGGTCTCGTCGATTTCGGCTTCCGTGTTTTCCGGCCCGACGGTAAGCCGGAGGCTCCCCTTCGCCTGATCCTCGCTGAGCCCGATCGCCCGCAGCACATGACTGATCTTCTGGCTTCCGGCGGTACAGGCACTTCCGGCTGACGCCGCGATCCCGGCCAGATCCAGGCGCAGCAGCAGCGCTTCCCCGTCGATCCGGTCAAAGCGGACGCTGCAGTTGTTCGGCAGCCGCCGGTCCTTCGGCCCGTTCAGGAACGAATACGGAACGGCGTTCAGGATACCCTCCGTCAGCCGGTCCCGCAGGCGGGCTGTCCGCTCCGCGTTCTCTGCCAGGCCGACCGCCGCGTCTTCAACAGCCTTTCCGAGCCCTGCGATCCCGGCAGTGTTCTCCGTGCCGGCCCGCAGGCCGCGCTCCTGTTCCCCGCCGTGGATCAGCGGATCGATCCGCGTGCCCTTCCGGACGTACAGGGCGCCAACGCCCTTCGGACCGCCGAATTTATGCGCGCTCAGGCTAAGCAGGTCCGCGCTCCACACGCTCACGTCCACCGGAACGGCGCCGACCGCCTGCACCGCGTCCGTGTGGAACACGATCCCGTTCTCCTTCGCGATCCGGCCGATCTCCGCCACCGGCTCCAGGGTGCCGATCTCGTTGTTCGCCGCCATCACGCTGATCAGCACGGTATCCTCCCGGATGGCCCGGCGGATCTGTTCCGGATCGATGTATCCGTCCCGGTCCGGTTCGGCGTAAGTGACTTGAAAGCCCTGTTTCTCCAGCCATCTGCAGGTGTTCAGCACGGCCGGATGCTCCACCGCGGTGGTGATGATGTGCCGCCCTTTTTCCCGCAGCGCGTACGCCGTCCCTTTGACGGCCAGGTTGTCACTCTCGCTTCCGCCGCCGGTGAACAGGATTTCATGGGGTTCCGCCCCGATCGTCGCCGCAACCTGTTTCCTGGCGTTTTCCACGGCTTTCCGGGCTTCGCGTCCCGTCGCGTAGACAGCGGAGGCGTTCCCGGGGCATTCCGTAAAAAACGGCAGCATCACGTCCAGCACCGCTTTCGATACCGGCGTCGTCGCCGCGTGATCCAGATAAATCCTGTTCTTCATTCCGACCGCCCGTTGATTTTCTTTATTCCTTACGATCAGCTTTCCGACCGCATCGTAATCAAACTGAATTCTGTATTCTGAATTATGAATTCTGAATTGTATCAGAAGTTCGTCTGGAACAGACTGAAGTTCCTTCCCATGTCGGTCATCATAAAATGCACGATGCTGAAAATCAGGGTCAGCATCAGCAGGATCACAATCGTCCCGGCAATCACGCCGAAAAGGTTCCCGGCGCCGAACGCGAGCCGCACCCTGTTTCGGGTCCGCTCCGCCTTCTCTTCCGGCGTCATCTCGGGGATTTCTTCTTCCGCCTCTTCGTTCAGATCGTCAAACCCGTCGTCGTATTCCGTCTCAGGCGTCTCCGTTTCCTGATACTGATACTCCTGCTCCGGTTCATTGCTCTTGAAATAAGCCATTTTCCCACTCCCTGCGTCAATCCCGCTGTCACGCTTCCCCGTTTTTCCGGCTCAGGCTTTTGATCAGGAGCGTCCCCAGCGTCACGCCGGTCAGCACGCCGCTGCTGTCTACCAGCACGTCTTTCCACTGCCCGCTCCGTCCGTCGATCACCAGCTGATGCGCCTCGTCCGAGCAGGCGTACGCCGTGCCTGCACCGAAGCCGATCAGCGCGAGGATCCGGAACTTCCTCATCCTGTGGCCGAACCAGCTCTCCAGGCACAGCCGCAGCAGGAAGCCCAGAATCATATACTCCGTAAAATGCGCGCATTTGCGGACCGCATACTGGACCCTGTCGTAAACAGCCTTCTGTTCCGTCCCGTCCATACGGTCATAGTCCGGATACACAATCCGGACAACCTGCTCCGAGAACACCCCGCTTCTCCTGTCTGAATTCTCGGCGTCTTCCATGGAGAAGCAGAAGATCAGCACCATCACTGCGACGGTCAACAGCGTCGTCACTGTCCTGACCCAGGGATTCTGCCATCCGGTCCTCATCCTTCTCCGGCCTTCCTTTCCTGATTACTGTAATATTGTACGTTCCCCCCTGCTCTCCGTCAAGCCGGAGAAAAAAGCTGCTTCAGCTTTCACTGAAACAGCTCCTTTACCCTGTCAAGGAAATTCTTCCGGTTGTCGTATTCCCGGTCGCTAGTGGTCGCCTCGAATTCCCTGAGAATATCCTTCTGCTTGTTTGTCAGCCGCTTCGGAATCTCAACCTTAACCCGAAGTACCAGGTCTCCCTTGCCGGTACCCCGCAGCTGCTGAATGCCCTGCCCCTTGATCCGGAATTCCGTGCCGGGTTGGGTTCCTTCCGGAATCCTGTATTTGATCGGTCCGCTGAGGGTGGGTACCTGCACGTCGCCGCCCAGCGCCGCGGTCGCGAAGCTGATCGGGAAATCAAGCAGCAAGTTGTATCCGTCGCGCCTGAACAGGTTGTGTGGCCTGACGTTCACCACGATATACAGATCGCCGTTCGGGCCTCCGCGCATGCCAGGCTCGCCCTGGCCGTTCATGATAATCGTCTGCCCATTGTCGATACCGGCGGGCACTTTCACCGTAACGGTCCGTTTTTTTCGTGTCCGTCCCGTACCACCGCATCCGGTGCACTTGTCCTTCACCATTTTACCACTGCCGCCGCAGGTCGGGCAGGTTCGTACCGTGGTCATCCATCCGCCGCTCTGGCGGATCTGGCCGGTGCCTTTGCAGCTCGTACAGGTCACCGGGCTCGTGCCCGCCTTCGCGCCGGTGCCCTTGCAGGTGTCGCATAGTTCGTTCCGGTAGATTTCAAAGCTCTTCTCGCAGCCTTTCGCTGCCTCGTCAAACGTGATCCTGAGTTCATATCTGAGATCGTTTCCCTGAACCGGGCCCTGATTCCGGGAGCTTCTGCCCATGCCGCCGTTGAACAGCTGGTCAAATATATCTCCCATGCCGAAATCGAAGCCCCCCGCGAAGGGATTGCCGCCGCCCATGCCGGCCGTCGGATCCTCAAATCCGTACCGGTCGTATCGCGCCCGCTTGTCGGGATCGGACAGCACTTCATTTGCCTCGTTCAGCTCTTTGAACCGTTCAACCGCGCTTTTGTCGTCCGGATGCAGATCCGGATGGCACTCCTTGGCTTTCTTCCGATAAGCGCGTTTGATCTCATCGTCCGTCGCGTTTTTACTGACACCCAGCACTTCGTAATAATCCCGCTTATCCGTCATAAAGCCTTCTTCACCTTCTTCCTCAAAGCAAGCCCACTCCTGTTACGGAGCGGGCCTGCTTCCCTGTATGCTGCCTGGGATCCGGGGCGCCGGTGCGCCTCAGCGGGCCCGGGGCCCGATCCCCTTCTGTTCCGGCGCTGACGCCGAAACGCAGTCCGTTATTCGACGCTGCCGTCCGCGTTGACGCTGCCGTCGTCGTTCATGCTGCCCGCCTGCGGGCCCTGGCCGCCCATCGGGTCTCCCTGGGCGCCGGCCTGCTGCTGGTACAGCTTGCCGAATACGGCGTACACCTTCTGGGTGAAACTTTCCATCGCGTTTTTGATCTCGTCCGCGTTGTTGCCTTCACGGACTTTCTTGAACGCGTCGATCTCATTTTGCACGGCGTTCTTGTCTTCGTCGCTCAGTTTGTCGCCGTTCTCGCGCAGGGTCTTCTCCGTCTCGTAGATCAGGCTGTCGGCGTGGTTCAGGGTTTCGACCTCTTCCTTGCGCTTCTTGTCCTGCTCCGCGAACTGCTCGGCTTCCTTCACGCGCTGGTTGATCTCTTCCTCCGTCAGGTTGGTGCTGGCGGTGATGGTGATCTGCTGCTCGTTGTTGGTCGCCTTGTCCTTCGCGCTGACGTTCACGATACCGTTGTTGTCAATGCTGAAGGTAACTTCGATCTGCGGCACGCCCCTGGGTGCCGGCGCGATACCGGTCAGCTGGAAGCGTCCCAGTGTCTTGTTGTCGTAGGCCATCTGGCGCTCGCCCTGCAGCACGTGGATCTCTACGGTCGTCTGTCCGTCGGCCGCGGTGGAGAACAC